>JBAROV010000219.1:0-130692 GCA_049642465.1 Vicinamibacterales bacterium
CGACACACCGGACTCGATCGACGAGCGCCGGCCTCCCAACACGCACGACAGGGGCTGCCCCTGTTGCCGGGCAAAGAGATCCCAGGCAGCCATTTCCACCGCGGCTTTCGCCATGTGGTGACCGCGAATCATCTCGAGCGCTGGAAAAATCTCCGCCGGGTGCCCGAACGTCCGGCCGAGCACGACCGGAGCGATGAAGCTCGAGATGATGTGCCACGCGGTTGTCGTGGTCTCAGCGCTGTAATACGGACTCTCGTCGGCCACGCACTCGCCGCGTCCGATCGCGCCCTGATCCTCGGCGGTCACCAGCAGGAACACGCGCTCGGTGATTCGACCGAAGCTTGTTTCGAAAAAGCGGACGAGCGGCAGGCGCAACACTCGCAGCTCGATCCGCTCGATACGCACCGCACCATGCTATCGCAAGAGGCTGGGCTATACTGCGGCGGGACGGCACTGGCCCGATTCTGTCAACTTTGAATTTCCGGTACATCGCGATCGAAGGACCGGCGGGCGTTGGCAAATCTCTGCTTGCCGACCGGCTTGGCGCACGTCTCGACGCAAACGTGGTGCTCGACGACACCGACAATCCATTCATTGCCGATTTTCACGCCGGCCGCTCCGGTGCAGGATTCCAGGCGCAGCTCTTCTTCACCCTGGCGCGGCACCGCCAGCAGACGGCCCTTCGGCAAAGCGACCTTTTCAGCCAGCTGACGGTCTGCGACTACCTCTTCGATCGCGACAAGATCTACGCGTATCTGAACCTCGACGACAACGAGCTGTTCATCTACCAGCGGCTGTACGAACTCCTCGCGCCCGACATGCCATCGCCCGATTTGGTGATTTTCCTCCAGACACCCACCGATGTGCTTCGCCGACGCCTGCGAGACCGGGCCAAATCCAATCCCGATCTCCCAGCGCTGGCCGACGACTACGTGCGGGAACTGAACGAGGCTTATAACCACTTCTTTTTCCACTACACCGCCACGCCGCTTTTGGTTGTGGAGACTTCCCAGTTGGATTCCACCTGGGGCGAGGAAGCGCTGACCGATTTGGAACGGCAGCTCCGAACGATGGGCAAGGGCACGCGTTATTACGTGCCGAGGACCTAGAGAGTAAAAGGTGCCAGGGTGCCAGGGTGCCAATGTGCGAGGGTGCCAATGTGCCAGGGTGCCAGGGTGCTGGCACCTTGCACCCTGTTAGAATGCCCCCGATGGCGTGGTTCAAGAAGGTCAAGAAACCGATTGAGGCGCCGAACAAGGAGAGCCGGGTTCCGGAAGGGCTCTGGGTCAAGTGCCCCTCGTGCAGTCAAATCATCTACAACAAGGACCTCGCCTCGAGCCTGAGCGTCTGCACGAAGTGCTCGCATCACTTCCGGCTGTCCTCAGCGGAGCGCCTGAAGTCGTTATTCGACGAGGAGTGGGAGGAGTTCGATAACGGGCTCGTCTCCACCGACCCGCTGCAGTTCACCGACACGAAACCCTACCGCCAGCGGCTGCAGGCCAGCACGGCCGCGACCGGGATGAAGGATGCCGTGACGACGGCACGCGGTCGCATCGGAGGCATCGACGTCATCGTCGCCGCGATGGAGTACGGATTCATCGGCGGCAGCATGGGCGTGGTCGTGGGCGAGAAGATCACCCGCGTGATCGAGCGAGCGATTGACGCGCGGCTTCCAGTCGTCATCGTATCGAGCTCGGGTGGCGCCCGGATGATGGAAGGCGCGCTGTCCCTGATGCAGATGGCCAAGATCAGCGCCGCCCTGGCCCGGCTCGATCGGGCCAGGCTGCCCTACATCTCGGTATTGACCGATCCAACGACTGGTGGGGTAACGGCGAGTTTCGCGATGCTTGGCGATGTGAATATCGCCGAGCCCAAGGCGCTCATTGGTTTTGCCGGACCCCGCGTCATTGAACAGACGATTCGACAGACGCTGCCCGAAGGATTCCAGCGCAGTGAGTTTCTGCTCGAACATGGCATGCTCGACATGGTCGTGGACCGTCGGGAGCTGAAAGACGTCATCACCCGAGTGCTCAAAGTCGGTGTTCCCGCGGCACGTCCGTCACGCACGATTGCGGCAGCATCCGCTCCGCTCGGCGCTTGAGAAGAACTGTGTCACTCCCAACGCCCAACTCCCAATTCCCAAACCGGATGGCTCGGCGCAGGTAGGTGGTGGCTGCAAGAGGATCCTGGGAGTTGCAGTTGGGAGTGGGGAGTTGGCTGTTGGGAGTTGACGACCCTCTCCAGTACCTCTCGAGCCTCGAACGGTTCGGGATGAAGTTTGGCCTCGACAACATCCGGGCACTCACCGCAGCCCTCGGCCACCCTGAAGAGAGATATCGCAGCGTCATCATCGCTGGGACGAACGGCAAAGGATCGGCAACCGCCATGGTCGAGCGCGGGTTGCGAGCGGCGGGCTTCCGAACCGGACGTTACACGTCGCCGCATCTGATCCGGCTCGAGGAGCGCTTCGTCATCGACGGCACGGAAGTCACTTCAGAGGCGTTGCGCGGCGCGGCAGCGACGGTGCGCGACACCGCGGAGCGGCTGCGTGCCCAGGGCATTCTCGCCACACCGCCGACGTTCTTCGAATGCGCGACAGCTATCGCCTTCGTACTGTTCGCGGACGCGGGAATCGAGGTCGCCGTCCTCGAGGTCGGGCTCGGCGGTCGCCTCGATGCCACCAACATCGTCAGCCCGATAGCCGCAGCCATCACGTCGATTGATTTCGATCATCAGGCGCAGCTGGGATTGACGATTGCATCGATTGCGCGCGAAAAAGCCGGAGTCATCAAGCCCGGCATTCCCATCGTCTGCGGACCCTTGATGCCAGCGGCCGAGGCGGTGGTTCGTGAAATAGCGAACGCGGCGGGCGCAACCTACGTCAATGCGATGGATGTCGTCGATTTGGGTGAGGTGCTCCAGGGTGGGCAGCTTTCGCTCGAAGGGGCACACCAGCGGGCCAACGCGGCGGTTGCGGTCGCTCTGCTCCGCCAACTGAAGGCCAACGGGGTGTCTGTTGCTCCTGCAGCGATCAGGACGGCCATCACAGACGTCACCTGGCCGGGCCGGCTCGAGCGTTTCGACTACCGTGGCGCCCAAGTGTGGCTCGATGCCGCGCACAACCCGGCCGGCGCGCGGGCGCTGCGGACGTTCCTGAGTGAAATGGAATGGACGGACTACGCCCTCGTGTTCGGCGCCATGCACGACAAGGACGTGCCTGCCATGCTCGGCGAGCTGATGCCGATGGCTGGAGCGGTGATCTGCACGACGGCGCCGAGTCCACGGGCCGCAGCCGCCGAAACGCTGGCGGAGATCGCCCGCCAGCAATCTTCGCCTGCTCGAGTGGAAACGATCGCGTCTCCAGCCGACGCATTGGCGCGAGCGGTCGCACTCAGCAGTCGAATCGTCGTCGCCGGCTCGATATTTTTGATCGGTCCGGTGCGTGCTATTCTTCGAGCATTCTGATTCGGGTCATCCTTTTCACTCTCCTTTGCGTCTGCACCACCGTATCCACGGCCGCTGCGCAGGAGCTGAGCGGCTGCAGCCTCGCCCAAGGGATTCGAAACGAGAATCGCGGCGAAGGCCACACGCTCACCTACGGTTCGCGCGATATCCCCGTCCAACTCGACTGTAAGGACATGCAGTTCATGGCCAACTTCGTCGAGATGTTCAAGGACAAGAACCTGGTGATTGCGCAGGGCGACGTGGTGTTCGAAACCGGCGGAACGCGCATCTCGGCGGACCGCATGGAGTTCGACACCAAGACGAGAACCGGTATCTTCTACAACGCGTCAGGGACCGCGTCGATGGGGAATCGAGTCGATCGCAGCATGTTCGGCACGCAGGAGCCTGATGCGTACTTCTGGGGCGAGGAGATCCACAAGCTCGGTCCCAAGAAGTACCGCCTCGTGCGCGGCAACTTCACGACGTGCGTCCAACCCGCGCCGCGATGGGAAGTCGGCGCCGGGTCGATCACCATCCACCTCGACGAGTACGCCCTGTTGAAGAATTCAATTTTCAAGGTAAAGGGCGTGCCGGTGATGTACCTGCCCATCTTCTACTACCCGATCCAGGAAGACGATCGCGCGACCGGTTTTCTGATGCCGATCTACGGCTCGACGAACATTCAAGGGCAGACACTGACGAACCAGTTCTTCTGGGCGATCGGACGGAGCCACGATGCGACGCTGTCGCACAACTGGTTTTCCAAGACGGGCCACGGATTCGGGAGTGAATACCGTTACGTCCTGGCACCAGGTTCGCAGGGCAACTCCCGTTTCTCGTTCGTGAATGAGCGTCCCACGACATATCTGGACAGCAACGGCGTTGAACGATCAGTGGATGGCAGCAAGAGCTACTCGGTGGCCGGCGACATCGTCCAGCGCCTGCCGCTTGGCCTCCGTGCGCGCAGCAACATCGACTATTTTTCGAACATCAGGACGCAGCAGCGTTATCAGCAGGACTTGTATCGCTCGACCAACAGGCGCCGGCGATACGGCGCCAACGTCGCGGGGAGCTGGGGCAGTTACATCTTCAGCGCGACGGCGGATCGCAACGACACGTTCTACGGCGAAAGTTTTCAGACGAGCGGCAACCTTCCCCGCATTCTGCTCAGCCGGAGCGAGCGGCCGATTGCGGGATTGCCGATCTACTTCGGCGTCAACGGCGAATACGTCAGCTTCCTGCGAAGTCAGACGGAGAACGACATCAAGACGGGGGATCAGGGGCTGACTCGCCTCGACGTCCTGCCCGTGCTGCGCATCCCGTTTACGCGATGGCCATTCCTCACTGCGAACTCACTGGTCGCGTGGCACGCAACCTACTGGACGGAGAGCATCGTCGAAGGCAAACAGGCACCGGAGGGGCTGGGACGGCAGTATTTTGATTTTCAGACGCGTATTACCGGACCGGTGCTCAACCGGATCTGGAACACACCCGGCAACGGGTACGCGGAAAAGTTCAAGCATGTCGTCGAGCCCAGCCTCTCGATTCAGCGCGTCAGCGCGGTGGACACCTTCGACCGCACCGTGAAGATCGACGGGACTGACTTCGAAACCGGCAACGTGACCCGGTTTACCTACGCATTGAGCAACCGGCTGTACGCGAAGAAAACCAACTCACGGGAGATCATCAGCGCAAGCATCAGCCAGTCGTACCATACCGACCCCCGGTCGGCGCAGTTCGATCGCCAGTACCAGACAAGCTTCAGCGGCACGAGGCCGACCCATTTCACGCCCGTCAATCTGGCCGTCCGCGCGTCGCCGACCGACACGATGCAGGGGGACTTCCGAACGGAATGGCACCCCACGGCGCATGCCTTGATGACGCTCGCCGCGAATGGAACGTTTCGGCGGTCCGCCTGGCTCTCCGGAACCATCGGCTGGAGCCAGCGGCGGCTGATTCCCGAGCTGTCCGGTTTCAACGATCCTCGATTCGCCACGCATTTTCTCAATGCTTCCGTGGATCTCCGCGCCGAGCGGAACCGCATCGGCGGCACCTACGCTTTCAACTACGACCTGCGAGGCGACACCTACCTGCAACAGCGGTTTATCGCGTATTACAATGCGCAGTGTTGCGGGCTTGCCGTCGAATATCAGACGCAAAACTTCCAGGGGGCCATCTCGACGATCGGCCTTCCCCAGGCTCGCCGATTCAACATCTCGTTCACGCTGGCAGGAATCGGGACATTCTCGAATCTGTTCGGGGCGTTCGGAGGACAGGACCGGTAGGAACTGACGCTTTGGGACTCGGAGGTTTGGAGCCGGGCGTCGACCACGCCACGCGCACCGAGCGCCGGCGGCCCGAGCGACCCTTCGACGGGGCTCAGGGTCGCCTTGAGCCTGTCGAAAGGCGAGGCGCCGGCTCATGAAAGGTTTGATCCTGAGCGGCGGTCGCGGCACGCGCCTCAGACCGCTGACGTACACCAGCGCCAAACAGCTGGTACCCGTGGCGAACAAGCCAGTCCTGTTCTACGGGATCGAATCGCTTGCCGCTGCCGGCATTCGTGACATTGGCATCGTCGTTGGCGATACGCAGGCGGAAATCCGTGCCGCCGTGGGTGATGGGTCTGCCTGGGGGGTACACGTCACCTACATCGAACAGGACGCGCCGCGCGGACTCGCTCACGCGGTGCTCATCAGCGAGCCGTTCATCGGCAACGAGCCGTTCGTGGTGTATCTCGGCGACAATCTGCTGAACAAAGGCATCGGCCGGTTCGTTGACGAGTTCATTCGCGAGCAACCCGCCGCGCAAATCCTGCTCGCGCGAGTGCCGGATCCGCAGATGTTCGGCGTCGCGGAATTGGCCGAAGGCAGGGTGATCCGGCTGGTGGAGAAACCGAAGGAACCACGCAGCGACCTGGCGCTGGTCGGCGTCTACATGTTTTCGCCGGCTGTGTTCGATGCGGTCAGGTCAATCAAGCCGAGCTTCCGGAACGAGCTCGAGATTACCGACGCGATCCAGACCCTCATCGATCGCGGTCTTCAGGTCCGACCGCACATCGTCGACGGCTGGTGGAAGGACACGGGGAAACTCGAGGACATGCTCGAGGCGAATCGCCTCATCCTCGATACAATCGAGCGTCGGATTGAAGGCACCGTGGATGCCAGCTCCCGGGTCGAAGGCAAGGTCATCGTCGAAGCCGGCGCTGTCATCGAGCACTCGGTGGTTCGCGGCCCGGTGATCATCGGCGCCCGCGCGCGAATCGTGCACGCGTATGTGGGGCCGTTCACCTCTATCATGAACGACGCGGAAGTGAGCGAGTCCGAGATCGAGCACAGCATTCTGCTCGAAGGGAGCAGCATCAGCAACCTGGTGACGAGGGTGGAAGATAGCTTGATTGGCAAAAACGTGAAGATCTACCGGCTCCCGGTGAAGCCTTCTGCCTACCGTTTCATGCTTGGCGACAATTCCGAAGTGGGCATCCGATGGTGACGACGATGACGGAGGCGCGGCGGATTCAAGGCGTCAAGGTGAAGGAGCTTCGGCCAATCGCCGACGAGCGCGGCTGGCTCATGGAAATCCTCCGCGGGGACGACCGGGAATTGTTCTCCCGGTTCGGACAGGTATATGTGTCGGCGACCTATCCGGGGGTGGTCAAAGCCTGGCATTATCATCGCGCGCAGACCGACACGTTCGTCTGCATAGCCGGGATGATCAAGCTCGTGCTCGTAGACACGCGAGACGATTCACCGACACGCAACCTGGTCAACGAGTTCTTCCTTGGTGTGCACAGCCCGTTGCTCGTTCAGGTCCCCAAGCTCGTGTACCACGGCTGGAAGTGCGTCGGCGCCGAGCCGTCGCTGGTGATCAACGTGCCGGACGAACCCTACAACTACGCCGAACCGGACGAACATCGGCTCGAGCCACACGGCACGCTTCCGTACGACTGGGCGCGAAAAGATGGTTGAGGTACTCGTCACTGGCGGCGCCGGCTTCATCGGTTCGAATTTCGTGCGTCACGCCATCGCGACACATCCCGATTGGCACATCACGACGCTCGACAAGCTCACCTATGCCGGACGGCTGGAGAACTTGAACGGCATTCTCGACCACCCGCGCCACGAGTTCGTGAAGGGAGACATCGCGGACCCGGCCGTTGCGGCGCCGCTCGTACAAGCCGCACACATCGTGGTGCATTTCGCGGCGGAGACGCACGTCGATCGCTCGATCAGGGATGCCGGCGATTTCATCACCACGGATGTCTACGGAACATTTGTGCTGCTCGAGGCCGCGCGACAGGCGGCCGGTCTTCGGCGCTTCGTGCAGATCTCGACCGACGAGGTCTATGGCAGCGTCGCGAGCGGGGCGAGCAAAGAAACCGACGAATTACGACCGCGCAATCCCTACGCCGCGAGCAAAGCTGGCGCCGACCGGTTAGCGTACAGCTATTGGGCGACCTATGACGTTCCCGTCGTCATCACTCGCGCGTCAAACAACTACGGGCCGAATCAGTTCCCCGAGAAAATCATCCCGCTCTTCATTACCAACGCCTTCGATGACGTGCCGTTGCCGCTCTATGGCGACGGGCTCAACGAGCGTGATTGGCTGCACGTCAGCGATCATTGCGCCGCGCTGGATCTCCTCATTGGGTCGGGCACGCCTGGAGAGGTGTACAACATTGGAGGAGGCAACAGCGTTCGCAACGTGGATCTCACCCGCGAAATACTCCGGCTTTCCGGAAAGCCGGAGAGCCTGATTCGCCCAGTCGCTGACCGCCCAGGTCACGATCGCCGGTACTGTCTGGACACGTCCAAGGTTCGAGCGCTCGAGTGGCAGCCGCGGATCCCGTTTGAACAGGGACTAGCCGACACCGTCTCGTGGTATCGCGCCAACGAGTGGTGGTGGCGGCCGATCAAGCACGAGGATCCCTCGTTCAAGGCGTATTACCAGAACCAGTACGGCGAACGTCGCGCCTGACGCTGACGCTGTGCCGGGTCCACCGCTGGTCACGGGCGCAACGGGCTTTGCCGGGAGTCACCTCGTCCATCTGCTATTGGCCCGAGAGCCACGGCTGGCTGCCTGGGGCCACACCGGCGGCCGCAGCCTGCCTGGGTCGAGAGACGAGCGGGTCTCGTGGGCGCAGGTTGATCTGCTCGACGCCAACGGCGTCACCGCCGCTCTCGAACAACTGCGGCCGTCGGCGATCTTTCACCTCGCGGGCATGGCGGACGTTCATGCGGCCTGGCGCTCGGCAGCGCCGGCGCTGCGAATCAACGCCCTCGGCACCCATCATCTTCTCGAGGCACTCCGGAAACTCCGTCTTGACATCCCGGTGCTCGTCACCGGATCGGCACTCGTCTACAGGCCGTCCAGCCGGGCTATCGACGAAGACTCTCCGCTCGTGCCAGCGTCTCCTTACGGCGTGAGCAAGCTCGCACAGGAAATGATGGCGCTCGGCGCGACGTGGTGTCGGGTATTCGTGGCGCGTCCGTTCAATCACGCCGGCCCGGGTCAGTCTGACGCGTACGTCACGTCGAGCTTTGCCCGTCAAATCGCCGAGATCGAGGCTGGACTTCGGGAGCCGGTGCTGCACGTCGGTAATCTCGAGTCGCGTCGCGACATCACGGATGTTCGCGATACGGTCCGCGCGTACGAACTGATCCTGTCGCGGGGAACGCCCCGGCGGCCCTACAACGTCTGCTGCGGGAAGGCGTATCGCATTGCCGATTTGATGCGCACGCTTGTCAGTTCCGCACGCGTGGAGATTCAAATCCAGACAGATCCCGGTCGGCTCCGCCCAAGCGATACTCCTGTAGTACTCGGCAGTTTCGCCCAACTCGAGCGCGATACGGGTTGGCGGCCAGCGATACCTATCGAGCAGACGTTGTCGGATCTTCTCGACTACTGGCGCGCGATCACCGTGAGCAGGGTCGCACGGTGATCGGCGAGTCGGAACCTCACTCCGAGGACGCCCGTCAACTCGTCCACATGGCGATGGGCGGCTTCGCGCTGCTGCTGCGATACCTGCACTGGTGGCAGGCCGTTGTCCTGGCGGCGACGGCAGTCGCGTTCAACATGTGGCTGCTGCGGCGCTTGACTGGTGGCCGGCTCCACCGTCCCTCCGAGCGGAACGGTGCGCTCCCGACGGGAATCGTCTTCTACCCCACTTCCATCCTGCTCCTGTTGCTTCTGATACCCAGCCGGCCCGACATTGTCGCGGTGGCGTGGGGAATCATGGCAGCGGGTGACGGAGCAGCAACGCTGGTGGGAAGACGTTGGCAGGGCGCACGGATACCCTGGAACCGCGAAAAGACGCTGGGCGGAACGGTCGCGTTCGTGATTGCCGGCGGAGCGGCCGGATCGTTTCTGGGATGGTGGTGCCGGTCGGCGATCGTTCCACCGCCGTTCGAGGCGTTCTCACTCTTCGCCCCCCTCATCGCCGCGATTGCCGCCGCCGCTGTCGAAACCGTACCCATCCGCTTGGACGACAACCTGTCCGTGCCGGCCAGTGCCGCTCTTGTAATGTGGCCGCTCTCGCTCGTGAATCCTGAATTGGCTGCCGCAGCAATCTCCTCCGCGAAATCGACGCTCATGCTGGCGATCCTTGCGAACGGATCCGTGGCGATCGCCGGCTATGCCGCCCGAACCGTGTCCATGTCTGGCGCAGTCGCCGGCTTCATCATTGGCGCGACGATATTCTTGTTTGCCGGATGGCAGGGATGGTTGCTGCTCCTCGCCGCGTTTCTCGGCGCAAGCCTCACCTCGCGCATCGGACTCCAGCGGAAAACACGCCTCGGGATTGCCGAAGCTCACGACGGCCGCCGCGGAGCCGGAAACGCCATCGCCAACACTGGAATCGCCGCCGTCGCAGCCGCGGCGTCGGCCTTCACGTATGCCCACGAGGCGGCACTGCTGGCGTTTGCGGCAGCACTGACCGCCGGTGCGAGCGACACGATCGCAAGCGAGATCGGCAAAGCCTGGGGCCGGAGGACGTGGTTGATTGCACCAATGCGACACGTGCCACCTGGAACGTCCGGTGCGATGTCGCTCGAAGGCACCGCGGCTGGACTCGTCGGCGCACTCGGCCTCGGAGCCCTGGCGATCGCGCTGGGCCTGGTTCCAGGTAGCGCCTTGACTGCAATCGTTGCCGGCGCCACGATCGGGTCGCTTGTCGAGAGTGGCCTGGCCGCGACGCTCGAGCCATCGGGCATCCTGAACAATGATGCGCTGAACTTCATCAACACGGGTTTGGCGGCATTCGCGGCGCTCGTCATCAGCGACCTGGCATGAACGCCTCACGCGCGCGCGTCTGGCTCGAGCTCTCGCGCCCCTTCACCCTCGTCGCACCCGCGTTAGGTTTCGCGTCCGGGGCCGTGACTGCGGCTGGGGCCACGCCGCAAGAGCCGTTCGATTTGCAGTTGCTCGTCTATCCGGTCGTGGGTTTGACGATGGCCGCCGTGCTCAATGCGGCATCGAACGCGCTCAATCAAATCTACGACCTCGAAATCGATCGCATCAACAAGCCCCATCGTCCACTGCCGTCGCATCGCGTGTCGCTCCGTGAGGCGTGGGTCTTCACCGTCATCTGCTACGCCGTCGCCCTCGTGCTCGCATGGCTCGTCGCGCCTGATGGCCGGCACGAGTGCTTCTGGATTGTCGCGGTCGCGACTGTCATCACCATCCTGTATTCGGTTCCACCATTTCGGACCAAGCGGCTGGGGATCTGGGCGAACGTGACCATCGCCATCCCGCGCGGTGTGCTGCTCAAGGTTGCCGGCTGGTCGTCTGTCAAGACGATGGTCGGAGTCGAGCCGTGGTATATCGGCGCCATCTTCGGCTTGTTTCTGCTTGGCGCGTCCACGACCAAGGATTTCGCAGACATGGAGGGCGATGCGCGAGGCGGCTGCAGGACGCTGCCGATCATCTACGGGGTGCGGAAAGCGGCCTGGATGATCTCGCCATCCTTTGTAGTGCCGTTCCTGATGATCTCCGCGGGCGCCTTTGCCGGCATTCTCACAGGAAGTTTTCTGCTGCTGCAGCTCCTCTCGCTGATCATGACGGCCTACGGTTTGTACGTTTGTTATCTGATGCTGCGCCGTCCCGAGGATCTGGCTGTCGAGGAGAACCACGTGTCGTGGGCCCACATGTATCGAATGATGTTCGTGGCCCAGGTCGGGTTTGCAGTCGCCTACATCCTCTGACGTCGGCAACTCCCAATTCTCTGACGTCGGCAACTCCCAATTCCCAACTCCCAAACCAGGTGATTTGGGTCTTGACAGGCTGGCGCTGTCTGAGGCGAAATAAAAGCGAAGCCATGGGCGAGCAGGGAATCTTTTTCGAGCTCGGACGGCGTCCGCCAACCACGAAGACCATCGCTCTTCGGATCAAGGAGTCCGGCCCTTCCGTGGGCCTGGATCAGGCTCAGTTGCGCGCCGACGCTGCTCGGTACCAGGAGGTGACCTGCAGGTCCGCCTTGAATCCGGTCAAGGGAATGCCCTTCAACTGGACCTTGAATCCCTATCGCGGCTGCACACATGGTTGTCATTACTGCTTCGCGCGTCGGTATCAAACGCAATTCGCGCTCGGTCCAGGAGACCACTTCTCATCAGTAATCTTCGTCAAGACCAACATCGTCGAGGTCTTGACGCGCGAAGTCGACAGACCGTCGTGGCCACGGGAGCAGGTTGCGGTCGGCACGGCCACGGACCCCTATCAACCGATCGAGGGCCATTACAGGCTCACTCGTGGATCGCTCCAGGCGTTACTTGCGGCGCGGACACCGATCGGGCTCGTCACGAAAGGTCCGATGGTGGTCCGGGACGCCGACGTCCTCAGCGAGCTCGGTCGTGAGGTGGGCTGCACGGTGTACATGAGCGTCCCAACCGTCGATGAAGAGACGTGGTCGGCGCTGGAGCCCGGTACGGCGCATCCACTGCAGCGGCTTCGGGCGGTGCGTACGCTGCGAGATGCCGGAGTCAACGCCGGAGTGCTGATGGCACCCGTCGTTCCCGGCTTCACCACCCAACCTGCGAAACTCGAAGCCACGATCAAGGCGGTCGCGGAACACGGCGCGGCCTTCATGGGTGCAAACCTGCTCTATCTGAAAGGAGGAACCAAGGATCACTTCATGGGATTTCTCGCGAAGGAGTTCCCCCAGATGCTGCCCGGATATCAGCGACTCTATCCCGGCGCGTATGCGCCGTCCTCATACGTGACGGCGGTGCGCCAGGTGATCAACGCGCTTCAGGAACGCCACGATGTTCGCCGCCGGGCTGCCAAAGTGCCTGCCGAACCCAGCGCTGGCGAACACGCTGAGAGCAGCGAAGCACAGACCGTCTTCGAATGGGCAACCGCCTCAGAGGATTGAGACGTCGGACGCTGATGTCAGGCGATCGCCGCGAGTTGAGGAATCCCTCCAGCCGCCGGCGCGACCTCGATCTCCAGACGGCCGTCGCGAACTTCAGCCGTAAACGCCTGCCCCTCGGTCCACCGCTGACTGATTGGCAGCTTGATGCGCTCGTCGATGCAGCGTTTCAGGAAGCGCGCGCCGTAAGCGAGGCTGTAGCCGTCCTGAACGAGTTGCTCGAGCGCTTCGCTCGAGACCTGGAGTATGCGGCCGTTTCGCAGCAGCGACTGTTTGATCCGATCGATCTGCTGAATGGCAACCGCGCGCACTTCATCCTTGGTCAGCGGCTGGAAGAGAATCACCTCGTCGATCCGGTTGCGGAATTCAGGTGAGAATCTTCGCTCGACCTCCCGCATGACTTCCCCCTGGATCTGCTCGATTCCGACTTGCTTGGCCAGGAATCCCAGCGGATTCGTCAATTTGCGGAAAAACTCCGATCCGATGTTGGACGTCATGATCACAATCGCGTCGCTCAGGTAGACGCGTTTGCCCCGGCCGTCCGTGATCCACCCTTCGTCGAAGGCCTGCAGGAACACGTTCAACATCGCCGGGCTCGCCTTTTCGACTTCGTCCAGCAGCACGACGGAGTACGGGTTGTCCTTCAGCTGATTGGTGAGCACGCCGCCCCGCTCCGAACCGACGATCCCGCGTGGCATGCCGATCAGTTTGTCCACCGAGACCGCGCCATCCTGATATTCGGACATGTCCACCCGGACGATCTTCTTGTCGTCGCCGAACAGGAACTCCGCAACCGACTTGGCAAGCTCGGTTTTCCCCACACCGGTCGGTCCGAGGAAAAGCAGAACGCCGTCTGGACGGTCGAAGCCATCCTTGAGCGGACCCTTGTTGAGCACCAATCGACGCGACACGGCGCGAATCGCCTCGCGCTGACCGACGACGCGCGTGCCAAGCTTGTCCTCGATGTCGTGGAACCGTTCCGTCACCTCGCGGAAAACCATGTCCTCCGGGATCCGCGCGACCTTTGAAATGACGCTGACGACGTCGGCGCCCGTGACTTCCCAGCGGCGGGCAATCTCCGCTTTGACGGCGGCCGTGTCCAGCCAGCCAATGACCTTGTCGGGCAGTTGCAGGTGCCGCATATACCTGGGCGACATCTCGAGCGCCGTCTCGATTGCTTCGTCCTTGATGTGGACGGAGTAGTTGCGCTCGAGTCGGGGACGCAGGTTGTAGAGGATCGTGCGCGTCTCTTCGATCGACGGTTCGCAGACTTGAACGGTTCGGAAGCGGCGTGCGAGCGCCTCGTCTTCTTGAATGAATTCCTTGTACTCGCTGAGCGTCGTCGCGCCGATGATGCGGACCTCGCCCCGCGCCAGCACGGACTTGAAGACGTTGGCGGCATCCGACGGCGCCCCGAGCGCCGATCCCGCTCCAATCATGGTGTGCACTTCGTCGATGAACAGGATGAGGCTCGGGCGTTCCTTGATTTCGCGGATGACGTTCTGAATGCGATCCTCGAACATGCCGCGCAGCATCGTGCCGGCAACCATCGTGTTCATCTGCAGGTTCACGATCTGGCAGTCACGAAGGCGCACGGGGACCTTGTCGGGTTCGAACTCGATGCGCCGGGCCAATCCTTCAGCAATCGCGGTCTTGCCAACCCCTGGTTCCCCGAGCAGCAGGACGGAGTTTGCCCGCTCGCGGTGACAGAGGATTTCGAGCACCTGCTGCATCTCCAGGTCGCGACCGTACACGGGTGGAATTCGATCCTGGCGGGCGAGCTGATTCAGGTTCGTCGCGAAGTGCTTCAGGAATGGCGGCAACTCAAATCGCTTCTTGAGCCGTTCTTCCCGCAGTTCGTGGTCGCGCATCCGCGTCGTCAGGCGCGATACCAGCGCTTCGGGCTCGATGCCGTGGCGACGAATGATCGAGACCGGTACCCCTTGGGTCTCCTCGAAAATCGCGGAAAACAGGTCCGTGGCTTCCACGGTGTGGCGTCCCGACCGGCTGGCGTGCAGCAGGGCGAGCTTGAACAAGAGCTTTGTAGACGGCGCCACGCGCAGGTCACGTCCAGGCGTGCTCGGCAGTAGACGGAGGTGCTCTTCGAGCGCCTGGAGGATCTCGTGCGGGTTCAGGTTGAGGTCGCGCATCACCTGCCCGAACATGTCCCATTCGACCTGAGCAAAAGCCAGGCAGACATGCTCGTTGGTGAGCAGTGCATGCTCACGTCGGCGTGCTTCGTCGAGCGCCCGGTCTACGACGCGCTCGGCTGAGTCGGCCAACTTGTTCTGCGGGATGTCGAAGTCCTCCACGGTACCTCCCGTCCATCCGACCCATCGCGTCGAATGATCAAGTCGCAGAGGGAGGCAGCAAGAGGCAGGCCAACGATGCGTCGTTTCGTACGTGCCGTAATCAGCTGAAAAGAGAGGAGAAACAGATGTGTGGATCGTCCGCCACACTTTTTAGGAAGCGGCGCCGTGTCCTACCACGCGGTGAGGTGGAGTACGGCGCCGCCACATGAAGGGGAATTCCCTTACCGCGAGCCTTCGAGCAATGCGCGGATGCGCGCCTCCGTTGGCGGATGCGTGCTGAAGAGGGACATCAGACCGCCGCCCGCGAACGGCTTGATGATGAACATATGTGCGGTCGCTGGGTTCGCGTCCAGTGGAACGCGTTTGACCGCCGCATCGATCTTCCTGAGCGCGTCGGCAAGGCCGTAGGGCGTGCCCGCTATCGCAGCCCCCGTGGCATCCGCTCCAAACTCGCGCGAGCGCGAGATCGCAAACTGGATCAACATCGCGGCAATCGGGGCCAGAATCATCATCCCTAGCAGCACGATCGGGTTAGAGCCTCCGTCACGGTCGTCACGCCCCCCGCCGAAGAACATGGCGAACCGCGCCGACATCATAATCGCCGCCGCGAGCGTCGCGGCAATCGAGCTTGTCAGGATGTCCCGGTTCTTCACGTGTGCCAGCTCGTGCGCGATCACGCCCTCGAGTTCGTGCTCGCTCAGCACCCGCATGATGCCCTCTGTGGCTGCCACCGCCGCGTGAGAAGGATTGCGGCCGGTCGCAAACGCATTCGGCGAAGCGTCCGGGATGACGTAGACCTTCGGCATCGGCAGATTCGCGCGCTGAACGAGCCTCTGGGTGATCTGGTACAGCGGATGGGAAGGTGGCACTTCCTGCGCCCTGTACATCCGGAGGACGATCTTGTCCGAGAACCAGTACGACCCGAAGTTCATCAGCGCGGCAAAGACAAAGGCGGTCATCATGCCGCTGGCTCCGCCCAGCAGCTCGCCAATCAAGAGCAGAAGGCCACTTAAGGCTCCGAGCAGCACCGCTGTTTTCAAACCGTTGTTCATGGACCTATTTTACCTCGTTGTCTCGCGCCAGATCCGCCAGAAGCGCGGCGAGAAACGCCGCGCGCCACGACAGATCCGAAATTACCACATGCTCGTGGAGCGCGTGCGCACCATCCCCCTGCGGGCCGAGACCATCTAATGTTGGAACACCCAGGGCAGCGGTAAAATTCCCGTCCGACCCTCCGCCCGTCCCCCCTTCGCGCAGCTCATGCCCCAGCCTTGCGGCCACGGTCCTGGCTTTCACATAAAGACGAGCGACCTCAGGCGTCCGTTCGAGCGGGGGGCGGCCAAACCCACCCGACAGCTCCAACCGTGTGCCATGGATGTGGGGAGTGAGACTGGTCAACGTCTGGTGAATTCGTTTAGCGTCGGCTGCCGTTGGCGCCCGCACATCGATTGCGGCGCGCGCCTCTTCGGGGATGACATTCGTCCGCGTCCCGCCAGAGATGACATTCACGTTCACGCTGACACCGCGATCGAGGTCCTGCAACGCCTGAATGCCGACGATCTGATGCGCCAGTTCGTGGATCGCGTTGGCACCTTTGCCGGGATCGATTCCCGCGTGCGCCGAAATCCCATGCACGGTCAGAACGAAATCACCGCAGCCCTTGCGTGTGGTTTTCGCGGCGCCGCCCGGAAGGCACGGTTCGAGCACGAGCACGGCGCGGCTGCGTTGAGCCTCGGTCTCGATCATCGCGCGCGACGTGCCGCTGCCCACTTCTTCGTCTGACGTCCATAACATCACGATTCGTGGAATCGTGTGCGTGCCAGTCACGGCGTGAAGCGCTCGCACGGCTTGCATGGCGACGCTGATCCCGGCCTTCATGTCGAAGATGCCGGGCCCATACAACCGGCCGTCCCTGGCGTGAAACGGCATCCGCTCGAGCTGACCCACACTCCACACCGTATCGAAGTGCCCGAGTAACAGGATCGGTTCGCCGTGGCCGTCGAACTCGGCACGGACGTGGTCGCCGCGCTCGCGCTGAACGATCCGGTCAACCGTGCCGCCGAGGACCGTCAGCCGCGCGGCGAGCTCGTTGCCGCACCGGTCCACGGCGGCCTTATCGGTGCTCGGGGATTCAAGCCGGACGAGCGCTTCGACTTGTTCGAGCAGCCACTCCCGATGCGACTCGGCGAAAGAGAGGAAACCCTCCATGGGAGTCCTTATAATACGGACATGGCCCGCATCACTCGGCGGATGTTCCAGGTTGCGGTTGTGGCCTCCGGCACGTCGCTCGCGGCCGTGTCGATCTCCTCTGCCCAGACACCGCAGCCCTTTCCGCGGCCGGGCGAGGCGCGTCCGCAACCGGCGACACCCGCCACGCAAAAACCGCAGGGCCGCGTGCTCCCGCCGGAACCATCTGCGCCCGCGCAAAAAACCGGCGACCCCACGGAAGCCGAGCTGGGAATGCCGATCTATCCGGGCGCCCAATTCGTCACATCCTACGACGCCGGGCGCGGTCAGCGGTATTACCTCTTCGGCACCAATGGGGACTTCGCGCAGATCGTGACCTACTACAAGAACGTGTTGAAGCAGCGCGGAGAGCTGGTCTACGAAGAACCGCCGATTCACATGTTCGAGGTCGGGCGTTTCCGCGAAGAGACGATGGCGTTTCCGCCGGGCGTCACGGTGAAGGATTACACGTGGGCGGGCTCGGCCGGGTATTTGAACCCGAAGCGCGGCGCCGAACCGGCGCGGTTCAAAACGATCATCCAAATCGTTCCCGCTCCCGCCGGCGCGACCGGCGGCCGCTGACCCCCGTCTTCCAACATGCTCGCGATTGTGGTCGCACTCCTCGGCGCGGCCGCCTTCGCGCACATGGCGCCGTTTCCGTTCCTGCTCGAAGCGTTCCGGCCCTCAAAATCCGTGTGGCGCGTCAAACCGCAGCCCGGTCAACCGCCAACGATCTATCTGACGTTCGATGATGGCCCGAATGCGCGGTGGACGGCGCCGCTCCTCGATGCGCTGCGCGACCACGACGTCCCCGCGACGTTCTTCCTGATTGACGAGCACATCACGCCAGAAACCGCTCCAATCGTTCGACGCATCGCCGACGAGGGACATGCGATGGCGCTGCACAGCGGGACGAGGCGCCTGATGGTCATGTCTCCCGGCGACTTGTCCGAGAAGCTGCTACAAGCGTCTGCGCGGATTCAGTCGATCACGAGTCGGGAACCCTGTCATCTGTTTCGGCCGCATGCTGGCTGGCGCAGCGCGACCATGTATGAGGGCCTCGACCGCGCCGGCTTTCAACTGGCGGGCTGGACGTGGGGAATGTGGGACTGGGACTGGTGGCGCACGCCGCGCGCCGATCGCATCGCCGCCCGGCTGGTCCGCAAGGCGTCCGCCGGCGACATCATTGTCATCCACGACGGCCACCACAAGAATCCGGAAGCGGATCGCCGTCACGCGGCGGGGACCGTGCGCCTGCTGGTGCCGTTGTTGAAGGCGAAGGGTTTTTCCTTCGGACGGTTGTGTAACCAGACAACTAGCGGTATCGCCGACCGTTCCGCAACATCCGGCGTCCAAATAGCATTCGATGCTGGATATCAGTCGGCCATTGGACTCGTCGGCGCGTTCGCACGCCTTGGGCGCGACGTGGGCGTCTGCCTGCCTGCACCTCGTGCTCGCGATTCTCGTCGCCGCTATCGTGCGCGACAAGCCGGGAAATCGGCCGGCCGCGGCCGCCGAGCGGCACGACCCGCCGCTCGTGGTCTGGCTCGATCGACCGGGTGAGATTGGCGGCGGAGGGGCGAACGGGAATCACAGCGTCCGACCTCCTCAACAAGCTCAACGCAAGGGCACCGACCGGCGGACCGTACCCGCACCACGCCCTCGATCCGTTGAAGCGGGGACGCCGCGCGAGGCGCCGATCCAGGAAATCAGCATCCCCGCGGTCCCCGAAGCATCGGGGATCAGTGATGCCATCGGCGTCGTCTCGTCCATTGCGGTGGTCGATCCCTCGTCGCTGGGCCCGCGTTCCGGCCGTGGCTCCGGTGAGGGTGAGGGAAACGGGCTGGACAAGGGTCAGGGATTGAACGCGGGCGGCGGACCGCCCGGACCTGGCGGCACCCTTACGTCCCCCGAAATCATCCGGCAGGTGCGGCCGAACTATACGAACGCCGCGCTGCAGGCCCGCGTGCGCGGACTCGTCGTCATGGATGCGGTCGTCTTGCCGGACGGATCGGTGGGAGATGTGAAAGTCGTGAGATCGCTCGACAAGCGGTTCGGTCTCGACGAGGAAGCGATCAAAGCGGTGAAGCAGTGGCGCTTCCGGCCCGCGCGACGCAGTGGCGGCCCGATTGCCATGCTCGTCAGCGTGGAAATGATCTTCGAACTACGGTGATCGGACTTCCGTCCTCCCGTCCCCCCGAGCCCGTCAGCGTCAGGTCCGTTTCAGATAAATCGCGCCCCCCTGCTCTCGGAACTCGCGCGACTTCTCCGCCATTCCCTCCTCGGCCATCGCGCGCACCTGTTGCGTCAGTTCCATCGAGCAGAACTTCGGTCCGCACATCGAGCAGAAGTGCGCGACCTTTGCCCCCTCGGCGGGGAGCGTCGCGTCGTGATACGCGCGAGCGGTCACGGGATCCAGCGATAAATTGAACTGATCCTCCCACCGGAATTCGAACCGCGCCTTCGACAGCGCATCGTCCCACGCTTGCGCGCGCGGATGTCCCTTGGCGAGGTCCGCGGCGTGCGCCGCGATCTTGTAAGCAATGACGCCCGCCTTGACGTCGTCTCTATTCGGCAGCCCGAGATGTTCCTTGGGGGTGACGTAGCAGAGCATCGCCGTGCCGTACCAGCCAATCTGCGCCGCGCCGATGGCAGACGTGATGTGGTCGTAGCCCGGAGCGATGTCGGTCGTGAGCGGACCGAGCGTGTAGAACGGCGCCTCGTCGCACCATTCAAGCTGCTTGTCCATGTTCTCGCGGATGAGGTGCATCGGAACGTGGCCGGGCCCCTCGTTCATGACCTGCACGTCATGCTCCCACGCGATTCGCGTGAGCTCTCCCTGGGTCCGCAATTCAGCGAATTGCGCTTCGTCATTGGCGTCCGCGATCGATCCCGGGCGGAGACCGTCACCGAGCGAGAACGAGACGTCATACGCGCGCATGATGTCGCAGATCTCGCGGAAGTGGGTGTAGGTAAAGTTCTCCTGGTGATGCGCGAGGCACCACTTGGCCATGATCGAGCCGCCGCGCGAGACGATTCCGGTCACTCGACGAGCGGTCATCGGGATGTAGCGCAACAGAACTCCGGCGTGGACGGTGAAGTAATCCACCCCCTGTTCCGCCTGCTCGATCAGCGTGTCGCGGTACACCTCCCAGGTCAGCTCCTCGGGACGGCCGCCGACTTTTTCGAGCGCCTGATAAATCGGGACGGTGCCAATTGGCACGGCGGCGTTGCGGATGATCCATTCGCGGGTTTCGTGAATGTCGCGCCCGGTGGAGAGATCCATGACGGTATCGGCGCCCCACAAGGTCGCCCATCGGAGCTTCTCCACCTCCGCCTCAATCGAGGAACTCACCACCGAGTTGCCGATATTCGCGTTGATTTTCACCGCGAAGTTGCGGCCGATGATCATCGGCTCCAGCTCGAGGTGGTTGATGTTGGCGGGAATGATGGCGCGGCCGCGGGCAATCTCGGAACGAACGAACCCGGGATCGAATCCTTCTCGGATCGCGACGAATTCCATCTCCGGGGTGACGATCCCTTTGCGGGCGTAGTGGAGCTGAGTCACGGGTTCGCCCGAACTCCTGCTCGGTAGCACCCACGACGCACGTAGCTTGGGAAGACCGCCGCGAACGTCGTGTCCCTGGGGTCCACTCGTGTCGTAGACGCGAAGCGTCTCGCCGTTGGTCAGAGCAATCTCCCGGAATGGCACGCGAACGCCCGGGCCGTCGAGGTAGACCTTTTGGGAGCCTGGAAAGGCGCTGGCGAAGTCAGACGCAGAAAGCGGCGTGCTGAGAGAGGCTTGGGGATCGCGCATGCCGCGATCGTAGCAGAAGAACAGCGCACCGGCGGTCGAGACTATGCGGTCCGCTGCTTGCGCGAAAGCCGCTCCAGGATGTCCGCCGCTCGCGACAGTGTCGCGCGATCTTCCGGGCTCAAATCATTCAACTCAGCGGCCAGCAGCGATACTCGCCGCGCGCGTCCTTCGGCCATCAGCCGCGCGCCTTTGACCGTCGCGCGAAGAAGCGCGGCCCGGGCGTCGGACACATCCGACTCCCGAGTCACCAGGCCTTCGCGTTCGAGCGCCGCGACGATGGGCGTGATGCTCGGGGTGCGGACCTGTTCGGCCTTGGCCAGCGCGGAGATGCGAATGGGACCGCCGAACACGATGACGGACAGCGCCGACAGGCGTGCGGCGCTGAGCCCGGTCTGTACGTCGGCCTTGCGGACCCGCCGGAGCAGGTGGATCGCGGCGGAATGGAGGCGGTCGGCCAGCGCCACCGAGGGGTGTGACAAGCCACTTGCGCGGCGAGGCATGCCGCGAGTATAACTTAGTTAGCTTAACTAACTAATTGCGAGGGCTTATGGCAGCAGTTGAAACCGGCTCGGCCATTCTCACAGCGCTGTACCACAACAAACGTGACGAGGCGAAGACGCTGGCCGACCACGCGCGTTCCCTCACCATCTGGGAGGCGGCCGCCCTGGGGGATAACGAACGGGTCGCGGCGATTCTCGATGAGCAGCCGGAGCTTGCCAATGCATTCGCCCCTGACGGCCATACACCGCTTGGTCTCGCGGCGTTCTTTGGCCCATCGTCGACGACCGCGGTCCTCCTGGATCGAGGGGCGCAGGTCGGACTGGCGGCACGCAACGAGATGAAAGTGCAGCCTCTCCATGCCGCAGTCGCTGCTCGTAATCGGGACGCTGCCGAAGCGCTGCTTGCCCATGGAGCCGACCCGAATGCAAGGCAGCAGGTTGGATACACGCCGCTCATGGGGGCTGCCGCCGGCGGACGGGAGGATATCGTCGAACTCCTTCTTTCGCGTGGAGCCGATGCGACGTTGGTGACCGATGACGGCAAGACGGCCGCCATCGTTGCACGCGAGCATGGCCAGGTCCCGCTCGCGGAGCGGCTCGCCTCCGGCGCGCCGGTTACCGAAGCTTCCGGACGATGAAGGACCTCAGATTAACGCGGTCTTGGGATCGGTCCAGAGCACTGTATCGTCGCGGGCCGACATCCTTTTGTGGAATTCGATCTTGGAGCAGCGCTGGTTGGGAACCACGGGCGTTTGGAGGCAATGAAGCTATGTTGGCGACACGCGAGTGTTTGGCCGTTATTGCAGCTCTCGCCCTCTTGAGCGTGGCAGCTGGGCAAAGAGGTGAAACACCAACAGCGGATCGGCCCGCTACAACGGCGGCTGATTTGGCAATCCGGCTGGCAAGAAGTGGGTTAAGTGGAGGTTTCGTGCTTGCCGACGTTTGCTCGCTTGGTGTCGTTCAACGGGCAGAGGGAGGAGGAGTGTGTTCAGTCACTCTCGCGGACAATCTCGCTGGCCCGGCCAGGTAGCCGCTACGCAAGCTTCCGCACGATGAAGCACTTCAAGTAGTAGGTCTCGGGCACCGTAATCAGCACCGGATGGTCTCGAGCCTGCATCCGCTTCTCGACCACCGTGATATCGGCGTGCGCATCGATCGCGGCTGACGCGATGACCTCGGCGAAATCTGCTTCGCTGACGTGATAGGAGCAGGTGCACGTGATGAGAAATCCGCCGGCACGAAGGATCTTCAGGGCGCGCAGATTGATTTCCTTGTAGCCCGACAGCGCTTTCGCACGCGCACTCCTGCTTTTCGCGAACGCCGGAGGGTCGAGGACGATCGTGTCGAACGTTTCTCCGCGCCGCTCCAGTTCTCGCAGCTCGTCGAACACGTTCATCGCTCTCGCTTCGATGTGCGCGAGTCCGTTGAGACGTGCGTTCTCGCGGATGCGGTCGACAGCGTCGTCTGAAATGTCGATCGCCAGCACCTCGTCGCATGCTGGCGCAAGTGTCAGCGCGAAACCTCCGTGATAGCTGAACGCGTCGAGCAGTCGGCCACGGGCATAGCCGGCGGCCGCAACTCGATTCTCCCGCTGATCGAGAAACAATCCGGTCTTCTGTCCCTTGTAGGGATCAACGTCGTATTTCACCCGTCCGTCTCTGACGGGTATTGACGCGGGCACGGTGCCGTGCACGACATCCACACGCTGCTCGAGTCCCTCGAGCGTCCGCACGCGCGGATCGTTTCGCGCGAGTATTCCCACCGGTCCCACGATCTCGACGAGCAGCCGGGTGATTTCCGTGGTCAGACGGTCGGTGCCCTGCGACAACGTCTGGAGCACGAGATAGTCGCCGTACCGATCGACGACCAGCGATGGCAACAGGTCGGCCTCGCCATGAACGAGTCGATATGCCGTGGCGTCGATGAGCAACGACTCGCGATATGCGACCGCCTGCCGGATCCGAGAACGCCACGTATCAACGTCAACCGGCCGGTCGCCGCGCGTCATCAATCGCAGGGCGATCTCGGACCGGCTGCTGTACAGGGCATGGCCGAGTATCCGATCGCGAGACCCAACGACTCGCACGATCTCCCCCGCCTGCGCGCCGGTGCTGACCACGTCGGATCGATAGATCCAGAGGTGTCCGAGCCGCAGCCGCTCCTCCGCACGCCGGTTCACGACAACGTCAGACATGAGTCACGAAAAGTGCCAAAGTGCCAAGGTGGCCAAAGTGCCAAGATTCCTCGCAAGCACCCTGGCACTTTGGCACCCTGGCCCTCTGGCACTTTGGCACCCTGGCACTTTGGCACCCTGGCACTCTGGCACTCTATAATCGCCGATATGCGCATCGCGATCGGCGCTGATCACGCAGGCTTCGCCCTCAAAGAGCACCTCCTGGCCACGCTTCGACGCCTCGGCCACGACGTGGACGACCGCGGAACCTTCACCACCCACGCTGTGGACTACCCGCAAATCAGCGCCGACGTCGCGCGAGCCGTCGCTGCGGGCCGTGCCGATCGAGGCATCGTGTTGGGCGGCAGCGGTCAGGGCGAACAGATCGCCGCGAACAAAATTCCGGGTGTGCGCGCCGCGTTGTGCAACGATCTCTATACCGCGCGGATGTCTCGAGAACACAACGATGCGAACGTGCTGACGATGGGCGGTCGAATCGTCGCGTTCACGCTCGCGGATGAAATCGCCGCACTGTGGCTGACGACACCGTTTGAAGGCGGACGACATCAGCGCCGCGTCAATCAGATTCACGAACTGGAACAGCATGACTACAAAACTTGAGACTCCGTCCCGTTGGCGTACCCTCGCCGAAACAGATCCGGACATTGACACGGCGATCAGAAACGAACGTCATCGTCAGAACAGCGGTCTCGAGCTGATCGCGTCGGAAAACTTCGTCAGCCAGGCGGTTCTGCAGGCGGCCGGCTCGGTGTTGACGAACAAATACGCCGAAGGCTACCCAGGGAAGCGCTACTACGGCGGCTGCGAGTTCGTCGACGTCGCGGAATCCCTCGCCATCTCCCGCGCACGTGAACTATTCGGCGCGGAGCACGCCAACGTGCAGCCGCATTCCGGGGCGCAGGCGAACATGGCGGTCTACTTCGCGCTGCTGAAGCCCGGCGACACGGTGCTGGGCATGAACCTCGCCCACGGTGGCCATCTGACCCACGGCCATCCGTTGAACTTCTCGGGAAAGCTGTATTCGATCGTCCCCTACGGAGTGCGTCAGGACGACGAGCAGATTGATTATGAGGAACTCGAGCGTCTGGCAGCCCAGCACCGGCCGAAGATGATCATGGTGGGCGCCAGCGCCTACCCGCGCGTAATTGATTTCGAACGCATCGGCCGGATCGGCAAGGCCGTCGGTTCCCCGGTCGTCACCGACATGGCGCACATTGCGGGCCTGGTCGCCGCCGGCATCCATCCGTCTCCGGTCCCGCACTCGGATTTCGTGACCACGACGACCCACAAGACGCTGCGTGGGCCTCGCGGCGGCCTCGTGCTCTGTCGCGCGGCATACGCCAAGGATCTGGACCGTGCGCTGTTCCCCGGTATTCAGGGAGGGCCTCTCATGCACATCATCGCGGCGAAGGCCGTGTGCCTGAAGGAGGCGATGGAGCCTGGCTTCGGCGAATATCAGCGGCAGATCGTCGCCAACGCGAAACGTCTGGCGTCCGGCCTGTCGACCGCGGGTTTCCGCCTCGTGTCGGGCGGCACCGACAACCATCTCATGCTCGTTGACGTCTTCTCGCGCTTGCTGACGGGGAAGGTGGCGGAAGCGGCGCTCGGCAAGGCGGGCATCACCGTCAACAAGAACGCGATCCCGTTCGACAAGAATCCGCCGATGGTGGCGAGTGGCATTCGGATCGGGACGCCGGCGATCACGAGTCGCGGGATGCGCGAATCAGAAATGGACGCCATTGCCGGATTCATCGCACGCGCGCTCGCCTCGCCGGAGGATGACGCGGTGCTCGCCGCCGTTCGCGTGGAAGTCGAGGCGCTCTGTCGAAAGTTTCCACTCTACCCGGAGCACTAGTGGGATGTATGGACCAGTTCCAGAGTGACCGCTCCGCTCCACCCCACGGCGCAAGCGTGCGCCGCGGGGACCCCGGGGTGGTCGCGGCCACGGTTTCGCCGGCCAACCAGCGGGCGGCCCGCTCTGGCTTTGACTCCTATCCGTCACCAGAACTCGAAGCGGCCGTGTCGTCGGCCTTCGCGCCGGACGGCCCGATCGGCAGGGCGCTGAACGGGTTTGAACCGCGGCCGGCGCAACTGCAGATGGCTGCTGCGGTGGCATCGGTGTTTGCCGACGGCGGCATCCTGATGGCCGAAGCTGGCACCGGAACCGGCAAGACACTCGCCTATCTCGTGCCCGCGATCCTCAGCGGGCAGCGCGTCCTGATCTCAACCGGCACCAAGAACCTGCAGGAGCAGATCTACTTCAAGGATCTCCCGGTTCTCAGCTCCGCCCTCCCCGTCGAGTTCACCGCGACCTACATGAAAGGACGCGGCAACTATCTCTGCCTTCATCGATTTGATGCTGTCCGGAGCGAAGGTGCGCAGTCCGCGTTCCCCTCGTTCGTGTCGAGCGCCGACGAAGCGCATTACCTGCGCCTGATTGAGCGCTGGGTACAACACACGGAAACCGGTGACCGGGCGGAGATTGAAGATCTCCCCGAGGACCTGCCGTTCTGGAGGGACATCGCGGCAAGCGCGGAGAACTGCATCGGATCCGAGTGCCCCCGTTTCGGCGACTGCTACGTCACCCGGATGCGGCAGCGTGCCGCCGAGTCGGACCTCGTCATCGTCAACCATCATTTGTTGTGCGCCGACGCCGCCGTGCGCCAGAGCGACTACGGCGAGGTCATTCCGGAGTGCCGTCACGCGATCATCGACGAAGCACACCAGCTCGAAGACGTGGCAACGCAGTATTTCGGCCGAGCGCTGAGCTCGTTTCGCGTCGCTGACCTCGTGGCGGACGGCGGCAGGCTGCTGGCGACGAACCAGGTGCCTTCGTCCGAGGGAGCGGACGCGCTCGCAGACGATCTCGAGCGCATCCGCAATCATTCCGAGAGCTTTTTTGCCGCGCTTCAGGTACTGCAGCTCGAGCTGAGCGGATCGTCGTTCGGCGAGTCGCGCCTCCGCATCGGTCCCTCTCAGACGCTGCGGGTCTCCGACAGCGGCGCCGCGCTCGACAATGCGCTCGAGGCGCTCGTGGCCGACGTCGCGCTGACGAAGAACGTCACCGAAGACGTGCTGGCGCTGGGCCGCAGGGCAACCGAGCTGCGGGACGATCTGCGGTTCCTGCTGCGAGCCGACGATCCGGCCCACGTCTATTTCCTCGAGCTGAGGGGGCGCGGCATTTATCTTCGCGCGTCGCCAATCGATGTGTCAGCGATCGTTCGCGAGGTGCTGCTCGATCGAATGCGCGTGACAGTCCTCACCTCGGCCACACTCTCCGTCGACGGCTCGTTCGAATACGTGCGCCGCCGGCTGGGCGTGACACGAGCGAAAGAAGTCAGGTTCGATTCCGAGTTCGACTACGGCCGGCAATCCATCCTCTACCTGCCGCGCCGCATGCCGGATCCTCGATCGCCGCAGTTTGCGGACACCGCCGCACGCGAGGTGCTCGAAATCCTGCGCCGCAGCCGCGGCCGGGCCTTCGTGCTGTTTACGAGCTACGCGAACCTCCGCCGCGTGCAGCGGGTCGCCGAATCGGAACTTGAGTATCCGATCCTGGTGCAGGGAACCGCGCCCAGATCGGCGCTGCTGCGGGACTTCAAGGCCACGCCCAATGCCGTCCTCCTTGCAACATCGAGTTTCTGGCAGGGCGTTGACGTCGTCGGGGAAGCCTTGAGCTGCGTCATCATCGACAAACTGCCATTCGCCTCTCCTGGAGACCCCATCACAGCCGCTCGCATCGAAGCGATCGCCGCGAGCGGCGGCTCGGCGTTCAACGAGTATCAGATTCCCCTTGCGGTGCTTGCGCTCAAGCAAGGGCTCGGACGACTGCTGCGCCACCGCGAGGACCGCGGCGTGCTCGCGGTGCTCGACCCGCGGCTGCGGACGATGGGCTACGGACGCCGATTTCTGGCGTCGCTGCCGCCGGCGCCGATCACGCAGAAGCTCGATGATATTGAGCGGTTTTTCCAACTCTCGCCCACGCGAGCCAACCCGACATGAGCTTCGGTTGGCACGCCACGCGAAGGCTGGTCCCGTCCAAGCGTCGCGCGAAGGCGGACCTCGCCACGCAACTCGTGTAAACTAACGACGGAATCGTCAGAACATCTCCTGGGTCTCTTTGCGGCGTCTTAAGGAAGAGCTGCAACTGCCGCGGCGTGCCGCGGTTTGGTGACGGAGGTTCGTATGGGAACGTGGATCCGCCGGGTCATGCTCGCAGCCGTGCTCGTCGCAGTTGCGCTGTGGGCGGCACCCGCCACCGCTCAGACCGGCCAGGTGAAGGGCAAGGTCGTTGACGCCAAGAACCAGCCGGTCGAAGGGGCGCAAGTCACGATTGAAATGTCGGAAGGCATGAACCGGAAGTACGAGGTCAAAACCAATCGGCGCGGAGAGTACATTCAGATCGGGCTCCAGCCCGGTCAGTACAAGATCACCGCGTCGAAGGACGGGATGAGCCAGAGCTTCCCGCAACGCATCGGTCTCGACATGGCCGAAGTGAATTTCACGCTCAAGCCTGGCAGCACCGCCGACGTGTCGGATGCCGATCGCAAGAAGATTGAAGCGCGAAACGCTGCCATCCGCGGTGCGTTCGACGAAGGAGTCAAGCTTGGCAACGAGGGCAAATACGACGAAGCGATCGCCAAGTTCAACGAGGTGATTGCGGCACTCCCCAAGTGCACCGAGTGTTACGCGAACATCGGCGAGTTCCATTCCCGCAAAAAGGAGTACGACCAGGCCGAAGCCGCCTATAAGAAGGCGATTGAAATCAATCCCAGCTTTGCGCCGGCGTATTCGGGTCTGGCCACGCTCTACAACACGCAGAAAAAGTTCAAGGAGGCGCAGGAAATGTCCGCCCTCGCCACCAAACACACGACGGCATCGGGCGGCACAGTGAGCGCCGAAACCCTGTTCAACCAGGGGGCGATTTCCTGGAACTCGAACAACTTCACCGACGCGCAGGAGAAGTTCGAAGCGGCGGTCAAGACCAGACCTGACTACGCGGACGCCCATTTCATGCTCGGAAAGGTCTACATCAACCTCGGAAAGCTCGCCGAGGCGGTGACCGAATTCGAGACGTATCTGAAGCTTGCGCCGAACGGCCCGAACGCCAAAGAGGCGCAGACCAATTTCGAAGCGCTCAAATCATTCCGAAAGTAGGTTGTCGACTGTCACCGACATCGCCACCAATCTGGCGGCGGTCCGCTGGCGGATCGCCGCCGCCGCCCAACGCGCCGGCCGGCAACCCGACGAGGTAACGCTGGTGGCGGTATCGAAGACGTTCGGCGCGGAACACGTCAGAGCCGCACACGCTGCGGGGCAGCGGGATTTTGGCGAAAACAAAGTCCAGGAGGGCCTGCAGAAGATCGTCGCAACATCCGATACCCCGGGTGTCCGATGGCACCTGATCGGCCACCTGCAGTCGAACAAGGCGCGCAAGGCCGCCGCTTCGTTCGCCTGCATTCACTCAGTCGATTCGAGCGATCTGCTCAGCCGGCTGGATACGGCCGCATCCGAACAGGGAACCACGCCGGAGATCCTGCTCCAGGTCGATCTCGCGCGCGAAACCACGAAATTCGGTGCGGCTCAGGAGGAAATCGAAGCGCTGGCCCACGCAGCGATTTCAGCGCGGGCGATCCGGATGTCGGGATTGATGCTCGTTCCGCCATGGAGTGAGGATCCTGAGAAGACGCGGCCGTGGTTCGTCCGGCTGCGGCAGTTGCGCGACCGGCTGGAGGCCGCAGGCCTTCCCGCCGCGTCGCTTCGTCATCTATCGATGGGCATGAGCCACGACTTCGAAGCTGCGATCGAGGAAGGGGCAACGATGGTCCGCGTGGGTACGGCCATTTTCGGCGCGCGGACGAGACGGGAATAACGACCGGGGCGGAGCCCCGGTGTAGCTTGGAGGGAGGCCCCGATGTTCGATCGTCCCACAACCCCTGGCAGCACGTCGGCAGCTGATTCTGGTTCGACTCCTCCGGAGCGGTTGATGCGCGTGGCGCCGCTCGATCTGCGACAACAGAAGTTTCGCACCGTCTTCCGTGGACTCGACCGCACCGAGGTGGTGGCGTTTCTGACCGAGGCGGCGGATGACTACGAGCACGCGCTGCGGGAAATCGATCGGCTCCGGCAGGATCTGCAACGGATGGAAGGGCTGCTTGGCGAGCACCGGGATCGCGAGGCCAACCTGCGAAACACCCTGCTGACGGCGCAGCGGCTGGCGGATGAGATCAAGGAAGCTGCTCAGAGCGAGGCAAAGATGATCGTTCGAGAAGCAGAGGGGCGCGCGGATTTGCTGCTGCAGCGCGCGCAAGGGCGGTTGGGCGAAGTCGAGCGCGACATCAACGAGCTGCGGCTGCGGCGCCGCGGCGTCGAAGGATCGCTCGAGGCTTCGATCCAGGCCCTTTACCACGCGCTCGAATTCATCAGAGATCAGGATCGTTCGGACGAAAAAGGCGGAGAGAAGGTTCTGCTCCATCGTCCGCGCCAGCCGGAAACCGTCGAGCCGCCTTCGTCCTGGCTGTCCGCGGACGCACCGCGCGCGGCCGATGAACGCGGGTAACGGCGCCATCATCAAGGTTCGAGTGATCCCGCGGGCCGGCCAGACCAGGCTGGCTGGCCGGCGCGGAGATGCGCTGCTGATTCGAGTGGCGGCAGCACCAGTGGACGAGGCCGCCAATCAGGAACTCACAGCCTTCCTTGCGCGGCTGTTCGACGTTCCCCGACGAAGCATCACGATTGAGGCCGGACAGCGCAGCCGCGACAAGCGCGTGCGGGTGTCCGACCTGTCAGACGAGCAACTTGGCGCACGGCTGGCCACCCTGCTGCCGCAGTGACGGGCGGCGCCCTCTCGATGCGCCCGGCCGACCTCATTCTGCTGCACGCGAAAGAGTTGATTACTTGCGCTGGCGAAGCTCCGCGACGGGGATCCGCGCAATCCCGGCTGGATCGCACCGCTGACGGAGCGCTGGCCGCCCTCGAGGGCCGCGTCGTCTTCACCGGACCGTCCGACGAGCTGGCCCGACGGATCGCACCCCTTCCTCACGCACAGATCTACGATCTCCGAGACCACACCATCCTGCCGGGATTCGTCGATCCCCACACGCACGCGGTGTTCGCGGGCGACAGGCGTGGAGAGCTGCGACGGCGTCTGGCGGGAGAAACCTACGCCGAGATCGCGGCTTCCGGTGGGGGGATCCTGGAAACCGTCAGAGCCACGCGCGAAGCTGACGAAGACAGGCTCGTCAGCGCGACAATCTCCAGACTCGACGAAATGCTCGCGTGCGGAACCACGACCTGTGAGATCAAGAGTGGTTACGGCTTGAATCTCGAATCGGAGTTGAAGCTGCTCCGGGTCATCAAGACGGTGAGCCGAACGCACCCGATGTCGATTGAAGCCACGTTTCTGGGGGCCCACGAAATTCCGCCGGACTATCGCAACAATCGCGGCGAGTATGTCGATCTCGTCTGCAATGAGATGATCCCGGCCGTTAGGTCGGAACGCACCGCCACGTGGTGCGATGTCTTCTGCGAAGACGGCGTGTTCACGCCGGTTGAGTCGCGTCGAATTCTCGAAGCGGGACAACAGGCGGGACTGAAATCGCGAATCCACGCCGACGAGTTGGGACCGAGCGGGGGATCGCTCGTGGCGGCCGCCGTCCGCGCGCGGTCGGCGGACCATCTGGTTTTCGTTCCGGCGGAAGGAATTCGCGCGATGGCAGAAGCGAACGTGACGGCCACGCTCCTGCCGACGGCGGCGTTCTACCTGAAGTTGGCGCGATTTGCCCCTGCGCGGGAGCTTATTGCCGCTGGAGTGCCGGTTGCCCTCGCGACCGATATCAATCCGGGCGGCGGTTTCTCCCCCAGCATGCCATTTGCCATGAGCCTCGCCTGCTTCAGAATGAACCTCACCTTCGAGGAGGCGCTGATTGCATCGACCATCAATGCCGCCTGGTCCATCGACCGCGCAGCGGATGCCGGAAGTCTGGAAGAGGGCAAGTACGCCGACGCGGTTGTCGTCCGGGGGGATGCGGTCAATCTGCTTCGGGTCGACGCGGATTCAATTGCTGCTGTCATTACAAAGGGACGCGTCGCGTCCGGCCGTTTGATTCAACATGAGCCTCATTGAACGCAGTGTTCGCGACCTGATTGCCGCGTTCCGCTCCTCGGATCCGACGCCAGGCGGTGGGTCGGCCGCGGCGCTCGCCGGCGCTCTCGGCGCGGCGCTGCTCGCAATGGTGGCGAGCCTCGGCCGGCCCGCGACCACGGAGAAAGACGACCTCGAGCGCCTCGCGATCGCCGGCAGACGCGAAGCCGAATTGTCGGACGAACTGGCTTCCCTCGTTGACCGCGATGCCGAGGCCTATGACGTAGTGATGGCCACTTACAGATTGCCCAAAGCCAGCGACGACGAGAAGAGGCGGCGATCAGAACGCATCCAGCAGGCGCTGGAAGGAGCGATCGCGTCACCGCTCGACGTGATGCGGCTGTGCACCGAGGCAGCCGAGCACGCGACGGTGATTGCGTCGTTCGGAAACCCGAACGCAGCCAGCGACGTGCGCGTCGCGGTCGAACTGCTTACCGCGGGAATGCGCGGAGCCAGAGCGAACGTGGAAATCAATCTGGAAAGCCTGAAGGATGCCGCGCGTGCCGACGAGATTCGTGGCGAGGCGGCGCGATTAGCTCAGAAGCTCGAAGCGGAAGTCGACGCCGCACAGGCGCGATTGTGACCGCTCACCGTCCGACATCCGCCGGGTTCGTTGGCCGCACGTTGGCAAAGGCCTGCTCGCCCACATCGAACTGCCAGTTCCGCTTGTAAGTCGGAAACCACTCAATCGTTTCGACATACGACGCATCGATGATGGTCCGTTCGTTGTCGTGTCTCACCTGCACGTACTCGCGATCGAGCGGAATGTGATACTTGGCCGCGAGGTCCATCACCTGGTCGATCAGTTGCGCGTCGGTGCGCCCCCTCGAAAAGAGCGCCGCCTCGTGCACGGCATCCTTGAATTGCTGGTAGTGAAAGTAGACGGGAATGAAACGGTAGAGCGCGTTGGCGATGACGAGGAATATCGCGAGCTTGACGATCTTTCGCGCCATTCAGGCCCCCGACCTCAAAGTCGCACAGCGACGCCTGAAGTATGCACGAGTTTTAGTGAATCTGCCGGAAAATCCGCTCCCAACGCGTGCCGGTGAAGAAGTGGGTGATGACTGAAAGCACCCGTGCCGGGGCGCTCGCGTCCGTGTATTGGTCGGGGCCGTTATCGAAGGACCAGTAGATCATCAGCGCTCGTCCTTTGACGTAACTGCGCGGCAGGAATCCCCAATACCGGCTGTCCTGCGAGTTGTCGCGGTTGTCTCCCATCACGAAGTACTGGTTCTCTGGCACCCGCACCGGGCCGTAGCGCTCGCGCACGTCAAACGAGGTGATTTCCTGGGAGTGCGACGCCGGTTCGAGGAAATGGACGTATGGTTCGTCGAGGGGCTGCCCGTTGATATAGACCTTCTTGTTCCGCAATTCGATCGTCTCCCCGGGCAGCCCGATCACGCGTTTGATGAAATCGCGTTCCGGTTCGTCGGGGTACTTGAAGACGACAATGTCCTGACGACGGATGTCGCGCATGGGAAGGATCGCACGCTCGGCATGGGCCGGTCCGAACACGAACTTGTTGACGAGCAGGTGATCGCCAATGAGCAGATTGTTCTCCATCGAGCCGGTCGGAATCTTGAACGCTTGGACGGCCCATGTCCGAACGAACAGCGCGAGGATCACGGCAATGACGATCGATTCGAAGTACTCGCGCGCGGTCGATTTCTTGAACGTTTCAGCCATGCTATTCCGTCCCGACCTTCAGGACTGCCAGGAAAGCTTCCTGCGGGATTTCGACGCGCCCGACTCGCTTCATGCGCTTCTTGCCTTCCTTCTGTTTCTCGAGCAGCTTCCGCTTGCGCGTGATGTCGCCGCCATAGCACTTCGCGAGGACGTTCTTTCGAAGCGCCTTCACGGATTCCCGCGCGATGATGCGGCTGCCAACCGCGGCCTGGATGGCGACCTCGAACATCTGCCGCGGGATGAGTTCGCGCATCTTCGACGCGAGCGCCCGACCGCGCTGGTACGCCATGTCACGGTGCACGATGATCGACAACGCGTCAACCGGCTCGCCGTTGACGAGAATGTCCAGTTTGACGAGCGGGGACTCCCAGTACCCGGTCACGTGGTAGTCGAGCGACGCGTAGCCGCGTGAGAGTGTCTTGAGTCGATCGTAGAAGTCGAGCACGACCTCGTTGAAGGGCAACTCATAGGTGATGAGCACGCGATCCGAGGCGAGATACTCGAGCCCCTTCTGCACTCCGCGTTTTTCCTGACACAACTGCAGGATTGCGCCGACGTGCTCCGATGGCGTCAGCACCATGGCCGTGATCACCGGTTCTTCGAACTTCTCGATCCGCCCGGGATCCGGCAGTTTTGCCGGACTGTCGATCTCGTGCACCTCTCCATCCGTCGTCATGACGCGATAGAGCACCCCCGGCGCCGTCGTCACGAGATCCATATCGAACTCGCGTTCGAGCCGCTCCTGGACGATCTCCATGTGGAGCAGGCCGAGGAACCCGCAACGGAACCCGAATCCGAGCGCTGCCGAGGTTTCCGGTTCGAAGAAAAACGACGCGTCGTTCAGGCGGAGCTTCTCGAGTGCATCGCGCAACTCCGGGTACTCGCTGCCTTCGACCGGATACAGGCCGGCAAAGACCATCGGCTTGCTTTCCTTGAATCCGGGAAAGGGCTCAGCGGTGGGCCGGGTCGCGTCGGTGATGGTGTCGCCGATCTTCGCATCGGCGACGTTCTTGATCGCCGCAAAGACAAACCCCACCTCTCCCGCGCCGAGGTCTGCCACCACAGTCGGCTTCGGCGAAAACACACCCACTTGCTCGACGTCGAATTCCTGCCCCTTCGCCATGAGACGAATCTTCATCCCCGGCTGCAACACGCCGTCGATGACACGCGTCAGGATGATGACGCCGCGATAGGCGTCGTACCAGGAGTCAAAGATGAGGGCTTTGAGCGGGGCCTCGCGATCGCCCGTTGGCGGAGGAAGCCGCTCCACGATTGCTTCCAGGATCTCCTTGACGCCGGTGCCCTCTTTCGCGCTCGCGAGGATGGCATGGCTCGCGTCGAGGCCGATGATTTCCTCGATCTGCCGCTTCGCCTCCTCCGGCTGTGCGCCCGGCAAATCGATCTTGTTGATGACCGGGATGATTTCGAGATTGTTTTCGACCGCCAGATACGCGTTCGCGAGCGTTTGCGCCTCGACACCCTGGGACGCATCGACGAGCAGCAAAGCGCCCTCGGACGCCGAGAGGGACCGCGTGACCTCGTATGAAAAATCGACGTGGCCGGGCGTATCCACCAGGTTCAGCACGTAGTCCTGGCCATCGTTGGCCTTGTAGTTCAACCGCACCGCATGAGCCTTGATCGTGATCCCGCGCTCACGCTCGAGATCCATGCTGTCGAGCACCTGCGCCTCCATCTCGCGCGGCTGCAGCGCGCCCGTGATCTCCAGGAATCGATCGGCAAGCGTCGATTTCCCGTGATCGATGTGCGCGATCACCGAGAAGTTGCGGATGAAACGCGGGTCCATGGCAGTTCACCGTTGCTCGATTGGGAGCACGGGCTGCGGATGTGGCGGACCGATGTATTCGGTGCGGGGCCGGATCAGCCGATTGTTCGCGTACTGTTCGAGGCAATGCGCCGTCCAGCCGGACACTCGACTGACGGCAAAAATCGGCGTGAACAGGTCGATCGGAATACCAAGGGTGTAATACGTCGAGGCCGAATAGAAATCCACGTTGGGATTGAGCTTCTTCTCGGCCTTGACCACCGATTCGATCCGTTGGGACATCTCGAACCAGCGCGTGTTCCCTACCTTTTCGCCGAGTTCTTTCGACATCCGCCGCAGGTGTGTGGCACGCGGATCCTCGGTCGTGTACACGCGGTGGCCGAACCCCGGAACCTTGATCTTGCGGGCCAGCTTGCTTCGGATCGCCTCATCGATCCGCTCCCCAGGGGCGTCGGGGCCAATCTCGATCAGCATGCGCATGACGTCGGCATTGGCGCCGCCGTGCAGCGGTCCCTTGAGCGTGCCGATTGCCCCGACGATAGCTGAATGCAGATCGGTCAACGTCGCGGCGGCGACGCGCGCGGCAAACGTGGACGCATTCAGCTCATGATCGGCGTGGAGGACCAGCGCGATGTCGAAGGCGCGCGTCGCCAGCGCGCTCGGCCGGGTGCCCGTCAACATGTAGAGGAAGTTGGCGGCATGTCCGAGCGCCGGATCGGGCTGCACGGGTCCGCCGCCGGCCTGCATGCGTCCTTGCGTGGCCACAAGACTCGCCATCTGGGCCGTCAGTCTGATCGCCTTGCGCTGGTTGGCGGCCGACGAGTTGTCGTTGACGTCGGGATCGGTATGCCCTAACACCGACACCATCGTCCTGAGCACGTCCATTCCGTCGCCCCTCGACGCTGCTCGGGGCGACCCTGAGCCTGTCGAAGGGTCCGTGAGCGGAAGCTGTCGCATGAGACGGAGGACCGATTCCGGAAGCGCGCGTGAGGCCGCCAGCTGGGACTGCAGATCTCCCAGTTCGGCCCGGTTGGGCAACCGCCCGTGCCACAGCAGGTAACAGACCTCCTCGAACGACACGGCGCGCGCGAGATCGTGGATGTCGTACCCGTAATACGCCAGCACCCCCCGGTCGCCGTCGAGATAGCAGATGGACGACGAGGCAGCGACGACGTCCTCGAGACCGCCTTTCGGCTTCGCGTCTTTAGCGACTGTCATAGCTCGATCATATCGCGACACCCGCACGAACACTCTTCTGGACTGGCTTGTAGATGGCGCCGACGATGATTCCGTAGAGTGCAAACTCGAGGATGTACTCGACCATCCACGCGACGGTGAGCTGGAGGGAGACCGGCCAGACCATGTGGTCCCAGATGATCCGGAAGCAGCAAATCAGAATCCCGACGAGGACGCCAAATCGCAGCCCTTCCTGGGCACCCCTGCCGCCCTCGTAGCCTTTCGCGTAGGCGTACGCAAACGCGAAGAAGCCCACCAGCGCGAATACGAATCCAATGGGCAGGATCGCATTCTGATCTGTCTCAGGCCGCATCGAGCTGAGATGCCGCAGATACATATCCCGCAACAGCACGGTGTGCACGACGAAACTCACCCCCAGGTAGACAATCCACGACACGACCGCTGCAAGCGCGATACGCGCGAAATTCATAGGAACTCCTTAGGGAGAGACGGGGCGGAATATAGCAGAACTGCGTTGGGAGTTGGCAGTTGAGAGTTGTTTCTACTTCGCGATCTCCGGCGTCTTCAGCATGACGTTTTCGCCGGTGAATTGCTGGAAGATCGACAGGAGACCCGTGTAGAGGAATCCAATCTGGAAGAGCATCAGGAACGGCAGCGTGCCGTAAATCTGATTGGCGAGCGCGTAGAAGACCGTCCCCGTGAAATACAGACCGAGTGCCAGCTCGACGATCGGCTGCACCCCGACGGTCTGGTGGTACTTCTTACCCACCCATTCATCGCTGTCCCGTTCGATCCCGTACTTCGGTGTTCGGGCGAATTCGCTTTCGCTGCCAAATATCGCCTCGAGGACCGCGAGCGTGTTGTTCACGCACAGACCGATGCCGATCGACATCAGGAACGGCAGGTACTTCAACCGCTGCCGCCAGTCTGAATACAGCTCGCGCTGCGAGACGATGTAGAAATTGCAGACGGACAAGGTAGCTGCCGCAAAGAGGGGCACGTCGATGAGCAGCATCTCCGTCCAGCCCATGTTGTACCGGACGTACATGGCCGGGAACATGAGCACCGAGAGCACCGACATCAACAGGTAGTTGAAGTTCGCCGACAGATGGAAGAAGGCTTCGGCCTTCACGCCCAGTGGCTGGTTCGACCGCAGGATCCGAGGCAACAACTTCAGACACGTCTGGATCGAGCCTTTGGCCCATCGATGCTGCTGCGACTTGAAGGAGTTCATCTCCACGGGCACTTCCGCCGGAGATACGAGGTCGGGGAGAAAAACGAATCGCCACCCGGCAAGTTGTGCCCGGTAACTGAGGTCGAGATCCTCCGTCAGCGTGTCGTGCTGCCACCCTCCGGCGGCCTCGATCGCGTCTCGGCGCCACACCCCTGCCGTCCCGTTGAAATTGAAAAAGCATCCGGCACGGTTGCGCCCGCCGTGTTCGAGGACGAAATGCGCGTCGAGCAGAATCGACTGGATTTTCGTCAGGAGCGAATAGTCCTGATTGATGTGCCCCCACCGGGCCTGCACCATCCCGACTTTGGGATCGGCCTCGAAGTGCCCGAGCGTCCGCAGCAGAAAGTCTTTTGGCGGCACGAAGTCCGCGTCGAAAATCGCGATGAACTGTCCCGTGGCCTCCTTCAGCCCCGCCTCGAGCGCTCCCGCCTTGTATCCCCGTCGATCCACGCGATGCAAATACTGAATGTTGAATCCGCGCGACGCCAGGCGCCTGACGGCCAACTCAGAGATGCCAGTTGTTTCATCCGTCGAGTCGTCCAATACCTGGATCTGCAACAGATCGCGGGGGTAATCGATCTCGGCGACCGCACTGATGAGCCGGTCGGCCACGTACATCTCGTTGAAGATGGGCAGCTGGATCGTGACGGCCGGTAGCGTGGCAGGTGGCGGAACCGGCTTCGGGACCCGGTCCCTGTTTTTCATGTAAAGATAAACGACGTAGTACCTGTGCCACCCGTAGATCGCCAGAATACTGAGCACGAAGAAGTAAACAACGAGGACGAGAGTCTCAGACAGCGTCATAGAGAGATGAATCCGTCACGCGGCACAATCGCCGATTTTATAGCTCGGCTGAACGGGAAGTCAACGAACGCCAACCATTTCGGGCGATGAACCGTTACGAGCTTCGCGCCCTCCTCGAAGAAGTCAGCGCCGGCGCGCTTACGCCTGAGGCCGCACATGCCCGCCTCCTTCAATTTGTACGCCAGGCCCCGTTCGAGGACCTCGGGTTCGCCCGAGTCGATCATCATCGTCGCGTACGCCAGGGATTTCCCGAGGTGGTGTTCGGCCTCGGCAAACAACCCGAACAAATTGCTGAGATCGCGGCCCGTATCGTTGCCGCCGGCCATAGCCTCCTGGTGACGCGGACCAATGAAGACGCGTATCGAAGCGTGACGGCGAAAGTGCCCGACGCGATGTACCACCCCACTGCGAGGACGATCACGCGGCCGACGGGGGATACAGCTCGCGGACGTGGCACGATTGTGGTGGCGGCGGCCGGGACGGCGGATCTGCCCGTTGCGGAAGAGGCCGCAGTCTCGGCAGAAGTGATGGGCAACTGCGTCGATCGACTGTACGACGTCGGCGTCTCCGGCCTTCACCGGCTACTCGCCGAGCAACATCGTCTCGTCTCGGCACACGTCGTCATCGTTGTCGCGGGAATGGAGGGCGCGTTACCCAGCGTGGTCGGCGGTCTGGTCGATGTGCCGGTCATCGCGGTACCGACCAGTATTGGTTACGGCGCCAGCTTCGGTGGGCTGGCGGCACTCCTGGCGATGTTGAACAGTTGCGCGAGCGGCGTCTCGGTCGTGAATATCGATAACGGATTTGGTGCAGCCGCTGTCGCGAGCGCCATCAATCATCTCCAGCCTTGACACCAGTCCTGTTGCTCTCCATATTTCAAATTGTGGCTTCGGCTCAGCCTGAACTATAGTTGGCGATTGGCGTAACCCCGGGATAGCACACCTTTTCACAAGCTTCATGAATGCAGGCGCCCTTCGGGCCCTCGAATTCGACCGTATTGTCGAGGCCGTCGGCCGGTTTGCGCTGACGCCGGCCGGGCGGGCAGCCCTTGCGGCCCTGGAACCGGAGACGGACCCGGTGGCGGTCCGGTCTGCGCTGTCGGCAACGGCAGAAACCGTGTCGTTTCTTTCGGAAGCGCAGATAGGGCTCCAGGCACCTGCCGATCTGGAACACACATTCAAAGCGCTCGCGGTCGAAGGCCGGGCATTGGAACCGCTGCAGCTCCATGGCCTCGCCACGTTCCTTGGATCTATCGAGACGACGGCGGCGGCAATCCGACGTGCAAAACAAGCGAACGTTCTCCGCGTACTCGCGGACGCGACGGCGTCCTTCGAGCGTGAAATCGCAGACATCCGCCGCAAAATCGATCCCGCCGGAGAGGTGGTGGACGATGCGAGTCCGGAGCTGAGAGCCATTCGCGATCGCCTGCGGAAGCAGCGAACGAGACTGCGCGGCACCCTCGAGTCCTACCTCAGAGGGAAGGACACGGCGAAGTACCTGCAGCAGCAGGTGGTAACCGACCGCAACGGCCGCTACGTCCTCGTCGTCCGCGCCGAACACCGTTCGGCGATCCCGGGAATCGTGCACGGCAGTTCTGGAAGCGGCGCCAGTTTGTTCCTCGAACCGCTCAGCACGGTCGAAATCAACAACGACATCGTCGCCCTCGAGCATCAGGAACAGGAGGAGATTCGAAAGATACTCCTGGCACTCTCTGACGCATTCCGAGTTCGCACGGCCGATCTCGAGCGAACGCTTGAAGCGGCGACCAGAATGGACGTCCTGCAGGCAAAGGCGCGATTCTCGATGCTCGTCAACGGCGTCGAGCCCGCCCTGGCGTCTGACGGCCGGATCGAACTTCGCGGCGCGCGTCATCCACTTTTGATTCCGGCGCTTCGACGTCATCTCGGCGACGAAGCCGGACCCGGTGGTGCGCATCAGGAGCGCGAACCGGTTCCGGTCGATGTTCTGCTGATTCCACCAGTCACTGTGCTCGTCATTACGGGGCCAAACACCGGCGGCAAAACGGTGGCGCTCAAAACCGCTGGTTTGCTGACGCTCCTGGCGCAGGCCGGATTGCTGATTCCGACGGCCGGCGGTTCTCAGATTCCCGTTCTGCGATCGCTCTTCGCGGACATTGGCGACGAACAGTCCATCGCTCAGAGCCTCAGCACGTTTTCCGGCCACATCGCCAACATCGTCGCGATGGAGCGCTCGCTGGATCTTCCGGCGCTTGTACTGCTCGATGAAGCCGGGGCGGGCACGGACCCGGTTGAGGGCGGGGCGCTGGCGATGTCGATCATCGAGCACTTCCGAACGCGTGGCGCGATGGTGATTGCGACGACCCACTACGATGCGCTCAAGACGTATGCGTCAACAACCGCGGGCGTGACGCCGGCCGGCTTCGGGTTCGATGCGCACACGTTTGCGCCGACATACCGGTTGAACTACGGATCGCCCGGCAGCAGCCTCGCGTTCGAGATGGCCCAGCGACTCGGCCTGCCCTCGTCGATCCTCGACCGCGCTCGCGCTCACCGCGGAGAGCGCGAGGCTCAGCTTGCGGAGCACCTCGCGCGTATCGAACGTGACATACAGTCGCTCGATCACGAACGCCGGTTGGCGGCGCGGGAGCGGGAAACGATCGCTAACACAGGGGCGAAGCTCATGGCCCGCGAGCAGGACCTCAAAAACCGCGAAGAAACATTCCGCCAGCGGCTGGATCAGCGGATTGAGGAACGACTGCGCGAGGCACGGCGGGAGATTGACGCGGTCGTCGAGCGCCTTCGGGTCAGAACTGAAACGATGGCAACGCAGGCCGAGCGGGCGGCGGCACGACTGGTGCCAACAGGTCAAAGCGGTGGCGCCCGCGCAGAAGCTCGCGCGGCCATCGATCAGATCGGTGAACGGCTGCGGCGGAGCGTTGACGGTGCAGTACCGGGGTCGGCCGCTCCAGTCAGCAGGGAACCCGAGGAAGCGTTACGAACCCCTGCGGTGGGCGACCGGGTGCTCGTCGGCGCACTGAAACTCGAGGGTGTCGTTCAGGCGCTCTCGGATCGCGACGCTGAAGTAGACGTCCGGGGTAAGCGGCTTCGCACGCGTCTCGAGGATCTGCGCGTCATTGGCGGCCCTCCGGCACCACCGCCGCGCGTCCGGGTCAATGTGGATCTGCAGCCGCGTACGGCGCCACTGACGGAATTGAACGTCATCGGCTGCAATGTGGATGAGGCCCTGTCGAGGGCAGAAAAGTTCCTCGACGATGCGATTGTTGGCGAGCAGCGAACGGTGCGGGTAATTCACGGCTATGGAACCGGGCAGCTGCGACGGGCCATCGCGGACTTCCTGCAGACGCATCCGCTCGTGGCGAATTTTGCGACAGCTCCTGCCGATCAAGGCGGGGGTGGTGTTACGGTCGTCGAGCTGAAGGAGTAAGCGAAATCCGATGGCGCTCTTTCCGGCTTCTTTCATCGACGACCTGAAATCGCACGCGAACATCGTGCAGATCGTCCAGGAGCGCGTCCCGCTGCGGCGCAGCGGCGCGACGTGGAAGGGACTTTGTCCCTTTCATGGGGAAAAAACCCCATCCTTTCATGTCAATGACGACAAGGGATTTTTTCACTGCTTCGGCTGCGGCGTCGGCGGGGACGTCATCAAGTTCGTCGAGTTATTCGACAAAGTCAGTTTTCCCGAAGCGGTACGCTCTCTCGCGGGCCGGGTGGGACTGCCCGTACCAGAACCGACCGACGTCAAACAGGACGCCGACAGCCAGCGAGAGCGCGATTCGCTCCTGAAAGCTCACGAGATCGCGGCCGATTGGTTCCGCCAGCAACTTGCGGGACCGGCCGGCGCAGCCGCACGCCGACAGCTCGCCGATCGGGAGGTCTCTGAGGCCCTGAGTGAACGACTCGGCATCGGGTACGCTCCCACTTCGCGTGACGGACTAAAGGCACGACTGCTGAAAGAGGGCTTCGATCTCGGAACGCTTCTCCGCAGCGGACTCGTACTGCAGCGCGACGAAGGTACGGTGATTGATAGGTTCCGAAACCGAATCATGATCCCGATTTATCGCGACAACGGAGCGATTGTGGCCTTCGGCGGCCGAGCGATGGATGCCGGCCAACAGCCCAAGTATCTCAACTCCCCAGAAACCGCTATTTACGTCAAAGGGAGAACCTTGTACGGACTCCACTGGAGCAAGGGGGCCATTTCGAAGGCGCGGTATGCCGTCCTCGTGGAAGGCTACTTTGACGTGGCACAGGCTCTAGGCGCTGGCATCGAGAATGTCGTCGCATCATCGGGAACAGCGTTGACGGCCGCGCAGGGGCGCTTACTGAAACGTTTTGCTTCGAAGGTCGTCCTCAGTTTCGATCCCGACGCCGCGGGACAAGGGGCCGCCGCTCGTACGTCCGAACTGCTGGTGAGCGAAGGCTTTCAGGTCAACGTCGCCATGCTGCCAGCGGGACAGGATCCCGATAACTTCATCAGACAGCACGGCGGGGGCGCGTACCTGCAGCGGCTGCGCGAGTCGAAGCCGTACCTGGACTACCTCCTCGACCGGACGGCCGCCGAACTGGATTTGACTCGCGACGAAGGCCGACGCGAGTTCCTCAACCGGATGCTGGTTGTTGCCGCCCGGATACCGGAGGCTGCCGCGCGTGACCAGTTTGCTGACAGATTGGCCCACCGCGCGCGTATTACAGAAGAGGTGGTTCGTTCGGAAATCCGCAAGGCTGCGGTCAACCGACAGGGGGGCGGGGACCTCATGGCGCGGCAGGTCATCTCGCTTGGTCAGGTCAAACAGGCCGAAAGAGGCCTGATTTGGGCCCTGATGAAGGACCCCAAGGCTGGTGTCGGCGCCCTGGCGGAGCTGGAACCCGAAGATTTGGACGGGCTTGCAACCGAACCCATTATCGAGCAGGCCCGATCCCTGCAGGGATGGCCGCTGGACTCTTTACCGGAAGCCCTGATCGAGCGTCTAAATGAAGGAGAAGCCGGGCTGGTCCGCGAGATCGGCCGTCAACCCCACCCACCTGCCCAGCCAGATGACTGCGTACGCGAGTTACGGCGCCTCCGCTACGTGCGGGAGCGGACCGACCTCCAGCGCGAAATCGACCGGCTCCAGGAGGAGGGGGCATCACGCCACGCCGACCAGATCGTGGCGCTGCTCGATCGCAAGAAAGCGCTGGTCCAGCGCATTGACGCCCTCGCCGAAGCCAAGGCGGGCGCGCCGTAGTTTTAACGAAGGCGGGCATCAGAGAACGCAGGGAGTAGGAGGAAGTGGCGTTGTCGATTGAAGAAAAATACGACGAGGTGAGACAACTCATCTCTATCGGCAAGGAAAAAGGCTATCTGCTCTACGACGAAGTCAACGAGCTCCTGCCTGCTGACATTACCTCGTCCGACGAGTTGGACGATCTGTTCAGTACGTTTGGCAGTGCGGGGATCGAAGTCGTCGATTCAGAGAAGACTTACCGCGAAGACAAGCTGCTCGACCGCACCGGCGAAGGCGCGGAGGAGCTCGAGCTGGATCTCACGCCCGGTGCGCTCGACAAGACGAACGATCCCGTGCGCATGTACCTGCGCGAGATGGGTACCGTCCCGCTGCTCACGCGCGAGGGTGAAGTCGAGATCGCCAAACGCATCGAGCGCGGAAAGCTGGCGGTCATCAAATCGATCTCGCGGACACCGACGACCGCGCGAACGATTATGCAGATGGGGGACGCGCTCAAGGCGGACGAGCGAAGCATCCGCGAACTCGTCACCTTCGTGGACGAGGAACTGACCGACGACAAGATCGAGGAGCGGAAGCGCCAGGTGCTTCGGCAAATCGATGCCGTCCGAAAGGCCTGGACCCAGGTCGAGAAGTGCCGCGAGAAGCTGGACAAGACTCCGCGGGGTACCACGACGCGCGAGAAGCGCAAGTATCGCCGCGCACGATGGGAAGCGCTCCGCGCGCGGGTCGAGCTGTCGCAGCTGCTTCGAAAGATCGAGTTCACCGAAAACATCAAGCGACGCCTGATCGATCAAATCAAGGACTCCGTGGAAGGCGTGATGCGCCTGAAGCGCGAGGTCGATCACATCGAACGTCAGCTCAACCCGAAGAACAAGAAGGTGAAGCTGAAGGAAGAGGACCGCAAGAATCTCCTCAAGCGGCAGAAGGATCTGCGCACCCAGATGAAGGCGGCAGCCGAGGAGCTCGAAGAAACGCCCGAGCGCCTGATGCGAACGCTCGAAACGATCTCGCGCGGGGAAATTCAGGCGGAGCAGGCCAAAAAAGAACTGGTCGAGGCGAACCTGCGCCTCGTCGTTTCAATTGCCAAGAAGTACACGAACCGAGGGCTGCAGTTCCTCGATCTCATCCAGGAGGGAAACATCGGCCTGATGAAGGCGGTGGACAAGTTCGAATACCGCCGCGGGTACAAGTTCTCGACCTATGCCACGTGGTGGATCCGGCAGGCGATCACTCGCGCAATAGCAGACCAGGCGCGGACGATCCGCATCCCCGTGCACATGATCGAGACGATCAACAAACTGATCCGGACGTCTCGAGCGCTCGTCCAGGAGCTTGGGCGGGAACCGACCTCAGAGGAGATCGCCAAGCGTATGGACATTCCCGTGTCGAAGGTCCGCAAGGTGCTCAAGATTGCGCAGGAACCGATTTCGCTCGAAACGCCAATCGGCGAGGAAGAAGATTCGCATCTTGGCGATTTCATCGAGGATCGGCAGGTCGTCTCGCCGTCGGACGCTGTCATCAATCTGAACCTGAAGGAGCAGACCGAGTCGGTGCTGAAGACGCTGACGCCGCGCGAAGAGAAAGTCATCAAGATGCGGTTCGGCGTCGGTGACGGCAGCGAACACACGCTCGAAGAAGTTGGGCAGAGTTTTGCGGTCACCCGCGAACGCATCCGTCAGATCGAAGCGAAGGCGCTGCGGAAGCTCCGCCACCCGTCGCGGAGCCGGAAGCTGCGGGCGTTCCTCGAGGGACGCACGTGAGAAGGCACTTTGGCACCTTGGCACTTTGATTTAGACTCGCTTGCGGGCCCATAGCTCAGCGGTCAGAGCCGCCGGCTCATAACCGGCCTGTCCCAGGTTCGAATCCTGGTGGGCCCATCCTTCGCTCATGGATGCACGCGAAGGATGCCCCCCGGAGCCTTGGCGGCGGGGGGCCGAGGGGGTGTGTGCGAGTGAGCTACGGATGGCAAGCCACCACAGTCGGTAGGCAAAGCCACGCGAGTCCAGGAAGGCAAGACGATGAACGACGCAGATCGGAGGGAACGATGAAGAAGGCGTTTGACCGCCTTCACCCCTGCCCTCTCCCCGTTCGTCTTGTCCCTTCCGCCCTCCCCGTTATTTCCCCTGTATCTGTCAATGAATAGCGACCTTCAGCATCTCATTCATCTCCAGGAACTGGACCTCGTCTCCGAGCGGCTGCGCCAGCGGATCGCCGACATGCCGGCCGCACGTGCGGCCCTCGATGAGCGCATCGCGTCCCGAACCGCTTCTGTTGACGCGATCAAGCAACGCGCCACTGCCAACCAGACATCGCGGAGGGAGATCGAGAAGGACCTCGCGGCCGTCCAGGCGCGCCTCAGCAAGTTCAAGAACCAGTTGATGGAGGTGAAGACGAACAAGGAATACCAGGCGATGCAGAAGGAGATCAGCGTTGCCGAACAGGAAGTCAGCTCCCAGGAAACGCGCATGCTCGAGTGCATGGAAGACGCCGACGTTCTGGCGGTGGAGTTGAAAGCGGCCGAAGCGGCACTCAAGACCGACAAGGCAGATGTGGCGCGGGAACTCCAGCAGCTCGACGCAGAGCGCGTCGAGGTCGAACGACAGTTGCAGCAGACGTTGCAGGAGCGGCAGGCGCTTGCCGCGCAGGTGTCCCGCGACGCGCTGAGCGTCTTCGAACGCGTCGCTCATGGGAGAAAGGGCCTCGCCGTCGCCCAAGCACGTGACGGCCTCTGCACGGTCTGCCACGTTCGTCTGCGCCCACAAGTCTTCAACGAAGTCCGCCGCAACGACAGTCTCATCCAGTGCGATAGCTGCACCCGAATTCTCTATTTCGTTCCAGCTCCCTCGGGCGCAACTCCGCAACCGCAGTGATCGTCGCGTACATCGACGGCGGCGCCCGCGGAAACCCGGGGCCCGCAGGGTATGGCGTCCGCATCGAATCGCCGGACGGCCGGCTGCTCGACGAGTTCCATAGTGGCCTCGGCGTGGCGACAAACAACGTGGCGGAATACAACGGCCTGCTGGCCGCGTTGCAGTGGGCGGCGGACCACAATGAGAAGGATGTGCGCATCCGCTCCGACTCGGAACTGCTCGTCAAGCAGATGCGCGGGGAATACAGGATCAAGCATCCGGGACTGCAGCCGCTGGCTGCACGCGCGCGCCTGCTCCTCATGCAGCTCGGCCGCGTCACGTTCGAGCACGTGCGGCGAGAACAGAACGTCGAAGCGGACCGGCTCTCTAACCTTGGGATGGACGAGGCGGAGCAACGAGAAAGGGAAAAGGGAGAAGGGAGAAGGGAGAATTCCTAACGTCCTCCCTTCTCCCTTTTCCCTTCTCCCTTTATGACGGCCGCCATCCGGCCGGCGCGAGCGCCATCCGCGCGATATGAGTGGAACCTGTCCGAGTGCGTCAAGGTGCAAAGTTCCGCTACATGAATGTTCGTCGCGTGGAGGCCAGCCCCTTCAAGCTGGTCCCGGGTCGCCTGCCAAAGATCCAGGTGGAACTTGCCCAGGGGCCTGGCCACGAACCACCGCTCCAGCAGCGCCGGGTGATGGCCCGTCGCACGGAACGCCTCTTTCGTGTCGGTACCGACTTCGTAGCAGCACGGGCCGATGCACGGACCGACAGCCGCGACGATCCGTTCGGGCCTGACGCCATACCGCGACTGCATCGACTCGACCGCCGCAATCGCCACACGTCTTGCCATCCCGCGCCACCCGGCATGAATGGCGGCGACGAAGCGGCCGCTCTCCTCGGCGAGCAGAATCGGTACGCAATCGGCCACCCGGACCGCGATGGCTGCGGTGGGATCGTTGCCGATGATCGCGTCCGCGTTGGGGCGTGGCCACGGTCGCGGCCGGTCCGCCGGCACTTCGGCCACGTTGGCTTCATGCACCTGGCTGATGAGCAACAGATCCTCGCGCGCCACGCCTATCCAGGCTGCGACCGCGGTCCATTCATCCAGACGATCGCGCAGTGTGAGGTCTTTCGTGGTGAAAAAGTGCCTGGCCAGCGCGAGCAGCGGAACGCATTGCAGGATCCGTCCCCATGGCGCTTGCGTCCACTCGAATGCCCCGTTAGGCTGAGGCTCTGGGATGAACATCATTGGAATAGGCATCGACGCGACAGACCTCCCTCGCGTCGCCGACATCCTCGAACGATATGGCGATCGATTTCTGCGCCGCGTCTTCACCGACGGCGAGATTGCTTATTGTACAAAGCGCCGCGACCCCGTCCCACATCTCGCCGGCCGGTTTGCCGTGAAAGAAGCCGCGATGAAAGCGCTCGGAACCGGCCAATCGCGCGGCGTCACGTGGAAAGACATTGAAGTCGTGCGCGGCGGCGGACCGCCACGCCTGAGGCTCCATGGCGGCGCGGCCCGACGCGCCGAAGAAATGGGCGTCCAGCAATCGCTGGTCACGATTACTCATTCCGACACACTCGCCTTCGCTCAAGTACTGCTGCTCGGCGCCTGATCAACCGGCGTTGCTCCGCGGATCCGCGGTTGCCGCGATGGCACCGCGGCACGCCTGAATCTTCGCAACTCGAATTGCCTCGGCAGGCATGCTCTCGGGTCGCGCCCTGGACTCGCCATTGACCGACCGAACGATATCCCTCGTTCTCGCCGTGACTTCCATCAACAGCTTTGATTCGCTCGAGATGGCAGCGCCGTTGCGGTTACGACAGCGCGGCTGCGGCCCGAGCGAGCGGGGTTGGCCCCCGCCGAGCGCTACGCAAGGAGAAAACGATGACAGTCAAGATTGTGCCGAACGACAAGGGAAATCCCCCGGGCAAGCTCGCCGACGCGGAGCTCCACTTCACCGAGGGCCCACTCGATGGTTTGAAACTGATTGGATTTTCGGTATGGGAGCGCAAAAGCGGGAGCGGCCGAAACGTGACGTTCCCGGCACGCCAATACTCGGTCAACGGCGAGCGGCGCAGTTTCGCGCTCCTGCGGCCGATTGCGGACGCAACGGGCCAGGATCACCTGCGCAATCTGGTGCTGCAGGCTTACGCCGAATACGAGGCCGCAGCGGCGGTGACAACGTAAGAGACTTCAGAGAACCGGGAGGAACTTCGCGTTCTCTTTCTGTCGCTTCGGAGGAAGTGTCCACTCTTCGCGCAACCCCTTGTCGAACTCCGCGCGAAAGAAAGACGCTTTCATGCCGCCGTCGATGATGTCCCAGGGCAGCACGGCGTCATTCGAACGGTCACGGAAAATGAAGAAATCCGCATCCACCCGGGTTTCGGCAACCGCGGCGCGCCAGTTGCCGCCATTTCGCTCCGCCGCCTCGATTGCCGTCGCGACCCGCCGATCGCCGAGCGAGAGCAGCGCCTGGTAGTAGGAGTGCCGCTCCGACTTGACGGTGAAATAGACGTTATCCAGATCGGACAGCAGATGTTTCAAGCGTTTGGCTTTACGGTCCGTAATCGCCGGATCCTCCATCGGCATCCATTGATACGCCGTGCCTGGTTTGGGGATGAGTGGATTCACGCTGCCGACGATGCGACCGACGCGCCCGCGGGGCTTCGCGTAACGCATCATGATGTCTTTGAGCTGCGCCGTGAGATCGCGGATGGCCACGAGATCCTCGTCCGTCTCGGTCGGCAGGCCGATCATGAAGTAGAGCTTCAGGTTCTCGATGCCGTTCCGAAAGATGATGTCGGCCGCCTCCAGGATCTCGTCGGTCGTAACGGTCTTGTTGATGACCCGGCGCAGCCGATCGGATCCTGCCTCAGGTGCAATCGTGATCGACCGTTCCCCGCCTTCTCGAAGCAGCGCGACGATGGGGTCAGTGAGATCGTCCAGACGGAGCGACGCGGGGCTGACCTGGTACCCCATGTCGATGAGCCCCCGGAGAATTCGCTCGATTTCGGGGTGGTCGCAGAGGGCAATGGACACCAGGCCGGCGCGCGCGGAATGCTGCCGTGCCTGAGCGGCGAGTTCCAGTATGCGATCCGCCGGAAACGCCCGGACCGGCAGATAGTTGTAGCCCGCCCAGCAGAATCGGCAGAGATTGGCGCAACCGCGCACGACTTCGATCAGAAAGCGCGAGCCAAACTCCGTGTCGGGAGTAAAGATCGACGTGGCTGGAGGATCCAGGCGCGCCGTGGTCTTCACGGCCGCCTTTCGGACGGTCGGCGGTGCCTGGGTTTCGGAGCGCGCGACGAATCGCGCGATCGACCCGTCCGGCGCGTAGTCGACGTCGTAGAACGAGGGCACGTAGAACCCGGTTCGGCCGGCGAGTTGGCCCAGGACCTCGGCGCGATCGACCAGGCGATCGTTTCTCTCGCCCGCCAAGGCGCTGACGAGATCGGGAATGAGCATCTCTCCTTCGCCGGCAGCAATGACATCCGCAAATGGGGCAAGTGGTTCGGGATTCACGAACGTCACCGCTCCGCCGATGACTACCAGCGGATGCCGCGCATCCCGATCGGCCGCTCGGGGCGGCAGCCCTGCGAGCCGGAGCATCGTGACCACATTCGTGTAGTCCCACTCGAACGACACCGAAAACGCGAGCACGTCCAATTCGCGGACCGGCGTCTGCGATTCGAGCGTGAGGAGGGGTGCGCCGGACGCGAGCTGCGCCTGAACTTCCTGCTTCGGCGGCAAAAACACCCGCTCGCACACCACCTCGTCCAGGGCGTTGAACAGGCGGTACACCGTCTGGAATCCGAGGCTCGACATGCCGACGAAGTAGGTGTTGGGAAAGGCGAGCGCGACGCGCAGACGTCCGCCGTGCGGCTTTCGAACGAAGCCGACCTCGCGCGCGAGAATCTCCCGCGCACGGTCGCGGTGCTGCTGCCATTTCTTCATTGAAATGCGAAACCGGGGTTCTACGTTGCGCCGGAACAGGTCGGAACGGCTGCGCTCCACCATTCCTGGCACCGTGCTCTCGGTTAAGGAGAGCGTGATGGGCCCGCTCGGGTGCCAGGCGGTGCGAGGGATGGAGCTGAGGAGGCGCCGATCCCCCCGCGTGCCATGGATTTATTTAGTCTACCACGTGCGCGAACGCACGACTTCGCGCTGACATCGGGGCTCGAGGCTCGGGGCTCGGGGCTCTGAAAGATTAGACCAAAGACGAAAGACCGACGGCGTCAGCGACTACTCGCTCTGACGCCGCAAAAACGCCGGGACGTCGAGCGGCGACGCCGGCTCGAACTCCGCGCCGGGGGCCGCAATGGCGAGCGCCTCCGCATCTGACTCTGGTGATGGTGGCGGCGCCACAGGCGTCAGGGACAAATCGATGGCGCTCCGTCGTGTGAACGGGATCCGAGATCCGCCGGCCGCGGCGATGCGCTCGCCGGCGTCTTGCTTCCACGCGGCGTACGATTGCAGATCGACCGGTGTCTCCGCAGCCGACGGCGCTGGTGTCCTCGCAACCGAGGAGATGCGCTCGAAGCCGGTCGCGATGACGGTGATCTTGACCTTGCCTTGCATCTTCGGATCGACGACCGCGCCGAAGATGATGTTGGCCTCTTCGTGTGCGGCTTCCTGGATGATCGCCGACGCTTCGCTGACTTCGACGAGCGACAGGTCGCTGCCGCCGGTGACGTTGATGATGACGCCGCGGGCGCCCTTCACCGATGCCTCCTCGAGCAACGGGCTCGAGATCGCGAGATTCGCCGCATTCATGGCCCGTGATTCACCCTCGGCCATGCCGGTGCCCATGATCGCGAAGCCCATCCCGGCCATGATCGTTTTGACGTCGGCAAAGTCCAGGTTGATGAGCCCGGGCACCAGAATCAGATCCGAGATCCCCTGAATCGCCTGACGCAGTACATCGTCGGCCGTCGTGAACGCGTCGTTCAGCGATGTCGATCGCGCGATCGTGGCCAGCAGGCGTTCGTTCGGAATCGTGATGACGGTGTCCACGCACTCACGAAGTTCCTCGAGGCCTTGTTCGGCCTGCAGCTGACGCTTCCGCCCCTCGAACCTGAATGGTTTCGTGACAACGGCAATGGTGAGGGCGCCGAGTTCGCTCGCGAGGCTGGCAATCACCGGTGCGGCGCCGGTGCCGGTGCCGCCGCCGAGGCCCGTGGTGACGAACACCATGTCGGCTCCGTCGAGCGCCTCGATGAGTTTTTCGGTGTCCTCGAGCGCCGCCTGGCGGCCAACATTGGGGTCCGCGCCGGCGCCCAGTCCCTTGGTGAGCTTGGCGCCGATTTGCAGTTTGTGCGGCGCGGCGTTCAGCTTCAGCGCCTGCAGATCCGTGTTGGCGACGATGAACTCGACGCCGTCGAGTCCTGCGGACGCCATCCGGTTGACGGCGTTGCTGCCGCCGCCACCGACGCCAATGACCTTGATGCGCGCGCCTGTCCGGGTCTCCTCGTCGAGTCGGAGACGCAACAGCGTCGATGTGTCGGGATCGGTGAATGCTCTTCGAACGTCTGCCATCAGGGCCTCCTACAGGAATTCCTTGAAAAGGGTTCTCAACCGTCCCGCCACGCGACCAAACGCCCCCGCCCCGACGGGTCTCGGCGCTTCGCCCGACTGATTGCGGTGGGCGTACATCACCAGCCCGACGGCCGTCGCGTAGGCCGGGCTGTTGACGTGGTCGGCCAGTCCGCCGACTCCGGACGGGCAACCGCGCCGGATCGGCAAATCAAAAATCTGCTCGGCGATCTCCGCCATGCCTTCGAGCATCGAACCACCGCCGGTCAGCACGATGCCGGAATTCAACGACTTCTCGAATCCTGCGCGGCGGATTTCGTCCCACAGCAGATGGAAGATCTCTTCCGCGCGCGGCTGCAGGATCTCGGACAGGATCCGCCGTGCCATGACGCGAGGCTTACGTCCACCCACGCTGGCGACTTCGATGGTCTCGTCCTCGTCCACCATCGCCGACAACGCGCAGCCGCCCCGTCTCTTGATTTTTTCGGCGTCCGGAATCGGTGTTCGCAGTCCGACGGCAATGTCATTGGTGAAATGGTCGCCGCCAACGGCGACGACCCCGGTGTGCCATAAGCTGCCGCGCTCGAAAATGGCAAAGTCGGTGGTTCCACCCCCGACGTCAACGATCGCGACGCCGAGCTCCTTTTCGTCTTGCGTCAGCACCGCTTCGCTGGCCGCGAGCTGCTCGAGTGCGGTATCGAGCACGGCGACCCCGGCGCGGTTCACGCAGGCCACGATGTTCTGCGTCGACGAAGCACTACCGGTAACGATGTGCACGTTGACTTCGAGTCGGGAACCCGTCATCCCGACCGGCGCGCCGATGCCGTCCTGCTCGTCGACGACGAAGTCCTGAGGCAGGACGTGCAGGATCTCCCGGCCGCTTGGGAGTGCAACCGCCTTGGCGGCATCGATCGCACGGCGAACATCCTCGCGGGTGATTTCCCTGTTTTTACCGGCAACGGCAACGACGCCGCGGCTGTTGAACGCTTTGACGTGTGCTCCCGAGAGGCCAAGATGGACGGAGTCGATCTCCACGCCGGCCGTCAGCTCCGCTTCGTCGATCGACTTCTTGATGGATTCGACGGCGGCCTCGAGATTCACGACCACGCCGCGGCGAATCCCGCGGGAATCCGCCAGACCGATTCCGATGATGTCCAAGGCTCCTTCGTCGGTCGCCTCCCCCACGAGTGAGCTGATCTTCGACGTCCCGACATCAAGGCCGACGAGATACCGTTCCTTGCGCCCCACGGGGTCTCCCTTCAGAACTGCCGCGGCTTCGTCGCAGGCGTTCCGCGACGGCCGGTCACACCGCGGCTGCTGGCTGGCCGAACGTAGACACGCTCTTCGAATCTCAAATCCACGTAATCGATCTCCGGCACGCGTTCGCGCAACGCGGGCGCAATGTCGAGATACGACTGCACACGCTGCAGAAAACGGTCCTCGCCGACGTGCAGGAGAGCCGGGTCGTTGTCGAGCAGCACGACGGCGTTGCGAACGTCGCGAACGTCGATTTGCGAGATGCGCTTCGCCAGAGCGCGGTTGGCGCCCACCGATTCGATGACCCGCGCGGCGAGCTCGGCGCGGGCCGGATCGATCGTCGGCTGCGCGCGATCGGGCGTACGCACCAGCCCGTCGATGATCGGGAGATCGAATTCGGAGTACTGCGGACCGAACTGGTCGATCAACGTGCCCTCGCGATCGACCAGAAAGAGGTCGTCACCAAGCCGGCAGAGTCCCACCGGCCGGCGTTCGGAAATGAACACCTCGATGGTGCCCGGGAGCACGCGACGGAGCGCGACATCAGCAATCCAGGGCGTCTCGAGCAGTTTCGAACGGTAGAAGCCCAGATCCGCGAGCAGGATGCTCGACCCACGCAGTCCCTCGGTGAGCGCCTGCACCTCGCCGCTCGACAAACGCACGTTGCCGCGAATCGCAATCCGATTCACCTGCAGCGGCGCCGCCGTGGCGACGAGATCGAAGGCGCGGTAGACCGCGTAAACGGCGACGAGGGCAGCGGCCACGCGGAAGAGATGCCGGATCCGGATGAAGCCACGCCACCCCTTGCGTCGAGCTGGTTTCACTCGCGCGCGGCGGAAGTTCTTTTCCGCTGGTGCTCTGACGCTCATGACGCCGGCTCTCGTTCTGGTCTCTTGCGGATCGCCTCGAGGATTCGATCACCGATTCCTCCAATCGATCCAGCGCCCAAGGTAATGACGAGGTCTCCTTCTTTTGCCAGGGCAGCGACGGCTTCGGGGAGCTCGTCGAGGCCGCGAATCAAATGAACCGGACACACCGCTATCGAGCGGACCGCCTGCGCCAGTCGATCGATCGTGACTCCTGCGATCGGCATTTCCCCGGCCGAGTAAATGTCGGTCAGCACCACTTCATCGGCCGCGGCAAGTGCGTGCCCGAACTCCTGCATCAGATCGCGCGTTCTGGTGAACCGGTGCGGCTGAAAGACGACCAGAATGCGCCGTTCCACGCCGCGTGCGGCCTCGATCACGGCAGCAATTTCCGTGGGATGGTGACCGTAGTCGTCCACGACCATGACGCCGCCGGCCTCGCCGCGGCGATCGAAACGCCGTTCCGCGCCACGAAACTCTTCGAGTGCGGCGGCGATCCGCGCAAACGGAACACCGGTCTCCAGTCCGACCGCAACGGCCGCCAGGGCGTTCAGCAGGTTGTGACGCCCGGGGACATTCAGCTGCAGTCGGCCGAGTTCAGAGCTGATAGCGTTTTCGCGCTGCGTCACCAGGCACCGAGCGCTGAACGCCTCGAACACGATGTCGTGTGCTTCGACGTGAGGAGCGTCCGGCGCCTGCCCGGCCCGGGCAGCCGCCTTCCTCGCGAATCCGTACGTGATCACTCGGCGCATGATCCTCGGCAGCAACTCACGAACCGGCGGATCATCGAGGCACGCGATCACGGCGCCGTAGAAGGGAACCTTGTTGGCAAAGTCCACGAACGCTTGCTGAAGGTTCTCCCAGCTCCCGTAACTCTCCATGTGTTCGCGGTCGATGTTCGTAATGACGGCAATCGATGGCGAGAGTTTCAGAAACGACCGGTCGCTTTCGTCGGCTTCTGCCACCATGTAATCGCCGCGGCCAAGGCGCGCGTTGCTGCCGAACGCACTCAGCCTGCCGCCGATGACCGCGGTGGGATCGAGTCCGGCTCGTTCGAGCATCAGCGCCACCATCGAAGTCGTGGTGGTTTTGCCGTGCGCGCCCGCGATCGCAATGCCGTAGCGAAGCCGCATCAGTTCCGCGAGCATCTCGGCGCGCGGGATGACCGCAATGCGGCGCCGGCGCGCCTCGACCACTTCCGGGTTGTCTTCGGCGATGGCGGAGGACACGACGACGACGTCGGCATTGCCGACGTGCAGGGCGTCGTGGCCCGTATGCACGCGCACGCCAAGCTTGCTCAGACGGTCGGTCGTCGCCGACCGCCGCGCGTCAGATCCGCTGACGTCGTATCCGAGGTTCACGAGCAGTTCCGCGATTCCGCTCATCCCGATACCACCGATTCCGACGAAGTGAATTCGCCGCGTCCGCCCGAGCACGTTAGCGTCCCGCGAGGGCCAGCACTCTGTCGGCGATCGCTCGCGCCGCGTGCGGCTTTGCCAGCGTTTGTGCGGCGCGTCCCATTGCGTCGCGTCGAGCGGTGTCGCGGGCGAGCATCAGAATGCGATCCGCCAGCCCGCTGCCGGTCAAAGTTCGCTGGTCCAGTACTTCCGCCGCACCCGCACGCGCGAGCACCTCGGCGTTTTTCCGCTGATGGTCGTCGGCAGCCGTCGGCAGCGGAATCAGGACGGCCGCTTTCCCCGCAGCGGTCAGCTCGGCCAGCGTGGTGGCTCCCGCGCGCGAGACGACGAAATCAGCGCGCTTTATTTCCCGATCCATGGTGAACAGGAACGGCTCCACCCTGGCCTCGAGCCCCGCCCTCCGGTACCCGTCCCGGACGAGTTCCAGATCGCGTTCTCCTGTCTGATGCGTGATTGCCAGCCCGCCACGGTCGGCTGCCAGCTTCGGCGCCGCCTCCACCATGGCCAGGTTGATCGCGTGCGCCCCCTGGGAACCGCCAAAGATCAGAACCCTCGGCGCGCCTCGAACGGCGCAAATCTCGTCCTGGTCGACACTGCTCTCGAAAAACTCCGCTCGTACCGGGTTGCCTGTGACAAAGCCCCTCCTTCCGAAGTACGTCGCCGTTTCTTCGAACGTCACCGCCGCGGCATCCACCACGCGCGCGAGCCAGCGGTTGGTCAGGCCCGGCACGGCGTTCTGCTCGAGCAGTAACGTCGGAATGCGTCTGAGCACTGCCGCAACGACCACTGGCCCGGAGCTGTAGCCGCCGACGCCAATCACCACGTCGGGCTTCCGCCGCGACAGGATCCGCCACGCATCCATCAGGCTCGTTGGGATGAGCGCCAGGCCTCTGGCGTATGCCGACGGTGAGGCGCCCCGAAGTCCGACGCTCCGCAGCAGATCGAGAGGGAAGCCTTCGCGTGGAATGACCCGCGATTCGATTCCGCGCGCAGTGCCGGCAAACGAGATCTGTGCGTCCGGCTCGCGCCGCAGCAGCTCTCGCGCCACGGCGATGCCGGGATACAGATGACCGCCGGTTCCGCCACCGGCCACGACGACACGCAGGGGCGTCATGCATCTGGCTGCGGCATGGCAGTCGTGATGACGTGCGGCGGCGATGCATGCTGCGATACGTTGAGCAGCATGCCCATCCCGACCAGGTTGATGAGCAACGACGAACCGCCCGCGCTGACGAATGGCAGCGGAATGCCCTTCGGCGGCAACAATCCGAGCACCACGCTGATGTTGAAAAACGCCTGGAACGCCACCATCGTCGTCAGGCCGATGGCGAGGAACGCCCCAAACCGGTCCGGCGCTCGCATCGCCGTGCGCAGACCGCGCCAGATGATCACGCAGAAGCACGTGAGCACCACGGTCGCGCCGATGAGACCGAGTTCCTCGCCGATGACCGAGTAGATGAAATCGTTGTGAGGTTCGGGAAGATAGAACAGCTTCTGGACGCCACCCATCAGTCCACGACCGAATACCCCACCGGTACCGATCGCGATCATCGACTGAATCAGCTGGAACCCGCCGTCGAGTGGATCGCTCCAGGGATCGAGGAATGCCAGAACGCGCTTGCGCCTGTAGTCCGACGTCATGATCAGGAAATACAACGCGGGTAAGGACGCCAGGGCGAGACCGACGACGTATCGATAGCTGATGCCCGCGGCAAATACCATCATCGCGGCGATGGTTGCCACCGACACTGCGGTCCCGAGATCTGGTTCCGCGAGGATCAACCCGACCACCGCGCCGACGACAACGGCAATCGGCAGCAGGGAATAGCCCACTTCGTCGATGCGCTCCATCCGGCGCTCGAGGAGTGCGGCAGTGAAGATGATGACCGCAATCTTCGCCAGCTCGGATGGCTGCACGCCAAAGGGCCCGATGTTGAGCCACCGCGTCGCCCCTTTGACGGGACGGCCGAACAACACGCCAACCAGGGCAATGCCGACAAGGGCGAGTCCCATCCAGATCACGGCTGGCTGACGATAGTTGCGGTAGTCGATGCGCATCACGACGGGGACGAGCAGCAGGCCAATCAGCGTCCAGGCCAGTTGCTTGAAGAGGAACACGTACGGCAGCTTGCCGTTTTCCATCGCGATGACCGCCGACGCGCTGTACACCATGACCACCCCGGTGCACACCAGGAGCACGGTGGCGGTGAAGAGCAACTTGTCGGATTTCAGCTTTCGCGCCATACTCCGCTGCCTAAAGGTCGATGGCTCTGCCACCGACAAACCACGTGGGCCTCGCTCGACTATTGGTGGCTTCCGCCTTCAGGCGGAAGATCGCCGCGAACAGTCAGCAGTCATCAGCCGGACGGGGGCAAAGACACCACCCTCGCCGACCGGGGCAGGTCGGCGTTCCCAGCGGACGGTTCTTCACCGCACCGCCCGGCTGATGACTGCTCACTGTTCGCGCGTCACGTTCCACTCCGATTCGAGCGCCAGCACTTCTTGTTTGAACACTCGCCCACGTTCCGCGTAATCACGGAACATGTCGAAACTCGAACAGGCCGGCGCCAGGACGACGGTTCCACCTGGCGGCGCAGCGGCGAAGGCCTTGCGCACGGCGCTGCGCATGTCGTCGGCCTCCAGCACCTGAATCACTGGTCCGAGCGCCTCACGGATCAAGGACCGCGCCTCGCCAATCGCGACCACCGTCGCACCGCGCGCCGCGAGTGCCGCTGCCAGGTCGCGGAAGTCGCCACCTTTGAAGCGGCCGCCGACGATCGCGACCACGCCGGCGTCGAATGCTTCGACTGAACGGCGTGCGGCCTCGATGTTTGTCGCCTTCGAATCGTTGACGAACTGAACGTGGCCGATGACTCCGGCCGGTTCGAGGGCATGCTCCAGCCCGGAGAATCCTTCGACGGCGCGAGTCATCGCCGCCCCGTCTACCCCGGCAATCCCGGCCACCGCGCATGCCGCGAGCACGTCCGCGAACAGGTGTCGACCGAGCAAACGAATCGACGACAGAGGTACGAGCGGTTCCTCGCCCGCCGCGGTCTTTCGCACGATTTGGTCGCCATCAATCACCAGGCCGTCCGGAAGCTCGGCATGCATCGAAAAGTAGAGTCTTCGAGACCGCGCGTGCGAAGCGAGCGATTCGACGGCTGGGTCGTCCGTGTTGAGCACGGCCCAATCCGCTTCCGTTTGATTCTCAAAAATGCGCGCCTTGGCTGACGCGTACTCAACGACGCTCGCGTGACGGTCGAGATGATCGGGCGAGAAGTTGAGCAACACGGCCACCCACGGATGAAACGTGTCGATCGTCTCCAGCTGAAAACTGCTCGTCTCGATGACGTGGATGGTGTCGGCCGTCGAGTGCTCCACCTGCGCGCTCAGCGCCTGGCCGATATTGCCGCCGACCAGCACCTTGTGCCCGCCCGCTTCGAGCATCCTCCCTGTGAGCGTGGTCGTCGTGGACTTACCCTTGGTGCCGGTGATCGCCACGATGCGGCCGCGCAACCAACGCGAGGCGAGTTCCAACTCGCCAATGACTGTGACCCCAGCCTGCTGCGCCGCCGTGACGACCGGCAATGACACGGGAACTCCCGGGCTCAGCACGACGAGGTCGGCCTTGACGAAGGTTTCCAGCCGGTGACCCCCGAGTTCGAGGTTCACACCCACGTCCCTGAGCCTGTGTTCCTCGTCGATCTGTTCGCGCGTATCCGACAGGATGACATCGGCGCCGCGGCGAACGAGCAGTTCGGCGGCAGCAACGCCGCTCCGTGCGGCCCCCGCCACGGTGACTCGCTTGCCACGAACGGAGAATTCGTGCCCTTCGCTCATCGCAGCTTCAGCGTCGTCAGACTGAACAGCGCGAAAATGATCGCGATGATGAGAAATCGCCAGATCACTTTCGGTTCGCTCCAGCCGATCAGCTCGAAATGGTGGTGCAACGGTGCCATGCGAAACACGCGCTTCCCGGTCGTCTTGAAGGAGCCGACCTGGATGATGACCGAGAGCGCCTCAATCACGAACACGCCGCCGACGATGACCAGCAGGAACTCCTGCTTGATGAGCAGCGCCACGGTGCCGAGCGCGCCGCCGAGCGCGAGCGATCCGACGTCGCCCATGAAGACGTCCGCCGGATGGCAGTTCCACCACAGGAAGCCAAGGCTCGCGCCGACCAGGGCGCCGCAGAAAATGGTGAGTTCCGCCGCTTCGGATTGCAGCTTCACGAGCTGCAGGTACTGCGCGAATACGAAGTGCGTGGACACGTAGGCGAGCGCCGTGAACGCGGCCGCAGCCACCGCGAATACGCTGATCGCCAGTCCGTCCAAGCCGTCTGTCAGGTTCACCGCGTTGGTGGCGCCGACGAGAACGAGCACGGCAAACGGCACGTAGACCCAGCCCAAATCGGGGATGAACCGCTTGAAGAATGGAAAGATCAACCGGGTGTTGTAGAGCGGCGGCTCCTGCGATGCGAGCACCATCAGCGATACGCCAACGCCGATCCCGACCACGATCTGCCACGCCATCTTGTATCGAGGCTTGAGGCCATGATGGGAGCGGCGAACGATCTTCAGATAGTCATCGACGAAACCGATCATTCCGAACGCTGCCGTCGCGAGGACCGCCGTCCAGACAAACGGATTCGTCAGATCCGCCCAGAGCACGGTCGGCACAATCGAGGCGGTGAGAATGAGGAGGCCCCCCATCGTCGGTGTCCCGGCTTTGGTGCGATGCGTCGCCGGACCCTCCTGACGGATCACTTGTCCGATCTGGAACTCGCGGAGTTTCCGTATCAGGAGAGGACCGAGCACGAGACTGAGGACAAGTGCCGTCAGGCTCGCCGCTGCCGTCCTGAACGTGATGTAGCGCGTCACGTTCAGAACACTGATTTGCGTGTGAAGCGGATAAAGGAGGTGGTACAGCATCAGGCGAACTCCTCCTTCAGGCGTTCGACCACGACGTCCGTACCAATGCCGCGCGATCCTTTGACCAGCACCAGATCGCCGGGCCGCACCAGTTGAAGCGCCATCGCTGCGGCCTCATCGCTCGTGCTGGCGTACGAGACCGCCCGTTCCGGCATCCCGGCGTTGACGGCGGCTGCCGCCAGCTCTGATGCGGCGGGCCCACCAACCGCGATGAGCAGGTCGAGCCCAGCCGCTGCTGCCGCTGTTCCCGATTCGCGATGCAGTGCCGTTGAAAGAGAGCCGAGCTCCAGCATCTCGCCGAGCACGGCGACCTTTCGAGCACTGCCGGTTGTCCCCGCGACCACTTCGAGCGCGCGCTTGAGCGCCGCAGGGCTCGAATTGTACGAGTCGTCCAGCAGGGTGATGCCGCCGGGCAGCCGCAGCAGCTCGCCGCGGTGCCTGGCAGGCGTCAGACGCGCCGCGCGCGCCTTCAACTCATCGAGCGTGACGTCGAATTCCAGGGCGACCGCTGTGGCTGCCAACACGTTGGCGAGGTTCCCCATGCCCACCAGCGGCGTCTCAATCCTGATTTCTCCCTGACGCGTGGCCACCGTCGCTTCCGTACCTTCGACTCCTTTTTGTTTGACACCGGTGGCGCGTACGTCGGCGTCGGTGTCGATGCCGAAGGTCACCACGCGGCCCGGGAACTGACCGGCGCGGTTCATGACTCGAGCGTCATCTGCGTTGGCAATCAGCACGTCGTCTCGCCGCGCCTGTTCGGTGATCTCCGCCTTGGCGTCGGCGATGGCTTCGGGCGAACCGAAATGGCCGATGTGAGCGTCGCCGACATTGGTCCACACCCGGACCTCCGGTTCGGCTATGCCAATCAACGTGCGAATCTCCCCCGGATGGTTCATTCCCAGTTCAACCACGGCAACGTCCGGCCGCGAGCGCAGTTCGAGCAGCGAAAGCGGCAGGCCGATGTGGTTGTTCAGATTCCCCTCGTTTCTGAACACGCGATATCGCGACGACAAGAACTCCGCCGCGATCTCCTTGGTTGTCGTCTTTCCGGCGCTTCCCGTCACGGCGGCGACACGGGCGCCCGATCGGCGCCGGACGTCGCGCGCCACCTGCTGGAGGGCGCGAATCGTATCGTCAACCTCGATGACCAGGGCCGCGGCACTCGGCACTCGCGTGGCGTCCTGCACCATGACGCCGGCCGCGCCCCGCTCGACCGCCTCGCCAACAAAGGCATGACCGTCGAAGCGCTCGCCGCGGATTGCGACGAAAAAGTCACCGGCCTGCACCGTTCGACTGTCAATCGCGATCCGTCCGATGGGATCGCTGCTCTGTCCACGCACAAGTCGGCCGGCAGTGGCGCCTGTGACATGTGCGGCGGTCAGCGGCAGAAGGTCCACTCCGTCAAGATACCCGTGTGCCCGTTCGGCGCTTCGTCAATGCCGCTTGCGCGACGTCCACGTCATCGAACGGGAGCACACGATCGCCGATGACCTGATATTTCTCGTGGCCCTTGCCGGCAATGAGGACGAGATCGCCGCGTCGCGCATCGGCAATCGTCCTGTCGATCGCCTCTCGCCTGTCCACAATCACGAGGTGCGGCGTCGCTTTTGGGCCGGCGACTCCGTTGGGCGGTTTTCGATCGGCGGCAGGAACAATGCCGCGCTTCACGTCTTCGATGATCGCGGCCGGGGATTCCGAACGCGGGTTGTCCGAGGTGATGACAACCAGGTCGCTGAGGCGGGCCGCCACCGCCCCCATCAACGGCCGTTTCGTCCGATCGCGATCGCCGCCGCAACCAAAGATCGTCACCACGCGCCCGCTTGCCAGAGGCCGTGCGGTCTCGAGCAAGTTCTTCAGCGCGTCGTCGGTGTGGGCGTAGTCCACGACCACGCGGACGTCATCGGTAGGGCCGGATACCAGCTGGAATCGGCCTGGCACGCTCGCGAGATGCCAAATCCCGTGCTCGATCGCACCAAAGGGCACGTCGAGCGCCATCGCGGTCGAAAGTGCGGCCAGGATGTTGTACGCGTTCGGTCGGCCGACGAGCCGTGACCTGACGTGCAGCGTGCCACGCGGAGTTCGCGCCTGGAATTCGACGCCGTCGAGTGACAGCGATAAGCCGACCGGAGTGACATCCGCGGCTGCGTCAATAGCGTAGGTGACCGGACGCCGGGCCGCAGCCGCGAAGGCGGCGCCGCGTCTGTCGTCAAGATTCGTGACGCCGAAGCCTTCGCTGGGCAACAATTCGAACAGCCGCAACTTCGCCTGAAAGTACGCCTCCATGTCGCGATGAAAATCGAGGTGGTCCCGGGTCAGGTTGGTGAAGACCGCCGCTGAAAAACGCAGATGATCGGCACGCTTGAGCGCAAGGGCATGGGACGACACCTCCATCACGCATGCGCCACACCCTTGAGACACCATCTCTCGCAGCATGTGCTGTAGCTCTGGCGCCTCGGGTGTCGTTCGGGCCGCCTCGGTTTCTCGATCGCCGATTCGGTAGCCGACGGTGCCGATTCGACCGCACCGCACGCCTGCCGCCTCGAAGATTGACGCGAGGACGTATGAAGTCGTTGTTTTGCCGTTCGTCCCCGTGATCCCTACCAGCGTTAGTGATTCGCTCGGATGTCTCCAGAACTCGGAGGCCAGAGCGGCCAGCGCATTCCGCGCATCGCCCACCCGGATCCACCGCACGAGAGTTCCTGCGGGTGCGGGGGTTTCGGACACGATCGCCGACGCCCCCCGTGTGATGGCGTCCTCTGCGAACGTCGTCCCGTCACTCTGCATCCCGCGAAGCGCGACGAAGACCGTGCCACTCGTGACTCGTCGAGAGTCGTAGGCAATGCCGGTGACAGTCGTCGCCGCAGTACGAGCGTCGAGCTCCGGCGTCACCGCCGCGTTGTGGTCCGTTACCGCACGCAGCAGCTCGCCGAGCGTCACTGAAGTCCCCGCGCCGGCAGCACCGGCGGACGCCTGCCGAGCGTCAGCACCGACACTTCGCCTGCGACGACTGGCTCGCCGGCCTCGGGCGACTGTTCGGCGACAAACCCGCTTCCATTCATTCGTGCCGTCATCCCCAGCCGCGTCAGAACATTGACCGCCTCTCGAGCCGCAAGCCCGCGCAGATCGGGCATTGTTCCAGGCTCCGTGGCTTCAATCGCGGTGCTGACTGAGTCCGGACCATTCGCCACTGGATGCGGGGCCATGGTCGTCGAATCGGCTTCGTGACGAGCAACCAGCACCGGCGGCACCGCACCAATGTTTGGAGGAACGCCGATCTGCCGCAGTGCGGCTTCCGCAATTCTCTTGAACACCGGCGCGGCCACAACGCCACCCATGTATCCGGCCCCGTGCGGGGAGTCGATCACGACGATGATCGTCAGGACAGGATTTCTGGATGGGAGGAACCCCACAAATGAGGCGTTGTATTCCGACTTGGAGTAATGACCGCCCACCAGTTTTGCGGCGGTCCCTGTCTTTCCGGCAATGGTGTAGCCGTCAATCTGGGCGGATCGCGCGGTCCCTCGTTCGACGACGTCTTCCATGATGGCCGTGAGTTCCGCGGCAGTCTCGGTGGACACGGTGCGGCGCACGACGCGCGGTTGCACGATCGTCCGCCTGCCGTCCTTGATGACGGCCCTGACCACTCTCGGTTCAATGAGGGTGCCGCCGTTCGCAATCGAACTGGCGGCAGCCGCCATCTGGACCGGCGTGACGGCGATTTGATAGCCCATCGACACGGACGCGAGCGCGCTTGCGTCGAGTTTGGCCGGATCCCACACGATGCCCGGGCTCTCACCACGGAAGTCGGGAGCGATGGCGCGGCCGAATCCGAATCGGTCGATGTAGCGGTTCAGTCGTTCGGGCCCGAGCCGCAAGCCCACTCTGATGGCGCCGACGTTGCTCGACTTCACGATCACATCCGCGAACGGCAATACGCCATACGCGTGAACGTCACGAATCGGCGGCCGGCCGGGGAAGGTGATGAAGCCGGGGGCGCAGTCGACTGGATCCTGTGGCTTCATGACACGTTCTTCGAGCGCGGCCGATGCCGTCACCAACTTGAAGGTCGATCCTGGTTCGTAGAGGTCCTGGATGGCGCGATTTCGTCGCTCGACCTCATCCGATTCAAGGAACGAGTTGGGGTTGAAGGTCGGCCAATTTGCCAGCGCAAGAATCTCACCCGAGCGCGGATCCATGATGACCGCGCTGCCGCCCGCGGCGTGGTTTTCTGCCACGCCGGTGCGCAGCTCCCGCTCGGCGATGTGCTGCAAGAACTGATCGATCGTGAGCTCGAGTCCCGCGCCGGCAGTCGCCGCTCGATCCACACGACTGAAGAGCGCATGCTGACGCGCGTCGGTGGTCACCAGCACCTTGCCGTCCTTGCCGCGGATCTGGGCATCGTAGGTGGACTCGAGCCCGGCAAGCCCAACGTTGTCCGTCCCGACGTAGCCCAGGACGTGCGCGGCAAGCTCCTTCTTCGGATAGTACCTGCGGTTCTCCTTCAGGAACGCCACGCCTTTGAGCTGCAGCGCCTTCACGCGCTTCGCCTCATCCGGAGAAACCTTGCGCGCGAGGTAGGCAAACTGCGTCCGTTTGCGCAGGGTCTTCGCCATGCTGTGCCGCGTCGACGCGTCACAGGCGTCGAGCGCGCCGCATACGCGCGCCGCGGTTTCATCCGGATCCAGCACTTCCATCGGGTTCGCATACACCGTGTCCGCGTCGACGCTGTAGGCCAGGACCCGTCCATGACGGTCGAGGATCTCTCCGCGCTTCGCCGGGACGTCAATCACGTCGAGTTGCTGTCGATCGGCGCGGGCGGTGAGTTCCGAATGTTCGACAACCTGCAGATAGAAGAGGCGCGCTTCGATGCCGATCGTCCAGACGGCGAAGATGAGCGCGACGGCCAGCAACCGGGACTGAAGGGTCGCGCGCCAGGCGAGGGCCGGTGGCAATTCGGCGCGAGCCGCAGCCGATAACTGACCGGCGGACGCGGCCGCGCGCTTCACCGTTGCACCAATCCGCAGGGGCCAATCGGTCACGATCTCAGCCGTACGCAGGACGTGCGTCGTCGTCTTTGGCCAGGGTCTGCTGCGCCATCGATCCGCCACGTGTCCTCCTGACGCCCTCGCGACGGTTACCGCGCGGCGACGATGGATTTCTCTGGGGGCGCCGTCGGCGTCACCCGCTCGATGACAATCGCCTGATCCTGGCCCGGCGCTGTCAGGTGGAGTTGCCTGGTCGCGATCGACTCGATCCGCTTCGGTGCGCGCAGCGTCTCGATCTCGAGGCGAAGATGACGATTCACTTCTTCCTCCTGTGTCCGATCGCGCTGCAGCCGCTGGATCTCGTATCCGTATCGCACCAGCTCGAAGTGTTGCCAGGCGGAAAACAGCAGGACGCTGACGAGCACGGCGCCGATCCACGCCGTCCGCCACAGTTGCCGCTGTCGTGCCTCGTCGACTTCGCGGACAATCGGGTTGTTGCGAATGTCTTTCTTGATGGCGTATTCGAAATCGAGCCCGCTCATGCCAACCTCTCGATTGCTCGCAACTTCGCGCTTCGGGCGCGTGGATTTGCTTCGACTTCCGCGTCGCTCGGCGTCAGCGGCCGCTTGGTCACGACGCGCAGCGCCAACCCCGGGGCGTCTGGCGCGGCGCCACGCGCACGCTCCAGCGCGCGGAAGACGTGCTTGACGATTCGATCCTCGAGCGAATGAAAGCTGATGACCGCCAGCCTCGCCCCGGCGCGTAACAGTTCCGCGGCACCCGAGAGAAAGGCATCGAGTCCATCGAGTTCCCGGTTGACCCAGATCCGGAGGGCCTGAAACGTTCGCGTCGCCGGGTCGATCCGCTGATAACCCTTTCGCGGCACAGCCCGTCGGACAATCTGTGCGAGCTGCCCCGTCGTCCGTACCTCCGCCTCGTGCCGGGCCTCGACAATCGCTCGGGCGATCCGGCGGGAGAATCGCTCTTCACCGAATTCGAAGATGATGTCGGCCAGTACGCCTTCATCGACGTCCCGCAACAGATCCGCCACTGTCGGTCCCTGGGTTCGATCCATTCGCATGTCGAGCGGCTCGTCTCGCCTGAAGCTGAAACCTCGGCCCTCGGCATCGAGCTGAAGCGACGACACGCCGAGATCCGCGAGCGCTCCGTCGACGGCATCTATCGACCGCGCCGCCAGAACGCGGCGAAGGTCGCGATAATCGCTGTGAACGAGCTCGACGCGTTCACCCCAGCGCTCCAGCGAGGCTCGCGCCGCTGCAAGCGCGTCGCGGTCGCGATCGAGCCCGAGTACCCTCGAGGCGCCAGCCTCCAGCAGCGCTTGACTATGCCCGCCGAGGCCGACCGTGCAGTCGACGTAAAGACCGCCGCGCCCGGGTCGCAATAACTCGACGACCTCGCGCGTCATCACGGGAACGTGCTCGCGCGCAGTCATGTCGCTCAAATACCGAACTCTGACAGCGCCTTCGCATCTTCGTCCGTATATGGTTCGCGCTGGAGCTTCGCGACGAATCGTTCGTGGTTCCAGACGTCGAGGAAGTCGTACTGGCCAAAGACGTCCACCTCACCCGCCATCCCCGCGGCATCACGAATCCGGCTGTGCAGGAGCACTCGACCCTGCGCGTCAATCGCAGCGGTCTGCCCGTAGTAATTCACACGGTCGAAAAACTTCACGCGGGCAGGGTGGGTCGATGGCATCGCGCCGAGCTTTTCTTCGAGCGCCAGCCAGACCGGCATCGGGTAGATGCGGACGTACTCCCCCGTCAGGCTCGTCACGAACACCTCCGTCCCATGCTTGTCCTCGATGAGACCGCGGAAGGCGTTCGGGATTTTGAGCCGCCCCTTGTCATCGATTTTGGCGGCGTAATTGCCCCGAAGCACGACACTCTACTCCACTTCGCTCCACAAAAATCCACGGCGATAGTAGAGAAGCATCCCGTGGATGTCAACCGCTAATTGCAGACTACGTAGGGGTTACGCCAGACTTTCGCCCAGGCGAAACCGGGGCGAAGAGTAACCGCGTGTTACGATGTGCAGATTTCGCCCTCCTTATGCTGCGTGCAGGACTGATTGGCTTTCCCGGAGTCGGCAAAACTTCCCTTTTTCAACTTCTGACGAGCGCCCGAGAAGCCCCGCGCGCGGGGAGCAAGGCGGAAGCACACGTCGGCGTTTCCCGTGTTCCTGACGAACGCCTCGATCGCCTGACGGCGCTCTTCAACCCCCGAAAGCGCGTCCCAGCGACGGTGGAATTCGCGGACATTGCGGGAGCCGGTGGTGGACGCGCGAGCGCTCAGGCGCTCCTCGACGTCGCCGCGTTCCGCAATGCCGACGCGCTCCTCCACGTCGTTCGCCTGTTTCGCGATCCGTCGGTTCCTCACCCCGCCGGCAGCGTCGATCCCGCGCGCGACGTTCGAACGATGGAGGAAGAACTGATCCTGGCCGACCTGGGGGTTGTCGAACGACGGCTGGAGCGGCTCGAACGCGATCTCAAGAAAATGGGCAACCCGGAATTGCGCAAGGAACAGGAAATCCTCACGATGTGCCGTGGCGCGCTGGAGGAGGGACGCGCGCTGCGTACGCTGTCGCTCGCGCCTGACGATCAGAAGCGGCTGCGGGGCTTTCAGTTTCTGTCCGCGAAGCCACTGCTACTGGTGCTGAACCTTGATGAAACGGATCTACCAAAGGCCGACGCGGCCGTCCGGCTGGCGGGGCTCGAATCGCTCGTTTCCGGTGCGGCGGTCCGAGCCGTGCCGATTTGCGCGAAGATCGAACTTGAAATTGCGCAGCTCGATGGCGGCGATGCCAAGGCGTTCATGGACGACTTGGGGCTTCGCGAATCAGGCCTCGACCGGGTGATTCGTGCGAGCTACGATCTGCTCGGCTATATTTCGTTCTTCACGGTGGGCGACGATGAATGCCGCGCATGGTCCATCCCGCGTGACACGCCCGCTGTCATGGCGGCCGGGGAAATTCACAGCGATATCTCGCGCGGCTTCATTCGCGCCGAAGTCGTGCGCTACGAAGCCCTGCTCGCTCGTGGATCGCTCGCGGCGTGCCGCGATCACGGCGAACTGCGGCTCGAAGGCAAGGAGTACATTGTCCTCGACGGTGACGTCATCAACTTCCGTCACGCCACCTAAATGACCGGCCGAAGGGTCGTCGTCTGCGAGGTGCAGGTGCCCTTCGTGCGCGGCGGTGCAGAGGCGCTCGTTCGAGAGCTTGTCCGGCAGCTGCGTTCGCGGGACTATGCGGTCGAGCGAGTCAGCGTTCCATTCAAGTGGTACCCCAAGGAAGAAATACTTCCCCACGCCGCTGCGTGGCGGCTGCTGGATCTCAGCGCGAGCAACGGGCAGCCGATCGATGCCGTCATCGCGACGAAGTTTCCGTCGTACTTCGTGCGTCATCCGTCAAAGGTGACGTGGCTGATCCATCAGTATCGGGCCGCTTACGAGCTCTGCGGGACGGAATACAGCGACTTTCAGCACACCGAGTTCGATGTCGGGCTTCGCGACCAGCTGATTGCGCTCGACCGCGAGATGCTCATGGAGTCGCGGCGGCTCTTCACAATCAGCCGCCGCACGGCGCTCCGGCTCCGAAAGTTCAACGGCCTGGAAGCCGAACCGCTGTATCATCCGTCGCGGTTGGCAGCGCGCCTCCGCTCGGGACCGAGCGGCAATTACGTGCTGTCGGTTGGGCGAATAGAATCTATCAAACGTGTCGATCTGGCGATTCGCGCGATGGAATACGTGGATCGCCCGATCCGTCTGCTCGTCGCCGGTGAAGGGACGCAACTCGAAAGCGTGCGCCGCATCACCGAACAACGCGGACTGGATGACAGAGTGGCATTCCTCGGCGCAGTGAGCGATGACGAGCTGGTCGAGTTGTACGCAGGAGCGCTTGGCGTCGTCTACGTCCCGTACGAAGAGGATTACGGCTACGTCACTCTCGAATCGTTTCTGGCGCACAAGCCCGTCATCACCACGCACGATTCGGGCGGACCGCTCGAGTTCGTCGAGCACGACGTCAACGGTTTGATCGGCGATCCTGAACCCTCCGCTCTCGGCGAGGCGATCAACCGCCTCGCCGCAAACCGAACGGTGGCCGCCTCTTTCGGCGACGCTGGTTATGATCGCGGGAAGACGGTTACCTGGGACGGTGTGATCGAGAAGCTCCTGGGCCACTTGTGAAGAAACTCATCATCCAGATCCCGTGCCTCAACGAAGCCGACACGCTCCCGGCCACCATTGCGGATCTTCCGCGAGTCGTGCCCGGAATCGACGTCGTCGAACTGCTGGTCGTTGACGACGGCTCGCGAGACGACACCTCGGAGGTCGCGCGCGCGTGCGGGGTGCATCACGTCATCCGGCTGCGACGGAACAAGGGACTCGCCGCCGCGTTCATGGCCGGCATCGATGCTTCGCTCAAGCGTGGCGCAGACTTCATCGTCAATACCGACGCGGATAATCAATACTCCGGACGTGAAATCCCCCGCCTGCTGGCGCCGCTCCTCGCTGGCGAAGCCGACATCGTGATTGGCGATCGCAACATGGCCGAGCTTCAGCACATGTCGTGGCGTAAGCGTCAGGTGCAGCGCCTCGGGAGCTGGGTCGTACGGCAGGTGTCGAACACGACGGTTCCCGACACGACGAGCGGCTTCCGCGCCTACACGCGGGACGCCGCTCTCAGGATGACGGTCGTGTCGGAGTTCTCCTACACGCTCGAGTCGATCATTCAGGCCGGCAAGAAGAAGATGGCGATCGCGCACGTACCGGTGCAGACGAACCCTCGAACGCGGCAGTCGCGTCTCTTCGACAGCGCGTTTTCGTACATCAAGAAGTCGGGAGCCACGATCGTCCGCATCTACGCGATGTACGAACCGTTGAAGGTTTTTACCTACATCGGCTTGATCGTGTTTGCCGGCGGGTGCGTGCTGTCGCTGCGGTTCGTCTACTACTACTTCACCGCCCCGGTGTTCGGTCCTCGCATGCTGCAGTCGCTGATTGCGGCTGCGGTGCTCCTGATTGTCGGCTCCCAGGTGCTCGCGATCGGGCTGCTCGCCGACGTCATCTCCGGCAATCGAAAGTTGCTCGAGGACGTCTTGTACCGCGTCCGCTCGCTGGAAGTGCCGGAAACAACCCGCGCCACCAGAGAAGACGAGCGAGCGGCCGACCCTGCCGCGGCGGGACAGGGGCGGTGGGAGCGCTGAGTGGCGGAGCCATCGACCGTTTCAGTGGTGATTCCTGCTTACAACGAAGCGCCGTCGATCGCGGCCGTGGTAACGGCGATGGCGGCCGTCGCTCGGTGGCATGAAATCATCGTCATCGATGACGGATCGACTGACGATACAGAAGAGCGGGCGCGCCACGCAGGGGCCGTCGTGGTGCGTCACCCCTACAACAAAGGGAATGGCGCCGCGGTCAAAAGTGGGACCCGGCGCGCGTCTGGCGAGTTCGTGCTGGTCATCGATGGTGACGGTCAGCATCGAGCGGCCGATTCGCGTCGACTCGTGGCGAAGCTCGGCGACTACGATCTCGTGATTGGAGCCCGTTCTCCATCGACGCAGGCGACAGCGCTGCGACGCTTGGGAAACGCCGCGCTGAACTGGTTCGCAGGGTATCTCACCGGTCGTCAGATTCCGGATTTGACGTCGGGGTTCCGCGCCGCACGGCGCGAGTGCCTGCTGGAATTCCTGCATCTCTTGCCGAACGGCTTCTCGACGCCGACGACGACGACGTTGGCGTTCATCAAGGGTGGCTACAACGTCGCGTTCGAACCAACCGAGGCGTCGCCCCGCCGGGGCAATTCGAAAATCCGGCTCGCCAGCGACGGGACGAAGTTCCTGATGATCATTCTCAAGATCGTGACGCTGTTTAGCCCGTTGCGCGTATTCCTGCCGATCGCGCTCGTCTCGTTTGCCCTCGGCCTCGGATACGCGATCTGGACGATCGCCACGCAAAGCCACGTGACCAATTCCTCAGTCCTGCTGATTGTGCTGGCCGTCATGGTGCTGCTCGTCGGTCTGGTGTCGGAACAGATCTCCGCACTGCGGTTCGAAGGACGGCGCTGAGCCGATGGCGGTAAGCCGCCTGGGCATCCGAACGCAGCTCGGTCTCGCGCTCGTTGCAGCATTGGCGTTGCGGGTTGGTTTCGGGACGCTTTATTGGACCGGCAAGCCTCTCACCCACGACGAAAAGGAGTATCTCGCCCTCGCCGCAAGTCTTTCAGCGGGTCACGGATTCTCGTACGTGGAGCCTGCAGCGGGCACGACGGCACAATTTGGACGTGCTCCCGGTTACCCCACTTTTCTGGCGCTGATCGGCGCCGGGAGTACGTCCGCCACGGCCGTACCCACGCGAGTGAAGCTTGTTCAGGCTGCCCTTGGGACGTTGACGGTCTGGCTCGTCGCATCAACAGCCGGCCGTGCCGGACCGAGGGCCGCAGTGGTGGCCGCCTGGCTCGCCGCGATCTATCCGCCACTCGTGTGGATCCCGTCCTACGTCTTGTCGGAGACGCTCTATTCCGTCCTCGCAATCGGGGCGACCGTCGTTTTGCAGCGTACCGTAGACAACCGCGAATCGCCGGCGTCGAAGACTTTTGTCAGTCTCACCGCCGGCGTCCTGTGCGGCGTCTCGATCCTGGTTCGGCCGGCGATGCTTCTCTTCTTACCGCTCGCGGCGCTCTGGCTGGTCGCTGGTGGAGCAAAGCGGCAGGTGTTGCTGTTTCTCGTCGCCACGATCGTTGTGGTCACTCCGTGGACGGTTCGCAACGTTTTGAAGTACGACCGGTTCGTTCTCGTCGCCTCTGAAGGAGGCGTGACGTTCTGGACCGGGAATCACCCACTGTCCAGCGGTGAGGGAGATCTTGCGGCGAACCCGGAGCTCAAGCGGGCGGAGCTCGAATTCCGCCGCTCGCATCCGGGTCTGACATCGGAGGAACTCGAACCGCTCTACTACCGCGACGCTCTCAGGCAGATTGCCGCGCACCCGATCTGGTGGGCCGGACTCCTCGCGCGCAAAGTGTTCTTCACGGTGGTGCCGGCCGGTCCATCGTATGCGCTACACTCCACGCGATACCGCTGGGCGTCCATCCTTTCGTATCTGCTGCTGTTACCATTCGGAATCGCAGGCCTCGTGGTGCTGTGGCGCAGACCCGAGCGGCCCTCGGGACTGCTGCTTCTCGCCGCCTCGTCTGTGCTCGTCTGTGTCATCTTCTTCCCGCAGGAGCGGTTTCGAATCCCGGTGATTGATCCCGTGCTGATCGTATGCGCGGCGGCGCTGGTCCGAGATCGCAAGAAGAATGCAAACAGTGACCTCTCACGCTGACATCGTCGTCGTTGTGCCAACGTATAACGAACGGGACAATCTTCCGGTGCTGGCGCAGGGCATTCTGGCGCATCAGGGCTTCCGGCTTCTCGTGGTTGACGATGGGTCGCCAGATGGTACGGGCGCGGTGGGCGATCAACTGGCTCGCGAACACCCGGGGCGGGTGGAGGTCATGCATCGCACCGGCCCGCGAGGGCTCGGGCGATCGTACGTGGCCGGTTTGAAGCACGCGCTTGCTGCCGGGGCTCATCTGGTCATTCAGATGGACGCCGACCTGTCACACAATCCCGAATACCTGCCCGCGCTCGTGGCCGCCGCCGATCGCTTCGACCTGGTGATCGGGTCGCGCTATTTGACCGGCGTCAGCGTCGTCAATTGGCCACTGCATCGGATATTTCTGAGTGCGTTTGCGAATCGCTACGTGCGCGCGGTGACGGGAATCTCGGCGACTGACTGCACCAGCGGCTTTCGCTGCTGGCGCCGCGAGGCGCTCGAGCGCCTGTCGCTCGATTCCATGGTGTCGAATGGCTACGCCTTTATCGTAGAGATGCTGTTCGAAGCCGCGCGTCGCGGATGTCGGATCGGCGAGGTACCCATCATCTTCGTCGAGCGGCGACAGGGACAATCGAAGGTCTCGAGCCGGGTTCTTGCGGAATCGCTGATCGTTCCCTGGCGGCTTCGCTTGAGACAACTTTTCTGATGCGCCACGTCATCGTGATGGTGACGAGCTCGTATCCGCGCTTCCCGGGCGACAGCGTTGGCACGTTCATGGAACCCATCGCACGATCGATCGCTGCGCGCGGGCATGCCGTACACGTCGTGGCACCATGGCACCCGCTGGTTCGTCGTGGCGCTCGCGAAGGCGGAGTGCAGTTTCATTTCTATAAGTACGCCCCGGTTCGGGCGCTGAATGTCTTCGGCTACGCCGCGGCGATGCGGGCCGACGTGAAGTTGCGCGGTGCGGCGTTCGTGGCTGCTCCGCTGGCGCTCGCTCAAGGATGGCGCATGGCCCGTCACGTTGCCCGGACGATGCACGCAACCATGGTCCACGCGCACTGGGTGATCCCTGGCGGGGTCACCGGCTGGCTCGCCGCGCCGGAACTTCCGCTGGTGGTCAGCCTGCACGGATCGGATGTGTTCGTTGCCGAGAAACTGATGCCGGCGCGGATCGCGGCGCGGCGCGTGTTTCGTCATGCCGGTGCGGTGACCGCGTGCAGCCCTGACCTTGCCCGGCGAGCTATCCGGCTTGGCGCCGACCCCACGCGAATGGAAGTCGTCCCTTACGGCGTCGATACGAAACGGTTCAAACCGGATGGAGTGGACCGCTCCGCTCTCAGATCCAGCGTCGGTGCCAACGCACAGGATTTGTTCATTTTTGCCGCGGGCCGGCTCGTCAAGAAGAAGGGGTTCGAATATTTGATCGACGCCGCGTTGAAACTGCCGCAACGGATCCACCCGATCCTCGCGATCGGCGGCGCCGGGGATCTCGACAGCGAGCTGCGTGACCGGGCCATTGCTGCTCAGCAGGCGCGAATCACGTTTCTCGGAAACCTGACGCAGGATCAGGTTGCCGCCTACCTGGCCGCTGCCGATATCGCTGTCGTGCCGTCGGTTCGAGACGAAGCCGGCAACGTGGACGGATTGCCGAACATTGTCCTGGAATCGCTCGCGGCTGGCGTGCCGTTGATCACGACGGCCGCCGGCGGCATTGGCGACGTCGTGACCAACGACCAGACGGCGATTGTCGTGCCTGAGCGCGACGCGTCGGCAATCTGCCAGGCGATTATTTCGCTGGCCGACGAGGCGGAGACGCGGCGAAGGCTCGGTGCCCAGGGACGCGCACTGGTGGAGCGTGAATTCGGCTGGGAACGGACAGCGGAACGAATGGAGCACGCCTACGATCGGGCGCTTGCGCTCAACTACCGTGGACGCTAAGATTTACCGTTTCATCGCATGACTGCGGACGCGAAGTCGAAGCCCGGGTTGAGTGTGTTTTTTCCCGCTTACAACGACAGCGGGACGATCGCGAGCCTCGTCATCACGGCGCTCAAAACCGCCAGGAATCTGACTCCTGATTTCGAAGTCATCATCGTCAACGATGGCAGCGCCGACAAGACCGCCGAAATTGCGGACGAACTGGCGCGGACCTATCCTGAAGTCCGCGTCATCCATCACGAGCGCAACCAGGGATACGGTGGCGCACTCCGCAGCGGCTTTGCCGCCGCGCGGCGCGACCTGGTGTTCTACACCGATGGCGATGCGCAGTACGATCCGGCGGAGATGCAAGCGCTCTGGGAAGCCCTGCGAGACGATGTGGACCTGGTGAATGGTTACAAGATCAGCCGCTCGGACCCGCTGCATCGAGTGATTATCGGGCGCCTCTACCACCACACCGTCAAGCTGCTGTTTGGCCTCAGCGTTCAGGATGTGGATTGCGACTTCCGGCTGCTCCGCCGTTCGATTTTCGACCGTGTCTCTCTGGAAAAGACCAGCGGCGTGATTTGCCTCGAGATGATGAAGAAGATCGAGGACGCCGGCTTCCGCATCGCGGAAGTTCCAGTGCATCACTACCATCGCGCCTACGGCCGCTCCCAGTTCTTCAACTTCAAGCGGTTGTTCAAGACGGCCGTTGATGTCTTCAAGCTCTGGTTCGTGCTCGTCGTCCGAGGCGAGAAGCGCCTGCAGCCCGAGCGAGGCGCGACAGAGCCGGCAACGGCACGGTCGAGATCGGGAGATCCCGCGTAACCATGCGGTCCCGAGATTTCTATCGCAATCGCCGGGTGATGATCACCGGCGGTCTGGGTTTCATCGGCAGCAATCTCGCTCGCCACCTCGTGGCTGCCGGGGCAGACGTCCTCATCGTCGATGCGCTGATTCCCGACTACGGGGGAAACCGCTTCAACATCGACGGCATCGAAGATGTCGTCCGCGTCAACTACGTAGACGTGCGCGATGAGCGCGTCATGGATGTCCTGGTGCGCGATCGTGAGGTGATCTTCAACCTCGCCGGCCAGGTCAGTCATATCGACAGCATGCGGGACCCGTTCACGGATCTCGAAATCAATTGCCGGGCGCAACTGTCGATGCTCGAAGCCTGCCGCAAATACAACCCCGCCACGAAAGTGGTCTTCGCCGGAACGCGTCAGGTCTATGGCCGACCGGATTATCTGCCGGTGGACGAGCGACACCTGGTCAGGCCGACGGACATCAACGGTGTGAACAAGGCGGCCGGCGAGTACTATCACCTGCTCTACAACAACGTGTTCGGCGTGCGTGCCTGCTCGTTGCGGTTGACCAATGTCTATGGCCCGCGGCAGTTGATCAAACATAATCGTCAGGGTTTCATCGGCTGGTTCATCCGGCAGGCGATCGAGGATCGCGAGATTCAGATCTACGGGGACGGCTCTCAGCAGCGTGACTTCGTTTTTGTCGACGATGCGGCGGATGCGTTCCTTCGTGCCGGCGCGTCCAACGCCTGCAACGGAGAGGTCTTCAACGTCGGAGGAGAAGAGCCCATTAGTCACTGCGACCTCGTGTCGCTCCTCATCGAGATCGCGGGAAGTGGATCTGTGAAACTGGTCGAGTGGCCGGCCGAGAAGAAGCGGATTGACATCGGCAGCTTCTACACCGACTCCACGAAATTCAAGGAAACCGTTGGGTGGCGCTCCGAGACACGGCTGGCCGATGGCCTTCGGCAGACCCTGGCGTTCTATCGGCAGCACATGCCCCACTACCTGGACGAGCCGGCGCACGACGGAGTCCCTGGGTGATACGGTTCCTGGCCCTCACGCCCGGAGAGGACGCACAGGAGGTCGACGCGGCGATCCGCCGCGTCGTCCAACGCGGGTGGTTCATTCTCGGCCCCGAACTGGAAGCGTTCGAACGGGAGTTCGCTGAGGCGACCTCGGCCGCACACGCGGTCGGCGTCGGCAACGGCACCGACGCGCTGAGTCTGGCGCTGCGGGCGCTGGACATAGGGCCAGGCGCCGAAGTCATCACCTCCCCCCTTTCGGCGACCTACACTGCGCTTGCGATCCTCGCGGCAGGCGCGCGACCGGTGTTTGCCGACATCGATGCGAGTCGCCTGACGCTCGACCCGCAAGCGGTCGCAGCCGCGGTGACGAGACGAACCGCGGCCATCATGCCGGTCCACCTCTACGGCCAGAGCGCCGACATGCCTGCGATCATGCGGATCGCCGAACGGCACGGCCTGGCCGTCATCGAGGATTGCTGTCAAGCGCATCTCGCCACGTGCGAACGACGCCCAGTCGGATCGTTCGGCAGCGCGGCCGCCTACAGCTTTTATCCAACCAAGAATCTCGGAGCGCTGGGGGATGGCGGCGCCATCACGACCAGCGACGCGCAACTCTCAGCGAGGGTGAAGCGGCTGCGGAACGGTGGGCAGACGGACCGTTACCGCCACGATGAATACGGCGTCAACTCACGGCTCGACGAAATGCAGGCAGCGATCCTGCGCGCGCGCCTTCCCTTCCTGGCGCACTGGACGGAGCGGCGCCGGGCGCTCGCTCGGGAGTACCGAATGGCCCTGGTCGATGTGGCTGCCGTCACCGTTCCGCGGGAGCACGATAGCGGGCACGTTTACCACCTGTTCCCCGTCCTCAGCCGGCAGCGCGACGCCATACGGCAGCAGCTGGAAACGGCTGGCATTGAAACGCTCATCCACTATCCGATTCCGATCCCGAAACAGCGCGCACTCGCAAGCGCTGACGCGTGCCCGATCGCCGAACGGATCTGCTCTGAGGTTTTCTCGCTGCCGCTCTATCCGACGCTTGACCCCACCGCGATCGCTCGAGTATCGAGCGCGCTGCGGGCCTGCGCCGTGACCGCACCCGACCGTTAATCAGTAATGGTGAAGGGGGCAGCCAGTCTTTTACTTATTGCATGGCTGCCGGGAGCGCTTGCTTTCAGGCTGCCGCTGTGGAATCGCGAACGCCGGGCGGCGCTCCCGGCTGAAGAACGTCTGTTCTGGCAAGTCGTCATTAGCATGGCGATCTCGCACGCCGCGGTCCTGGCGCTCGCCGCTGCCCACCGCTACAGCTTTCAACGCCTGCTCGTCCTCGACGCCGTGCTGTGCGTCGCCTTCGCGGCTGCGGGACGCTTCCGCCTTCACCTTCGGGCGCCTCACGCAGGCCGGTCCGCTCTGCTCGTGGTTGCGCTCATCGCCCTCTCGTCTCTCCGATTCTTTCCTCCCTCCGAATACATCATCGGCGGAAGGGATCCCGGCAGCTACATCAACGAAGGCATCGTCATCGCGCAGCGCGGCACGCTCGTCTATGAGGATCCGACTGTCGCGTCGGTAGCGCCCTTTGCCCGAGACCTCTTCTTCCCGTCGCATGGACGTGCTGACTATTACGGCACGCGGTTCATGGGCTTTTTCATCCAGGATCCTGACAGCGGCCGCGTCGTCGGACAGTTTCCGCACCTTCTGCCCGCATCGGTCGCGATGGGCTATGGGATCGACGGTCTGACCGGGGCGCGCTATGTGTTGGGCATCTGGGCAACACTTGGCGTTCTCGCGGTCTACTTTGCCGGCGCGCGCTGGTTGGGCCGGCCAGCGGCGGTCACAGCCGCGGCACTTCTCACCTTGAACGTCATTGAAGTCTGGTTCGGGCGGTATCCGAATGCCGAAGTCGTGATGCAGGCACTGGTATTCGCCGGGTTGCTGGCGAATGCACGGGCGCACTTCGACGCGCCCGAAGCGGATCGATTCTTCGCGGCTGTCGCCGGGGCTCTCTTTGGTCTGTTGTTGTTCCTGCGATTCGACGCGATTCTGGCGATTGGCGCCGTGCTCTGCGGCAACCTCCTCGGGGGGGTTCGTGGCCGCCGCATGTCGTTCGTGTTCGTGGGGGCGCTGGCGGTCACGATGGCGCTCGGCGCGCTTTATCTTCTGGGACCGATGCGCGCGTACGCGACCTACCCGATCGAGTTCGTCAAGAACCTCCGATGGTGGCACGTCACATTGCTGGGTCTCGCTGCTCTCGGCGGCGTGGCGCTTCTGATCGTCGCGCACAGGATCCCAAGGTTCCGTCAGACGGTGGAACGCGGACTCCCGCTCGCCCTGATCGGACTCGTCTGGATCCTGGCTATCTATGCGCTCTTCTTGCGGACACCGGCTGGCAAGCTCGCCCTTGAAAACGCGTATGCGCTACGCATGTTTGCGTCTTTCTATGTGACCCTTCCGTGCGTGGCCGCTGCGCTGGTCGGCTACGCGCTCGTCACGCGACGCCGGTTCTGGCACGACCCAGCCATGATCATCACGATCACGCTCTTCTCGGTGTTCTTCTTCTACAAGATCCGGATTCACGCCGAGCACTTCTGGGCCGCGCGACGCTTTCTGCCGGTCATCCTCCCCGGGACCCTTCTGCTCGCGTGCGCCGCCGCAACCTGGGGACTGCTGCGTCCGTCTCGGCGTGGACGCATGGTCAGTGGGCTGATTGGATTCATCTTCATCGCGGTTCTCGCGGTGCAATACGTCCGGGCATCAGCCCCCGTGGCGCGCCACGTCGAGTACGCCGGACTGATCCCTCACGTCGAAGCGCTGGCACGCATGATTGGTGATCGGGACCTGCTGCTCGTGGAGGCGCGCGATGCGCAATCAGACGCACACGTCTTTGCCATGCCGCTGGCCTACATCTACGACCGCAGCGTTCTGGTCCTCAACTCGGCGGCCCCGGACCTTCCGACGTTTGCGGCGTTCTATGAATGGGCGCGGACACGATACCAGCATGTCTATTTCCTTGGCGGCGGTGGAACGCTGTTGCTGTCTCGGCGCTCGAGCGCCCCGTTTGTCTCCTCCGTTCGTTTTCACGTTCCCGAATACGCATCGGCTTTCAATGCGTACCCGACAGGCGTGCGTCAGAAGCAATACGACTTCGGCTTGTACGAGTTGATGCCACGCAAGCCTGCGGATCCGGGTTTGTGGTTCAACCTCGACGTGGGATTTCGGGATGACCTGCACGTGCTGCGCTTCCATGCAAAGGAATTTGCTTCCGGGGAAACGATGCGGTGGTCGCAGGAACAGTCGGTCGTTTCAGTGACGCTGATCAACCCGAATGCGCGCGAGGTCGTGTTGGTGATGAGTAACGGAGGGAGACCGCAGGGATTGCCGCCCGCAGACGTTGCGGTATCGCTCAACGATCGACCGCTTGGAACGGTACGGGTCGTGGACGGATTTCATCCTTACACGTTCGCGGTCCCCAGCGCTGTGGCCGCCGCGGCCACCGAGTCTGATGCGCCGGCGAGGCTGACGCTGCGCACGGCCACGTGGCGGCCTCGCGACGTGCTGGGCGTCTCCGACGATCGCCGGCTCGGCGTCATGGTCGATCGCGTGCAGGTAAGATAGCCGGAGATCATGTCTTCCCATCTGCAGATCTACGACCCGCGCGAACGCGCGGTCGTGGGTGCTGCTGACATAGGGCTTCGCGCGGTCGCTCCCCTGTTGCGGCTGTTGAGGCGGACCGCGCCGAGCGATCCACGACGCATTCTGCTCATGCGCATCGAGCGGATTGGCGATCTGCTGATGGCGCTCGAAGCGATCACCGATGTCGTCTTCGCCGCGCCGGACGCGTCGATCGATCTGGTCGTCGGAAGCTGGAACGAGCGTCTTGCGAAAGCGATACCCGGCATTCATCGAGTGGAAACGCTCGATGCGGCGTGGCTGGCGCGCGACGGGCAAGGTCTCGGACTGCCGCGGCTCCTGTCACGTGCGCGGGCATGGCGGTCGCGTCAGTACGATCTGGCAATCAATTTCGAACCTGACATCCGAACTCAGATCCTGGTCGCCAGGTCGGGCGCCGCTCGGATCGCCGGGTTCTCGAGTGGAGGCGGTGGTCCCTTGCTGGATGTTGCGGTGGATTTCGATCCAAGCGCTCGCACCAGCGACAACGCGCGACGCCTGGTCGCGGCAGCCCTCGCCGTGCCGGCGCGCCCCCAGCCGGCACGACTTGATATTCCAGCCGGCGCGCGCGAACGAGCGCGTGAGTTGCTGCGAGGGTGCCGCTCTCCACTGGTGGGAGTGCACGCGAGCGGCGGGCGCGAGATCAAACAGTGGCCGCCTGAACGTTTTGCGGACGTCGCCGTCCGGCTTGCGCACGAACGCGGCGCGACGATCGTGCTCACGGGTAGCGCCGCGGATAAACCCCTGATTGATGTTGTCCGGGCAAGATTGGCATCGGTTCCCACCGTTGATGTTTCAGGGGGGGTCGATCTCCTGACGCTCTCTGCAGTTTTGGAAAGTCTGGATGTGTTCGTGACCGGGGACACCGGACCCATGCATCTGGCCGCGGCCGTCGGAACTCCTGTCGTTGCCGTGTTCGGGCCGTCCGATCCGGCACGGTACGCCCCTCTCGGCGATCGGCATCGGATCGTGCGCATCGATTTGCCCTGCAGTCCGTGTAACCGCATCCGTCTGCCGCCCGAGCGTTGCGTCGGTCATACTCCTGACTGCCTGGCGGGAATCGACGCAGAACGCATGTTTCAGGCCACAGTGCAGGCACTGAATGCCCCTGTCGCCACCCCATGAGCCTCGACGTCGTACTGCTGATCGAACGCAAGGACGATTCGCGGCAGGTCAGGCTCGAGGACTACCTCGAGGCGGCCGACGAAGAAGCGGCGGAGACCGAAGCCTACGCCTGGATCAAAGGTCTGCGACACGCACGCGTATCCGGCCAACCTTTGCGCGAGCGCTTCACCTATCGCGGAGACAGCCTCTGGTGGTTTGCCGAGCTCTATTTGCACAAGGAACAAGCGATCCTGACGCTCTTTCGCGCAATTCGCGCTGCTGAGGCGCTGCTTGCACGAGAACAGCCGCGTGCGATTCGCTTCACCGCGTGCGGCCGCGCCGCGCACACGGCGGTGACTGCAGTCGCAGCCGCGCATGGGGTCCATTGCGATCCGATACCGGACAGCCGTGCGAAACGGCGGGTGGTGATGGATGCTCGCAGCTCGGCGCTGGCGTTCATGGCCATGGCATCACCTGGACGTCCACGCCGTTCGCCCGAGCGCATGACGACGGCAATCGGTGCATTCGTTCACCGGGCGTTCTGGAAGGCGGGTGGTGAGGACGATGGCAGTGCGGAGTCGTATATCGGACCGGTGTTGCACGAACTGGAGCAGCGTCTCCCGGCGGCTGTTCGCTACGTTGGCCTCGGGCCCTCCACGAACTTTCGTGCGCGCCGATGGTGGCGCCAGACGCCAGAACAAACGCGACGAATTGTGCCGATCGAGCGGCTGGTCCCGCGTCGCCAGATGCGAGGGTCGTGGCAGCTGTGGAAGACTCGGCATGCGATCCGGCGCGAACTCTCATCCTGCGAGGAGATTCGTCGAGCGGCCGTCATCCACGGCTACGACTGCTGGCCCATCGTCCGAGAAGCGCTGGATGGGATCGCGCTTCTGCAGTTTCCATGGTCGGCGCGGGCGATGGACGAAGCCGGCGCCGCGCTTGACGTGATTCAGCCGCGGGTCGCGATCACCTACGCCGAGGCCGGCGGCTGGGGGCGAGCGCTCGCGCTCGAGGCGCGGCGACGCAATGTGCCGCTCGTCGGGCTCCAACACGGTTTCATCTACCGGCACTGGTTGAACTACCGTCACGAACCGGACGAAATGGTGGCCTCCGTCAGTCAACCCTCGGACCGTGGCTTCCCCATTCCGGCGCTGACGCTCGTATTTGACGAATTCGCCGCTCGACACCTGGTGGAGGCTGGACGATTTCCCGAAAGCACCATCGCTGTGACCGGGAGCCCTCGCCTCGATGCGGTTGCGGCCGAATCGGCGAACCTTCCAGCCGACGCGCTGGCGAACGCGCGGCGCGAAGCCGGTGCGACTGAGTCAGATGCGCTGGTCCTCGTCGCGTCCAAGTACTCGCAGATTCGAGGTCAGCTGGCGGCGCTGCTCGACGCGTTGCGCGGCTGCGAAGGCGTGCGGGCGGTCATCAAAACGCACCCGGCAGAAACGCCGGAACCCTATCTGGCCGCTGCGGCGGCAACAGCAAACGTCCGCGTCCTTCCTGCTTCGTCGCCGCTCGCTCCTCTGCTGCGCGCGGCGCGGCTTGTCGTCACCGTCAACTCGACCATCGCCATCGATGCAATGGTCCTGGGCATTCCCGCGCTCGCGGTGGGGCTGCCGAACAACCTGAGCCCCTTCGTCGAGGCGGGAGCGATGGCCGGGTCACGTTCGCGCGAGGAAATCGAGCAGGCCCTCCGTCGTGTCCTGTATGATGAAGGGTTCCGTCAGCAGCTCAAAACTGCTGCGAGCGCCCTGACGATTCGCTACGGAATCGTCGCCGATGGACGATCGGCCGAACGCTCGGCGTCGGCGATTCTTGAACTGGCCGGCCTCGCGCCGGCGACTGGGCAAAGACATTCTCTGTCCCGATAAACGAGGAGTGTGCATTGCGGGTGCTGATTACCGGAGGGGCGGGCTTTATCGGCTCGCACCTGGCCGAGGCCCTTCTGAACCGGGGAGACGAAGTTTTCGTTCTCGACAATCTGTCCACCGGGTCGATCGACAACATCGGTCATTTGAAGGGGCATCCGCGCTTTCACTACACGATCGACAGCGTAACGAACGAACCGCTGCTGGCGGAACTCATCGATCGTTGCGACACGGTCGTCCACCTCGCGGCGGCGGTCGGCGTGAAGCTCATCGTCGAAGCGCCCGTTCATACGATTGAGACCAACGTCCACGGCACGGAAGTCGTGCTGAAGCACGCCAACAAGAAGAAGAAGCTGGTGCTGGTCGCGTCAACCTCGGAGGTCTACGGCAAAAGCGTCGAGGTGCCGTTCCGCGAGGACGCCGACCTGGTACTCGGCCCCACAGGCAAGCACCGGTGGGCGTACGCGTGCAGCAAGATGATCGACGAGTTCCTGGCCCTGGCGTACTGGAAAGAGCGGAAGTTGCCGGTCATCATCGTCCGGCTGTTCAATACCGTGGGACCCCGGCAGACCGGGCAGTACGGAATGGTGATTCCGACGCTCGTGCGACAGGCCCTGGCCGGTCAACCGCTGACCGTATTCGGCGACGGCACCCAATCGCGGAGCTTCACCTACGTCGGGGATGTTGTACGCGCTATGGTAGCCTTGATCAACGAGCCCCGCGCAGTCGGCCAGGTGTTCAACATCGGAAACGGCACCGAGATCACGATTAGCGAGCTTGCCGCCAAGGTCAAGGCGATGACGGCCAGCAGCTCGGCCATCGTTCGTGTGCCGTACGACCAGGCATACGAGGCCGGCTTCGAAGACATGCCGCGGCGGGTGCCGGATATCTCGAAGCTGCGCGAGCTTGTCGGTTACGAACCAACCGTCGAGCTCGACGAGATTCTCGCGCGGGTCATCGAATACTTCCGCCAACAGTAATGTCCGGACACAAACACGCTTTCGGTATCAAGACACGCGCCCGGCGCGTGGTCGAATCCGCACTGCGAAGCCAGGCGAAGCCTGTCCGGCGGCTGCTGCTCGCAACCGGGCGCGATCGCTCGCCGGTGCTCCCCGAAATCGTACAGATCGAAAGCACGAATCTCTGCAACGCCAAGTGTGTGTTCTGCCCTCGCGACGAGATGCACCGTAAGCAGGGGGTGATGTCGTTCGATCTCTTCTGCAAAATTGTGGACGAGTGCGTCGAACTTGGGATCACGCACGTCCGCGTCCACAACTACGGCGAGCCGTTCATGGACCGCCAGCTGACCGAGAAAGTCCGCTACGCCAAGCAGAAGGGGATCCGCGAGGTCGGGATGATCAGCAACGGATCCCTGATTACCGAAAACGTGGCGCGCGAGATGATCGAGGCGGGCCTCGACGCGATCAATATCAGCGTGGACGCGTCAGGGCGGGAGGTCTTCGACGCCACGCGCATTGGCCTGAATTACGACAAGGTCATCGCGAATATCGAGCGGCTCGTCCGCATTCGGTCCGAGCTTGGCCGGAAGCGTCCCAAACTGATTCTCAGTTTTGTACGGCAGAACAACTCGGCAGACGAGCAGGCGTTCATCGAGCACTGGCGCAGCGTGGCTGACAAGATTCACATTACCGATCTTCACAATTGGGCCGGCACGCTCAATCGCGAGTCCGATGTGAATTACCCGTGCTACCGTCCATGGCTGACGTTCACCGTCCTGTGGGACGGGCGGGTGTCGCTCTGTTGCGCGGATTTCGACGGCAGAACGGTGCTCGGCGATCTCAACACGTCCACGATCCGCGAAGTCTGGAACGCCGAACCCTACGTCGCGGTACGTCGCGCGCACCTGGAGAGCGGCGGCCCCGACATCTGCCGCTCCTGCGATCTCCCCCGCAAAGACTCCCCCCTCTGGATTACGAAGCTCACGTAGAAAAAGGGAAAAGGCCGTCCAGCTCGATCGGCCGTCCTACCAGGCGTATACTGAACTTCTCCCTGGAGACACGCGAAATGTTGAAATTCCCCCGCTGCCTGGCGTTTACGGCGGTTATCGCAGGTGCTTTCAGTGTCACGCCGGCTGCGGCGCAGCAGGAACTGAAGCTGAGCATGGCAAACGGACGAGTCACGCTCGTCGCTCGCGACGTACCGGTTCGCCAAATCCTCGCGGAATGGGCGCGAATTGGCGATACCCGAATCGTGAACGGCGACAAATTGATGGGCCCGCCCGTTACCCTCGAACTCGTCGATTATCCGGAAGGGCGTGCGCTCGACCTCATCCTGCGTCAGGCCGCAGGCTACATGGCGGCACCGCGGCCGGCGAATTCGGCAGGCGCATCGGTGTACGACCGGATCATGATTCTGCCGACGAGCAGACCCCCGGCCGTCACAGCGGTCGCGACACCGCCTGCGTACAATCGCAATCTGATGCCGCAACCCATGCCGCAGCCGGTAGAAGACGATGACCGCGAACCGGCGGATCAAGGAGCCGTGCCGCCACCTGGTATGGTGCCGCAGGGCATGCCATTCCCTGGCCAGCCTCCACTCCCCGGTGCGCAGCAGGGGCCGCAACAGCAGCAACCGGTCTTCACGGCTCCGCGTCCAGGCATGATGCCGCCGCCGACGCCACAGCCCGGCGCGCCCAATCCGTACGCGCCGCCTGGAACCCGGCCGCAGGTTCCTCCTGGTCGGCCCGGCGGGCAGGAAGGCGCATAGAGCGCAGACGCGGCGGGAAACTGCCGCGCTACAATCTGTCTTCATGAACGGCGCCCCCGTCGTCCGGCGCGGTGAGTATGCCGCGCGGGGCGACTATCATCGCGCGCCAGATCCTGACTGGGACTATTACCCGACGTACCTCGCCAAGCTGACAGCCGTCCGCCGCTGGCTGGACCGCTTGCCTGCGGACACTCGCGTCCTGGATGCCGGATGCGGGGAAGGCGTGCTCGTTGAGGAATACGCGTCCAGGTTGCGGATTGAAGGTCTCGACGAAAACTATTCGTCGGCGAGAGTGCGGATCGGTTCGCTACTCGCGCTGCCGTACGACAATGGGACTTTCGATCGCGCGATGTGTCTCGACGTACTCGAGCACCTGACATTCGACGAACAGCCCAAAGCGTTGGCCGAACTGTCGCGTGTGCTGCGGTCTGGCGGAGAATTGCTCGTGTCCGTGCCAAACCTCGCGCACTTGCAGTCGCGCGTGCATTTTCTCCTGACCGGTCGATTGATTCGAACGGCATCGCCCCAGAAGCACCCCGGCGATCGGCCCGCGCGCGAATACATCCAGCTCGCGGAACAGTCCGGACTGATGCTCCTCGCGCGCAAGGGTATCTTCCCCACGATCCCGGTGCTGACGCGCCTGATCCGACGCAATCCGCGTGCGCTGCTCCCGCTGCATCGGTGGCTCACGCGACTCCTGCCAATTCCCGGGTGGTGCTTCCTGAACCTCCTCACGTTCCGGAAACGCTGAGGCCTTGCCACCAAAAATCAAAGAACTCGGGAAGCAGCTTGCGATTTACGGCGCGGGCGACGTTGCGGTTTCAGCCGTCAATCTCCTGCTCCTTCCCATCTATGTCAGGTATCTCAGCGAGCGCGACTACGGGATTCTCGGTCTGCTCGGCGCCGTAGAGGTCATTGCGAAAATCCTGTTCCGCTTGGGACTCGATGGGTCGTTCATGCGGTTCTTCTACGAGAGCGATGAGCCCGGCGCGCGACAACGGCTTGCGAGCACCATTTTCTATTTCCTCCTGACCGTGAATGGCATCCTCCTGTTTGCCAGCCTGCTTGCGTCCACCTGGCTGGCGCGGGTGGTGTTTGGCGATGCTTCTGCCGCGCTGCCGCTGCAACTCGTGCTCCTGAACACGTTCGCCATCGGGTTCACCTTCTTCCCGTTCCACGTCCTGCGGATGGAACAGCGTTCAGCGGAATTCAGTCTTCTGGCGATCCTGAGATCTGTCGCGACTGTCGTCTTGCGGCTGATCCTTGTCGTTTCGGCGGGCCTGGGAGTGTTGGGTGTCGTGGTGGCCGATGTCGTCGTAACAGCCGGGCTGATCGTCGTACTGCTGAGGCGCTTCGCACCGCTCATCCGCACGGTGTTCGATTGGCACGTGTTACGGGAATCGCTGGCATTCGGCTTCCCGCGAGTACCTCATGCGGCGGCACAGCAGATCATGGCGGTTGGAGACAAGTTCATTCTCGCGGCCTTCCGCCCGATCGCCGAAGTTGGTGTGTATTCGATGGGAGTCAGCTTCGGGCTGACGCAGAAGCTGTTTCTCAGCGCCTTCGAATACGCTTGGGCACCCTTCTACTACTCCGCTTCCCGCGAACCCGGCGCGCCGGTGCTCTTTGCCAGGGTCACGACCTACGGCGTCGCGGCGTTGGGGCTATTGACTGCCGGCCTCTCCGCAATCGCGCGAGATCTGCTCGACTTGATGACGCGTGGTGTATTCGTCGAGGCGGCGCCAGTTGTGGCATGGACGGCCGTGGGAGTGTTTCTGCAGGGCGTCTACCTTCTCACGTCGATCGGCTTGAACATCACCAAGCGTACGGCCTACTACCCTGCCTCGACGATCGCAGCCGCGGCGGCAAACATTGGCCTCAACTATGCGCTCATTCCCCGATACGGCATGCTTGGCGCGGCGTGGGCGAACGCAGCGGCTTATGGGGTGCAAGCCGGACTTGCCTACTCGTTCTCGCAAAGGGTCTACCCGGTGCGATACGAGCGTGGACGATTGACCCGAGTCTGTGTCGCGTCCGTGCTGGCCTTCGCCGCTGGCATCGCGGTACCCTCGTTGCCCCCTCTCGCCGGCGTGCTGATCCGCGGCATGGTCGTAATGGGCGTTTTCACGGGACTGCTTTGGGTGTCCGGCTTCTTCAAGCGTGACGAACTGCGGGTCCTGTCACGCCTTCGGCCCAAACGGACACCCCTCGCGCCGACTTCTGACGTCACGGAACTCGCCGGGGAGATCGTCGCGACGGATCTCCCGGAGGTGGATTTGGAAGTCCGCGAATCCGATAGCCATGCGCAGGTGCATTCAGTGAAGACGACGTTCGAACGATGACACTGGATGCTCGCTGGCTCGAGCGCCACGTGGGGTTGGCAATCGCGACGGTCGCGTGTCTATTTTCGGCAGCGTATCTCACGAGCCTCGTGGTCTTTCCAAAGCCCGGCGGACGGGTCGTGGTCGGAGATGCGCTGCATCATTACGTCCAGCTTCGCTCCGCCGTCTTCGACCGCGACTTGCATTTCAGGAACGAATACATCCGGATGTACGGTCTTCGCGGTGATGAACCTGGAACCGAATGGGTGTATGAGCGCACGGCGACGGGGCACGTGCGCAACCTCATGCCCGTCGGGCCGGCGATCGTCTGGGCGCCGGCATTTCTCCTGGTGACGGCGTTGACCTCGCTCGGGCACCTCATCGGGTCGGATTACCCAGTAGACGGCTACGGCCGGGTTTTCCAGGCAACGGCCGCCGTCAGCGGCATCGCTGCTGCCGCATCGGGGATCTGGTTGTCGTTTCTCGCCGCGGGCGAACTATTCGGTCGTCGTTCTGCTGCGTGGAGTGCGATTGTCCTGTGGCTCTCCTCGAGCGCCGTCTATTACTCCGCAATCTCGCCGGCGTACTCGCACAGTGCCTCGCTGCTGACGGGCGGACTTTTCTGGTACGCATTCGTTCGGACGAGAGACCAGGTGACGGTGAGACGCTTCGCTCTCTTGGGCGCTCTGGCTGGTGCGGCAGCACTCATGCGCTGGCAGGACGCGATTCTGCTCGCGATACCGGCCGTTAATCTGATTTGGAACCTGCGGCGCTCAGTGGGCATCGGCCGGACGATCACGCTTGGGTTGGTGACCGCGATCTCGGCTCTGTTGGCCTTCACACCTCAAATGCTCGTGTGGCAGACGCTTTACGGGCAGCCGTTCGCAATCCCGCAGGGCGAAAGCTTCATGCGGTGGGAGCAGCCGGCGCTGGTGGCCGTCTTGTTTTCCGATTGGCACGGCCTCTTCACGTGGACGCCGGTCGTCGCGATGGCGGTGCTCGGCCTTCCCTTCGTCTGGAAACGAGACCGTCTGGTGTGCCTGACGTCTGTCGTATTCGTTCTTCTCTCGTGGTACGTCAACGCGGCGGCGGCGGATTGGTGGGCTGGCGAGGCATTTGGCGCGCGGCGCTTCATCAGCTGCCTGCCCGTGTTCGTGCTCGGGCTCAGTGCGTTAATCGACCGCTGGTCACCATCAGTGCGAACGCTGGCCTTTTGCGGCACCCTCGTCATCGCTCATACGTTTCTGCTCCTCCTGCAATACCAGCTTTTCATGCACGGACTACGTGACGGCGTGCCCTATCCAAGGGGGGCCTACGGTCTCTGGCTCGCGCGGTTTGTCGTCCCGTTCAAGCTGCTGACGTCGTGGTGATGCGAGCCGTGACGTCGCTCCGGCCTGCTGCCATCCTGCTGGCCGTTTGCCTGCTCGCCATGGGGCTTCGCACGTTGGGAATCAGTTACGGGCTGCCGGCGATCTATAACCCTGACGAAACCCCGATTCTCAACCGCGCGTTGACATTCGCGAAGGGCGATCCGAACCCGCACAATTTCGTTTACCCGTCGCTGTACTTCTACCTGCTCTTCGCGTGGGAGGGGGCGTTCTTCGTGGCCGGCCGGCTGTTGGGGATCTTCGATTCGCTGGCGGCGTTTCAGCGTCAGTTCTTCACCGATCCGTCGGCGCACTTTCTCGCCGGGCGGGCGTTCTCTGTTCTCTGCGGAACGTTGACGATCGTCGCGCTCTACTGGTTCGGCCGCCGCTTGTACGACAAGCCTACTGGACTTGCCGCAGCGGCGTTCCTGGCAGTCGCACCGATCGCCGTCCGCGATGCGCATTACGTCAAGCTCGACGTGCCGGTCACGTTGTTCGTCGTTCTCGCCCATGCTGCTTTGGCCAGGATCGTGACCGATCCGGCGGCGGCGGCTCGGCAGTCCTGCTGGTTGACCGCGGGGTTGCTGTCCGGGCTTGCCGTCTCGACGCAGTACTACGCCGTTTTTCTCGCGTTCTCGATCGTCGCCGTCACGATTGCGGATGTTCAGCGCTCGCGACAGCTACAGGCATCAGTGAAACTATTCCTGTGGTGCGTGGCCGGTGCCGTCGCGGGATTCCTGGCCGGTACGCCGTTTCTCCTCGTCGATCTGCAAAAGGCTCTTGCCGACATCGCTCACGTCCGAGAGGTGGATGTCGATCGCGCGGTCGCGGGAGGGATGTTTTCAGCGACAGGCGCGTATCTGAGGATTCTGCTCCTCGACGCGGTCGGCTGGCCCGTGTGGCTGGCGGCGGTCGCTGGCGCGATCTGGGCGCTCCTCTCCGATTGGCGGCGCGGCCTCCTGCTCGTCAGCTTCTTCGTCCCGTTTTTTGCGTTTGTCGCGAACACCGTTCCGATGAGCCGGTACCTGAACGTCGTCCTGCCACTGATTGCACTGAGTGCCGGGGCGGCGATGATCAAGTTGTCCCGGCTCTCAGCCCGGCACATGACAATCATTCCCATGGGCCTCTCATTTCGCCACTCGACAGCCATCGCTGTTGCGCTTGTTATTGCCGCGATGATACCGGGGCTTTTGAGCAGTATCCGGATCAGCCTTTTCATCCGTGAGGCAGACACCCGGACGCTCGCCCGAGAATTCCTGGAGAATCGGCTACACCCGGGCGACGCCGTACTGATCCAACCCTACAGTGCACCGCTGCGACCGTCGCGTGATGCCTTGCTCGAGGCACTCCGTCAGAACCTTGGATCGGAGTCGCGGGCCTCAGCGAAATATCAGCACATGCTCGCGCTCGATCCGTATCCAGAACCTTCGTACCGGCTGATCTATCTGGGCGACGATGACGGTCTGGATGTGGACAAGCTGTTTGTTTCACCGCAAGAGTTTTCAGACGGCGAGGGTCTCGGCAAGCTCCGCCGTCTGGGGATCCAATACGTCGTCCTCAAGCAGTCAAATACACCCAACCCGTCGTTGAGCGGGCTCGAAAGGGCTCTGACTCGCGAAGGACAGCGCATTGCGGTGTTCACGCCGTATCGGCCGAACGCTGCGCCGGAGGAACGCGCCGCCATTCCACCCTTCATGCACAATACTGCTGCCCGATTGCACCCGGCGCTCGAGCGTCCGGGCCCAATCGTCGAGATCTGGATGATCACCCACTGAGGGAGCCCTGTGGCTTTGGCGTGGATGGGGCGATACAATGGATCGGATCTGAAGAGTTCCACTGTTCCACCCTCGTCAGACGGTCCGACTCGAGCCCGGCCGCGACAAGCGGCGGACGCTGCTAACAACTGATGCCGCTTGCCCGAAAACTCCGCGAGTCAATCGCGACACGTGCGCGTGCCTTACCGGCGGCGCGCCACGCGTGGGCGCGCTATCGCCGCCACCGCTACGAGCAGCGCATCCAGCGTTTTTTGAGCGAGAAGTCCGGCCGTGCCGACCGCCTTCCCATGGGTGCCGTCTATGAGGCGACGATGCGGTGCAACCTGCACTGCGAGTTCTGCTATGTGGGCGATCTGCTGAACATTGAGGGGGAATGGCGTCAGGAACTGACGCTGGACACGCTCGCGACAGCGTTCCCGGATCGCGCGGGTTTCCAGATCAGCCTGACGGGCGGAGAGATCTTCATGCGCAAGGACATCATGTCCGTCCTGAATCTCTTCCGCGAAAAGGGATACGCGTGCGGCTATCTCACCACAAACGGAACGATCATCAACGAGGAACGGGCGAATGCCCTCGCGGACCTGGCGGCGGCGGGATTCCTGAAGCACATCAGCGTGTCCGTGGATGGCCCTGGCGAACTGCACGATGCGGCGCGGGGGCTGAAAGGCACCTTCGAACGCACATGCGCGGGACTGAGACGCCTCCAGGAGGCGGCGCGTCGAAAACAGGCGCCCCTTCGGGTCAGCATCAACACGACGGTGGCGCATGAGAGTCTCGCCGCCCTCGATCAAATGGTTGAGGTCGCGGAGGAGCTCGGCGTGGACGCGATCGGCTTGAACCACCTGATGTACAGCACACCCGAGGAGGTAGCCGAAACCGTTCGCCTGATTGGCGCACCCGACGCCTCGGTGATCGCCACCTACGTGACGTCCGATCCCGGATTGGATATCGAAGTCGTGCGAACCAAAGTCGCGGCGCTCCAGGAAAAGTGCCGACAAAAGAACGTGCTCTTCGATTACCGACCGAAGGTCCACGCTCAGCTCATCGAGAACTACTACACTCCCGGATCGAAGCTTGAAGGACGTTGCCTCTATCCGTTCCTTCACGCACGAGTGTCGTTTTCGGGGAAGGTCTATTTCTGCCCGTTCATCCGGGTCGAAGTCGGAGATCTCACGCGGTCGACGCTCGAAGAGGTGTGGAACAGCGAGAAATACGTCTCGATGCGGCGTTCGCTCGTGGAGAATGGCATTTTCCCGGTATGTCGGCGGTGCTGCAAGGTTGAACTCTCTGCCGAACCTGTCACCGAGCCGTTCGGCGCCGGTGTTGCCGCGCCAGCTCGCCGCGCAATTCCGCTGACGGTGGTTCGCTGAATGCCCGCACTAGGTCAACGCACCCTGCTCATCAATCCACCGCTCATCAACGGCATTGCCTTCACCCGTCAAGGGCGCTGCCAGGAGCGCGAGGAAGTCCTCGGGACCACCAAGCCACCGTATACGCTCGCGCTGCTCGCCTCTTTGCTGCGCGATCGCGGGTTCGACGTTCGACTGATTGATGCGACGGCCAGTCGGCTCAGCGTCGATGAGGTGATCGCCAGGTTGGAGTCGGAGCAATTCTCGCCGACCTTGATTCTCTTTCCGAGCACCACTCCCACGCTCGACGCGGACGTCGCCGCAATCGGCCGGTTGAAGCGCCGATTCGAGGCACCGATGTTCTGTTTCGGACCGCACGCCTCAACGGTCCCGGCAGAATCCATGGCACGTGCAGCCGATGTGGACGGCATGTTCGTCGGCGAGCCAGAGGACGGCGTGCTGCAACTGGCGTCGCTTCCGTCGATTGACTCGGCCGGGGAGATCCCGGCGCTGACCTGGCGGCGGAACGGATGCGTGATGCCGCATCGCGCCCACGGCTCATTCAGCGGCTTCCTGGACATGCCCTTTCCGGCCTGGGATCTCCTGGATCTCAAGGGATACTCGCTGCCACTCGTCAATCGTCCGTACCTGATTGTCGAAACGAGCCGAGGTTGTCCGTACGCCTGCGACTTTTGCGTCGCGCCGATTCATCAGGGACACAAGTTCCGGGAGCGCAACGCCACCGTTCTGGTCAACGAGATCGAGCGCAGTTACCGTGAACTGGGCATCGAGTTCTTCTACCTCTGGGGCGACACTGTCACGCTGAACATCAAGTCGTTTACTGCGTTTTGCGACGAATTGATCGCCAGGAATCTGCCGATTCAGTGGTTCGGCAACGCACGCGCAGACAATCTGACGGATCCGGCTTTCGTCCAGAGGCTGAAACGCGCGGGGTGCTGGATGCTTGCCCTGGGCATCGAATCCGAATCGGACGAGGTGCGGAAGCACATGGTGAAGCGACTGGAGCGGCAGAAGATCCAGACCGCCTTCCGCAATATGCGCAGCGCCGGCATTCGATCCTTTGCGTTCTTCATCTTCGGCTATCCCGGAGAGACGCCGCGGACGATGGAGCTGACGACGGAGTACGCGATCGAGCTGGATCCGGACTTCGCGAACTTCTATCCGGCCGTACCGTATCCCGGCACGTCCCTCCACGAGAAATGCGAGCGCGAAGGTCTGCTCGGCGCTGGCGCCGGCGACTGGTCGCGAATGGAGTACTCGTACTATTTGCTTCGCGGCAACGGGCTCGACGAACGGGTGGTCATGCAGGCCATCAACCGCGCGAAGCGGAAGTTCTTTCTGCGTCCCGGCTACATCCGTCGGCATCTCTGGGACGTGGCGCGGCTTGCGCTCACGAAGCAGGACATTGTGTGGCAGGTGTTTCGCCGTACTGTCTTCGGCACGCGGGTCGTCGATGCCTCCGCGGCCTCGGGCGGTCTTCCTGACACTATCGCGCAGCCATGAGTTCTGCCGTCGAGAGCGCACGATAGGATTGACGGAGCGGAGGTTGCGAGCGCCGGAACCGGCGAAGGTCCCGCAGCTGGGTGAGGTATCCCGCCGCTTCTTTCAGATTCATCTTGCTTTCGCCCGCCGTGCGGCCCTGGAACACATAGGGGATTTCGAGAACGGACGCCGGCCGGCCGCGGACGAGCAGTTCGAGGCAGATTTTGAATCCACCCGCGGAAATCCGAACACCGCCGGCAAGTTCGCGCCGGATCAGAAAGTATCCGGACGTCGCGTCCCGAACGGGTGTCAAACCGCGGGCCATGAGGCAGGCGAGGCGCGACATCAGGAGACGACCCATCGGCCAGCCGCGGGTCCCGCCGCCGGGGACGTACCTGCTGCCAACGACGACATCTGCGTGCTCCTGCCGCATTGCCGCGAGCATCCGCGGAAGCAGGCCGGGAGGATGACTCATGTCGGCATCGATGACGCCGACAAATGGCGCCTGCGACGCGCGGAAGCCTTCGATCACCGCTGTGCCCAGTCCGAGTTTGCCCGCGCGATGAATGACGCGAATCCGATGTGTGGACGTCAGCATCTCGGCGAGCTCGCCGGTGCCATCAGGAGAATTGTCGTCAACGACAATCAACTCCGCATCGAGCCCTTCTTTCTGGTACGCGGCAAAGATGGCCGAGACCAGCTCCGGCAGTCGGTCGCGTTCGTTGTATGTCGGAACGACGATAGTGAGAGGCGGAACCGCGTCCGAACGCTCGATCACGCACCGTCCATTCTATGGGTATGAGCACCCGCGTGTACAGGCCGTCACGACAAATGATCGCCGGCCTGCTTGCGATCCTGGCGCTCGGCGCGATCCTGCGCGGCCTGTTTCCGGCGGCCGATCCGCCCTGGAACCCCTCAGTCGGCGTCGTCTGGCACGATGAGGGCGCGTGGGTGCACTCCGCGCGCAACCGCGCCTTGTACGGTTCGTGGACAGTCGAGGGAGATCAGTGGAATCCGCTGTTCATCGCTCCCGTCTTCTCGGCACTGGAATACCTGTCATTCGCCCTCTTCGGCGTGGGAGTCCGGCAGGCGCGCCTGGTCTCTGAAGTCGCGGGTCTCGCGTCGGTCCTGCTGCTCGCGCTTGGAATTCGCCGCGCTGCGGGAATCCCGGCCGGCCTCATCGCCGGCGCGCTCCTGGCGACCAACTACGTGTACGTCATGTACAACCGCGCCGCGATTATGGAAACCACGATGGTGGCCTTCATGGTGGCTGCGTGGTACTGCTACGTTCGAGCGCAGGATGCGTCGCCGGATGCGCGAGACCGTCGCACGGCATGGATCTGGGGCGCGCTGGCGGCTGTCTGCGCGCTGCTCGCCTTCTTCAGCAAGGCTGCGGCGGCGTTCTTCGTGCTGGCTTTGGGTTTGGATGCCGTGATCGCTGTCGTCCGGCGTCAGGACGATTGGCAGACGCGAAGTGAACGAGTCGCTGGCGCGGCCGCGCTCGTGGGTCTTGTGGTTGCCGGCCTTGCGGCGCTCGCGCTCTTCGTCGTTCCCAACTGGGAGAGCTACCGCTTCTACAACTGGCAGATGTCGGTCACGAGGAAGCCCACCTATGGATTGACGGCGTTCGCCGATCGCGCCTCGTGGTTTCCCATCCTTCATGACCTTTCCACGCGCATGTGGTTTGTCATTGTCGTGTCGGTCATCGGCGGGCTCACCGCGCTCGGACGCCTTCGCCAACTGCGGTCGCCAGAGCGCCTGCTGATCTGGTGGGTTGGTCTGGGCACACTCGAGCTTGTCCTGCACGACGTTGGCAACGAACGGAGATTCGTCTTCTTCATCCCAGCGCTGATCGGAATCGCCGCGATGGTACTGGCGTGGCGGCGGGAAGGGGCGCCGGCGCAGCTGGCCAGCGTCCCCCGTCGTATCGCGCTTCTGGCATTGCCGCTCGTGCTGTTTGCGCTGTACGTCATCGGTGGCGGTCTGGCGCGCGTGTTCTTCCTCTACGAGATCAGACCCGGGGTCCGCATCGCTGCCTCCTTTGCGGTAATTGGCTCGGTCTTGATCTACGCCACGTGGCCGCGCGTCCCTCGATGGCTCGCGCGCCAGCGCTGGGGCACGCGTGCAGCCGTGGTGGCCGCCTCACTCGTCTGCGCCGGGGATCTCGTCCAATATGCTCAGTGGGCAGCCGGACGCACGTACAAAAATATCGAGGCCTCGCGGGCCCTCGCGCACGCCTTACCCCCGGATACGTTCGTCCACGGCAAGCTCGCCAATGGGCTCGCGCTCGAAAACCGAATCCGTCCTGTCTTCGTGGGTCGCGGCTTTGGCAACTATGAGGACCGCAAGACGCGCAATGATGTGCGATATATTCTGACCTACATCGACCCGCGCGTCGGGTACGAGGGCTCAGTGATCAGGGACGTGCTCGACGCCTACCCCCATCGCCGCATCATCATGACATTTGACGTTGCCGAAACAACCGGAGGCCACGACCGCGCCGCGCTCATTGACAAATTTGGCACCTCGCCGAATCTCGTCGATGAGCGGACCGACTCCCGGCACGATCGGGGTGCGCTGGACCGGAAGGACCGTGCGAACGATCGATGAAGGCGCTATCAAGGCGCATGCGGACCTCCGATTCCGTTCCGAGTACGACTATGCGCTGTTCGAGTACTACCGAAGCGCCAAGGTCATCGCATTTCTGGAGCGCGCGGGTGTCAAAGTCGGTGGTCGAGTGCTCGATGCTGGCTGCGGCGGCGGTGGTATGCCGCTCTCGTTGGCAGAAGAAGCGAGTTGCGTGGTCGGAATCGATCCCGTGGAGCGCTTTTCGGATGCAGGGACGCGTCTTGGCCGTGAGCGCGGGATGCGGAACCTTCATTTCGTTCTCGCCGACGGCATGGCCCTCCCGTTCAAGAATGGCTCGTTCGATCTGGTGCTGTCACACGCGGTGATCGAGCACGTCGAAGAGGCGCCTCGTTACCTGAAGGAATGTGCGCGAGTTCTGGCGCCGCGCGGCCACGTCTACCTTTCGACCGCGCCATATCTGTCGTTTGCCGGAGCGCATCTACCGCGGCTGCGCGTGCCCATTCCCTTGCACCTGATTGCCGGTCGCCGCGCGGCATTTGCCACATTTCGATTTCTCGCGCAGCACGCGCCGTGGACGCTGAAAGAACCGGCGCACGAAAACTCTTTCATTCGAGCGGCGCAGCGCGGCGAGGTCAAGCACGATGATTTGCTCGAGAAGGTTCGCGTCGCGAGTCTGCGCCGGCAGATAGCCGCGGCGGGGCTTCAGGTCGTTCGCGAGGAACTCCACGTCACGTCCACCGTTCGACGGATGCCGGGGGCAGTTGCCCGGTGGCTGCGCGACAGCTCCCTCACCCAGGACGCGCTCATCAGCAATATGGAATACGTGTTGGCAGGGGGCGCGCACGGTGGCTGATGTCGACCGCTACAGGCCGGACGACAGACGCGCGGTGGACGCGCTCTACCGACGCGTCTTTGGACACGACGCGGCCGAAGCGAGCAGGCTCAGGTGGGACTGGCAGTACCGCCGCAATCCGAACAATCCCAATCAGGAACCTGAAATCTGGGTGGCGCGTGAGGGGCCGGCAATTGTCGGACAGTACGCGACGATGCCGGTGCAGTTGCGGGTGGCCGGCCAGGAGGTTCGCGGTTCGTGGGGGATGGACGTCATGGTGGCGCCGGAGCGACAACGGCAGGGTTTGGGAGAGGTGCTCTTCCGCACCTGGGAGCGCAACGTCGGAGCCGCATTGGGTCTCGGCCTCTCCGACTCGTCACACCGTCTGTTCCAGAAACTCCGCTGGCCGGAAGTCGGTCCGCTCCCCTGCCTCGTCAAACCGATGACGCGCCGTGCGCTGAGAAGACCCAACTGGCCACAGGTGGTCAACCGGCTGGTGTCAGCGGTGACCCTGCCCCTCGTGCTGATCGTTGCGCGCTCGCGTCCGCTGGGAGCTGAGGTGCGGCTGATTCAGCGGTTCGACGAGAGCTTCACCAGTCTGTGGGAGTCCGTTGCGCCAAAGTTCGATTTTGCCGTGCGACGTGACGCCGCCTACCTGAACTGGAAGTACGTGCTCGCACCGCACGTCCGTTACTCAATCGCGGCGCTTCGGCGCGATGATCGGCATGTGGGTTACGCGGTGTACCGCCACCTGCACGAACCTCGCGGCCGTGTGACCCTGCTCGTGGATTTCTTGACCGACCCCGATGACGAGCCGGGATTTGCCACGCTGCTTCGCTGGGTTGATCGCGAAGCGAGACAGGCAGATTCCGACAAGATTCGGACCTTCGCCATGCACGCGGGCTTCAGGAAGACGCTGCGCCGGGCCGGGTATTTCCAGGTGAAATCCACGGTGGAGTTCGTAGCCAAGGTAAACGCGATCGACGTCGCGCCGTCGTTCTACGAAAACACCGAGAAGTGGCACGTGACGCTCGGCGATTCGGACCAGGATCGATGAACCTGCTGGTGGGCATCGACACCGAAGGCGATAACCAGTGGGATGCAACCGCACGGGCGAACCAGACCTTCGAGAACATCTACGCCCTGCCCAGGTTGCACACGTTGTTCGCGCGCCAGGGCGTCCGACCCACCTACGTGATCACCTATCCCGTTGCACGAGATGCACGATCCGCGGAAATCCTCGGTGGCCTGCTCGAAGGTTCGGACTGCGAAATCGGTGCGCACCACCACGCCTGGGAAACGCCGCCGTTTTCACCGGATGACGTCAAGCGCCATCCCTACGCGTCGATGCTGCCGCGAGCGCAATTCGAGGCGCAGCTGGAATCGTTGACCATTGCCATTACGCGGGCCGTTGGCCGGCGTCCCTTGTCGTACCGCTCGGGGCGGTTCGGTTTTGCCGCGGATCACGTGGCTGCCCTCGAGCGCGCTGGATACCTCGTGGAATCGAGTGTCGCCCCCCTGTTCTTCGAAACGCACAAAGGAGGGCCGGAATTCGTCGCGGCTCCGCTGCGGCCGTACTTTCTCGCGTACGACAGTGCGGTGACGCCGGGCAGCAGCAACGTGCTCGAAGTACCCGTATCGGCGGCTTTGAATCGCCGCCTGCCGAAATGGCTGCAACATGCGTATGCGCGGGCACCGCGTCCGTACACGACGAAACGTGGATTACGGGCGCTCGGACTGGTTCGGATGCGCTGGCTGCGCCCGTCGTACTCGTCGCTTGCCGATATGTGTGCGCTGGCCCGCGACGTGGCTCGCCAGCAGGTCCCGGTACTCAACCTCCTTTTTCATTCGAGCGAGGCCATCGTTGGAGGCAGTCCGTACAACCGGACTCAAGCGGATCTCGACGCATTTCGTGAACGTCTCGAGCAGTTTCTGTCGTACGCCATCAAGGACCTTGGCGCACGGCCGCTCACGTTCTCCGAGTTTCGCGCGGAGTACTGCGCAGCGGGATGATGCGACTTGATGCACATCCTTCACGTCACGCCGCATCTTCCTCCCGATCAGGCCGCCAACGCGCTGCTCCCGTGCCAGCTGGGGGAATGGGCACGACACACCGGCGACACGGTTGAGTACGTGGCACACCCGCCCCGTGCGTCCGGGCGAACCTCGCTCTCCGGCCCTGCCGTTTGGGTCCCTCGCCGGCGTGATGGAACGCTCAGCCGCGCGTTCAAACTCGGCGGGGTGATGCTCGCTCATCGCGCGCGAAAGGTGCTCCTGCCCGCCATCGAGCGCGCGGACGTCGTCCACGTGCACAGTAATGGACTGCTCCCGGAAATGGCGGCGCTACTGGCGACCCGTGCGGCAAAACCGGTCGTGCTGACGCTCTACGGCACCGAAATCTGGCACTATCGACCCCGACGGTTCGGTCCCGATCTCTTCACACGCGCCTATCACGGGGCGGCGGCGGTGACGTTTTACAGCGAACGGCTTCGGGCCTATGCGCAGGACCTTGGTCTCGTTCGCCGCGGGATGGAAGTAGTCTACCCGCCGGTCTCGCGCTCCTTTTCATGGCACAGCGAGGCGCAACAGGCCGAGGCTCGAGTCGAGTTGGGGTTTACCAATCGTCACGTCCTGGTGAACGTAAAGCGGCTGCACCCATTGGCGGGACAGCGCACTCTCATCGAGGCGATGAATGAAGTCGTCCGCGTGCATCCCGACACTCGGCTCGTCATCTGCGGCACGGGACCACTGCTGGGCGAGCTTCAGACTGCCGCACGATCGGCCGGTGTGGAACGCCACGTGACTTTCGCGGGGCTCGTGGATAACGCGTTGGTCGCTCGATACGTCGCCGCCGCCGATCTCTTCGTGCTGCCGTCCCTGCTCGAAGCATTGCCAACCGTCGCGGTCGAGGCCCTCGCCTCGGGCACACCAGTCCTGTCGACCGATAATCCCGGCGGGCTCGAACTGAACGACGTGTTTGGACCCGACGTCGCCATCGTCCCGCGAGAACAACCCATGGCCCTTGCTGCGGCGATTGTTCATTTCCTCCGCCACAAGCACAGGACTCTTCCCGGAACTCGCCAAACCATCGAACGGACCTTCAGGCCGGAAGCCGCGGCGGGGCAGTTCCGCGATATCTATCTTCGCGTTCGAAGCGGAGTCGCCGCATGATCCGAGCCGCAGCGGCGGCGGTCATCGGCGCCCTCGCAAGCGCAGTGTGGCTCGCGCTGTTCTACGTGACCAGCGACGGACTGCGCATGGAATTCGCGGTGGACCCGCCGCGGCCAATCAGCGGTTTTTACGCGGCCGAGCGAGACAATGCGAGTGGCCTGACCTTCGCTTGGACTGGCGCCGAGGCCGCCATTCGACTGCCAGGGCTCGACCGTCGTCACCCGTGGATGCTGACGATGCGTGCTCGGACTGCCCGACCGCAACTGCGTGAAAATCCTACGCTCGCGTTGTTCGTTGACGGAGTGCAACTCCACACCGCGGAGGTGCTTCCCGATTTCAGTACGATCACGATGCTCGTCCCGGCGCGTCCGGAACGTCGCGGTCTAACGCTGGTCATGCGGAGTTCCTCGACGTTCGTCCCCGGCGCCGGTGACCCGCGTGAGTTGGGCGTCATGGTGGATGTCGTCGAACTTTCTCCGGATGGGTTCGTGCTGCCGCCAGCCGACATCTTCTTTACCGCGATGGTCTCGGGGGGTGCGCTGGCGGCTTCGCTTGCCCTGCTCGGAATTACCGCGGGATCGGCGATCGGGGGGGCGGTTCTGTTGACTGCGGGCCAGGGCGCGATGCTTGCACATGGATTTGGCGCCTATTCGGACTATCCAGAAATCGTCAGCCGGTTGGCGTGGGCGACCGCTGGCGTCGTGGTCGCAGCCGCGTTGCTGGGACGCTGGCGCGAACATCCATTTCGCAACACGGCACGGTTTGCGATCGCGTTCTCGGCGGGCGCCTGCTTCCTCAAACTGCTGGTCTTGCTCCACCCCGACAAGCCCATCGGCGACGCACTCTTTCAGGCACATCGTTTCATGACGGTGCTGCGGGGGAACTTCTACTTCACATCGACGGCTCCAGGGGGATATGACTTTCCGTACGCACCTGGGCTGTACGTGGCGTCCATCCCCTTCGCGTCATTGGTTCAGCGCGAGTTTGGCGACATGGCGCTCCTGCGAATCGTCACAACAGTTGCCGATGCAGCAGCCGGCCTGCTGCTGTACTGGATGGTCGCACGGATGTGGACGGACCGCCTGGCTGCGGCGCTCGCAGTCGCGATGTACCACTTGATCCCGCTCAGATTCGGCGTCATCAGCGGCGGAAACCTTACGAACGCCTTCGCCGAATCAGTCGCCGTCGGTGCGCTCGCGCTCATCGCCGGGTGGACGCTTCGAAACTCGACGACCGTCTTCACGACCGCGCTCGCGATCGTGCTGACCGTCGCGTTTCTTTCTCACACCAGCACGTTTGCCATTCTCACTGTATGTGTGGTGGCAACCGTTGCGATGTTTTGGTGGAAGGGTGGACCGGCGCTGCGGTGGCCTTCGGTTACGATCGCGATCGCGTTAATCGTCGCGGTGATCCTGTCAATCGCCATCTACTACGCACACTTCATCGAGACGTATCGCACTGAATTTGCGCGGCTTGGAACTGAAGCACAAACGGCTGCGCCGGATGCTGGCGGACGCAGCGTGTTGGAGCGCGCGTTGGCGGCGCCGCGATACGCGTACCTCTATTTCACGGTGCCGGCCATGGTGCTTGCGGCCGCGGGGGCCCTCGATCGCTGGCGCTTTGGATCCCGCGACCGGTTGTCTCTCGCGATCGGCGGATGGGGTCTGGCGTGCACGCTGTTTCTGCTGCTCGGTGTTCTCACTCCTGTGGACATGCGCTACTACCTTGCCGCAACACCAGTGATCGCGCTTCTTGCTGCGGCCGGCGCATCCTGGGGCTGGCAAAAAGGGAAGACCTGGCGCATCGTCACCGTATTGCTGCTCTCGTGGGCTGTCTGGATCGCGGTACAGACCTGGCGTGCCGCGGCCTGACAATCCTGCGGCGCCAAAAGCATGAAAAGAGGACTTTCGTTATGAATCTTATCGATCGCATCAGCACCGACATCGCCGCAGCGATGCGGGCGAAGAATCAGGCGACACTCGCGCCGCTGCGTATGGCAAAGGCCGCGCTCATGAACCGCGAAGTGGAGAAAGGGCGACCGCTGGACGAGGCCGAGTCTCAGCAAGTGATCGCGTCTCTCATCAAACAGCGGCGCGACTCGATCGAGCAATTCACGAAAGGCGGCCGCTCCGACCTGGCGTCTCGGGAGGAAGCGGAAATCGTCGCGCTCGAATCGTATCTGCCGCCACCGATTTCGGCAGCCGAGCTCGAACGCGAAGTCCAGGCTGCCGTTGCGGAAACCGGGGGCACGACGCCCAAGGACATGGGCAGAGTGATGAAGGCGGTGATGAACCGACTCGCCGGCCGCACAGCGGATGGCCGCGTGGTGAGCGAACTGGTACGCAAGCGACTCGGTGGATAAAAACCGCAAACCTTTTTCGTCGCGTTCCGTCTAATGTTTTTGAAAGGCACGCACAAGCCTCTCATCCATCCTCCATTGGCTCCTGTCGCGAGACAGGAGCCTTTTTTTCTGCCCGCATGTGGCACGTTCGAAACATGAGGTGTTCAGAACGACCGAAATCGAACGCTGTGGTACGCTGCCAGCTCATGCTCGTCCCGCCGTTCGCCCCACAAAGATGACCTCGCGCATGGCCCGGTCAGCGGGCCTCATCGGCGTCGCGACCATGACCAGCCGACTCCTCGGCGTCGCTCGGGAAACCGTGCTGGCCGCCATGTTCGGGTCGAGCGCGCAGATGGACGCCTTCAACGTCGCATTCAGGGTTCCCAACCTGCTGCGCGACCTGTTTGCCGAAGGCGCGATGACCGCAGCATTCGTCCCGACGTTCACGCGGACGCTGACCGAAAAGGGCGCCGCTGACGCGTGGCGGCTCGGGAGCCTCGTCATCAACGCACTCGTGGTGGTGACAGGCGTTCTCGCCTTGCTTGGAATCGTATTTGCCGCGCCAATTACCGCCGCGCTCGCGCCGGAATATGCGTTGATTCCCGGAAAGCTGGAACTGACCGCATTCCTCACGCGCGTGATGATGCCGTTCTTCCCGATGATCGCGGTGGCGGCAGGCGCGATGGGCATGCTGAACGCGCGCCATCGCTTCTTCGTACCGTCGCTCGCACCGGCGATGTTCAACGTGGCCACCATCGCCTGTGCATTGACCATCGCGCCACTCATGCCTCGGTACGGCCAGCAGCCGATCACGGCGATCGCCATCGGGACGCTCCTCGGCGGCCTGGGACAGATTCTGCTGCAGTGGCCGGTGTTGCGCCGCGAGGGATTCCGTTATCGGCCGATACTCAGTTTTCGTGACAACGGCGTGCGTGAAGTGCTCAGGCTCATGGTTCCCGGCATCGTTGGTGTTGGTGCGGTGCAAGTCAACGTCGTCGTCAACACGTATCTCGCGAGCGGCGAACCGCCGGGATCGGTGTCATGGCTGGGCTATGCGTTCCGGCTGATGTACCTTCCAATCGGCCTCTTCGGCGTCTCGATCGCGATCGCTTCGTTGCCTGACATCTCGCGCCACGCGGTCGCGGACAATCTCGCGGCAATTCGTCAGACGGTTTCACGCGGTCTGCGAATGATGTTGGTACTCAATGTCCCCGCCACACTCGGGCTCATCGTCCTGGCTGAACCGATTGTGTCGTTGTTGTACGAACGGCGGCAGTTTGGTCCGGCGGATACTTTAGCGACGGCAGGAGCGCTGGCGTTTTACGCCCCGGGCCTGATTGGCTACTCGGTCGTCAAGATTGCTTCACCGACCTTTTATTCGCTGGGGGACGCGCGTACGCCTGTGACCGTCAGTGTGTTGTCCGTCGCGGTCAACCTGGCTTTGAACCTCCTCCTCGTGCGGGTGCTCAGTTTTCGTGGACTTGCACTCGGTACTGCGCTGGCGGCGCTCTTCAACGCGGGTGCGCTGCTCTGGTTGCTGCGCGGCCGACTCCACGGCCTCGACGGTCGTCCCATCCTCATCGCGGCCATCAAGATTGCCTGCGCCTCGATCCTGATGGCCGTCGGTGCGCGAGTCTCGTGGAACTGGCTCAACGTCGTGCTTCCAGGCGGCGGAGAACTGCTGCGGATAATTCGCGTGTCTGCCGCAATTGGCGTGGGACTCGTACTCCTGGCGGCCGGGGCGAAGCTCCTTCGCGTCGAGGAGTTCGACGAAGTATGGCGACGGCTCTTCAGACGAATCTCCCCTCGGCGCGCTTCGTGAGCAGAGTTCGCGGACCGATCCACCCCACCGTTCTGCTGATGGCCTGTGTCCACATGATGGTGGATGGATACGGGAACATCTTTGCGCCGCTGCTCCCGCTGCTCATCCCCCGGCTTCACCTTTCGCTCGCCGCTGCAGGCACATTGACGATGCTGTTTCAGTTGTCGGCGTCGGTCGCGCAGATTGGTTTCGGACACATCGCGGATCGGTGGCGGCCGCGGCTGCTGGTGATGATCGGACCGGTGGTCGCCGTGTCTGTTCTCAGCTTCGTGGGCGCGGCGACGTCTTCGTTGATGCTTGCGGCCATTCTCATCGTTGGCGGACTTGGCGGCGCCGCGTTTCATCCGCCGGCCGCAGCGCTGGCGCATCGCCTCGGTGGGCCGCGACCGGGCCTGACCATGTCGGTCTACATTACCGGCGGCACCCTCGGGTTTTCGTTAGGGCCGCTGATGTTCTCGCCATTTGCGGAACGGTTCGGACTCACCTGGACTCCGCTCCTGGCCCTTCCCGGCCTCGCCGTCGTGGCATTTTTCCTCCGGCGCGTGCCCCCGATGTCCACGCACACCACGGCCGGCGCCGGATTCAGCGCCTTACGGCCGTATGCCCGTCCGCTCGCGCTGTTGTACTTCATCGTGGTTCTGAGAACGCTCGCGGCGATCTCGTTCGCCACCTTCATGCCCGTGATGCTCACTCGACGGGGGATGTCGCTCGCTGCGGCCGGAACAGCGGTGGCGATGTATCTGTTCGCCACAGGCGTCGGCGGGTTCGCCGGCGGACCGACAGCGGATCGGTTCGGCCCGCGGCGCGTGATTGCCCTGTCACTCGTGCTCTCGTCGCCGTTTCTGTTCATCGCACCCGCGCTGACGGGCTGGCCCTTTCTCGTGACCGTCGCCATTGGGGGGTTCTTCCTGCAATCGACGCTTCCCGTCAATGTGACCTTCGGTCAGTCGATCGCCCCGGTCAGCGCCGCGACGGTGTCCTCGTTGATGATGGGCTTCGCCTGGGGAATGGGCGGATTGAGCGTTCCGATTGTCGGCATGATTGCGGACCGAATCGGGATCGAAGCCGCTCTTCGAATCCTTGCGCTCGTCCCGCTCGCGGCTGCGGCGCTGGCCTTGCCGCTGCCCGCCCGGGCCCATCTCGACGCACCGTCTCGTCCGTCAGAGGTCGGAGTGCCCGAACCCTGATGATACGATAGGGCCCTGGGCCCTCTTCCATGCGTCGCTATTCCTCACGTCCTTCCTCTCTGAGTTACGCCTTCGGGCCAGGGCCTGTGTCTCCCGCGGTGAAGTGGATCATCATCGCGAACATCGCGATGTTCCTCGCGACCCTCGTCTATCCACCCCTCATCGAGATGCTCGGACTCAGTCCGCAGCGCGTCGTTGAGCGGGGATGGATTTGGCAACTCGCCACCTACATGTTTCTGCACGGAGGCGTGTTCCACATCCTGTTCAACATGCTCGGCATCTGGATGTTCGGTACCGAGCTCGAACGGCTCTGGGGAACGCGGTTCTTCGTTCGTTTCTATGCCATCACGGGGATAGGCGCCGGTATCACGGTTGTCGCGGTGTGTCTCCTGCCGTTTGACGCGGCGGCGAGAGAGTACGCCGCGTGGACCATCGGCGCGTCGGGGGCCCTCTACGCCTTGCTGATGGCGTTCGCCCTCCACTTCCCCGAACGGCCGATATTGATGTTTCTGTTGTTTCCAATTCCGGCGAAGTACTTCGTCATCATCATCGGCGCCATCGCGTTTCTGTCGGGTCCAGGTGGACAGGTCTCCAACACCGCACATCTCGGCGGACTTCTCTTCGGCTATTTCTATCTTCGCGGCGGACGGGGCGGGCTGATGGCCGAGGTCAAGTACCGATATCTCAAGTGGAAGATGAATCGGCTGCGCCGGAAATTCGACGTCTACTCGGGTGGCCGCTCGGACTGGGACCGGAGGGTCCACTAGTGGCGCGTAACAGCTGAATCGATATCGCTGCGGGCGCCCACGCGGGTCCTGTCGCGCGGCAGCCCATTCGGATGCAAGCGCGACTCGACGAGGTGCACGGGTACCCGCGCTTGATCCGAATGGGCGCCCGCCGCGCGCCACCCGCGAGCCCGCGGTCGCTACCGATTCAGCTGTGACAGCCCACTAGCCTCCCGCTAACTGCGAAAGTACGTATCGGTGTGGTCCAGCCAGTCCTGCCGAATAGGGCTGAAGATGTCGAGTTCGAACGTGTCATCGAGCGCTTCGGCCTGGTGCTTGACCCATGACGGGATGTGAAGCACTTCGCCTTCGCGCACGGTGATTTCCTCGCCATTGATCAGAAACTTCAGCGCCCCCTGCAGCACGTAGGTCATCTGCTCGCTCTCGTGGGAGTGCATCGGCACGAGGGCCCCCTTCTTGAGGTAGATCTGCGCGACCATTTCGCGCTCGCCGGTTACGAGTTTGCGCGAGATCATTTCGGTCACTTTTTCGAGCGCGATCTCATCCCACCGGTGAAGCCTGACGGTCTGTGTACTCACGGAGCGGACCTTTCAAGTTGTTGAATTCGCAGCAAAAAGGGGCGTGATTATAGCATCCGGGTCTCGAGATGACGCTCGACGTGGACTGCTATAATGCCAGCGTCCATGAAGGGATCGGCCGTTACGAACGGCAGGATCGCGGCGGCTCACGGCTTGACGCGGGACGACCTCCTCCGCGTGTACCGGACGATGGTCCTGTCGCGAAAGATCGACGACAAGGAGATCCAACTCAAGAACCAGAGCCTGATCTTCTTCCAGATCAGCGGTGCCGGCCACGAGGCCGTCCTGGTCGCCGCAGGCATGGTCCTCAGGTCAGGTTATGACTGGTTCTACCCGTATTATCGCGACCGCGCCCTGTGCCTCACGCTCGGCGTGACCGCGTACGACATGCTGCTGAGCGGCGTCGGCGCCAAGGACGATCCCAGTTCCGGCGGACGACAGATGCCGTCGCACTGGGGCGATCGTCGGTTCAATATCGTTTCACAATCGAGTCCCACTGGAACCCAGTGTCTGCAGGCGATCGGCGCCGCGGAGGCCGGCCGTCTCTACGAGCGAGTGATCGAGATTGACGGCCGCGAGTCGCGCTTCCACGGGGACGAAATCACGTACGTGTCTGTGGGTGAGGGGGCGACGAGCGAAGGAGAGTTCTGGGAGTCGCTCAACGCCGCCTGCCTTGCGCGCCTGCCGGTGCTCTACCTCATCGAGGACAACGGCTACGCGATTTCCGTCCCGGTCGAAGTCCAGACCGCCGGCGGCGACATCTCGAAGCTTGTCTCTTCATTCCCGCACTTGTTCGTGCAGAGCATCGACGGCACGGATTTCCCGACGAGCTATCGTGCGCTCAAAGATGCGGCGATTTACGTCCGCGCACGCAAGGGTCCCGCACTCGTCCACGCGCGCGTGACGCGCCCCTATTCGCATTCGTTGTCGGACGACGAGCGGCTGTACAAAACGGCGGACGAGCGCAGCGCGGAAGCCAAACGTGACCCGATCACGAGGCTGGCGGCATTTCTCACCGCCGAGGGACTCGCCACCGAAGCCGATCTCGAAGGGATCGTGACACAGGTCGAGCGCGAGATCAGCGAAGCGGCGGACCGGGCCATCCAATCGGAGAAGCCCGCGGCAGAGACCGCGACGCTCCACGTCTACTCGCCAGACGTTGATCCGACGTCCGACGCCTTCAATACGGCGCCAGTCCCCGAAGGCAAGCCGGAGACGATGGTCGCGGCCATCAATCGCACGCTGAAGGATGAGCTCGCGCGCGACGCTCGCATCGTGGTGTTTGGCGAAGACGTCGCCGACTGCAGCCGCCTCTCGGCCCTCGGCTCGGTGCCCGGCAAGGGTGGCGTCTTCAAGGTGACTCACGGCTTGCAGCGGACGTTCGGGAGCGATCGGGTGTTCAACTCGCCGCTTGCCGAGGCGAGCATCATCGGTCGCGGGATTGGAATGGCCACGCGCGGTCTGAAACCAGTCGTCGAAATCCAGTTCTTCGATTACATCTGGCCGGCGATGATGCAGCTTCGTGATGAAATGTCGATGCTGCGTTACCGCTCGAATAACGCATTTGCCTGTCCGATGGTGGTGCGCGTGGCGATTGGAGGATACCTCCGCGGAGGCGCCCCCTATCACAGCCAATCGGGAGAGAGCATCTTCGCGCATTGCCCCGGGATCCGGATTGCGTACCCGTCAAACGCACAGGATGCTGCCGGGCTGCTGCGCACGGCTGTCCGATGCGACGACCCGGTTCTCTTTCTCGAGCACAAACACCTGTATCGCCAGACCTACAACAAGGGGGAATACCCCGGACGGGATTACATGGTCCCGTTTGGCAAGGCTGCCGTCCGGCGTGAAGGTACCGACGTGGCGGTGATCACGTGGGGAGCCCTGGTTCAGCGGTCGCTGCTGGCGGCTCAACAGGCAGAGAAGTTCGGCATCAGCGCGACGGTCATCGACCTCCGGACGATTTCCCCTTACGACTGGGACGGCATTGCTGCGGCGGTTGCGCGCACCAATCGGGTCGTGATCGCGCACGAAGATCAGTTGACCTGCGGGTTTGGCGCAGAGATCGCCGCGAGAATTGCCGGGGAGCTCTTCAGCCAGCTCGATGCGCCAATCAGGCGCGTGGCCGCGCTCGATACACCCGTCGCCTACTACCCGGCGCTCGAAGAGTTCATCCTCCCCCAGGCGGCCGACGTCCTCAAGGCCATCCAGGAAACCGCCGCATACTAATTCCGATGGTGAAGCGCGGCGCGGCAGTGCTCGGCGCTGCCCTCTTGATCAGTGCTCGCGGGGCCCCACCCCCGCTCCCACCCCACCGCGCAGAAGACGCACGGCCGGGACCCCGGCTCGCGACGGCTCGACTCGCGGACGTTCGCTCGCTGCGGCCGCAGGCGCTCTCGGTCGCGCTGGAAGTCGCCGGCACGCCCCAGGCATCCGTCGAAGTGCTCAAGTCGATTGCGGCGTTGCCGCCGCACATAGCCGGCCGCTTCGACGAACTGTCTGCCTGCCAGCGTTCCGTTGACGGTGATTACCTGGTGTTCGATCGCCGTTCACATATGGTGTTCAAGGTGGCTTCGTCATTCGAAGGCCAACCGAAGGAGGTCGTCGGCGTGGGTGTCGAACCGGGCCGCATTCTGAACCCGAGTTCGTTTGACGTCGGACCTGACCGGACGTTCGTCATCGCAGACGCGCCGTACGGCACGCCGCGCGTGCAAGTGTTCTTCGAAACCGGCGCGCGAATCGGCGGATTCACGTTGCCACGGACGCGCAGCCCCTTCGTGACACTCGAGCAAATCGTGGTGAATGGCGTCGGTGCGGTCGAATTTACCGGCCAGTCGGTGCTGGTCAGTCAACCCGACTCAGGTTCGCTCATCACCGAGTACACCCTCGATGGAAAGCTGATCCGCGCGTTCGGTCATCTCCGACGGACCGGGCAGGAATCCGATCCCGACGTGCACCTCGCGCTAAACGTGGGCCGTATCGTAGCGAACCCGCAAGGTGGCTACTATTACGTGTTCATCGCGGGCGACCCGGTGTTTCAAAAGTACAACGAGTCGGGCAAGTTGGTTTTCGAGCGGCACATCGAGGGACAGGAACTCGATGAGTTCATTCGCACCGCGCCCACCACCTGGCGCCGGCGCGCGGCGTCAAATGAGATTCCACTCGTCAGGGCCGCTGTCCGGACTGCCGCAGCTGACGCGGCTGGCAACCTCTGGGTATCGCTCTCCGTCCCCTACACGTACGTGTATGACTCAACCGGCCAGAAGCGCCGGACGGTCCAGTTGGTCGGCGCCGGCCCGATATTGCCCATTGCGCTGACATTCGACCGGACCGGCCACCTGCTCGTCACACCCGGCTGCTACGTCTTCAAACCCTAGTCACTCTGGTGGCTTCCGCCTTCAGGCGGGCGATCTACATCAGCTTCCCGACTGCCCCGAGATCGAGATTGAGATCCTCCGGCGCCAGACCAAACTGCGCGCCGATTTCGCGGACGGCTTCTTCGAGCCGCATGAGCGCGAGCCCGACCGACTCCGTCTGTTCGTCCGTCAACGTCCCTGCCTCCATCCGTCTGATGGCCTGCCGCTCGAGAAGTTGTCGAATGAAATCAACCAGCGTCAGGACGAGCTTCGCGACGGATTTGCGAACGTCGTCCGGGTCGGCGTTCCATCGCGGCGGCCCGGAATTGTTGGCGAACCGCTGGAGCTGCTCTCGCATGGCTTCGAGCTCCTCCACTTCCGCCCGAGCTACATCAAGAGCGACCGGCGCTGGTCGTTTGACCGGCGATTTTGCTCGGCGTCGGCGGTTGGAAGGCGTCTTCTTCATCGCGGCAGCTCTGGCGCGAAGGCAAACGGCGGCCACGGTCCGCTGAGCGATATGCGCCACGGGTCAATCAGGTCTGACGCGTCTTTCGCCGCTTGGATGTACGCCGGCACATGATTTCGATCCACGAGATGAAATACTGTCAGCCGAACGGTTCCCCGTCCCGGTTGCGTGCGCTCGTCTACGACGAACCGGCTCACAGCCTCGCGAAACGGTGAAGCCGCCGGCGGATAAGTCTGCGCCGCCAGTCGGTGAGCAAGATAGTCAGCGCCGCCGGCTGCTGGAACGGGTGCGGGAGCCGCCGGACCGACGAACCGGATCGTCATTTGTTGTCGTCCTCGCACATGGGCCAGGGCTTTGGCCAACACTTCAGCGGAGGGGCGGACGACATCGGCGATGCGCGCGGCAGTCATGCGTGCCCCGAACCGGACCGGCAGAATCGGATCGAAACGTCTCGCAAGCTCGAGGACGATCGCATGCTGGTCCCGAAGCGCCTCTTCGACGGGAAGTTCGTGTGGCGACCCGACAATGACAGCAATCCGTCCAACCGGCAAAACGCGAACGAAACGGCCCGCCACGCGAACGCGGGCCGGCAAAGGGCCTGCGGCGAGCGCAAAGACCTGCCAATCCTCATCGCGAGGGCGACGATGGGCCATCAGCCGGGAGTAGACGGTCCGCGGCGCACAGAAGCGCCGAGAGCCGAATGAAAATCAGATCGACATTCGCGAGCGCCAGAATCAATTCAGCATTCAGCACTACGCCCGAATTCAGAAGGTTATCCAGCACATCGAGGAGCGAGGTATCGCTATCGATAATCCGCGCCACGGTGCTAGGCGGAGGCGCAGTTCCTCGGCGAACCGGCTTCGGCGCGGGTGGTCTTATTGGCTGCCGGGGAGGCCGCGTACTCGGAACCGTGGACCGGGGGCGCGCGCGCAATTTCGCCATTAGTCGTCCGGCTTCTCGACGAAGTTGTACGCAGGCCACGGACCAGTCAACGTGAGCTCCGCACCAGCCGCGGCGCACGTTCGCGAGAGACGTTTCGCGGCGGCGCGGAACTTCGCCCGACTGCGAGCCGGAATCAGAAAGGCGGCATCCAGCATTGGCGCGGTGGCGCCCGGCGGCACCTCTTTGCGCTGTCGTGCCTCTCGTGCCAACGCCGAGAGTTCCTCGAACGCCAGAGCCGCGGCGTGGGTCGCTTTCTGAACTGCATTCCGCGCCTGATCGCGCGCCCGTTTGCGAGCCGCCAAAAACGCTGTTCCCGACCGCGGACGTTCTGGCGTCGAGCGCACCACGCGCGGCGCGCGAGCGGTGATGCGAACCCCCCACTCTTCGCAGCCGGCCACGCGATCCAGAACGAGGTCGATCTCGTTCCGCCGATCCCGCATCTCGGCGACCGCGCGCTCCACGCTCGAGAACATGCTGAACATCTTCATCGGCACAACCGTGGCGGCAGATGTTCGCGCAAAATACTCGACGACCGATTCGTGCGCGACCGCCAGCTCCGCCACCCGCTCGAGATCCCGCAGCGTATCTTCCAACGGCTTCGGACCGTATTTCGACAGCGGGACCTCCGACAGGATCAGCCACGTTGACGGCGCGGCTTGCACCGCAAGCGGCCGGCCAGCGCCGGGCAACCCTTCAGGCACACCACCCATTCGTGGCTGGGCGGCCATGCGCACGAGGCAATAGAGATATGCCGCTTCTGCCACCGCCGGGGTCATTTCTTTGTCACGCGGCTTGCGCGCGGGCGTACCGAGACCTCGACCCATGCTCGCGATGATATCCCGCTCCGTTGCGTCTTCCACATTCGCCGCCAATCGCGGAGGGCTCGTGGACCGTTGGGCGGCGGCAAAACCGCAGGTCCCAGGAGAAGCGCCAAGCCGGCAAACCGTCGCGAGCGTTGCAACGCAGCGAGTGCACGCTGCTGCTCACGCCGCGTCATCGTGCAGTGGCCGCAGGTTCCCGCGCCAATGGCGTTGACCAGCACGGCCGCGATTGGAATCTCGAGCCGTTGGATTCGCCCGACAAGCCGCTCCGTTTCTGCCATCGGAAGCGCCGCCGGCCTGGTCACGACAACAAACGCGGCCCGCGACGGATCCACCAACAGCGCCCGAAGCCGGCCGAGTCCTTGAGACATCTGCAGAAGAAGCGCACCAAGGTCACCTACCGGCGACACGGCGCGATACTTCAAGAGGATGCCCATCAGCGCCTTTACCCAGTCATGTACGAGGGTGGGCATTTCCAGGAGCCGAAGCGCGTGACCACTGGGAGCGGTATCGACAACGAGGAGCGGCTGCCCACTGCCGGCATTGAGGGCGTCGCTGACTTCAACGATGGCCATCAACTCGTCAAGTCCGGGAGGTGCGAGCTCCATGAGATCCCGGAGGGCTCGACGATCGCCGCCTACACTGATGGCGCTGTCGCGGCCGAATCGGGTGAAAAGGCCGTCGATGGCATCACGGTAGCGTGTCTTGATCGCCTCGAATCCAGCCGCCGCGTCGAGTTCGCGAAACCTCAGGTTCGCTGGCGCTCCGAGCACCGCACGCGCGTCATTTCCCAGGGCCACACCGAGGGCGTCTCCGAGCGAATGGGCAGGATCTGTTGAAAGTACCAGGACAGGACGTTCGGGGTGCGTTGCGGCTATCTCGATCGCCGCCGCCGCCGCGCACGTCGTCTTGCCAACTCCGCCTTTCCCTCCGAACATCAGGAGCGATCTGCCTGAGTCCATCAGCGCGACCGGCTGGCCGACGAGTGCTGGCTTGCCTGTCACCGCAGCAACCGCGCTCGGACGAATCGACGGCGATCGGGCAGGACGTTCCATCTCACGTGCGACTCCCAATAAAGCCGCCAGGCCTCTGGGCTCACTGGCTCGCGCGTGAACGGCAGTCACGCGGATCGTTTTCGCCACTCGGCCCAGGAAGGGTCGAATCGCCAGACGATCCAACCTTCGTCGCGTTCCGCACCAGTGACACGGACGATCCGACGGTGGCGTCATCCGGTTGATGACGAGGGTATCCACGTGGATGTCGAGACGTCGCAGTTCGTCGAGGCCATCAACGGTCTCGGCCAGCGCCATGGGCTCAGGCAGGGTGACCCAGCTCATGGCCGTTTGCTCGGGGTCACGCAACAGGGCCGACAGATACCCCGCTTCCGAATCCAGCTCTGAGATTTGCGCGTCCGGTTCTTCGGGTGTCCAGGAGCCGCGCAGCGCGGCAACGAGGGCACGGTGCTTGTCCTGCATCTGATCAAACACCGCAGCCAGGGTTTCGAGTAGATGCGGCATTGCCAGCATGCGGAGCGTATGGCCAGTCGGCGCCGTATCGACGACCAGCGAGTCGTATCGCGTGGCGCGGGCAAAGCGCCCAATTTCCATCAAGGCGGCGATCTCGTCGATCCCAGGCAGCGATTGGCGCAGCAGGGCCTTCACATCGTCCTCATCCAACCAACTGCCGCGGAGAACGATGGTTTCGAAGGTGGCGCGACGAGGTGTCAGCCAGCGCTCGAGCGCGCCGGCCGCGTCAACCTCGACGGCGTGCAGACGGCTTCTCGTGCCAGTCACAGCTCGCGGAGACGAGGAGAGCGGCTGGCGAAGCGCGTCACCAACGGAGGGTGCTGGGTCGGTCGAGATCAGGAGGGTGCGATCGCCGGCGCGGGCGCGGGCAACAGCATACGCTGCCGCGCAGGTGGTTTTTCCGACACCACCCTTGCCCGCGAAGAATCGGAGACGAGGCACGGGGCTACGTGTGTTCTTCTCCTTCCAAAGTCGCGTCCACTCCGGTGATCTTGTATTCGCCGGGTGCGATTTCCGCTGGCGAGCTACCCTGGCGACGCTCGCGAATGTCGCGGAGCCTGGCCAGGATGTCTGCCTCGAGCCTGGCAAACTCCGCCTGGCTCAATTCCCCAAGCTCCACGCGCATCTGGGCGGCGAGCAGCTGCTCGCGGAGCGCGGTGTCGTCGTTCATCTCGGTATCGACGGCCGCGGCAACCTTGTCGAGTACGAACCGGATGCCGCCGATCAGGAGCGAATCGAGGATGAACACGTCGCTAGTGTGCGCGTTCGAGCTTCAGCCGGATATTGACAAAGTTGTACGGTGGCCAGGGGCCCGTGTACTTGAATGTGAGCTTGTCGTAGCGTTGGCCGATGTCCTTGACGCGGGCGTCGAAGGCCTGCTCGAGTTCACGCGCGACCAGGAAGGCGGCATTCATGATCATGCGGTCGCCGATGGGTTTGTTGGAACGCGAGGCAACCGACACATTACGAAGGGCCTGGAAAATCTCGGCGACGTATCGCTCCGACCGCGCCTGGAGCGCTGCGTCGATCAGCCGTCCGTACTGCATGCGCGCGAAATACGTCGATCCTTTTTGGGTCGAGATTTCCCCTTTGAGCCGGCGGATGTCCTCGTCTTCCTCCTCGATCTCGCGGATGATCTGATCGCGATCCCACAGGACCTTGAGCCCGAATTCGAACTTGTCCTGCATCTTGTTCAGCACGTCGGTGAACGCGTCGTACGCCGACCGCAGCAGCTCGATGATGTCATCGTCGGTCTTGAACACCGTGCCGAACGACATCGGGATTACGGTGTGCTTCTGCATCACCGTTTCGTTGACGCGCTGGTGGGCGAGCACGTTGTCGCGCGTCGGATCCTGCACCACCATCGGCGTATTCGACACGACCGCGGCAATGTCGCGGTAGTTGACGGTGTGCACGTCCGCGGGATCGGTGCCGATTCCCAGTGGACCGAAGCTTAGTCCCGTTTCGCTCTTGATGATGCAGTAGACGTACTTGCCTTCATTCGACTCTTCGGCGACCGCCGCATCGAGACGCATCCCTTTGGGGGGCGGCATCATTTTCACGCGCTCGAGCTTGCCCCTGGCGTCCTGCACGGCCGGCCCCGCCTTGGCTGTCCGGTGCCGTCCGGAGACGGCCGCGAGTCGCTTGCTCTTCGCCTGAAGTTGCGGTCGTGCTTTCTTCTGCGTCTTGGCCATCGCTATAGTCTGCTCGCGGATTAGTGACGAGTACGGCCGCCCTTGCTCTTCTTCCCGTTCGGTACAGACGAACCATCGTCTGCCGGCCGTGCTTCGAGCATGCGCTGGATCTCGGCGACCAGCGCATCAGGGAGACACGGCTTCGTCACGAATGCGTCACAACCCGCTTGTCTTGCGCCCTCGGCGAATCCGGCCAGCGCATGTCCCGTCAACGCGACGATCGGGATGTGGCGTGTCCGTTCATCGAGCTTCAGGCGCCGCGTGGCTTCCCAGCCGTCCATGCGCGGGAGGGCGAGATCCATCAGGATGATGTCGGGCATCAACTCGATTGTCTTCTCGATCGCTTCGAGGCCATTGGTCGCCTCAGCGACGCGGTAGCCCGAAAAGGAGAGATACGCGGCATACATTTCGCGGGCATCCTGGTAGTCCTCGACGACGAGCACGAGCGGCTGGGGAGATTCGGTATCAGTCGGCATCATTCGTTTCTACCGTTGTCTCACCCGCGCGGGCAATCTCAGCGTGAAGGTCGAGCCCCTCCCAACCGTACTGTCGAGCTCTATGGTACCTCCTAACATCTGCGCAAGGCGGCGGCAGATCGACAGACCCAAACCTGTCCCGCCGTAGCCACGCGCAGGGGAACTGTCCAGCTGGCGGAAATCTTCGAAAACCTTGACCTGATCGTCGGGCGAGATCCCGACGCCGGTATCCCATACGGCAATGTCAACCATCCGCGTCTTGGAGTTATGAGATGCGCCGATCGTCACCGTGCCCGCGGGCGTGAACTTGAGGGCGTTGCTCAGCAGATTCAGCACAATCTGTTTGACCTTGTGTCGATCGCTTTTGATTGACGGCAACGACCGGGACATCCGGGCCGTCACGGCGAGGTTCGAACGCTTGATGATCGGCTCCAGTTCCGACATCACCTCGTCAACCAATTCCGGGACCCTGAACGTTGACAGGTTGAGCGGCATCCGGCCGGCCTCGATGCGCGTGATGTCAAGGATGTCGTTGATGAGCGCGAGCAGGTGTTTCGAGTTCGAGTCGATTCTCGTGAGGCTTTTTCGCTGCTGGTCGGAGACGGCACCGGTGACGCCGTGGAGCAGCATATGGGTGTACCCCAGAATGGCATTCAGCGGCGTGCGAAATTCGTGCGACATGTTCGCGAGGAACTGCGACTTCAAGGCGGACGCCTGCTCGAGGGCGATGTGCTGCCGCCGGAGCAATTCGTTCTGGTCCGCGAGTTCCGCCGTCGCTTCCTGAACCTTGCGTTCGAGCTGCGCCGAGGCTTGCTTGAGTTGCTCGAACAGTCGCGCCTTTTCAATCGCTTCGGTGAGGTCGTGCAGAATGGTCACGACCCACATCAGCTCGCCCTGTTCCGAGAGGATGGTGCCGGCCACACCTTCGACCGGCAGCGCGCGGCCGGTAATGGGATCCGCCAGCTGAATCTCCCCCCGGTATCGCTGCTCGCCTGTTCGGGTGAGCACGTTGGAAACAAACGAGGTCAGGTGCGCGCCATTCGACCGAACGTGACGCTGCGCGGCTTCGCTTGCGCTGCCCGGGACATTGAACAGCCGTTCGGCCGGCTCGTTCATGAGAACGATGTCCCCTTCCTGATCCGTGACCAGGATCGGATCCGCGACCGAGTCGATGATCAAATCCAGCCGATGCCGTTCGTCGCGCACCTCAGCCTGTGCCATACGGAGGGTGCGATAGCTTTCCTCGATTTCCTCTTTCGCCCGCGCAAGGTCGGTGACATTTCGCAGAATCGAGACGACATAGGTGCCCTGCCGTTCGTCTTTCGCGCGCGAGCTGAGAAGTTCGAACAACAGGTCGGACCCTTCCAGCGGGTCGACCAGCAGCAGTTCCCGGCGGGCGAGTTCGATGTCCGTCATGGCGCTGGTCGAGAGCGCCGCCGAGAACAACATGTTGTTGAGCGCCACGGCTCGACGCCAACCTTCGCTCGCGTCTTCTGGCGCGGCAAACAGTTTCTCGGCGTGGCTGTTGGCGATGATGAGCTTGCCCTCGGTGTCGGTCAGCAGGATCGGATCGGTAACCGCGTTGATGATGCTGTAGAGCAGCATCCGCTCCTGGCGCGTTTCCGCGAGCGTATGACGGCTCAGCAACCGCGCAATCTGCTTGGAGAGGACGCCTCCCACCCACGCCACCTCGGGGTGCAGATCCGGACCCGAACCGCTCGCGAGGAGCAGCCCATGCGCACTCTGATGTTCCTCGGACCTGAGCGGGACGGCGTGAAACCGGCCGTCGATCGGCGGGCGGAAGCTGAGAGGAGAACCGTCGAAGTAGGTCGCGTCGGAGCGGTCGAGAGCCTGAATCAGGGGATGACGGTCGTCTTCCCGCGTGACAATGAACTCGACGATCGCCGCGCTCGAGACATTGTGCTCCGCGACGAGTTGCAACTGTAATCCGTTCGGTTCGAGAATCGCCACAGCAGCCTGTTGCACAGCCGTGTGCGCCGCGAGCCAGTCAATCGCCCGTCGTGCCGAGGTCTGGACGTCCAGGTTCGAGAGGAGAAACTCGGCGAGTCCCAATCTCGGATCGTGCTCGACACCTGCGACTTGCACCGCACCCCCCACGGATGGATTCACCCGCTAGTCTTCAGTCGGGGATCGACGTCGCGACGCCGGCCGGCTTCCCTTCTTGCTCTTGGCGGCGAGCTCGGCGCGCAACGCGGCATTCTCAGCCAGCATGTCCTGGTGTACGGCAAGCTCACCCTGCGGACGGGATACCGTTGGCACCTGACTGACTGCTTCGGAATACTTGAGATACGTGTCGATCGACGCGACCACGACCCTGGCCTCAACGGTAATCAAATCGATACCGACTAGTGACACACGAACCCAGGCGTCGATGACGATGCCCTTGTCCAGGACACGATCGAGCACGTCGATGAGACTTGTCCCGCCAGCCGCTCGTTCAACTGCCATTTGACGCTCCCTACGCCTGCCGCCGCCGCGCGGGCCGTCGCATCGTGCCCGCTGTTGTGGTCAGAGTCTGCACCTGCCGCTCGAGCTCACGAACCTGTGCCTGAAGCTCCTTCTGCTCGGCCGCAACACGCCGCTGGCTCCCAGGCGAGAGGTCACGGTCGTACCTCCACCAGTCGAGGCCGATTTCCTGCGCTTTGTCGAGAGAACAGATGAGGAGCCGGATACGAATCGTCAGTAGCTCGACTTCCGCAAGCGAAACCTTGATATCCCCCGCTATCACCAGCCCCTTATCGAGCACCCGGTCGAGCACATCGACCAGACCGGTGGAGCGGTGGGCAGGAAGGTCCGAAGCCATGCGCAGCGACTATAACCTACTTTCCACCGCGGGCAATAAGTGCCCGTCGCAGTAAACAGTTGACGGACTGGAACTAAACGACACTAAACTCGACTATTTCCGCACCCCTGCCGGTTCCGAAATTGCCTCGACCAACTCGCCAGTTTGTTTGTCAGAGCGGACGCGTGTGGCGATGTCCGCCTGAGCAATGATTCCCTGCAGGCGACCGGATTGATCCACGACAGGCATCCTCCGCAGCTGCCGCTCTGCCATAAGCTGCAACGCCTTCTGGACATCGTCGTCCAAACGGCACGCGATGGGGCTGGTGGACATCGCGTCACGCACAGTGGCCTGTTCGACGTTCCGATCTTCGGCAAGTACTCGGACGACGAAATCGCGGTCAGTAACCATGGCCAGCAAGCGTTTGGAGGCCTGCGATTCGACAACCGGCACCGCCCCGACATCGTGCTGCTTCATGATCTTCGCGGCCTTGTTCACGGGATCGTTGGGTTCGCAGCACACAGGATCCGGCGTCATGACATCGCTGCATTTCGGCATGCTTCCTCCTTGATTCGTGGGGGAGGATGCAAGTCAGCGGCCAGACTTCGCTCGTCCTTCTGGCGAGCTTCGCCAGGCAGGGCGGCCTCAGTGACCGCCAGAGATCGGTCGCAATTCTCGTTTGAGGATCTTGCCTGTCGCCCCGATTGGAAGCGAGTCGCGGAATTCGATGAGCCGTGGGTACTTGTATGCAGCAAACTGGTCGCGGCACCAGGCCAGGAGTTCGGCCTCGGTGAGCGAGGTGCCTACGCGAGGGACAACGAATGCCTTGACCTCTTCCCCCAATCGCTCATCCGGCACGCCGAGCACAGCCGCAAGCGCCACTCCTGGATGGGTCATCAACACTTCTTCGATTTCCCGCGGATACACGTTGAATCCGCCACGAATGATCATGTCTTTGGTACGATCCACGATCGTCAGGTAACCGTCTTCGTCGAGCGTGCCGACGTCCCCCGTGTGAAACCATCCGCCGCGCATCGCTTCGGCCGTCGCCTCCGGCCGGTTGTAGTAGCCCTTCATCACGTTCGGCCCACGAATCACGATTTCCCCGCGCTCGCCTGTCGCGACAAACCCTTCCTGCGCATCGACGCAGCGAATCTCGACGCCGAGGATCGGCTGACCGACCGTGCCCGGTTTACTGGGGCGGTGCAACTGGTTGAACGCCGCTACCGGGGATGTCTCAGAGAGTCCGTAGCCTTCAAGGATTCTGACTCCGAACGCACGCTCGAATCGACGCATGACGTCACCAGGCATGGGGGCACCGCCTGACACGCAGAGCCGCAGGTGCTTTGCGACGGTGGACGTATCGAAACTGTTTGCAGCGGCAAACTGCAGCAACGTCCAATACATGGTCGGTACGCCAATCCAGAAGCCGACCTGCTCGCGGCGCATGACGTCGAGGACGGCGGCCGGCTCGAAACGTGGCAGAAGCACGAGGCGCATGCCAGCCAGGACTCCGGAATTCATCTGGCACGTCTGCGCCGTGGAATGAAAGAGCGGCAGGGTAATCAACGCGACATCCTGGGAAACGCCGCCGCTCATGGCCGGAACGAACATGTCGCGCGAGGCCATCGCGTTGAGCAACATGTTCATGTGCGTCAGCTCAGCTCCCTTGGGATGCCCTGTGGTCCCCGAGGTGTAGAGGATGACGGCTGTGTCATCGGGCCGGCGCGAGCGCGTCTCGAAACGCGATACTCGGCTGCCCATGAGAGCGCCAAGCGTTGTCGCACCCGCAATTGAAGTGGGACCCGCCGGATCGCGTGTGGCAACGATCAGACGCTCGCAGCCGACCTCATCGCACGCCGCGCGAGCCATTGCAGCCATCGGCAGCTCAGGCGTCCCCTCGAACACGATGATCGCCCGTGACTCGCTGTCTTTGAGGTGATACGCGATCTCTCGTGGCTTCAGCAGCACGTTGAGCGGCACCACCACAGCACCAGCCTTGAGGATGCCGTAGTAGGCAATCGGGAACCACGGTAAGTTCGGACACGAAAGCGCAACGTGCTCGCCGGGTCGAATCCCCAGCGCGTGCAGACCGTCGGCGACCTGCGAGGCGTACCCGGCCAACTGGGCGTAGGTGTAGTTGACGTTGTTGCAGGTGACAGCCACCCAATCCGACGTGAGCCGCGCCTGCTGGTCGAGGATGCTCGCGAGGTTCAGGGAGGTGGCGTGGTGGTTAATCATCACCATTCACTGTGCACGGCTCCCGGTCGATCGACGCGTTCGTATGTGTGAGCGCCGAACGCATCGCGCTGCGCTTGCGTCAGGTTCTGCGGCAGGCGCGCCGTGCGATAGGAGTCGAAGTACGCGAGTGACGCCGCGTGTGCCGGCATCGGGATGCCGGCCTCTGCGCTGCGCGCGAGCGCGCGGCGCCAGCCAGTCTGCGACGATTTTATCAGCCCGGCGATCGAATCATCCACCAGCAGGTTCACCAGGGATGGGTTGGCGGTGAACGCGTGGCGCACCGGATCGAGCAATCGTGCGCGAATGATGCAGCCGCCTTTCCAAATGCGCGCGATTTCCGCGAGATCGACGCGCCACGTGTACCGCGCGGCCCCCTGTCGAATGAGCGCCATTCCCTGGGCGTACGCACAGATTCGCGCGGCATAGAGACCGGCCGCAAGATCGTCGATTATCTGCTGCCGGGTGGCCGGGGCAAACGGGGCGCGCACGTCCGGCCCACTCAGGACGCGCTCAGCCTCGACGCGTTCCGATTTCTGGCTCGACAGCACGCGGGCGTCGATCGCCGACGCAATGGTGGGAATCGCAACCCCCAGTTCGAGCGCGATCTGCGCCGTCCAGCGTCCGGTGCCCTTCTGGCCAGCCTTGTCCTGGACGACGTCCACGAGCGGTCGTCTGGTCTCCGGATCGACCACGCGGCAGACCTGGGCCGTCAGTTCGACGAGAAAAGAACTGAGTGGCCCCTCGTTCCATCGTGAAAACACCTCGGCAGTTTCTGCGGCACTCATGCCAAGCCCGCGGCGCAGCACGTCCCAGGACTCCGCAATGAGTTGCATGTCACCGTACTCGATGCCGTTGTGGACCATCTTGACGAAGTGTCCGGCACCGTCCGCGCCGACATGCGTGACGCACGGACCCGCCTCCGTTGTGGCCGCGATGCGCTCGAGACCCTCCCGCAGCGCAGCCCACGCTTCGTCCGATCCTCCGGGCATCAGTGAGGGACCGTACCGTGCGCCTTCCTCTCCACCTGACACGCCACAGCCGACGAAATGGAGTCCCGTTGGTCGCAGTTGCGCTTCGCGCCGACGTGTGTCTTCGAACCAGGAGTTGCCGCCGTCCACCAGGATGTCGCCACGCTCGAGCAGTGGTTGCAGCTTGCCAATCATCCCTTCAACTGGATCACCTGCCGGAATCATCATGACGATCCGGCGTGGCCGCTCGAGCGCGCCGACGAGATCCGGCAGCGTCTTGGTGCCCGTGAATCGTCCACCGCTGTTCGTGCGAACGAAATCGTCCACCCACTCGGCTTCGAGGTTCCAGACCGCGACTTGATAGCCGCGCGACTCGAAATTGAGCGCCAGGTTGCGCCCCATCGTGCCAAGGCCCACGATCCCGAACTGCGCTCTTGTCATGCGATGATCCCTTCGCCCCGCCGGTACCCCCCTGCACGCTCCCTCGCGGGGGCGATCTTCAGGCGTCGATTGTCCTTCTCACTGCTCGCGGGGCCCCACCCCCGCTCGCTCCTCGCTCGGCGGCTCGGCTTCGCCTCGCTGCCCTCCGGCGCCTCGCTCGGGCCGCAGGCGCGTTGCGCTGCGTACTGCCGCTTCGAATGCCGGATCGTGGGTCCGTACGCGCAATTCTTCAGCCATCAGCGTCAGGAGATTCTGATCACCGATCGAGGCCACGCGCGATGCTTCGCGCCCGTTTACACGGGCACGCCCTTCAACGCACGAACTGCCGTCTAGCCGCTTCAGCGTAATCTCCTCAGCCTCATTCACCAGCGCCAGACGAACGATCGCATTTCGCGAATCATCCACGATCTTGAATCCGAGGTTCTGCAGTTTCAGCGACGTCATCAGCCATGCACCAAGCAGACGCGCGGAATGTCGATCGCCGCCCGCAATCTCGAGACGCGTAAACCTTGGCGCTGCCGCCTGAATCGCGGGCATCTCGAAGAAGTGCGCCATCAAAACGCGCCATCGCGTCAGGGCCGTCCAGCGCAGATCGCCGATTGGCCCTTCGGCAATGAGCGCATCGATTCGCGCCCACAGCGGCTCCGGATCCTCGGCATCGAGCACGACCCGGTCCACAAGCTTCGCGAGCGCCTGAACCCGTTCGGGATCCCCGCCGCGCCACCACAGCACGGTCGGTAGACTTGGGAGCCGCAATGCGCCGACGGCATTGTCAACGAACTCATCGCGGAGTCCATCAAGCGCGATCTCAGAGGCGGTCACGCGGACGCCGGGCGTGCACAGCGCCCCGCTGGCGATGAAAATCGACCGGACGCCATTCAGCGTGCCGCCGGTCTTGAGCGACTCAGCCACGTCGAGCAGACGCGGTTTTGGACCAATGATGACGACGGTTGCGGTGGCGGCCGTGGTGACTGAGCGGCGGATGCTGCCAGCCGAGGCTCCGCCAGAAGCCAACCGTGCCATGGTCGTCTCGATCTCCGGAAACGTGGTCTCGATGCCGTCAGGCAGCAGGCTGTGGGCTGTCACGCTCACAACGTTCTCCACCGTCTCCCGTCTCGCGCGAGCAAGACGTCTGCCTCGGGCGGCCCCCAATGACCGGCCTCGTAGGTCGGAACCGATGCATGGGTATCCTGCTCCCATCGCTGGTGCACCGGCGTGATCAGCGCCCAGGACGTCTCGACGAAATCATGACGGGCGAAAAGCGTGGCGTCGCCGAGGAGCGCGTCGAGCAGCAGCGTTTCATACGCCTCGGGCACACCGCCACCAAATGCCGAACCATAACGGAAGTTCATCATGACTGGTGCCAGCTGCATCCGAGTACCAGGAAGTTTCGCCTGAAATCGTACCGAGATGCCTTCATCCGGCTGTACGTTCACAATCAGCAGATTGGGAGACACCGACGTCGGCGTCACGCGGCGAAAAATCTCGAGCGGCGGCCGTCTGAATTGAATCGCGATTTCCGTGATGCGCTTTGGCAGCCGTTTGCCAGTGCGCACGTAAAACGGAACGCCGGCCCAACGCCAACTGTCCAGCTCCAAACGAAGCGCGACATACGTCTCGGTCGTCGACTCAGGCCTGACGCCAGGTTCCTCGTGATAGCCCGGCACTTCATCACCCGTCACCCAACCGGCTCCGTACTGGCCCCGCACTACGTTCGAATCCGCCTGCGGATCGTCTCGAACGAGAGGCTGCACGGAAGCCAGCGCGTCCATTTTCCGGTCCCTCACGCTCGCGGCTGTAAAGGCTGTCGGCGGTTCCATCGCGACGAGCGCGAGGAGCTGCATCAGGTGATTCTGCACCATGTCGCGAAGGGCACCAGCTCCTTCGTAATACGCCGCACGACGTTCCACGCCGACGGTTTCCGCCGCGGTGATTTGCACGTGGTCGATGTAGCGGCGGTTCCAGATCGGCTCGAACATCCCGTTGCCAAAGCGGAAGACCAGCAGGTTCTGGACGGTTTCTTTGCCAAGGTAATGGTCGATACGGAAGATCTGCTCCTCGTCGAAGTGTTTGTGCAGCACGCCGTTCAGGCTGCGCGCACTTTCGAGATCGACGCCGAACGGCTTTTCCACGATCAGTCGCCGCCATCCGTGCGGCTGTGGCTTGGACAGCCCCGCCTCGCCAAGTCTTTCAGCAACGGTGGCGTAAACCGACGGCGGAATGGCGAGATAAAAGAGCACGCCTTCCGTTGCGGCTTCACCAAGCCGCTCTGCCAGACTTCGATACAAGTCCGGTGAATCCAGTTCGCCAGCGATGTAATGAATCCGCCTCGCCAGCGAGCGGGCCACATCGTCCTGGGAGGCTGCTTCGACCCCGGCAAATTCTTTGAGGCTTTCCTGAAACTGTCCGCGGAATGCTTCGTCGGTCATCGGCGTACGCGCCACGCCAATGATCGAGAACTGCGCCGGCAATCGCTGGGCACGCGACAGGTGATAGATGGCAGGGAGGAGCTTGCGCCGCGTCAGATCGCCCGAGGCACCAAAAATCACGAGAACGGAGGGACCCGGCGTGGGCTCGATTCGAAGGTTGTCGAGGAGCGGGTTTGCCAAACCCGAAAGGTGCCAGACGTCAGCCACCAGTGTCAATTCGACGTCTGACGCCGATTATTTCCGGGCGGCCAGGTACCCGGCTATCGCGTCCAGCTCGCTGGCGGAAAGCCGCCGGCCGAACTTCGGCATTTCAGCGTCGGGATTCACCGCTTCGGGATCCGTTATCCAGAGCCGCAGCGCATTCACATCGTGTTTCTTGCCGGCGTGCGACAGGTCGGGACCCTCCGTTCCGCCATCGCCATCCAGCTTGTGACACCCGACGCAGAATCTCGCGAAGACCGTCGAAGCGGTTTCCACGTGCGGCGAAAACCCCGGATAGGCCTGGCGCGACAGTTGGTGCACGTATGCCACGATCGCCGCGGCCTCACGATCGGTGACGACCGCAGGCGGCTCGCGGAGCCCCGGCGCAATCATTTCAGGATCGGTAATGTGTCCCGATATCCATTCGAGACCACGGCCCGTTGCTGTCTGTTCGAGCGGATCGGCCAGGCCGCTGTCGCTGTGGCAGCGCAGGCAGCCGCGATTGGACGCAAGGATGCGCCCGCCGATCTCTCGCGGGGACCATTGGCTGTCGGCGAACGTGACCGGACGATCGCGCCAGCCCAGCGTCGTGAGCGAGGCGATCCCGACAAAACTTACGACGGTCGCCGCCATGACCAGTCTGCGGCGACGCGGCTCGCGGTGCGGACCTCGATCGATCCACGGCAGCAGCATCAGCGCGCCAACCGTCACCCCGGGAAGAATCAGGGCGCCGACGATTTCCCAGCGGCCGGGGAAGTATTTGAGCAACTGGAACAGTCCAAGGAAGTACCACTCTGGCCGCGGAATGTACGTCGCGTCCGCCGGATCGGCAGGCGCATCGAGTTCTGGCGCACCGTGCCAGGCAAACGCCGTCAGCAGGGCAAGAACACCCAACACCACCACGACATCGCGCGCGGCCTGCATTGGAAAAAAGCGGAACTCCGGGCCGCTGCGCGGCCGGATGGGTCCAGAAATGCCATGCCGTCGCATCATGACGAGATGGAGCGTTACGAGCGCGATCACGACGGCAGGCAGAAAGATGACGTGGACGGCATACCACCGCGTCAGCGTGAGCGCACCCACCGCCGCACCGCCTTGCAGCACAGATGCGAGCGCGTCACCGGCAAATGGCGTCAGACGCGAAATGTTGATGGTGACGACGGTCGCCCAGTACGCCCGCTGATCCCATGGCAGCAGGTATCCCGTGAGCGCGAATCCCAGGAGGACGAGCATCAGAAACATTCCGGAGATCCAGGTCAATTCACGCGGCCGTTTGTAGGATCCAAAAGACACGACCCGGAGGACGTGAAGCACCACGGCGACGATGATGAAGGACGCACCGTAATGATGCAGCCCGCGCACGAGCGCACCGGCGAACGTCGAGCCGATGAACCTCACGCTCTCGTAGGCGTGGTCGGGTGTGGGTGCGTAGTACAGCGTCAGGAAGGCGCCGGTCAGAAGCTGCACGCCGAGTAATGCGAGCAGAATGCTCCCGAGCGTGAAGAACCAGCCGGTGCCGGGGGGCAACGGCTCATCGAGGAGCGATGTGCGCGCTCGTCGCCATCCGCTTCGGTCATCGAGCCAGTCGAGCGTTCGGCGAATCACACGCGCACCAGGACCGCATCGGTCGACGCGTCTACGCGCACGTCGATGGCGTCGAGTGGACGCGGAGGGGGACCTTCGAGCACTCGACCTTGTGCGTCATAGACTCCGCCATGGCATGGACAGAGAAATCGCTTCTTGTCTTTTTCCCAGCGAACCTGGCACCCCAAGTGAGTGCACGTCGCCGACAAAGCCTTGACGTTGTCGCCATCGCGAACCAGGAATACCGTCTGTCGCACTCTCTCGCGATACCAACCGTCGGATCGGCGTACGCTCAGCACTCGCGGAATGGGCGTACCCGGCGTCAACTCGAGCAGGGATGCCGCGCGCACCCAGCGTTCGCGGTTGGCGCCCTCGTGCGGCCGCAGCGCGAAGGCGCCAAGCAGCGCACCAAAGCCGCCGGTAATCAGGGCGATGATTGTATTGACGAACACAACGAGCACGCGGCGGCGGCTTGGTAGGTTTGCGGTCACAGAGACCAGTTGGCGGACGGACTGATGCATCGGAAAGCCCATTCGACCATTTGCGAACGAAGGGCCAGCACGGTACAGCACGAAATGGCTGATATCAGGGCATTTAGCCGCGGCTCAAGCCCTCAGAGGTTCCGCGATTCGTAAATCGCTTTCCAAACGCTTCCGCGCGGCCGGTGCATCATTGCCCCTTCCGATGAGAGACGGCCCACTACTCGCGGGGCTGGTCGCAGCGGCAATCTGCGCGTTCGGACTCGCCTACGGATCTCGCGCGGCCGGCGGTGCCGACCCATTTGGCTACGTGAGTCAGGCTGGCCTGTGGTTGAAGGGGGATTTAACGCTCGAGCAGCCGCTGTCGCGGGAGTTCCCGTGGCCGCACCCGGAGGAAACGCTCTCCCCGCTTGGGTACCGGCCCGGCGAGGTCCGCCACACGATCGTTCCCTCCTACGCCCCCGGTGTCCCGCTGGTGATGGCTGCCTTCCACGCGTTCTTCGGACCGTGCGGTCCCTACATCGTCACCCCGGTTTTTGCTGCTGTGCTGATTCTCGCCACGTGGGTTCTGGCTTACCGACTGACGAAGGATCGCGTGACCGCCGCCGTGGCAACGGTGCTGATGGCAGGTTCGCCGGCCTTTCTCTTCAATCTGATGTTTCCAATGAGTGACATCGTGGCGACGTCGCTCTGGACGACAGGCCTGGCGCTGCTCACCTGGGAGAGTCTGTCGGCCGCAGCTGCAGCAGGCGGCGCGAGCGGACTCGCCATTCTGGCGCGACCGAATCTCGTGCCGCTTGCGCTCGCCCTGGGGATTGCCGCCTGGGCGTGGCCGAACGGTGCACGCCTCGGACGCCGCGCGGCGCGCGGGGCGACGTTTTCAATCGGTGTCGTGGCCGGAGCGGCATTTGTCGCTTACGTGAACCGGTTTCTCTATGGGTCCCCGTTGGCGTCCGGGTACGGGGACGCCTCTATCCTGTACTCGTTGTCGTACCTGGGAACAAACGTCGTTCGCTACTCGAGCTGGCTGCTGCAGAGCGAAGGCTTGCTGGTGATCCTTGCTCTGCTGCCGATCGTTCAACGCCGAGCAGATTCGGGGCGGTTGTCGCCGGCCGCCGCGCTTCCGCTCGCGCTCTTCGCGGCGCTCGCCTGTGCCTCATATCTCTTCTATCTGCCGTTTGAAGACTGGTGGTTTCTGCGCTTCCTGCTACCGGCCTTTCCGATACTGTTGGTCTTCGAGGCCATCGCTTTGAAATGGACCGTTCGCAACTTGCGCGCGCCGTTCCCTCGATTGGCGTTGTTCGTCATCGTCACCGTGGTGGTCGTGTATCGCGGTTGGTTCGCGAGTTCCCGAGGTCTGATGCGAATTGGAGACGACGAGCAGCGCTATGTGGCGGTCGGTCAATACATCGATCGAGCGCTGCCGCAGAATGCTGTCGTGCTGTCCATGCAGCACAGCGGCAGCGTCCGATACTACTCCGGCCGTCTCACGCTCCGGTACGATTTGCTGTCACCAACCCGCCTGCCGTTCGTGATCGATTGGTTCCGTGCACGTGGCTATCGCCCCTACATCCTGCTGGACGACTCAGAAGAAGAGGATTACAGACGGCACTTCGGAAACGACTCTTCGATTGCGCGACTCGAGATTCGTGTACTGGCGGAGATGACCAATCCGGTCCGGGTGCGACTCTACGACCCCGAACCCTACGTTGGCGCTCATCCGCCGCCGGACCCGATTGTCTTGCGGGCGTCCAAAGGGTGCGTCGCACCAGCGGGGGCCTGGGCTCGATAGGGTCGCTAACGGCCCACCTTCAAAAGATACGCTCGCGCCTTCGGCGTGCCCAACAGCCGCAGGCGCGAGTGGACCTCACCGCGCAATTCCGGGTCGTCTTCCTTACCGGCGATTTGAATCAGTTCGTCTTCAGCGCGGGCGGTGAACAAACCGACAATGATCGAGCGCTTACTGCCGCGTTCGGCCTTGCCATAGAGTTGGACCAATTGCCCGCGCCCGCCAACCCGTCCAAGCGTGACAATTGCCGTCGAGCGAAGACTCGGATCTCGTTCGGATTGCGCAATGCGGTAGAGGGCCGATAGCTCGGCTCGCGCGCCCAGCGACGACACCACCTGCCGTTTTACAGCAAAGTTAGCACTCGAGTAGACCTGTAGAAGCGCTTTCGATACCTCGGGACCGCCAAAGCGTCCGAGTTCGCGGACAGCAGCCAGCTTGACGGGGTCCGGGCCGCGCTTCGCGATCTCGATGACGGCCGACTGGGCGACGGGCTTGCCCGACTGCGCCAGGACAAAAACGGCTCGCCGGCCGGCGCCGGGATTGCCGTCGTCCAGGGCGATGTGGCGGAGCAGATCGACGACGAGCGCTTCGTTCTTCTGGAGCAGACTTCCCAGTGCGAGAATCCGCTGATCGGTATCCGGCTGCCAGGTCTCGACG
>JBAROV010000044.1:0-4409 GCA_049642465.1 Vicinamibacterales bacterium
GATCGTGTGGCCGCCATCATCAATGGACGCCGGCGGTCGTTGACGATCGTCGGCGTTGCACTGTCGCCTGAGTACGTCTACGCAATCCGGCCGGGCGAGATGGTGCCGGACAAACGCCAGTTCGGCATCTTCTGGATGGGGCGGCTGGCACTCGCCTCGGCATTCAACATGGAGGGTGGCTTCAACGACGTGTCACTCCACCTCGCACGTGGGGCGTCGGCCACCGACGTGATTGCCGATCTCGACCGCCTGACCGCCCCGTACGGCGGACTTGGCGCCATCCCGAGATCGTTGCAGGTATCGGAGTGGACGCTCGACAACGAGCTGCGGCAACTGCAGACCTTTGGCTTTCTCGTTCCACTGATCTTTCTCGGGGTAGCGGCGTTCATCCTGAACGTTGCGCTCGCACGCGCGCTGGCGCTCCAGCGCCAGCAGATTGCTGCGCTCAAAGCCCTCGGCTACTCGAACGCCGAACTCGCCTGGCATTACATCAAGTGGGCGCTGGTGATCGCAGGGATGGGCGCTGTCACGGGTGTGGCCGCCGGTGCGTGGCTCGGTTCCGCATTGACCGGGCTCTACAACCAGTTCTTCCGGTTTCCGTTTCTCGAGTATCACTTGTCGGCCACAATTGCCGCGGCATCGCTCTCGGGCAGCCTCGTTGTCGGTGCCTTGGGCGCGCAGTCGGCAGTGCGCCGGGCGGTCAGGATTCCTCCCGCGGAGGCTATGCGACCGGAGCCCCCGGCCCGATATCAACAGAGCATTCTCGAGCGGCCGTGGAGACGATTTCGGCCAACCCTCGTGACTCGAATGATCCTGCGGAATCTGGAACGTCAACCGATTCGCACGTCCGTCTCCGTGCTTGGGGTGGCATTTGCCGTCGCCGTACTGTTCGTTGGACTGGCATTCCTCGACGTCATGGACGTGCTGATCGATCAGCAGTTCGAACTGGTCATGCGGCAGGACGCCACGGTCAACTTCGTCGAGCCGCGTGCCGGCCGTGCGGCGTACGAAGTCGAACGGCTGCCGGGAGTCATGGACATCGAGCCGATGCGCAACGTGCCCGCGCGGTTGCGATCGGGCAACCGATCGAGAACCCTGGCGATCACGGGACTCCCCTCGACGCCGCATTTGAATCGGGTCGTGGATCGAAATGGCCGGGCGCTCTCCTTGCCGCCAAACGGCCTCGTCCTCTCGAAGATGCTTGGCGGAATTCTCGATGTCGAACCGGGCGATTCGTTGCAGGTGGAAGTGCTCGAAGGCGTCAGGCCGATCCGCACGGTTCCGGTGGTGGCGCTCGTGGACGATTCAATGGGGCTCCAGGCCTACATGCAGGTCGATGCTGTGCGCCGCATGATGCGCGAAGGCGACGTCGTGTCCGGCGCGGCGGTCACGCTGGATCCCGCGGCTGTCGACGAGTTTTACGCGAAGGTCAAAACGGTTCCAGCCGTCGCCGCGGTCGGGCTGCGCAACCTCATGTTGCAGAACTTCCGGGACACCATGGCCGAGAACATGAACGTGCAGATCTTCTTCAATGTGATCTTCGCCGGCATCATTGCGTTTGGCGTGGTCTATAACTCGGCACGTGTCTCGCTCTCAGAGCGGGAGCGTGAGCTCGCCAGCTTGCGCGTGCTGGGGTTTACACGGGCGGAGATCTCTTTGATCCTGCTCGGCGAGCTTTCAGTGGTCACGGTAACGGCCCTCCCGATCGGCGCGCTCATCGGATATATCCTCGGTGAACTGATCATGGCGGGCTTCAACAACGAAGTGTATCGGCTCTCGTTCACCGTGACACCGGCAACAACGGCTTGGTCGTTCCTCATCGTCATTGTTGCGGCCTTTGTCTCCGCCCTGGTAGTGAGGCGCCGGCTGGATCGACTCGACCTCGTGGCCGTCCTGAAGACTCGCGAATAGCTCTCGTGCGACGCCTCCTGTTCAATCGCCGAGCCCTGATTTCACTGGCCGTGATCGGCACGCTGCTGGCCGTGGCGCTCTGGCCCCGCGCGCTGCCCGTGGACGTCGGCACCGTGACCCGGGGACCGCTCGTAGTGACCGTCGATGAGGAAGGGATGACGCGTGTCCGCGACCGGTTTGTCGTGTCGTCGCCGGTCGGCGGACGCGTACTGCGCATCGAGCTGGAGCCAGGTGATGCCGTCAAACGCGGGCAGGTGGTCGCGCGCGTCCGCGCGGAAGCCGCACCGCTCCTCGACGAACGGTCGCGCGCCGAAGCACAGGCGGCCGTCGAGCGTTCTCGCGCCGCGTTGGGACGGGCTCGCGCCGAAGAGCAGCGCGCTCGCGCGGCGCTGGCGCAACTTCAGCGCGAGCTGACCCGCATCCGGGAACTCGCCAAGAGCCGCGTCGTTTCGTCGCAGGAGCTGGAAACGCGCGAAGCCGACGCAAGAGTAGCAGAGGAATCCGTGAACGCGGCCGCGTTCGCCGTCCGCGCCGCGGGTTCCGAGTTGCAGGCCGCGCAGGCGCGGCTGACTCCCACCAACACGAACACGCTTGGCCGAGTGGTGACCGTCACCGCGCCAGTCGATGGCGTGGTGTTGAAGCGGATGCGGGAGAGTGAATCTGTCGTCCCCCCCGGCGATCCGTTGCTCGAAATCGGCGATCCCCGTCAGCTTGAAATCGTTTCAGATCTGCTTTCGACAGACGCGGTTCGCGTCAGGCCCGGCGCGCGCTCGATCGTCGAGCAGTGGGGCGGCGACAAGAGTCTCGAGGCGCGGGTGCGCCGCGTGGAGCCGGCGGGCTTCACCAAGATTTCCGCGCTGGGCGTCGAGGAACAGCGCGTCAACGTCGTGCTCGACTTCGTCAGCCCGTCAACCGCGTCAGCGTTGCTCGGAGATGCCTACCGGGTCGAGATTCGCATCGTCATCTGGGAGGCCGCGAAAGTCTTGAAAGTACCGACCAGCGCGCTGTTCCGGGAAGGCGATCTCTGGGCGGTCTACTGGTTCGATGCTGGGCGTGCGCGCCGCACCGTCGTCGAACTCGGACATCAGACTGCACAGGAGGCCGAGGTGACGTCCGGCCTGACCGAGGGCACGCGCGTCATCCTGCATCCGGGTGACACCCTGGCCGACGGAGCGCGAGTCAAGGAACGTGCAGTAGAGTAAGTGGCGTGCGCGGCTGGCGAAGCGTTGGGATCATTGTAATGGTCGGCATTCTTGGCCCAGTGATCCTCGCGGCCATGCTGGAGTTCCTTGCCCCTGATCTCTCCTATCAGATCCGCGATCGGGCAGCCGAGTTCTTCTCCGGCAGCACCCGTCGTAAGTTCCGCATCGCGCTTGGTGCTGTGACCGGGTCGGCGTACCGCCTGGGAACCGTTCTGAACCAGCATCTCGCGCGCAACAGGGGATACGACCTGGAACTTGTCGTGAACGCATCGCCCGGCAATGTCAGGGCACTCCTCGACGCCAACCAGCGCATCGACCTGGCCACGATCAATAGCGCAGATGACGAGGCGCTCAAGTCTCCCGGCATCTACGGGCTCGCAGCAGTCGAAACACAGTACTTCTTTGTCTTTGTTCCGAATGCGAGCCCCGTACGGGAGTTTCGCGACCTCACCGGTGCGGTAAACCCTGGCGTCCGCGACGCGGGTGATCCTCCGACGTTAGGCGAGCGTGTGCTCGAGTATTACGGGCTGCTGGCGCCCCCGCAGCGAGTGTCGATCGTCAGGCCGAAACAGGGAATCGTGGCCGATCTGCAGTCCGGGCACAATGTCGCGACCACCCGAACGCAGTTTCTCCGCGCGGGCCTCATCGACGATGCGCTGAGAAGTGGCGACTATCGGCTGGTGCCGATCCGCGATCACGAGGCCCTCGCCAGGTCGATCCCGGGCACGAAAGCCGGTTTCATCCCGGCTGGTCTCTACGGCCCCGATCGCCGGATTCCTGGCGAGCCGGTACCGACCCTCACCGTGACGCAATTACTGGTGGCTCGTCCCGATGTTCCCGGCAGGGTGATTCGCGACATCCTGGAGGTCATCTACGATCCGCGCGTGGCGCGAGAGCTTCAGTTGGACTTGTCGGAAGAATCCGGACGTAAGGTGGGCGGCCTGCCTCTGCACCGCGCCGCCGCGATCTACTACCATCGCAACGATCTTCCGACTTCAGACCGTCTGGGGCGCATCTCGTTCGTGGTCTCGGCGATTGCCGCGATCATTGCGGCGGTTGAATTCCTGTCGCGCTACCGGCGGAACGAGCGAATCGCAAAACGACGGACGCTGCTCGAATCCGAGCTCGCCAATCTGCACGCCATCCGCCGGCGCATCGGCGAGAGTCCGGATGTGGCAACGGCCCAGTCCCTGATCCGCGAGGCCGACGATCTTCTTTGCCGCGCCGAAGAGGACGCTGCAGCCGGCCTCCTCGACACAGCCGGTATTCAGTCGCTTCGATCTCTGCACCAGGCGT
>JBAROV010000059.1:0-29063 GCA_049642465.1 Vicinamibacterales bacterium
GCGGCGGCCACGACGGTCTGCTGTGCGGCTGTGGTGCCGGTCGCGGCTCTGCAGCCGTGGGTCCAGGCATCGCCCAAAGAACCTGCTGTAGTGATTGCGCCTGCCTCACCCAGAGTGGAACCGCAAACACCCGCCCCGACGCCCGTTCCAACGCCCGCGGTGGAACCCTCCGCTCAGTCGCACCGCTCGCGTCAGACACACAACCAGATCGCAACCGAGGCGGGAACGGTCGTTGCCGAAACGGTCAGCAGCTCGATGGCCGGAATCAGCGGCGCGTTGGCCGGCGCCGTGCACGGGGCCATGACCGAGGTGTTTGGGGCCAGTCACGCCGACGGTCATGCGCAAGACACCAAGTCTGCAGCATCAAAGGCCGATCCGCGCATGGTGGCAGCGCTCACGGCCGCACTCAAGGACACGGACAAGGAAGTCCGTGAGACCGCGATGCACGCGCTGGTGCAAATGCGCGATCCCTCCGTGTTCGAGCCGCTCCTGCAGGCGCTCAAGGACGCCTCGTACGAGGTTCGCGAGCAAGCAGCGTTTGGTCTCGGTCAGCTTCGGGATAAACGCGCCGTCGAGGCGTTGTCAGCCGCGCTCAAGGATGAACATCCTGACGTGCGAGAACAAGCGGCATTTGCCCTCGGACAATTGCGCGATCGCGGCGCGGCTGCCGCGTTGAACCTGGCGATCAAGGATGCCGACGCGGATGTCCGCGAGCAGGTCATCTTCGCGTTGGGACAGTTGCGCGATCCGGCGACGATCGAAGGCCTGAGCGCGGCGCTGCACGACACGAATGCCGACGTGCGCGAACAAGCGGCGTTCGCATTGGGTCAGCTCCGCGACAAACGCTCCGTGCCACCGCTCATCTCGGCGCTCAAAGACAGCCACGGGGATGTGCGTGAACAGGCGGCGTTTGCGCTCGGGCAGATTCGAGACGCCGCGGCAGTCGAGGCCCTGGTGATCGCGCTCAGGGACACATCGGCCGACGTGCGCGAACAAGCGGCATTCGCGCTCGGCCAGCTCCGCGATCCGCGCGCAATCGAGGGCTTGACGGCGGCGCTCAAGGATCCGCAAGCGAACGTCCGCCGGCAGGCGGCGTTCGCCCTCGGTCAACTCGCTCGATAGTTTTCGTCGCCATCTGGCGGCCCGCGTCGGGCCGCGGGAATGCTGGTGTTGTTCGTAGTGCTAGTTTTCTAGCAAGGCTGCGCGTGAACCATCGAGGCGTCGCCTTTGCCAGACCGCATCGTTCGTTAACGCCGCGCTGACGCGCGGCTCGCAGGAGTCGCTCATGAGTCCTCTCGCTGTGTTCTTTCGGACGCTGATGAAGTCGAGCGCGATTTTCCTCGGTGCAGGCATCATCTTCCTCCACCCGTCGCTCGACTGGTCCACAACCCGCGCCACGGCCCGTCAGGGACGCGCGCAGGAAGCGGTCGATGGCTTGATTGCCGCGCTCAAAGACAGCGATGCCGGCGTCCGCAAGCAGGCCGCCTGGGCGCTCGGTGAAATGCAGAGCGCCAAGGCGGTTCCCGCGCTCATCGAGGCGCTGAAGGACGCGGAAGTCGAGGTTCGTCAGCACGCCATGGCGGCGCTTGGCGAAATCGGTGATGCCCGTGCCGCCGCCGCCATCGCTGGCGCCTTGAAAGACGCCGACCCACGCGTGCGCGCGCGCGCGGCATCCGCCCTCGCTGAGATTGGTGACAAAAGCACCGTTGATGCGCTCATCTCGGCGGTCCGTGATTCGAACGTCGAAGTCCGGCGTCGAGCCGTGAACGCGCTCGGCGAGATCGGCGACACACGCGCACTCCCGGCGCTGACTGCGGCGCTCAAGGATGAAGATGCGGGCGTCCGCCGGCAAGCGGTTCTCGCGATCGCCGAAATCAACGACGGCGACGACGACCATCCAGGCCTCGCGCGTCACATTCGGGTTCATCCGAAACCTCGACCGCATCCGAGGCCAGTGATCGCTGGAATCCGATGAACAGGCTCTCTCCCGGCCGGGTGGCCATTCTGCTGCTGTTCGCGCTCGGTGTGGCTCCGAGCGTGGGCGCGGAGCAGTCGCGCCGCGTCACGGACCTCGTTGCCGCGTTGAGTGCCGACGAACCCGCGGCGCGCGCGCAAGCCGCGTGCGACTTGAAGCGCGAGGGGGACGCCGCAGCACAAGCGATTGAGCCGCTTCTCCGTCTGCTGGGCGATGGGTCGCCGGTGGAACGTTCCGTCTGCCGGGAGCGCTGGTGGCGTAACGGCGAGCCTCTGACGACGCCCGGAGAGGAAGCTGCTGCGGCTCTCGTCTCAATCGGGAGCCGCACGTTCGAGGCGCTGCTCAAGGCGTTGAAGCAACCGCAATGGATCGCCAGACGGAACGCGGCCTGGGCGTTGGGCGCACTCGACGATGCACGAGCCGTCAAGCCACTCATCAGCGCACTGTCAGATCCCGAGCCCGACGTTCGAGCACAAGCCGCGTGGGCGCTCGGTGCACTGAACGACCCGGCTGCGCTTGAAAAACTCACGGCAACGGTCAAGGATGCCGACCCGCGGGTACGGCGACAGGCGGCATGGGCGCTGGGCGTGATCGGCGACTCGCGCGCCACGCCGGTGCTGATCGTGGCGTTGAGAGACGCCGATGCAGGCGTGCGGCGCCAGGCCGCGTGGGCGCTCGGCAACATCGGAAAGTAGCTCGTATGACGACGCTGGTCCAGGATCTCCGTCACGGAGGTCGCCTCCTCCTGCGTTCACCCGGCTTCACCACGATCGCCGTCGCCGCTCTGGCGATTGGCATCGGCGCGAACACCGCGGTCTTCAGCGTCGTCCACACGCTGCTGATACAGCCGCTGCCATATCGAGACGCGGATCGTCTCGCCGTGATTTGGGAACACAATCTTCCACGCGACAAAAAGAACAACGTTGTCTCGCCGGGAAACTTCATCCACTGGCGCGAGATGCAGCGATCCTTCGAAGACATTGCGGCGGTCAGCGGCACGGTCGGGCTGAATTTCACCGTCACGGTGACAGGCGCCGGCGACCCCGAAGAAGTTCCCGTGCAGCTCGTAACAGCTGCGTTCTTTTCGCTGCTTGGCGTGAACCCTGCACTCGGCCGTCCTTTCACGACTGAGGAAGACAGGCCCGACAATCGCGTGGTCGTGATCAGCGACAGGTTGTGGCGGCGGAAATTCGCTGGCGATCCCGGTCTTGTTCAGAAAACGATCACGATCGATGGCACGCCCCGCGAACTGGTCGGCGTCATGCCGCCTGGGTTCTCCTATCTGGACAAGACGGTCGAGGTGTGGCTGCCGATGGGATTCTCGGCGCAATCCCGCACGCCGCGCGGCCGCTGGATCAATGTGGCGGGGCGACTCAAGCCGGGTGTGACATTCGAGCAGGCGCAACAAGACATGGCGCGCGCCCATGCCGAACTTGGACGACTGTTTCCCGACTTCAACACCGGCTGGACCGCCCGAGTGGTGCCGCTCCGAGAAGAGCTGACGGGCAAAGTCCGTCCGGCACTGCTGATTCTGCTGGCCGCCGTCGCTTTCGTCCTCCTGATCGCGTGCGCAAATGTCGCGAACCTGCTCCTTGCACGGGCGACATCGCGTCAGCGCGAACTTGCCGTCAGGGCTGCACTCGGTGCGGGTCGAATGCGGATCGTTCGTCAACTTCTTGCCGAGAGCCTCGTGCTCGCCATTGCTGGCGGAACGACCGGGCTTCTCCTCGCCTGGTGGGGACTTGCCGTGTTGAGGGCAGTCGTGGCGCAGAAGCTGCCCATCCAGCGGCTCGAAGCCGTGGCCATTGACGGCTGGGTCCTGCTTTTCACACTCGTCATATCGCTAGGCACTGGGCTCGTCTTTGGCTTGGTGCCGGCACTCTCCGTTTCAGGCTCCACGTTGAACGACGCGCTCAAGGATGGTGGCCGGTCTGGTTCGGCGGCGCGCGGGAACAAAACGCGCGCGGCGTTTGTCATCACTGAGGTCGCGCTTGCTGTCATCCTGCTCGCCGGCGCGGGACTGCTGATCAGAAGTTTTGTCAATCTGCTGAATACGAGCCCGGGATTCAGCGTGGAACGGACGTTGAAGCTGGACCTGTCCCTTCCGAGCTCACGGTACCGCGACGAAGCACGGCGGATCGAGTTCTTTCAGCGGTTCATCGACCAGATCGCGGCCCTGCCGGGGGTGCAGGCGGCCGGCGCCGTGAGTTTTCTGCCGCTGGCCGGTCTCGGCGCTGCCACCTCCTATGAAGTCGTCGGGCAACCGCCACCCGCGAAAGGCGAAGAACCCGTCTGTGACGTTCGTGTTGCGACCAACGGATATTTCAAGGCGCTCGGGATCCCGCTCGTAAGAGGACGCTGGTTCAACGAGGACGCTGCGAACGACATCAAGAACGCCGTGATCATCAACGAAGCGATGGCGCGGCGGCACTGGCCGACTGAGGACCCCATCGGCAAACGCATCAAGGTCAGTTGGAACGATACGCGCGAGGACGAGATCATCGGCGTTGTCGGAGACGTGCGGCACGCCGCGCTGGAGACTGAGGCCAGGGCGACGAACTACTGGCCGTACCGGCGATTTCCGTACAACACCATGACCGTGACGGTCAAAGCATCGGGCGACGCGACATCTCACGCGAACTCGATCGTCTCAATCGTCCGAAACCAGGACCCGATGCTCGCGGTCGCGGATATCAGGACGATGGAGCAAGTCATTGGCGACTCGGTTGCCGAGCGCCGGTTGACGATGCTGTTGCTTGCGATCTTCGCGGCTGCTGCGCTCGTCCTTGCAGCCGTCGGAATTTACGGCGTGATTGCGTATTCGGTGACCCAGCGCACCCAGGAAATCGGCATCCGCATGGCACTCGGCGCCAGGCAGCGGGACGTTCTCTGGATGGTCGTCGGCCACGCCATGATGCTGACCGCGCTGGGCATCGGCATCGGCGCCGCTGGTGGGTTGCTTCTGACCCGGTTGATGCGCCAGCTCTTGTTTCAGGTCCGCCCAGCGGATCCGATGACCTTCGTTGCGGTGGCGGCGGTTCTCTCGGCGGTGGCTCTCACCGCCAGCTACGTCCCGGGACGCCGCGCCGCGCGGGTGGATCCGCTCATCGCACTCCGGGCCGAGTAACTAGCCAGCGGCGAACCAGCTCAGCCGCGCCAACGCGCGAGGTTCGGCCCTTGAGGTACGATCCCCGCGCATGTTCGTCGCCGGGACGGTCATCGTCCTGTTGATCCTCCTCACCGCGCTGTACGTCGCTGCGGAGTTTGCGGCGGTGGGCGCCCGACGCAGCAGGCTGCGCCGCCTCGCGGAAGATGGGCATCCTCTGGCGTGCCGAGTCCTTCCGGTCGTAGAGGATCCACGCCAACTGGACCGCTACATTGCGGTGTCGCAGATTGGCATCACGTTATCGAGCCTCATCCTTGGAGCGTACGGCCAGGCAGCCGTCGCGCCGCATCTGGCGCCGCACCTCGAACGGCTGGCCGGGCTCGATGCCCAATCGTCTCAATCCACGGCGGCCGTCGTTGTCCTGCTCGCTTTGACCGCCCTTGCAATGATTCTTGGCGAACTGGTGCCCAAATCATTAGCGCTCCAGGATCCCACGAAGGTCGCGCTGGCCACCGTCATCCCGATGCAATGGTCGCAGTGGCTGTTCTCCTGGTTCATTGACGTTCTGAACGGCAGCGGGATGCTGGTTCTGCGGATTCTCCGGGTCCCCTCAACGGGCCATCGTCACGTGCACTCTCCCGAAGAAATCGAGTTGCTGATTGCGGAGAGCCGCGACGGCGGCTTGCTGGAGCCGCAAGAGCAAGTGCGGCTACACCGGGCCCTTCGGCTGGGCCTCCGAACAGCAAAGCAGTTGATGGTCCCGCGTTCACGACTTGCAGCTATCGACGTGGACACGCCGCTGCCGGACGTTCTGCGCGCGGTTGCCGCGAGCCCTTACAGCCGGCTGCCTGTTTTCAGGGGATCGCTGGAGAACGTGCTCGGCATTCTGCACACGAAAGACGTCGTGACCGGGTTCGTGCATGGCGGTCTGCGCTCGTTGACGACCATGCTGCGGCCGATCGTTCGCGTGCGTGACGACATGCCAGCCGATCATCTCCTGACGTTTCTCAGAGAGCGCCGCAACCACCAGGCGGTCGTGGTCGATGAGAACGGCCGTGTGGCTGGACTGATTACCCTCGAGGACGTTCTCGCCGAGCTCCTCGGTGGAGTGGCTGACGAGTTCAAAACCGTCCGCGCCCGCGTACCCAGGCCGAAAGAGGAGGAGTTGCAGTGATCGAGTTTTCGGTCATCGCGGCACTCATCCTGCTCAATGGCGTATTCGTCGCTGCCGAGTTCGCCATTGTCGGCGCACCCCGAGCGGCTATTGACGCGCGCGCAGGGCGAGGCGATCGGCTTGCACGCCTGGTGCAAAGCGTCCTGCGGGACACGAGAAAGCAGGACCGATACATTGCCACGGCGCAGCTCGGTATCACGCTCGCGAGCCTCGGGTTGGGGATGTACGGAGAACACGTGCTCGCCGTCGGGATTTACAACGCGCTCGGGGGCAGCGGCCTCCCCTCCTGGCTGGTCTCTCACGGTCTCGCCAGTTTTGTTGCCGTAGCGGTACTGACCTACTTCCACATCGTCATTGGCGAGATGGTCCCCAAGTCCCTGGCGCTGCAGAAAGCCGAACAACTGGTGCTCTGGATCACGCCCGCAATGTTGTGGATCAAGAACATCCTGTATCCCTTCATCGTGGCGTTGAATGGGCTCGGCAATCAGGTGCTGAGGGTGTTTGGAGTAGATCGGCAGGTGCAGAACGCGGAGCACTACTACACACCGGAGGAACTGCAGCTGATCGTTCAGGAGAGCGAAGAACTGGGCGCACTCCGCGCCGAATCAGGGCAAGTGCTCCAGGAGTTGTTCGAGTTCGGCGATCTCACTGCGGGAGAGGTGATGGTCCCCCGGGTGCGAATCTCCGGCATTCCGATCGGCACACCACCGTCGCGCGTGCGCGAGATTCTCGGGCGAAGCGCCCATACGCGCTACCCCATCTACGAAGCGGACCTCGATCACATCGTTGGCATCATTCACATCAAGGACTTGCTCCGATTGTTATTGAACGACGAAGCGATCCAGCCCTCACACGCGCGTCCGGTGCCGGTCGTCCCGGAAACCGGCCGAATCGATGGCGTGCTCGACGTGATGCGCCGGGAACGAACTCAAATGGTTGTTGTCATCGACGAGCACGGCGGGACAGCCGGGGTGGTCACACTCGAGGATCTCTTCGAGGAAGTGGTCGGCGAGATTGACGAGAGCCCCGCGAGCATCCGGCAGGTGTACCGGGACCGTCAAGGCCGGCTTCGCGTGCCTGGAACCATGAGGCTCGACGAGGTCGGCAAACAATTCGACCTCGATCTCGAGCACGACGAAGTCGACAGCGTCAGTGGACTCGTGCTCGCGGTGCTCGGACGTCCGCCGGCTGTCGGCGACCGCGTGCGCTACGACCGCCTTCAATTCGATGTCACGGCCGTCAAGGGGCACGGGGTTGACGAAGTCGCGGTGACGTTGGCGTCTTGAACAGGTGCCACGTTTCTAGCCGACATGGATTCGCGGCCGGCGCATGGGATTGGGTTCTGTTTGGCGTAGCACTTCGCGAGTGACGGGTGCGGTGTCGCCTTCGCCAAACGCCAGGAACTTCAGCAGGTACGCGATCGGGTTGCCTTCGGTCCAGCCGAAATACGCGTGAGGAATCTTGCCCGTATGGTCGCGGATGAACAGCAGCAGGGCCGCTATCGCATTCGGAATAGCGGGACTCACGCAGCGGAGCACGTGATGGCCTCCAACATCTGCGCCAGTCACGACGAGTCGGTCGCTGAACGCAGATGCGTCGCCGGGTCGCACTTCCACGAATAACACGCGTTCGTCCGGAGGCAAGTGATGCGAATCGCGAGCTTCTCGGAGCTTATGCTCGTACTCCTCTGGTAGCCCGGTGTCAGGGCGATTCGCAATGATTCGAACGGGGGTTGCGGCGACTTCGCGCAGAAACGCCTTCGCCGTGTCGTCCGGCTCGACGGCGTGAACGCGCAGCTCTGTGGATCGCAGCACGCGCGACACCAGAGAGGTGAACACAATCGACACGATGAAGAACGACGCGATTTTGATGCCCTGCGGTTGTTCGTGGATGTTGACGGCGGTGGTGTAGCCAAATATCAGCGTGAGAAAGAGGTACGCCACGGCAGGACGTCCCTCCCGCCAGTCGTGCAGCGTCACGGCGAGCGCTGCTGATCCCATCAGCACCAGTACTCCCGTCGCATACGCGCCACCCTGCGCCGTCACGTCTGCATCGAAGAGGATCGTGACCAGAAAGCCAATCGCGGTGAAGATCACAACGAGCGGACGGTTCGCCTTCGCCCACTCCGGGGCCATTCCGTATCGCGGCAAGTAGCGAGGCACGAGATTGAGCAGACCCACCATCGCGGACGCGCCGGCAAACCAGAGGATGGTGACCGTGCTCAGGTCGTACAGCGTGCCAAAGACATGGCCGAGATGGTCGTGGGCGATGTAGGCGAGCGCCCGTCCGTACGCTCTGCCACCATACTGGAATTCCGCGGGAGGGATCAGTAGCGTCGTGACGATGCTGCTGCCAACGAGCATCACGCTCATGATGAGCGCGGCGGTCGTCAACAGTTTCTTCGTGTTGCGAATGCGGCCAGCGGGTTGTTGCTTCAGGTCACCGGGATCTCCTTTCACAAGTGGCATCACGGCGACGCCCGTTTCGAACCCGGAGAGGCCCAGCGCCAGCTTGGGAAAGAGGAGCAGCACGAATGCGACCGTCTGGACCGGGCTGCCGTGCAGCGTCCAGAGAGAGCCGGCCCACTCTGAAAGTGCGCGTGAGTCCGCGAATACGAGCAGGAGTCCCCAGAACACCACGACCAGGTTCAACGCGATGTAGATAGCGACAATCGGCACGGCAAGGCCGACCGCTTCGCGGAATCCCTTCAGGAAGATCGCGCCCAAGGCGGCGAGGAGCAGTAACGTCAGCAGGACGGGCCGGTTCAGCCACGGCGGTGCGAGCGGATTCTCGACGACGTGAGCCGTCGCATCGGCAGCCGACATGGTTATCGTGATGATGAATCCGGTGGCGGCGAATCCGAGCAAGCACAAGACGAGCGCTTTGCCGCGCCATCGCGGCAGCAAGTCTTCGAGAACCGAGATGCTGCCCTGCCCATGCGGACTCAGTTCGGCAACGCGCCTGTACATCGGCAGCGCGCCAAAAATCGTGAGCAGAACAAGCAGGAGTGTGGCGGCTGGCGACAGCGCGCCTGCCGCAAGAAAGGCTATTCCTGGCTGGTACCCAAGCGTCGAAAAGTAGTCGACGCCGGTGAGACACATCACCTGCCACCACGGGTGCTGGTGCACCCTGTCCGGCAAGGCGTGAGGTCCTTCAGGTTCGCGAACCCCTTCGAAGAACCACACCTTGAACCGGCGACGGTGCCGGTCCTTGAGCCCAAACGGCATGGGACGTCAGATCTCGCCGCGCGCGGCCGCCATCTCGAGCTCGCGATCCGACGCTTCGACGAACTCCCCCTCCCACTTGGCAATCACGACCGTCGCCAGGCAGTTCCCAATGACGTTGGTCATCGTCCGCGCCATATCCATCAGCTCGTCAACGCCGAGAATCAGCGTGACCCCTTCAAGCGGCAGGCCATAGCTGGCCAGCGTGCCCGCGAGGATCACGAGTGATGCCCGCGGGACGCCTGCCACTCCCTTGCTCGTCAGCATGAGTGTGAGCAGCATCGTGATTTGCTGGCCGACGCTGAGCTGAACGCCTGCCGCTTGGGCTACGAACACGGCGGCGAGTGACAAATACAGGGTGGTGCCGTCAAGGTTGAAGCTGTAACCGAGTGGAAGCACGAACGAAACGATTCGTCGCGGAACGCCGAGCCGTTCGAGCACTTCCATCGCGCGCGGGAGCGCCGCTTCGCTTGACGTCGTCGAGAAGGCAATCACCGCCGGTTCCTTGACGGCCTTCAGAAACTTTCGGATCGGCACCTTGAAGATGAGGGCTACCGGCAGGAACACACCGAGAATCAGAACGATGAGCGCCAGATACAAAGTGGCAACCAGCCACGCGAGGTTATAGAGCACGCCGAGACCGCCATGGCCGACTGTGTACGCGATCGCGGCGCCCACGCCGAATGGCGCGTAGTGCATGACGATGTTGGTGAACTTGAACATCGTTTCGGCCACCGACTCGCACCAGGCGACAACCGGGCGGCCCTTCTCACCGATCATTCCCAGCGCAATGGCGAAGATGATGCTGAACACCACGATCTGCAGAACGTCTCCCTTGGCCATCGCGTCGATCACCGACTCCGGCACGACGTGGAGCAGGATCTGATCCCAGGTCTGCGGCTTCGCCGTAATGTCACTCTGCTGCCCCATCGGCAGGTTGACGCCGACGCCGGGTTTCGTGATGTTGACGGCGACGAGGCCAATGACGAGTGCAATCGTGGTAACGATCTCGAAGTAGATGATGGCGCGGAGGCCCATGCGGCCGACGACTTTGAAATGGCCGGCACCCGCGATACCCGCCACGAGCGTGGCAAAGATCAGCGGCGCAATGATCATCTTGATCAGCCGCAGGAACAGCTGGCTGAAGGGGCGGAAGTAGATTGCCCAATCGGGATGGTACGTGCTCACAAACCATCCCACGACGATACCGACCGCGAGCCCGAGAAAGATCTGCTGGGTGAGCGTGATGCGGGGGCGCCGCGGCGCGGCCGCCACCGCGGTGTCCGATCTGGCCATGAAATTCGGATTCTAACGCGAAAAGCGGGACAGGTAGAGCGACCTGGCGGTCAGTTCTCGCGGCTGGAGGCCGGCGGCGCGGGCCAACTGCGATTGACGCGCGGGAAGAGCGACCGGGAACCGCCACTCGTCGGCACGTCCGCCCACTTGCAGGAACGCTTTGGCCCACTCCTTCCACCACGGGATGGGGCGGCTGGCAATCGGCTCGACAATCAGAACGCGCCCGCCCAGGTTGGCCGCTTCCAGCAGACGCGGGAGTAGGCGTCCCCGCGTCGAGTCGCTCAGTTCGTTCACGGCATAGCCTGCGAGAATCGCGCTGCCGGGTTTCGCGGCCAGCTCGGCGTGGGCAATGTCGGCCTTCCGTGCACGTCCGCGCAACCCGAGCGTCCTGTAGGTCCAGCTGGCCTCCTCCACTGCCCAAGGGTGACGGTCGAAACCGGCGATTGCCGCGTTGGCTTCGAGCGCCCATGCCGCCCCCGCCGCACCGGTGCCGCACCCAAGGTCCGTAATCGCGGTGACCGGTGACGGGTGCAACGCCCGAACAACCTCGCGCGTGACGAGAAAGTGGACTGGCCCGTAGAACAACGCGAAGGCCGCGCGTTTACCCGCGGTGCCAAGCGCCGCCCCTTCGGCAAGCCTCGACCGGCGTTCGACGTAGCAAGATGAGAGCGCGCGCAGAGCGCGCGCAGCTTCCGCCGGCGTCAGGTCGGACAAGTGCCGGTTGTCGAGCTCGGTGATCCACGACAGGACTTTTTCGTTCGGATCGGATTCAGTCACTTTTTGCGTGTCGAATTCTGTAACGAAGTAATAGTTACCGCAGTAGAATCAGACGCAAAGGGCGCCGCGAAGTGGAACCTATTGACGCCCGGAATGTTATCTCGCCGCGTGTATGGGAACCCTTCTTGCACCGCGGGCCGAAAACGGGCCGCCACGACGTATCCCATGACCTTCAAACTCTGGATTCTCGCCGGAGGCCTGTTGGCCTTCGCCGCCGGCACCGCGATCCGGTGGTCTCGCGCGCGGACCAAGCGGTTTACTCATACGGATCAGCTGAGTAGTGATTGGCTGTCGGAGACACGCGCCCGCGAGGAACATCCATGGTGAGCGAGCGTCGAGCGCTCGGGGATCGCTTCCGGCGACAGCGGGAGCGTCGCGGTGTGACGCTCGAAGCGATCGCCAAATCCACGAAGGTTTCCAAGTCGTTGTTCACTGCGCTCGAGCGCGGTGACTGTTCGCGATGGCCAGGGGGGGTGTACAGCCGGGCGTACATCAGAGCGTACGCCGAAGCCATCGGGATGGACCCGAACGAGGCGGTTGAGGACTTCACAGCTGCCTTCGCCGACACGGCTTGGCCGGATCGGACCGGCGCACCCACCAGGCCCGTTCGCGCGGCCGCGTCACTCCGCCTCTCGATGGACGATCAACCCGAAGTTCGCGAGACGCAGTTGCTCCGCCGCACCCTCTTCGCGCTCGCGGATCTGGCGGCAGCCCTGGGGATGGCTTGGGTCGCACAGGCCGTTTTCGATGCGGGTGTCTGGGGCACGGCGGCGTTCGTGCTGGCGTACTACGCCGGCGGCCGCGTCGTCACGGATGAGCCTTTGGTGGCTTGGGCCTTCAGCCGATTCCACTCGGCTCCGGCCGTCGATCCCGCTCCGGCGGAGGATGTGTCCGTCAGCGATCCGGCCAGTACGGCAGCTTAATCCCTGCCACCCTTGCGGCCCCGCACGGTCAACCAGCCGAAGCTATTCTGGGGGACGTTTCGAAGCTCGCCGGAAGATTGGGAGAGCTTCGGAGGGAGAGGGATTCGAACCCCCGGTACCCTTCCGGGTACAGCGGTTTTCAAGACCGCCGCCATCGACCACTCGGCCATCCCTCCACGCGCTGGGTTCCATATTACGTCACGATGAAAGGGAATTCGGCGGGCGGTAAGTCCGGAACCCGGGTGAGGCCGGCGGCGAGGTGCGGACTCTACGCCGCAGGCTCGCCGGCCACCCCCGAAAGTTCCAGCCACCCATAACGCAATCTGCTTACCAACTCGCGAGGCCGGTTTTCCCGTTGGTTTTCGTGCAACGCCACGAAAAGGCACCCGAAGCAGTGACTCATTTCGGGCTCTTCGTTACATACAACCGCCGATAAAAGAGGACAGGCCGGCGGGACCCACGGAGTGTCTAAGGGATCGCCGTCTGCCGACGAGGAGATTTGGAGTCGCCTATGCGTCTGCCCGCTATCGTCGTCGCATCCCTGATTCTGTGCCCGGCGCTGGCGGCCGCCCAGACGCCCGCTCCGGCCCCCACGGCCCCGGCGGCGGAATCTGGTCCGCTCCCGGTCCGCCGCGTCGTGCTTTACAAGACCGGCGTCGGATATTTCGAGCACCTGGGAACCGTCCGGGACCGTCAGGACGTCGCGGTCCGTTTTACGAGCGCCCAACTGAACGACGTGCTCAAGTCACTCACGACCATCGACCTGGGTAAGGGACGGATTTCAGGCATCAGCTACAACTCCATCGCGCCAATCGAACAGCGTCTCGGCGCGCTGCGGCTTCCGGTCGGCGCGACGACGACGGCGTTCGATCTCCTGGGATCGCTTCGCGGGGCCCGCGTCGAGGTGACCAGCAGCACCGGAGTTGTCGAGGGGCGGCTCCTGAGCGTCGAGCGCCGGAATCAGCTGCAAAGAGAGACGGCCACCACGCTCGAATCGTTTTCGGTTCTGACCGACCTCGGCGAAATGCGCTCGTTTGACCTCACCCCCGCCGTCCGCGTCCGCATCGTCGATCGCGATCTCCGGCAGGAAGTCGGGAGGTACCTGGACGTGGTGGGCTCTTCGCGAGAACAAGACGTCCGGCGCATGGTGATCTCGTCGGCGGGAACTGGCGAACGCCAACTGTTTGTCAGCTACATCAGCGAAGTACCGATCTGGAAATCGACGTACCGGCTGGTTCTTACGGAAAAAGGGAAACCGCTGCTGCAGGGGTGGGCCATCGTGGACAACACGATTGGAGAGGACTGGAGCAACGTCGAGTTGTCGCTGGTCGCCGGCTCGCCCCAATCGTTCATCCAGCAGATCTCACAGCCCTATTACGGACGGCGGCCGGTCGTCCCGCTTCCGCAGGCCGCGCAGATGTCGCCGCAGACGCATCAAGCAACGCTCACGACAGGCATGGGAAGAATGTCGGGCCGGGTTCTCGACCACACAGGAAGCGTGCTGCCCGGTGCGAGGGTGACGCTGAGCGGTCCGTCAGGGACCAGGAATACGGTTACGAACGCCTCCGGAGAGTACGACTTCGTCGCGCCGCCCGGTCAGTACACCCTCACATTCGAGCTCGACGGATTCAGCACGCAGCGCGTCAGCATGGCTCTGGCCGCGGGAGGCTCAACAACGCATGATGCGAGGTTGAGCGTCGGTGCCCTGACAGAGACGGTGAGTGTGGCGGCCGAATCCCGAACACGTGACAGTGTGATGAGACGCGGCGGAACGGTTGGCGGTGTCGCCGGCGGACTGCCGGGGCCTCCACCACCGCCGGCCGCGCCGATGGCTGTCTACGACCAGCTGCAGGCCGGCCAGACCAGCGCGCAAGCGGCGGCGCTCGGCGATCTTTTCGAATATCGAATCAAGGAACCGGTCACGCTCCGCAAGAACCAATCCGCCCTGGTGCCCATCGTCAACGCGGAGGTCACAGCCGAAAAGGTAGTCCTGTGGAATCGCGGCGCCGGCAGCGGGCGTCCATTGCGGGCGCTGTGGCTGTCCAACAGCACCGGCTACACCCTCGACGGCGGAAGCATCGCGATCATCGAGGCCAATGCCTTCGCCGGCGAAGGCCTGGTCGAACCATTGAAAGCCGGCGAGCGCCGGCTGATCTCCTACGCAGCGGAACTCGGCGTGCTCGTGAGCGCGAAGCAGGACACGGCTTCGGGACGCGTCACGCGGCTGCGGATCGCCAACGGCGTGGTGATTCACGAGATGGAAGAACGCGCCGCGTGGACGTATACCGCACGGAACGAGAACTCCACACCCGTTACCCTGCTGATAGAGCATCGGACCCGCCCCGGCTGGTCCGTAAAGGCGGATATACAGGCGGCTGAAACGACGCCCGATACACAGCGATTTCGACTGACGGTTGATGGCGGTAAAGAGGCCACGCTGTCGGTGCAGGAGGTCCACCCTACTCAAACGAGCATCTCGATCGGCGAACTCACCGATCAGTACATCTCTTCCGGGATGCGCGAAAGCATGTTCACCGACGAGCTCCGGAACGCCTTGAAGCCGATCATCGACAAGCGCGTCGAACTTGCCGGCGTGGAGCGGCAACTCGCAGAGCTGAATTCGCAGCAGGAGGCCATCGGCAGCGACCAGGAACGCCTGCGCGAGAACATGAAGGCACTGCGCGGGAGCGCCGAGGAAAAGCAGCTGCTGCAGCGATACACGCGACAGCTGAACGATCAGGAAGACAGACTCGAGACACTCCGAAAGAGCATGGCGCAGAGCACGGCCGTCCGCGACAGGCTGAAGGCCGAACTGACCGCGCTTATTCAGAAACTGACGTTTGACGGCGGGAAATCATGAACTGCGGGCAATCCGTTCCAGGCCGCCCATGAACGGGCGAAGGGCGGTTGGAATCCGGACCGAGCCGTCCTTCTCCTGGAAGTTTTCGAGGATCGCGATCAGAGTTCGGCCCACTGCCAGCCCGGAGCCGTTCAACGTGTGGACGAACTCCGCTTTGCCGGTGCCTTCGCGCCGGAACTTGATGTTCGCGCGGCGAGCCTGAAACGCCTCCGTGTTGCTGCAGGATGAAATCTCGCGATACGTCTGCTGGCTCGGAAGCCAGACTTCGATGTCATAGGTCTTTGCTGACGCGAAGCCCATGTCGCCGGTACTCAACAGCATGGTCCTGAAGGGAAGTTCGAGGCGACGGAGCACTTCTTCGGCATTCCTGGTCAACGACTCGAGTGCGTCGTAGGAATCTTCTGGCGTCGTGAATTTCACCAGTTCAACTTTGTCGAACTGGTGCTGACGAATCAGGCCCTTGGTGTCAGCGCCGTACGACCCCGCTTCGCTTCGGAAGCATGGCGTGTAGGCCGTGTACAGTCGTGGCAGAGCGCGGCCGTCGAGAATCTCCCCCCGGTGCAGGTTCGTCAGCGGCACTTCGGCCGTCGGTATGAGGTACAGATCCCACTCGCCCGCGATCTTGAACAGATCTTGCTCGAATTTTGGCAGGTTGCCCGTGCCGCGCAGCGCATCGGCATTTACGAGGAACGGCGGCTCGACCTCAACGTAGCCGTGCTCGCGCGTGTGCAGGTCGATCATGAAGTTGATGAGCGCGCGCGCGAGCCGGGCACCGGCTCCCATCAAAACGCAAAAGCGGGTTCCTGACATCTTCGTGGCGCGCTCGAAGTCCAGAATCCCCAGCGCCGGGCCAAGGTCCCAGTGCGCGCGTGGTTCGAAGTCAAACGTGCGAGGAGTGCCTTCCCTGCGCACTTCGACGTTCTCGGCGGCGCTTGCGCCCACCGGGACGCTCGGGTGAGGCAGGTTCGGCAGTCCCATCAGAAGAATCGAACGCTGCTGCTCGACCTGGTCGAGTTGAATTTCCAGCTGGCGGATCTGCTGCGCTCTGGCTTTATTGGCGGCGAAGAGAGACGAGGCGTCGTGACCTTGACGTTTGGCGCGCGCGATCTCGTCTCCGGCCGCGTTCTGCTCGCGCTTGAGACCTTCAAGTTCGGGGATGAGCCGGCGCCTTCTGTTTTCGAGCGTGGCGAGCTGCTCGAGTTCGGCGTCGGCGCGCACGCCACGGTTGGTCAGACCCCTGCGCACATCGTCCATGCGGTCGCGAACGTAGCCCGGATCGATCATGGCGTAAATCCTATACCGGAGCGTGGGGCCTGGAGTACGATGGCCGTCGCACGTTATGCCGCGGAGTGATGCTGTGACGCAGACGATCCGTAAAGCCGTGTTTCCGGCGGCCGGGCTCGGCACCAGGTTTTTGCCGGCGACCAAGGCGCAACCGAAAGAGATGCTGCCGCTCGTTGACAAGCCAATCATTCAATACGGCGTCGAAGAGGCCGTGGCCGCAGGCGTGTCGAACATCATTCTGGTGACCGGACGCGGAAAAAACGCCATCGAAGATCATTTCGACGTCTCGGTGGAACTCGAAACGTTTCTCGAGGCGCGCGGCAAGACGGAGCTGCTGGCCGAGATCCGAAAGATCTCGAATCTCATCAACTTTTCCTACGTCCGCCAGGGCGAACCGCTCGGACTCGGCCACGCCGTACTCGTCACGCGCGCGCTTGTCGGAGACGAGCCGTTCGCCGTCATCCTGGGCGACGATGTGATCGATGCGCAGCCTCCGGCGCTGCGTCAGATGATAGACGTGTTTAACGAGGTCGAAGGCCCCGTGCTCGCGGTCGAACGCGTTCCACGAGAAGACGTGAGCGCCTACGGCATCATCGATGCAGAGGAGATCCGGCCGGGCGTCTATCGCATTCGCGACCTGGTCGAAAAGCCGCCGCGCGCGGAAGCGCCATCGGATCTGGCGATCATTGGCCGATACGTGCTCACGCCAGACATCTTCCCCGCGCTCGAAGCCACGGTGAGCGATCGCACCGGTGAGATTCAGCTGACCAACGGGTTACGGCGCCTGCTGCGGGATCGACCGATCTACGGGTGCCGGATAGACGGTGTCCGGCACGACACGGGGAACAAGCTCGGTTTCCTGAAAGCGGTCGTGTACTTTGCGCTGCGGAGACCCGATCTGGCGGGTCCGTTTGCGGACTACCTTCGGACGATCGATCTCGAACGATTCACTTCGTCCACGCCGCAGCGGACCTAGTCTTTCTTCGCTGAGCTCGAGGATGAGTCCTTGGACGCTTTCGAGTCCTTCGACGCTGTCGTTGAGCCGCTGGAACCCGAATCCGAGGACTTCGAGCCCGAATCCGAGGACTTCGAATCCTTGCTCGGAGCGGATTTGTTGTCCCCTGCAGGTTTCTTCGCGTAATCGGTGATGTACCAGCCCGAGCCCTTGAACTGAATGGCGGGCGACGACGGCAGCTTCTTGACCGTTCCGCCGCAGGACGGACAGATCTCGACCGGCGGATCCGAAAACTTCTGAATCCGCTCGAACCGCTCCTCACAGGATTCACACTGGTACTCGTATAGGGGCATGCTTGCTCTACTCGATCATAGCGCCATTCGATTCGCCCAACATGAGGGCGCGATGCAGCCAGATCGGTACGGTGCCATTGGCGAGGAGCGTATCGTGGAACTGCCGGAGTGAGAACTTTGCCCCATTCAGCGCCTTGTAATCTTCCCGGAGCTTCAGCAGCATCAACTTGCCGGCCGAATAGACGATGTAAGAGGGGTCGAAGGTGCCGCGTTCCGCCTCGCGGCGTGCGCTGCCCTCTTCGAGGAACGCTTCTTCCTTGAAGAACCGGACACCTTGCTCGACCGACATGTCCTCGCAGTGCAGGCGGATCCCCACGACGAATCGACATAGACGAACGAGCGCTTCCGCGAGCTGACCGAGCCTGACGGCCGGATCGCTGCGCCGGAATCCCTGATCGACCATCATCTGCTCGCAGTAGTGCGCCCAGCCTTCAACGAACGCCGTCGACGAAAACAGAATCGATTTCCGCAGCTTCGAGTTCACCTGACGAAGATGCTGGAAGTGCAGAAAATGTCCTGGGAACACCTCGTGAATGGAAATCGACCAGAGCGCCCCGTAGTTGAAATCGCGCAGGTGTTCCTCCTGACGCTCCGGCGGCCATGATGGATCCACGTCGGTGATGTAGTAGAACGCACCCAGCGGACGCGACTCGAATGGCCCCGGGGTCCACATGCTGGCGAACGTCCAGCGATAGAACCGCGGCGTCGGGGCAACGGCGACGGGCGCACCGGGTGGAATCGTAATCACGCGTTCCTGGGTGATGAACTCGACGAGTTCGTCGAGTTGCTGCTGGGCCACTTTGACGAGCTGTCCGGGCGCCGGATGTTCCGCCTTCGTCCGCGCCCATGCAGCCATGGGATCACCGCCATTGAGGCGCGAGGCGACGCGCCGGAATTCGTCCTGGGTGGCTCGCAGCTCGCGGATGGCGACTTCGAGGAGCCGGCCCGCGTCCACGGTGACGCCTTCGTCGAGCCGCAGTTTCTGTTCGAAGCCGTCCCGCCCCAGACGAAACGACCCCTTCGCGCGCGGCGCAATCTCCCGTTCGAGATACTCGACGTAGCCACCAAGCGCTTGAGACGCTTCGATTGACGCGTCGGCGAGATCGCCGAGGATGTGCAGATCGTCAAGTGCACCAAACGCCCGTGGCAGATCTTCATCGATGAACCGCTGCGTGCCGCGGAAGCTCTCGAGACCCACTTTCACGAAGATGCCAGGCGGATCCTTGATGTTGTCTTTCGCGGCCTGCACAAATCGCGGCACCTGCCGCAGCTTGGAGACGACGCGTCTGGCGCGCTCCGGCAAAGGCGCATAGTCAAACAGCGTCTGGCCCGCGAGGCTGGTGGAAAGGACATCCGCGTAGTGCTGCGGGTTGCGCTCCCACGTGCGGACGGTCTCGAGCTCGAAGAGGCGCGACCGGATATTCGCCTCGAGCGCTGGACGCTCGAGACGCTCCGTGTCGGTCAACCGCGTGGGATCGATGGCGGCCAACCGTCTGCCGAAACCGCCCAAATCCCGGATCTGCGCGTCAATAGCCTGCCGGCTGAAGTCCTCCAGCACATCGTCGTGCAGGTGAACGCCGTCGAAAGTCGCATTGGTCGGGTGGATTTCGTAGAGATAGGCCAGGTACTCGTCGACGAAGTGTGGAAGGGGTTCGGCTGAATACATTTGCTACAATCCGGCGCCGTGCCATGCAGGGCATCCTGTTCGTCGTAGCGACGCCCATTGGCAACCTTGAAGATGTCTCCTTCCGGGCCCTTCGCGTGCTGCGGGAGGTCGAACTCATCGCCGCTGAAGACACGCGCCGGACGGCCCGGCTTCTCCAACACTACTCTATTCCCACGCCGACGACGAGTCTCCACGAACACAACGAGCGGAGCCGCGTCCCGGGGCTCATCCAGCGGCTGAAACAGGGCCAAAGCATCGCCCTCGTGTCGGACGCCGGAACCCCCGTCGTCTCCGACCCTGGTGCCCACCTGATCACTGCCGCCCACCAGTCCGGAATCCGAGTCGAGCCTGTTCCCGGACCAAATGCGGCGATAACTGCGCTTTCCGCGTCCGGCATTCCAGCCAGCGAATTCTTGTTCGTGGGGTTTCCGCCGGCTAGGTCAAACGCTAGAAAAAGGTGGCTACTCGAACTGGTCGATGAGCCACGACCGGTCGTCATGTACGAGGCCCCACACCGCATCCACGGTCTTTTGACCGAAATCGCGCGGTTAATGCCACGCCGAACAGTCACAATTGCGCGCGAACTGACCAAGGCACACGAGCAATTGGTCGTTCGCCCTATCAAGGACGTCGATGTCCAGGCAATTCTGCCGCGAGGTGAGTTCACCGTGGTGCTCCATCCCGTCCCCAGCGGCGCTACGGCGACCCGGACTTTACCCGACGAAGCCGTCTTACTACGCGAGTTCGGTGAATTGACCAATAATAATGGCTTAGACAATCGGCAAGCCGTGGAGCGGCTCGCTCGGAAGTACGGCTCGTCTACCAATGCGCTTTATCGGAGGCTCGTCGCGGGTAAGAAATAGGTCGTATGTCCAATATATGCCGCCGCTCCCAACCCAGGAGAACCAGGAGAATGGGTATCTTGACCGTTTTCAGACCTATCTAGTAATGTCTGCATCGCAAAAACCGTTCGATTCGAATGGCCAAACAGTCCCGGCAGAAGCAGACGCGTCCCGCGCGGAAGAAGACTTCCGGGCGTAACCCTGGCAACTCCCGCCGCCTTGAAAAAGCGCCCCCTGCCGCGGCGATGTCGTTGGTCAGCGGACAGCCGAAGGCGTCCGCCCCACCCTCGCCGCCACCTCGCAAACCTGGTTACTACGAGGCGATCGCGATTTACGAAACCGGCGTCCGGGCACTCCAGCGGCATGACTTCGAAAAAGCCGCCGATCAGTTCCGTCAGATCATTCAGCGATATCCCGACGAGCGCGAATTGCACGAGCGCTCGGTGCTTTATCTCCGGGTATGCGAACGGGAGACCGCTCGACGGCCCGCCTCGCCCCAGACCCCACAGGAGCGCGTGTATGCGGCAACGATGGCGCTCAATGCCGGGGATCCGACGGCGGCCCTGGACCACCTTCAACGCGCCCTAACGGACGCGCCGGATAGCGATCACGCCCACTACATCATGGCTGTTACCCTGGCGTCGCAAGGGCAGCCGGCTCGGGCGCTCGAACACTTGAGACGCTCAGTCGAACTGAATCCGGACAACCGGGCACTCGCTCGCCAGGATCCCGATCTCGAGGACGTCCGCGAGCTTGAGGGATTTCGAGACGTCATTGACGCTCCTGCCGGTTCGTCTCGCCCGCGCCCGCGGCGGCCGCGCCGCTGAAAAGGGGGACTGTCCCCTTTTTCCAGAATCGAACAGTCGAAGAAAAAGGGGACAGTCCCCCTTTTCCGCTGATCCGTTGAATCGGTTATCGTGATCCCAATGTCCCCCATCCATGTCGTCGTGCTGGCTGCGGGCCGGGGCACGCGCATGAAATCGGCCTTGCCGAAGGTCCTGCACCGGGCGGCTGCCCTTCCGCTCATCGAACACGTCCTGCGGGCCGCCGAAGTGGTTCACCCTGCCAGCACTGTCGTGGTCATCGGACATCAGGCAGGCCAAGTGAAGCAAGCGCTCTCCGGCCGCGCGGGTCTTCGCTTTGCGTTGCAGGAGCCGCAACTCGGCACCGGGCACGCCCTCCTGCAAGCAGAACCCCTGCTCGCAGGCGCAACTGGCACGCTCCTGTTGCTGTCTGGCGACGTCCCCCTTTTGCGGGGCGAGACGCTTGCCGAGACCGTCGAGCGGCACCATCAACGGAAAGCCGCCGCAACGGTGCTGACAGCACGCCTCGATTCCCCGGACGGGTACGGACGGATCATCAGGCGGGACGGCCGGATAGCCGCCATTGTCGAGCACAAGGATGCGTCAGGCGAAGAACGGCAGATCCAGGAAATCAACAGCGGGATTTACGCGTTCGATCTCGCGCCCCTCTTTGCCGCGCTCAAGGAATTGGGGTCGGGAAATGCGCAGGGAGAGTACTACCTTCCGGATCTCGTGCGCATCTATACCGCTCGCGGACTGACGGTTGAAACCGTGACGGTGAAAGACGCGCGGGAAGTCTTGGGTGTGAACAGCCGAAGGGAGTTGGCAGACGTGACCGCCATTATCAATCGCGAGCGCAACGACGCACTGATGGAATCCGGCGTAACGCTGATCGATCCGGCGACTGTGTACGTCGGACCGGACGTGATCGTTGGAGCGGACACGATCATCCACCCTGGCGTTCACCTGGAAGGACACACCCGTGTCGGCGCGCGTTGCGAGATTCACGCGGGCGTCCGAATCGTGGACTCCACGCTCGATGACGAGGTCACGATCAACAATTTCTGCGTGATTGTCAGTTCGGCAATTGCTAAAGGGGCGGAAATCGGTCCATTCGCGCGCATGCGGCCGGACACGAAAATCGGTGAGGGGGTGCACATTGGCAACTTCGTCGAACTGAAGAAGACGTCTGTAGGGCGGGGATCAAAAGCCAGTCACCTCAGCTACCTCGGGGATTCGACAATCGGTGAGCGCGTGAACATCGGTGCCGGGACGATCACCTGCAACTATGACGGGTCCCGCAAGTCTCCTACCATCATTGAAGACGGCGCATTCATCGGGAGCGACTCACAGCTCGTCGCTCCCGTGCGCATCGGGAAAGACGCGTACGTGGCGGCCGGCTCGTCGATCACCGAAGACGTTCCCGCCGGCTCGCTTGCCATTGCCCGTGCCAAGCAGATCAACAAAGAGGGCTGGGTCGCTCGCAAGCGGACGACGAAGCGATAGCACGAGCGCCTCGCGCTTTGCGGCGAGGAACCACGAGTGAGGACTCATATGTGCGGGATCATTGGCTACATCGGCGGCAAGCAGCTTTTGCCGATCTTGATTGACGGTTTACGCCGGCTGGAGTACCGCGGCTACGATTCGGCCGGCGTTGCCGTTGTCCGCGACGGACGCATCGAACTGCGCCGCAGCGCTGGCAAACTTGCGCGCCTCGAGGAAGTCATCGCCGGAAATCCGCTGGAAGGCGAGTACGGCATCGGCCACACCCGATGGGCCACTCACGGCCGGCCAACCGAGGAGAACGCTCACCCGCACCGCGACTGCACCGGCCGCATCGTAGTCGTCCACAACGGCATCATCGAGAACTACCTCGAACTGAAGCACCAGCTGCAGAAAGAAGGGCACCAGTTCGTCACCGAGACGGATACCGAAATCGTCGCGCACCTGGTCGAGCGCGAGATGAAAGAGGACGGTCTGGAGAACGCCGTCAGGCGCGCCCTGTTGTACATGCGTGGCCTGTTCGCACTCGTCCTCATCTCGGCCGACGATGCCAACAAGATCGTTACCGTACGCAACGGTCCGCCGATAGTCGTGGGGTTGGGTGACGGAGAGTTTTTCGTGGCCTCGGATATTCCGGCGATCCTGAGTCACACCCGCGACGTCGTGTTCCTCGGCGACGAGGAAATGGCGGTGATCACACCGGCGGGCGTGGAGTTCACGGATTACTCGGGCCGGGCGGTCTCCAAAAAAAGCACCCGCGTGTCCTGGGATCCGGTCATGGCCGAGAAGGCCGGATACAAGCACTTCATGCTCAAGGAAATCTTCGAGCAGCCATGGGCTGTGAAGGAGACGGTGCTTGGGCGTGCGTCGGTCGAAAGCGGAAAGGTCTTCCTCCACGAGATCGAAATCCCGGACCGCGTGCTGACCGACGTGCAGCGCGTCGTCATTCTCGCGTGCGGAACCTCGTGGCACGCGGCGCTGGTCGGCAAGTTCCTGCTCGAATCGCTGGCACGGATTCCGGTAGAGGTGGACTACGGATCCGAATATCGCTATCGCGATCCGATCGTCTCCGAGAACACGCTCGCGGTTGTCATCACCCAGTCCGGAGAGACCGCCGACACGCTCGCGGCGCTCAGAGAGGCCAGGAAAAAAGGGGCCCGCAGCATCGCCATCTGCAACGTGGTTGGCAGCATGGCAACCCGGGAAACCGAGGGCACGGTTTACACGCACGCCGGCCCCGAAATTGGCGTCGCCTCGACCAAAGCGTTCACGTCCCAGCTCGTCGCGTTGCATCTCCTCGCGGTGTATCTCGGCCAGATTCGCGGCAGCTTGACGCCAGATACCGCACGACCCCACTTGGAGGGGCTCACGCAGTTACCCCTGCTGCTCGAGCAGACGCTCAAATGCGAGCCTCTCACCGAGGAGATCGCCAAGCGGTTCTATCAGCGCAGCGACTTCCTGTATCTCGGCCGAGGGATCAACTATCCGATTGCCCTCGAAGGTGCGTTAAAGCTGAAGGAGATCTCGTACATCCACGCTGAAGGGTATCCCGCGGGTGAGATGAAGCACGGCCCAATCGCGCTGATTGACGAGGACATGCCGGTGGTGACCATCGCGCCGCACGATCACGTGTTCGAGAAGATGATTGGGAACGTGCAGGAAGCGAAGGCGCGTGGCGGAGCGGTGATCGCGCTGACGACCGATCGCGCGAACGGCATCAAGGATCTCCTCCATCCGTCGCACGACTTTCTAATAACTGTTCCGGATTCACACCCGCTGCTGACGCCGGTGCTGATGGTGGTGCCGCTCCAGTTGCTCGCGTATCACATCGCGGTGCGCCGCGGGTGCGACGTGGATCAACCGCGCAATCTCGCCAAGAGCGTTACCGTCGAATAGATCGAGGAGACGGCCCGGGCCGGCTAGACGCCATGGCCGTAGCCGCTCTCCGCAGGAGTCAGCGAAAAATCCGTCGCCGTCGTCGCCGTCAGTTCCGGCTCGGGCGTCGATTCGCGCACCCGAGTCACAATCTGACGGAGGTCGGCATCATTGACGACCTTTTCGCGATCAGCGAAGGCAATGACGGCTCGGTAGACCTGATCGAGTTCGTGTCGTGTGAGCGTCACGCCGATCTGCTCGCATCGACGCTGCACGGCGTGACGGCCCGAGTGCTTGCCGAGGACCAGTGTGGTTTCCGGCACGCCCACTTCTTCCGGCCGCATGATCTCGTAGGTACGGCGGTCCTTCAGCATCCCGTCCTGGTGAATGCCCGCCTCGTGGGCGAACGCATTCCGTCCGACAATGGCCTTGTTGGCCTGCACGCTCTCACCAGTCAGCGTGGTGAGGAGCTGGCTGGTGGCAAAAATCTCGCGGGAGTCAATGCCGCTGTCGAACGGCAGCAGGTCGGACCGGACGCGCGTCGCCATGACGACTTCTTCGAGCGACGCGTTGCCTGCGCGCTCGCCGATCCCGTTCACGGTGCACTCCACCTGACGTGCGCCGCCGGTCAGCGCGGCCAGCGTGTTGGCGACGGCCAACCCGAGATCGTCGTGGCAATGCGTGCTCCACGTCACTTGATCCGAACTTGGTACGCGCCCGATCATCGAGGCAAAGAACGTCTTGATTTCGTCCGGCGTCGAGTAGCCGACGGTGTCCGGCAAGTTGATGGTCTTGGCGCCCGACTGAATCACGCCCTCGATCACCCGCCAGAGGAATTCAGGATCGCTCCGCGTCGCGTCCTCGGCAGAAAACTGCACATCGTCCGTGTAGGTTCGCGCCAGAGCCACCGCCTGCATCGCGGCGCGAAGACAGTCGGCGCGTGACATCCGAAGCTTGCGCTCGAGGTGGAGATCGGAAGTGGCGATGAAAACGTGGATCCGGCTCCGTTCGGCCGGAGCGAGCGCCCAGGCTGCCTTCTCGATGTCCGCAGGACTGCAACGAGCCAGGGCCGCAATGATGGGTCCGCGGATGTTGGTCGAGATGACACGCACCGCCTCGGCGTCCGCTTCCGAAGCGATCGGGAAACCTGCTTCGATGACGTCCGCGCCGAGCCGGGCAATCTGCCGGGCGAGCTTCAGTTTCTCGTCGATTCGCATCGAGAAGCCTGGCGCCTGTTCCCCGTCGCGGAGCGTGGTGTCAAAAATAATGAGATTTCGGGCTGTCATACCCTCTCTCCAGGGACCTGCCCCGCCGAAGCGCTTCGCGCCAGGGCGGGCGCGGGGAATATCCCCCCAGCGTTACTCTCTCAGTTGTAACCGCCGGGGGCCCCATCGTCCAGTTTATAATTGTTTTGTTTATATAAGGCTCGGTTATGATGGCCGCATGCACCTGCAGGATTTGACGGTATTCGCCACGGTGGCGACGGAGCGGAGCTTCTCGCGCGCCGCCAAGCGGCTGCACAGGACGCAGCCGGCGGTCAGCCAGGCAATCCGGCGTCTCGAGGAAGAGCTGGGCGATCGACTGTTCGATCGATCCTCCCGGGACGGCACGCTGACGGAAGCCGGGCGTCTGCTCCAGGATTACGCGAGCCGTTTATTGCGCATGGCGTCGGACGCAGCGGTCGCTGTCCGCGAGCTCCAGCAGGTCAGACGCGGTCGGGTGATTATTGGCGCGAACGAGGCGGCGGTGCACTCGCTGCTGCCGGCAATCGGGAAATTCGCGCCGGCGCACCCGCAGGTTCACGTCGAAGTCCGGCGCGTCGCGTCTCGCCAGATGGCCGCGGCCATCCTCGATCGTTCGCTTGATTTCGGAATACTGACCTTTCAGCCCGCCGAAAAGGCGCTGCACTCGGTCTCACTCGGACATGACGAGCTTGTCATGCTCGCCCCACCCACCCATCGTCTCGCATCACGACGTCGCGTGACGATCGAAGAAGTGGGTCGGGAGACGGTGATTGCGCACAACGATCCCTCCCCGGCCCGTGAGCGTGTCCTTCGTCTCTACGAGCGCAAGCACGCGCCAATCAACATCCAGATCGCACTGCCAAGTCTGGATGGAATCAAGCGGGCGGTCGAAATGGGCCTGGGTGTGGCCGTGCTGCCGCGGCGCTGCGCGCTCGCCGAGATCGCATCCAGCAGACTGGCCGCGGTGAAAGTTCCTGAACTCGCGTCGCCGCGGCAGATTCGGCTCGTCTTCCGCCGCGGCGTGGAGCTGTCGCACGCCGCGCAGGCGTTTCTCGACACGGCGTCGGAAGCGACCTGATCAGTAGCCCGAGATGTAGGGCAGCGCGCGAGCCGTGCGCTCGACTTCCTCGAACCGATCGAGGAGCAGCGCGGTCGCGTCCCACGTCCCGGCGAGAAACGACTCGCGCGCCGCAGCGGGCAGGGAAATCGGCCTCTTGAGCCCGCTGAACGACATCGTTTGATCTTCGAGATCGATGCAGACTTCAGCAGCCGGAGCCCGTTCAGCCGCGGCTTGCAGTTCGGCGACATGTTCCGAAGAGGCCGTCATGCACGGCATGCCAAGCGCCACTGAATTGCCAAAAAATATCTCTGAAAACGATTCGCCAATGACGGCCCTGAACCCACGACGCCGAATCGCCTGAGGCGCGTGTTCGCGAGAGGATCCACAGCCGAAGTTCTTGTTGACGACGAGCACCGTGGCTTTCTGAAACTGCGCATCCGCCAGCGCATGCGTCCTGCCTGCCGCTGCAGCCTGCTCCGCGTCGTCCTCGAATAAATGCTGCTCGAGACCCTCGAATGAAACCGACCGCAAGAACCTGGCGGGAATGATCCGATCGGTGTCGATATTGTCGCCACGTAGCGGCAGCGCCGCCCCACACACTCGCGAGATCTTTTCGATAGCCATTAGTCCCTGAAGGTGCGGACGTCTACCACTTCACCGGCCAGCGCCGCTGCAGCCACCATCGCTGGACTCATCAACAACGTGCGGCCCGTCGGGCTACCCTGCCGTCCTTTGAAATTTCGGTTCGATGAGGACGCACAGACTTCCCGCCCCTCCAGCCGGTCCGGGTTCATCGCCAGGCACATCGAACATCCCGCGCCGCGCCACTCGAACCCCGCCTCCATGAAGACGCGGTCCAAGCCCTCACGTTCGGCCGCGAGACGCACGCCCTGAGAGCCGGGAACGACGAGCGCCTTCACATGCGGCGACACCCGGTGTCCCCGGATCACACGAGCGGCTTCGCGAAGATCCGACAACCGCGCATTCGTGCACGAGCCGATGAACGCGACGTCGACTTTCGTCCCGGCAATTGAAGCACCGGCATGGAAGCCCATGAACTGGAGTGCCTCCTCGATGGCCGCCCGATCGGAGGGGGCCACATCGCGCGTGGTTGGAAGCTTCTCGTCTACGTACACGGATTGCCCCGGGTTGATCCCCCATGTGACCGTCGGCCGTATCGCTGAACCGTCGATCAACACATCGTCGTCATACGGTGCGCCAGGGTCCGACGCCATGCTCTTCCACCACGCTTCGGCGCGCTCGAACGCGTCACCCGCTGGTGCGAAGCGCCGGCCTCGCAGGTAGTCGCTCGTGGTGGCGTCCGGATTGACGTACCCGGCTCGCGCGCCTCCTTCGATCGACATGTTGCAGATGGTCATTCGCTCGTCCATCGACATGCGCTCGACGACCTCGCCCGCATATTCGTACGCGTAGCCGACGCCTCCCTGGACGCCGAGGCGGCGAATGATTTCGAGAATGACGTCCTTGGCAAACACGCCGTGCGGCAACCGGCCGTTCACCCGGATGCGCCGCACCTTGAGCGGCTCCATCGCCAGACACTGCGATGCCAGCACGTCGCGCACCTGGGACGTGCCGATCCCGAACGCAACCGCTCCAAACGCCCCGTGCGTCGACGTGTGACTGTCCCCGCACGCGATCGTGATGCCTGGTTGTGTCACGCCAAGCTCGGGACCAATCACGTGAACAATGCCTTGCGCTCCGCTCGACAGATCGAACAGTCGAATCCCCGCTTGCCGGCAATTCCGTTCGAGCGCCGAGAGCATCCCTTCCGCCATCACATCCCCGAACGGCCGCCGCTGATCTCGAGTGGGGACGATGTGATCGACCGTGGCGATGGTCCGCTCGGGAAACTTCACTTCCCACCCTCGTGCCCGCAGCATGTCGAACGCTTGCGGACTCGTCACCTCGTGGACGAGATGAAGGCCGATGAAGAGCTGGGTCTGACCGTTAGGCAGCCGACGCACTGTATGTGCGTCCCAGACCTTTTGCAGAAGCGTGGAGGGCACGAACTGATCGTACTACGGAGTCGCCGTCGGGGGGACGGGAGGAGCGCCTGCGGCCCGAGCGAGGCGCCGGAGGGAAGCCGCCGAAGGCGGCCGCCGAGCGAGAGCGAGCGGGGGTG
>JBAROV010000067.1:0-46385 GCA_049642465.1 Vicinamibacterales bacterium
CCGCAATACTGAGCCGAATGTAGCGGCCGGGGGTCATCGGCGGATGCTGGCGTGCGGAGGCCTCGTCCACGGCCACCGCGTTCGTTGTGAACCGCAGCTCACCGCCTTTCGGCATCGCGTCGCGCGCGTTCAGTGCAATGTTCAGCACAACCTGTTCAAGCTGGTCGGGATCCAGGCGCACCGGGTCAAGGTGGGGCTCCAGGGTAAAAACCAGTTCAATGTGTTCACCGATCGTGCGTCGTAACAGGTTCTGCAATCCTGCGACGACTGCGTTAACATCGACGGCCCTCAATTGGAGTGCCTGCGTTCGACTGAATGCCAAGAGTCGGCGTGTCAATGCTGCCGCCCGCTCGGCCGCTTTCCGAACCTCCAGCAAGTCATTCCGCCGCGGATCCGCGGGATCCGTTTCCGCAAGCGCTAGCTCGGTGTATCCACCCATTGCCGTAATCAGGTTGTTGAAGTCGTGGGCAATCCCGCCGGCCAGCAATCCGAGCGCTTCAAGTTTCTGGACCTGACGCAACCGTGTATCGAGTTGCTTTCGATCCGTGACGTCCTGGACCGTACCGACAAGCCGAAGCGTGTCGCCGTTCGCGTCCCGAATGGCTTGGCCGCGGCTCAACCCAATGCGCGCCACACCGTCTGCCCGCAGCAGACGGAATTCAAACTCGAAGGGCTGACCATCAGCGATGGCACGCCTGGCAATCTCCTCGACATTCGGCCGATCGTGGGCATGTACCATCGCGACAAAGGTCTGATGCGAGGGCTCGAAGGAGCCAGGATCCGCCCCATAGATGCGGTACATTTCTTCAGACCACGCGAGTTGGCCGGTTCTCGCGTCCCATTGCCAGCTGCCAATGTGTGCGACCTCTTGCGCCTCAGCCAGCCGCGCCTCGCTGGTCTGCAGTTCGGCGGTCCGTGCGGCGACGCGCTGCTCGAGGTCATCGTTGAGCAGTCGCAGCATCTCGTGGGCAGCGGTCATCTCAGCGAGCGCTCCAGCAATGCCGAGACCAGCGATCTGGGCGACGACGATGAACATCTGCGTGAGCAGCAATGCGGCATTCGCCGGCTGTCCGGCGAACGGACCGGCTCCCCGCACGGCGGCCCAGACAGCGACGGCAGACAGGATGGCCGTTGCCGTCGAGGCCTCGCGCGGTCCGAATCGCGCACCGGCCCAGACGCAAAGGGGAATGGTCAAGAACTCGACTGGATAGGAGCTCTTCACGAACACGGTCGTGCCGACGGTCAGAAGTGTGACGGTCAAGAACAGGACTTCCGTCCACTGACCCGACGTCCAACCAGGTTTCGGGTTTGTCGTCCACAGAACGAACAACGGTGCCACAACGACGTTGCCGCCGGCGTTGCCCAACCACCAGGTGAGCCAGACGGATCCGTACTGTGGCCAGGCAACTGCTCCGGCGAGTGTCAAACTGGTCGTGCCCAGCGTTGCGCTGATTGCTGTGCTGACGAATCCAGCGAAGACGACAAAGGCGAAGAAATCCCGGCTGCGGGCGAATGCGGCGCGGCCATTGGCGAATCGCGTGACCAGGTACGCGCCGACCAAAGCCTCCGTGGTATTTCCAATGGCGATACCGAGCGACGGCAGAATGTCGGTCGGCGTCGTGTAGTTCACGATGAACGCGCCGACGAAGATGGCCGGCCACACGCCGCGTCCGAAGATCAGCGCCGCACCCAACGCGATCCCGGTCGGCGGCCACACAGGGCTCGCGCTGGGATTGATGGTCGCCAGTGCTAACCCAAGCTTGCCAGCCAGCACGTAGACGGCGGTCAGCAGGACCAAGCACGCGGCGCTGCGCAGACGACGGGGCATGATCCGGCGTATCGGTCGCAGGGGCGGAATGCTGTATGAAAAGGCTTCGACGCGATGAAATCTCCTGAGCAGCTGATCGCCGTGCGCCCGATGCGGGCGGATGAAGGACGACTCTACCTGGAGATCGTCAACAGCGCGATTCGCGGTCTCGCCGTCACACACTATCCGCCCGAGACCATCGCCGGCTGGCTCGTGCCCATCGACGCCAACACGCTGACGGACTTCGCGCACAACGAGGACAGCGAACTCCGGCTGATAGGGGAGTTGAACGGAGAGCCCGTTGCAATCGGCGCGCTGATTGTCGAGCGGTCAGAGCTGCGCGCCTGTTATGTTCGCCCAGAAGCCTCGCGCAAAGGCTGCGGTTCGGCAGTGGTGCGGGAAATCGAGCGTCTCGCACGGGAGCACGGGTTGAGGCGGCTGGAGCTTGCGGGCTCACTCAACGCGGAGCCCTTTTACGTGTCGCTCGGATATCGGGTCCGTGAGCGCAGCGAGGTCATGCTGCGAAACGGCCACCGAATGGCGGCTGTGTGGATGGAGAAGGCGTTGTAGGCGCCGCTTCGCCAAGGCCATGATCGTATCGACCGCGTTCCGCCCCGCGCTCCTGGCGTTTGAGTTCGGCCACCGCCCGCGTGACGCAGGGCGCTAGCCGGCGATCTTCTCGATGGGTTTCCCGCTCTTCTCTTCGAGTGCCGCGATGAGTCGTGGCGCTATATCCTTCGGCAGTTCCAGTTCCACGTATTCACCGGCTGCGCCGCTTTTGTATTGGATCGTCAGTAAGTGTTGCCGCCGTGGCGGCATCCCCTGCAAGCGGATCGCGAAAGCCGTCCGGCGTCGGTCATATGTCATGCTGACGATCGCGGTGTAGGGGATGACCTCTTCCTCTCGCTGATTGTTGCGCACGCGGATCGATTCGTTGTCCAGCGTGATCGTCACCTTCGCAATGATGACGCGATCAGCTTTGGGAACATGCTGTTTGATGCCCTTCTCGAAAACGACTGAGTCCTGTGTCAGCACAGGAGTCGCCAGCACAACGAGCAGCAACACAGCGGCGCTTGTCATTGCCCGTATCGTAGACCCTGCGTCAAACGGGGGGGGTCTGGCACGCGTTCGGCTGCAATCGCCCGATCCGATGGGCACCCTGTCGGGCGCACGCGACAGAGAACGAATGAGAGATGCTGGCTGAGGGTCACTCTAAGTGCTTGAGTCTAAAGTGCCGGAGGAGGGGGTCGAACCCTCACGGGGAGTGAACCCCACGGGATTTTGAGTCCCGCGCGTCTGCCAGTTTCACCACTCCGGCCCGGAGGGAATCCATCTATTTTACGCGGAGTGGCGACCTCAGCACACGCGACTCGTGCCGCAGCGCCAACTGCGACTGAAGCAGGCGACCGGCCGCCGCGGCGATCGCCAGACCCATCAGCGTCCGACGCCGGCGGCGCCATCCCGTAGCCTCTACAACTTCCAAACCAGAGGGCCGGTTCGACCGCGAACGCAGGGATTAGCGATTCCAGGTTTTGCTGATCCCTATGCGCGCTTCGGATGCGACGAGCGGAATGAGCGACCCAGCCAGCAGCAGGGTCCGAAGCACCATCGGCAGCCTCCATCATTCTAGAACTGGTTCCAAAACCTCTCGCGGGAGGACGCGAACGAGCGCAGCGAGTGAGCCACGCGAGCGGCGCGGGGCACGGGGCCCCCGCGAGCGAGCGTGTAGGGGAGTCCGAGGGGCGAAGCCCCTCGGAGTAACTACTGACTCGACGCCCCGTTGGCTTCCTTGAGGAACCTCCGATACACGGCTCGCGCCTCGTCGAATTGCGCGTACACGTGATCCTTCTCCTTCTGCGATCGCCAGCCCGGCCACTTTTCTGCCAGCTGCTGCAGCTTGTCAATCCATCGAAGGCAGTAGTCGGCCGCGGCGGCGCTGCGAACCGGCCGATCGCCAACAGTCACCCACACGGGGTTGGTGAATGCCTGCGCGAAAGTCGTGTCGAGTGGGTACCGTTCTCTCGGGTTCCCTTCGGCGCGCAGGTGGTACCAGCCGCTCCGCGTGACCCTCAGGGTCTTCGAGAGCTGCGCGCTCTTGCGATCCGCGGACAACGGAATCTTCTCGACGACCTCGCCATTGAAGATGAGCGTGACGTTCTCGAGCGGCGTGATCGACTGCACGCGCGCCAGGACCGCGGCGTCACCGCCCGAGGCGGGAAGCTTCGCGTCCTCGCCCGGCATGCGGCCGTTCACCGTGAGCTCGAGGAGCGGTCCCGTCGTGACGAACGCGCGTCCCATTCGCACTCCCTCGAACCAGGCGTCCGCGTCGAGCCCGCGATCGCCGGTGTACACGTAGGTCCGCGCGGAGCCGACCAGCTTCGAGCGGTGCATACTGCTGATCGAGTCCTCACCGCCAACCGCCGTGACGCGCAGCCCGTTGTTGAGGACGGCGTACCACGGATGGAAACCGGCCGTGCCGGAGTTCGACCATTCCACGGCATCCGTGGTCCGCAGCGCCGCGTCCACGATGAAGCCCTTGGCGCCGCCAAGATCCGCGTTGAGCGGGTCGTTGCCGCCGGATCGATCGGCACTCTGGCTGCCGAAGGCGTGGACGTATCCCACCGTCGCCCCCTGCGCCTTTGCCTTCCGGAACATATCGGTGTTGCTCGGGTAGAGGCTCTCGATTGCCGTTCCCTCGTAGCCGGTCGTGAACGGGCTGATCAGATGATCGCGGAGCTGGAACATGAAGACGTGCCCGTAGAACGGTGGCCGGTATTCCTGCCCGACGACGAGCACGCGTTCGCGGGTCGAGAGCGGATGCGCCTTGCCGCCGGGAACGAAGTACTGGTGATCGAGGATGCGGTTGTCCTTGTTCGCAATCTGGTCGTTCACCATGTCCTGGTCTTCAGCGGCCGACATCATCAGGAGGTTCTCGAGGGTGTTGTGGAGGTTGCCGGCATAGTTCATGTGAACATGCGTGGAGCCGTTGCACCAACCGCGCGCCGAGAGGTCGGTCATCGCCACGAGCTTCAGATCGACGCGCGCGATGTGAGCTTCCGCCACCTGCGCCGTCGCCTTGACCGGGATGTACTCGAACCCTTTGACCGCTTCGATCGTCGCGACGCCGGGCGGCACGTCAACACGGAATTCGCCCATCTGGTGGAAGACGCGATCACCCGCGCCGCTCACGCGCGAGTAGGCATCCGCCGGCGTATAGTGCTTGCCGTCCGAGGCGGTGAGATGAATGCGCGCAGCGGTCGGCTGCCCGGTGGCCGCGTCGATCGTTCGAACCGACAGAACGCCCATCGGCCGCTTCCAGCGCCGCTCCTTCACCGCAATCTTCCGGAGCGCGCCACCATATGTCTCGAGCAACTGCAGCTGGGGCAGCCCCCCTTCGTTGGATATGAACGCGATCCACTCCCCATCCGGGGACCACCGGGGGTGGAAGGCGTCGTGCTGGAAGAACGTCAGCTTGTATGGTTCGCCGCCGGCGGTTGGTTGCACGTAGAGGTTGTTGAACTGGTCCGCCGCGCCGCGCGTGGAGGAGTACACAAAGCGTTTGCCGTCGAGCGACACATGCGGCCGCGTGCGATACAGCGTCTGCTCCGCAAGCACCCTCGTCGATCTCTCGATTCCGTTTGCAAGGGCGGAAAGGCGAAGCACATTGCCAGAGCCGAGCGGCACGTTGCGGTTCGAGACCAGGAGTAGTTCCTTGCCGTCGGGAAACCAGGCGGGCGTGATGTGCATATCCATGCGCCCGAAGTAGAGCCGGTCGCGCCCGAAGTCGTTGTCGCGTGTGACCGCAACCTCGTCGCCAACGAACTGACCGTCCTTAATCGATCGGATGAACACGTTGAAGTTCCCGCTCGGCCGGGTCGCCACGTAGGCGAGCCGCATCCCGTCAGGCGAAAACACGGGATCCATGTAAATCTGATCGTCAGACGTCAGTGCATGACTCTCTCCGGTCCCGACGTTGAGCATCTCCAGTTGGATCGTTCCGGCGCCATCGTCCGCGACGTAGACAATCCACCGGCCGTCGGGAGACCAGTCAGGCATGGAGTGGTACTTGCGCGTGTAGGTCAGCTCGCGCGCGCTTCCGGATGCGGGATCGATCGTCCAGATGGATCCGCTCATGGCGATAGCCAGCGACTTGCCGTCGGGGGACCACGCTGGAGCCCACGGCGTCGAGCTGGGCGCCGGCGGGAGGTAGTAGTTGTGCATGTAGTTGCCACCCTGCCGGGCAGCGGGATACGTGCGGCCGCCCTGGCTGGCGAGATGTGCGGCGCCGAGCACCAGGCCCACGAGCGCGACGCTGAAGCGATGGAGCATGTTTCCTCCTTGTATCGACTCCCAATCCCACTGCCCAAGCCGGAAGGCCGTCGGTCATGATAAGCGGCAACCGTCACTCTCTGAGCTCGCGGATCACTCCTCCGATGGACCTGGCCTGAGGCGCGATGCGCTCGAACGCGAAGCCGGCCATAGCGGTGAAAACAACCAGCACCCCTGCCGAAACCCACGTACGACGCAGAGTTGTGGTCGCCCAGTGTGCGACGTCGGCTCGCCGCATGCGCCGGTAGAGCGTTGTGACAGTTCGACGCGAGCCAGTCATCGATTCAAGGGCAGCAACCTACCATTTTGCTGACCTGCGGTGCCATGACGAGAGTGCCGGCGCACACAAGGTCGCACACCGACCTATGTTAGAAGTGGGACGTCTATGAGACGAAATCTGATCGCGATCGCATCAGCAGGATCCGCGTGGCTGATTTCGTTCAGCTTCATGACCGGATTGGACGCGTCGAGCGCACAGTCCGGCGACCAGGACTACGGCTATGAAAAACAGTACCTGACGGACGAACAGCGGAAGGGACGGGACACCTGGTACTTCTGGACCGCCGGCAACGAGAACTTCTGGCTGAAGATGGCCAGGCTCACACAGGGGAACGTGAACCTGCTCGCGTACGTCGACTCCCGCCTGCACGGGCGGCGGTTCGCCACTCTTGGCGCGATCACGCAACCGGGATGCCTCGCAGCCACCGAGCCCGACCAGTACGGCCTCTGGATGGATCGATGCGATCAGCCGGACGTGCCAGGCATTCCCGGCGCCCCATCGGGGATCGTTGGCCTGCGACGATTCCCGAATGACAAGTTCGATGCGGCGAAGTGGAACGCCGAGAATTTTTTCAAGGATCCCGCGAGCGCGGAACCGCCGTATCTCATCGGGATGGCGTGTGGGTTCTGCCACATCGGCTTCAACCCGCTGAATCCGCCCGATAGCCCGGAAGCGCCCCGGTGGTCGAATCTGGCCGGAGCGATAGGCAATCAGTACTGGCAGGAAGGCAAGCTGTTCACGCTGCGGATGACGCCGGCCGATTTCCGGTGGCATGTCGGAAACCGGCAGCCCGTCGGGACCTCCGACACCTCGCGGTTTGCGACCGATCATCTTCATAACCCCAACTCGATCAATCCAATCTTCAACCTCGCGTACCGGCCAACTGCTTCCGAGCGGATGCGCGACGGATCGATTCGCCAGGTTCACCACATTCTCAAGGACGGCGCGGATTCGATCGGCGTGGCCGGCGCGTCGCTGCGGGTGTACGTCAACATCGGCATGTGTTCCGATTACTGGTTGACGCTGCACGACCCGGTCAGCGGTCGATTGCTTCAGGAGCCGTTCGACCTCGAGCACGCACGCCAGACCTGCAGCGACTGGCGGGCGACAGAATCCCGGATGGCCAACGCGGAGGCCTTCCTGAAAACGATCGGACCGATGCGATTGCGGGACGCCCCGGGCGGAGGAGCATTTCTTACGGCAGACACGACCGTGCTCGGCCGCGGCAAGCTCGCCTTCGCGGACAAATGTGCCCGATGCCACTCGAGCAAGCAACCGCCAGAAGACATCTCCTGGGATCGCGTGAAGGTCGAAGCGTGGTATCGCGAGGCGGTGCTCGCCGACGACTTTCTCGAGAAGAACTTCCTCTCGGACGACCGGCGGTATCCCGTGTATCAGCTAGGAACGAACATCGCTCGCGCCGCGGCGTCCAACGCGATCCGGGGACACGTCTGGGAACAGTTCTCCTCGGAAACCTACAAGGAGCTGCCGGCGATCGGACGGATCCAGGGGCTCTACAACCCATTCGAGCCGGACGAGCCGATTGCCTTCGATTTGCAGGGCGGAGGACGCGGGTATTACAGAACGCCATCGCTCGTTGGGATGTGGGCGACGGCTCCCTATCTCCACAACAACGCGCTGGGGACGGTCGTCAAGGATCCCTCGGTTCGGGGACGGATGGCCGCATTCGAAGACGCCCTCGAAAAGCTGCTCTGGCCGGAGCGCCGGCTCGGCGTCCAGTCGATTCTCGTCACGTCCGTCGACTCGGAACTGAAGATCCAGGGGCGGGATCGGCCGGTCCGCGTTCCGGCGGGGACACCCGTGGATCTCATCGCGCGCGCCGACCCGCGCGAGGTTCCAGCCATCATCCGCAACCGCGTCGTCATCAACGTACTGTCGGACCGTGCGCTCTTCCGTGGTTTCGTCCGGCACAATCAGGCGCCGGATTACGTCCTCGACCGTGGCCACATGTTCGGCACGGAGCTGCCGGACGAGGACAAGCGGGCGCTGATCGAGTTTCTGAAAACCTTCTAACCTACCGTTGGGCCTTCAGCTCTTCGGACCAGTTCAGGACGACCTGGATCGATCGCAGCGTGCCCGCGACCGGACTCTGTCCTGGAACGATGACGCCGACGATCTTCCCGTTCGGCGCCATGTCGAACGTTCGGGGCGTTGACGGCGCCGCGGTCGGAAACGTTCGCGGCACGCGTGACGCTCTGCCGAAAATGAACGTCGGTTTCGTCTCGACCGTGACCGCTTCGAACTCGCCGACACGAGGCACGTAGAGCAGCTCCTTTCCATCCGGCGCCCACAACGGGTGATGGGGAAGATCTCCTGTTCTGGCGAACAGCTGGTATTGGGCTCCCGTCGGCGGAAACGGCTGAACGTAGACTTGCGTTGCGGTGGTTCCCGTGCTCGAAGCCGAATACGCGACCCAGCGTCCGTCGGGCGAGAAGGCCGGCGTCGCGAGCGCGCGCGATTGGACGGTGCCGAACGGCGCCGTCGTGCGATCGGCAAGCCTCAGCATCGAGAGCGTGAACGACGATCCGGCTACGGTGGTGAACAAGAGATGTTTGCCGTCCGGCGACCAGGCATCCGGAATGTGGGTGGTTCCCGGCTCAGGCTTCGTCAGCCGCTCCGCTCCGCCGGTGCGATCCGCGCGCTGCCAGAAGATCGCCGCATCGCCCTCCCGGTCCGATTGGAACGCGATGCGCTGGTCGTCGGCCGACCAGATCGGAAAGCGGTTCTTTCCGACGCTCGTGAGCCGCTGCATCGCGCCTCTTCCTGCCAGTTCGTAGACCCACACGACCGCTTCCCGGCCGTCGTCGGTTCCAAACGTGATTCGCTTTCCGTCCGGCGAAACACGCGGATACTCGTACGGGCCGTTCGGAAGCTTCAGCAGTTCAACCACGCCTTTTCTGTCCGTCATCGCCAGGTCGAATTGCGACGCGGTGGCGCCCGGCGGACCCGCCATGTAGGCGAGAGATCCATTGTCCGCAAAGGCGAATTGCGCGCCGCCAGAAGCTCCGCCCGTGGCCCGCAAGACTCCTTCGAGCACGGCGGTCGGTCCTCCCGTGGTTTCACGGCGATGCGGGTCGAAAGGAGCGGCGTAAAGCGTTCCGCCAATCGCGTAGACGATGTGACCGGTTGAGACGTAACGTCCATCAGCGCCCGGTTCGATGAGCTTCTTTCGCTCGCCGGTTTTCAGCGACTGGGAGACGATGACGGCCCGGTTCCAACCCTCGGGTGTCGCACTGGTGCCCGCGGTGAACATCAGGGCGTCTCCGCCGGGAAGCCGCTGGGGACCGAAGAGGACCTCCCCGCTCTCGGCTCTGATGAGCAACTCCGGTTTGCCTCCGGCCGCGGACATACGCATGATTCCGGCAATCTGTCCAAAGAAAATCCCGTCGGGAGTCCAATTGAGGCCGAGAGGATTCTCGGCCTCGCACAGCGTGACCGGGGCGCCGCCAATCATGGGGATGCGCTTCAACGTCCGATCGCCGGACCAGAAGACGAGGGATCGGCTGTCGGGCGAGAAGGCGATCGCTGTGACGCCGTCGGTGTTCTCGACGCCCTGAATTGGATGCACGTCGAGACCGGACATCGGCCGCAGGTAGATTCTTCCGTTCGCGGCATATGCCACGTGCGTCCCATCTGGTGCCACGGCGACCAGCTGGCGAGCCACCGACGGGATCAGATGATCGGCTGGCAGCTGGATCGTGAACCTCGTAACCGGCTCTGGCGCGCGTGACGCCGGACGGCTCCAGATCGCAAGTGCCGTCAGGACGCCGCCGAGGATTGCCGCGCCGGCGATCAGGATCTCGCGCCGCCACATCGGCGCTGCCGGCGCGGTCACCGCCTCCATGGAGATCGTCGACGGTGCAGCCAGGATTGTCTCGATCTCCGCGCGCACGTCTCCGATCGCCTGCCAGCGACGTTTGGGTGGCTTCTCGAGGCAGCGGCGCACGAGATCTACGATTCGCGGGTTGAGATCGCGAGGAAGAGCGGTGAGCTCTGGATCGCGGACAATGACCGACGCGAGCACGTCGGCGGCCGTTTCACCCTGGAACGGGCGCCGCCCGGTCAACATCTCGAACAGCACGATGCCGAAGGAGAAGATGTCACTGCGCTGATCGGCGGAAGCGCCCTTGGCCTGCTCGGGCGACATGTAGGCCGCGGTGCCGAGAATGATCCCCGCCTGGGTGGCGAGCCCGCTGAGCGTCGGAGAGTTGGCGATGTTTGCCGCGCTCGCGTCGCTGTCCATGGCCTTGGCGAGACCGAAGTCCAGGACTTTCACCTGGTCTTCCGGGGTGATCTTTACGTTGCCGGGTTTGAGATCGCGATGGATGACGCCCTTTTCATGTGCAGCTTCCAGCGCTTCGGCGATCTGACGCGCGACGGTGAGCGCGTCCCGTGGCGGCATCGGACCGCGCTGCAATCTGTCGGCGAGGGTTTCTCCCTCGACGAGCTCCATCACCAGAAAGTGACGTCCGTTGGATTGCTCCATTCCATGAAGCGCGGCGATTCGCGGGTGGTTGAGCGACGCGAGCGTCCTGGCTTCGCGCGTGAACCGCGCCACTCGATCGGCGTCGAACAGGAAGACATCGGGCAACACCTTGATCGCCACGCTGCGTCCGAGCTTCGTATCGCGCGCGCGATAGACCTCGCCCATGCCGCCGGCCCCGAGCGCAGTGGCGATTTCGTAGACGCCGAGCGTGGTTCCCGAGGCGATGGGCATGAGGGTGGGAGCAGAAATCTACCACTTTGTCGACGCCCTCCGCTAACCCTGCGGGGGTCAGATCTTGTTTCTTGCAAGAAACGAGGACACTGTCCCCCGTATTTGCAAAAAACAAGATCTGACCCTGCCTGCGCTACGATCTGCGCGTTGGCCCGGACAGATGGAGAAGTGGTAGATGAGACCCATTGAGGTTGGTTTTGCATGCGCCCTCGCTCTGGCGCTGGCCGCTGGCGCCGCGGCGACAGCGGCGCAGCCAGCACAGTCGCGCTGGTGGCTGGACGAGCCGATTCGCTTCCTGCAAACCAACCTGAGCGAAACGGACTCGACCGTAAACCCGAAGTCGCTCGTCGCCGCCGTCGCCGATTTCCACGCCAACACCTTCCTGATCAACATGGGCGGCATCGTCGCGCAATACCCGACGCGCGTGCCTTTTCACTATCCGAGCGCGTTCCTGCCGCCGGGGCGCGACCTGTTCGGCGAGGTACTTCGAGAGGCGCGGTCGCGGCGCATTCGGGTGATCGGCCGGTTCGATCTGAGCAAGACGCAGAAGCCGGTGTTCGACGCGCATCCCGAGTGGTTCTTCAAGCGGACCAGCGGCGAGCCGGCCATCTACAACGGACTGTATTCGACGTGCATCAACGGGCACTATTACCGGCAGCACGCGATGACCATTCTGACCGAGGCGCTCGAACGGTACGAGGTGGACGGGCTGTTCTTCAACATGTTTGGCAACCCGGCATCGGATTACAGCGGCAGGCCCATGGGACCGTGCCAGTGCGACGCGTGCCAGGCCCGCTATCGCGCTCGCTACGGGCGTTCGGTGCCGACGACCCCCGATGCAGACTATCGCGCCTTCATGGCGGACTCGTCGCGGGAGGTCGCCGCATCGATAGCGGAGCTGATTCATCGCAAGCGTCCGAACGCGGCGTTCCTTACCTACATCAAGGACTACACGGACGGCATCATGTCAGAGTCGAACACGGCGGTGGGCCGGGCCCTGCCACTCTGGCCGTACTCGGCGAGCGACAACGTGAATCGCGCGCTCGGCTCGGAACCTGGAAAGATCGCGGTCAACCTGTCCATGAGCTTCGTCGACTTCCCGTGGCGCTACGCGCACGTGCCGCCGGCGGAGACACAACTGAGGCTTTATCAGAACATGGCGCACGGCGGGCCGCCCGCATTTGCGATGGTCGGTCCGATGAACCAGGAGGATCGACAGGGGCTGCTCGCGGCAAAGCCGGTCTTCCAGTGGCATACCGAGCACGAAGATCTGTATGTCGGGCAGAAGAATGCCGCCCGCGTCCTCCTGCTCGCGAGCGGCGACACCGCTTCCTACCGAGGGTTCTTCCGACTGCTCACCGAGCAGCACGTCCCCTTCATCGTCTCGGAGAATCTCCGATGGATCGATGACGCCTCGCGGTCGTTCGATCTCGTCATCGTTCCCGGCCGACCGGCCCGCGAACTGGAGCGATACCTGCGCAACGGAGGACGGCTCCTGATTGCGGGGACGACGGCACCGGATTTACCGGTCGTGCGCGTGGCGGGCCATCGAACGGGAACCCAGGGGTACTGGCGAGTGCACGATCACGCGCAGCTGCCATCCTTGAAGGATACCAATCTGATTTTCTTCGACGGCGAATATGTGGAACTGGAAGCCGTCAGACCTCCGCTCCTCACGCTGATTCCCACGGCGATGTTCGGTCCGCCCGAGAAGGTGTGGGGAGACAAGGTCGAGACGACCATCCCCGGCGTCATGTTCGCGGACTACGAGAAAGGGCGGTTCGCGTACGTTCCCTGGGACGTCGGAGGCCTCTACTATCGACACAGCTCACCGGCCCACGCCGGTTTGATGGCCGACGTGATCGATCGGTTGTTGCCTCGCGGTCGCCAACTGAAAACGAATACGCATCCGCTCGTCGAAGTGACGGTGATGGACCAGCCGGCACGTCGCCGAACGCTCGTACACCTCGTCAATGCGATCGGGCATTCGGATACCGCCTATTTTGCGCCCGTGGATGTACGGGACATCGAAATCGAGCTGGCGGGAGAGTTCAATCGGGCCAGGGCGGTCAGCCTCAACAGGCCCCTGACGGTTGTCAAGCGTGGGAGTTACCGGGCGTTTACGCTGCCAAGCCTCAAGGCATACGAGGTCGTGGTCGTCGAGTGAGCGAGCTCACGCGGGCTTGCGAACACTCTTCAAACGTTTCACGCTCGTGCTGTGCCGAACGCGCCTGGCGTACGGACGCTCCTCCGTCTCGCGCGGCTCACGCTCGGAGGCGCCCAGGCAGTCACGCCGCGTCGCGTGAGGCAAACCGGTAGTGCTGCCGCAGACGGAACACGCCTCGCCCGCGCGTAACCGAATCACAGACATCGCCCACCTCCGCGATCTTGCTCCGGGTGAGGCGTGGGCAGTTCTGCCCAACTCTCAGGGAAGTGCTTTCAGTATACGACTGTCAGCGGACGGTTGAAAGAGGGAGCGGCCGAATTAGACGTTGGCGAGGGGTGGTCCGTCCCGGTCCGCGCGGCGCGCCGGCCGTACATAACGGCAGTCCGCCTGGTCGCAGGCCCAGGCCGCCATCACGACGGTGCGGCCGCTCGCGAGCGGCAGCCGATAGCGTTCGTTGAATTCGAGGACGCCGGCCGCACACTTCGGACAGGGCCGAGTATCGCCGTTGGACGGACGATCGGCTGAGCGGCGCTCTGGCAGCCGCAGACGCGTCTTCATCGCATCCTGACGTGGGGAGCGGTCGGAGCATACCGCGGTTGCGCCGCGGCGTCTATTGGAAAGTAGACGATTTGCGATGACATTTTTGGGATCGCCGGGGAGATCCGGCGACCGACAATTCTGCAATCAGCAGCTCCCCCGGCACAGCTCGACGACGCGGTCTACGAGCAGTTGTGCAGGCAGAGTTCAACCTCGACGCGTCTATCCGATGGAAAGGTGCAGGTGGTGCCGCCGACGTCTACGCTGGCGATCGCGCCGAGCTTGTCATCGGTCATCTTCAGAAACTTTCGCTTCTTCGAATTATCGGCGGTCATCGCTACTGAAGGCGTGAGCACGGGGATCGGTTTCCCTGCGGGATTGAGTTCGAGCGCGAAGCTGAGAGTCCTGACTTCCGGCCTCACGTCTGGCGATGTGCTCGGAATCTCGTAAGTGATGACAACGCTCGTGCCTCTCATGATGTTGGTGCACTGAGGGTTTGCGCCGTAGGCGGTGACGATGTACTCGTTCGACGCTGTGGGATTTGCGTTGTTCATCTTCCATTTTTCCGTGGCGCCGGTCTTCACCCAGTTCTTCTCGTAGGTTTCAATTCGCAGTTGCTTGTTCCTCACCCGAATCGGGTTCTCATCCTCGCTGCCAAGCAGGAACCTTGTGACGAATAGCGTCGCGACAAGTACGCCGGCGGCGAAGAGTGCCGTCAGCAGCAGCGCTCTTCTCGAGAAAGTGATGGGCACGGTCCGCTCCTTCCGCGTCAGCGCCGGCTAGAGGCCGGCGAGTTTCCGGAGTTCCGCAAGGTCCCCACGGTGCTCGTATGCCTTCAGGTGTTCTCCCCACGCCGCACGAAGCTGGCTCCGCGCCTCCGTCGCGCGCGTCCGCAGACGGTCGGCTTCCGTCCGATCACCGAGGCGGCTCGCCGCGGCAGCACCGATTGCGGCGAGCCGCCATTCGAGTTCGGGCGACGGCACGCCGGTCAATTGCTTCAGCGCAGCCGTGGCACCGTCGAACGTGGCGCGAAAGTCCCGGGCCTGCAGGAGTGTTACAAGCTGCCAATAACGCACTTCATGTTGCGCAGCGAGCGTTCCGGCGTTCGGTTCCGCGAACACCACCCGCTCGAAGCGGCGTCGCTCCAAACGCACATCCGCGAGCGTGACGAGCGCGTCAGCCAACTGCGCGGTCGCATCCTGGGCCGACCCGGCGGCGCGTAACGGCCCGGCAGCCTGCCGGGCGGCGTTGAACTCGTGAGCTGTGATGGCGCTGAGTGCGTGCAAGAGTAGCACGCGGCGGCGTCGGCTGACATAGGCATCCACACCGCGTGCGGCCCCCTCTTCAACCTCGTGGAGGAGCGGCGCCGCGTGGTCCGCGCGCCCCATTCGGATGAGCAACTCCGCGCGATTCGTGAGATCGAACGGGAGGGACGAATTCTCGGCCTGTCGCCGGTGAATGTCCTCGACGCGCGTGAGGTAATCGAGCGCAACGGGAAGCTCCCCGAACAGCGTCGCGTGGTTGGCGAGAGCTTCGTACGCGTGCGCCACGTGCACTTCGTCTCCGATGTCCTGAGCTGCCGTCAGCAGTTGCTGCGCCATCTCCTTCGCGCGGGCGTATTGCTCCAAGTCCCGGTGAGCCCGGGTCATGATGGCGAGCGCCGACAGCACTTTCCGTCGCTCCCGCCGGGCCTGCAACCGCCCGAGCGCGTTCTCGGCGAGTGAAAGAGCCTCGGACGGATGCCCCTGTGCCTGTCGCAGGCTGGCGAGATTCAAAATTGCGCGGAGGGCAATGCCCTCCGCCTTTTCGCGCTCGGCAATAGCCAGGGCTTCCTTGAGATGAGATTCGGCGCTCTCCATCCGGCGTGCCTGCATCAACGTTGCGCCGAGTTCCACCAGTCCATCCGCGGCGATGGTGTCGAGACCGGCGGCCCGAGCGGCCCGTATGGCCTGGTCGGCCTGCTTTTGAGATTCTTCGTAGTGTCCTTCGGCCGCCGTGACGCTGCTGAGACGCAGTTCGGCACGCAGACTCTGGAACGTATTCGAGGTCGTCGATGCCAGCGTCTTCGCGCGTTCCAGGGCTGCGCGCGCGTCTTTGAATTCTCCCAGGCTGTCGAGAAAGGCGCCGCGAAGCAGCAGCGCTTCGGTTTCTCCTTCGCCATCCGACGCGGCGCGATAGAGCCGCTCGGCTTCAGCAAACGCGGCGAGTGCCTCTGCGCGCCGACCCTCCTGCGCTTCAAGCGCACCAAGCCGCAGATGTGCCGCGGCGTAATGCTGATCCAATCGCAATGCGGATCCAAGACTCTGCCGAGCATCCGACCAGAGCCCGGCGATCTCCTGTACGCGGGCAAGGTCGATCCACGCACCAGGGTCGCGAGGTTCGAGCTCGATCAGCCGGCGGTAGGCTTTCGCTGCGGAGTCCGGATCGCGCAGCAGCATCGCCTGGATCGCTTCGTTCCGTGCGCGATCTGCAGGCGGCAACCGCTCCGGCGCGGCGAGCCGATTCGCCTGGAGCAGCGCGTCCCGCGCACCTTCTCCCTCGTCCAGTTCGATCAGGGCCTCCGCCAGCCGCGTATGCGCCTGCGGATAATCGGGGAAGATCGCGAGCGCCTGCTTCAACGCGAGTTTCGCCGCGTAGTACGCGCCTTCGCGGATGGAATTGGTTCCACGTTCGAACCACTTGGACGCTTCCGGTGGCGGCTCGGGTAGACGGATCGGACGCGTCGAATACCACCAACCGAAAGCGGAGATCCCCGCCACCGCAACGATTACGAGCGCGGTCCATTGCCAAGCACGGCTGACCTGCGCCTCGTCTCTCGTCTCTGCCCGCGCTGTGTCGGGGAGCAGCACGCGCAGGGCGCCAAGTAGTTCGTCGGCAGACTGGAAGCGATCGGCGGGTGCCTTCGCCATCAACCGGCGACACAACTCGTCGTGTTCTGGCGTTAGTTCAGATCGGAGGCTCGATGGCGCCGGCGGGTGCACGTGGAGCACCTGGCCTGAAATCTCGAGCGCATTCCGTCCTTGAAAGGCGGGACGGCCTGTCAGGCACTCGTAGAGCACACATCCGAGTGAAAACAAATCGCTCCGGCCGTCGAGCGGCCGCTGGGTGAGCTGCTCCGGCGACATGTAGGGCGGCGTGCCCGCAAGGAGTGGCCGCGTCGCCGCCGTCGTTGCTGCTTCAGCCGAGCTGACGGCAATGGCATCGGTGAGCGTCGCAATGCCGAAGTCCAGCAACTTCGCACGTCCAGATGGCGTCACCATGACGTTCTGCGGCTTGATATCTCGATGGATGACGCCCCGCTTGTGTGCGGCAGCAAGAGCGTCGGCGAGTTCCGCGACGAGCGTCAACGCCTCGCGTAATTCGAGAGGGCCTCGCTCCAGCCTGACGGCGAGGGTCTCCCCCTCGATGTACGGCATGACGATGCAGGCTTCGCCGTCGGGGCGGAGTTCGATGTCATAGACGGCACAGATGGCTGGATGATCGAGCGCCGCGGCCGCCTGTGCCTCGCGCACGAGGCGCTTGCGTGCGTCGGCGTCCGACAGCATGTCGGCCGCCACGAATTTCAGCGCGACTTCCCGGTTGAGGGCCGTGTCGCGCGCCAGATACACCGCACCCATGCCGCCTTCTCCCAAGGGGCGGATCAGGCGGTACTTGGAGCTTGGCGCGGGGGTATCGGTCGGCATACGGACTTGAATTGCAAAGTGCAGATTGTCGATTGCACTGGCGATTGTCAATTGCGGCTCGGGGCTCGGGGCTCGGGACTCGGGGCTCGGGCTCACACCTGACGAAGCACCTCCGCCGGCTGGATGCGGGCCGCACGGAGGGCGCCGGCGACGCTCGAGATCGTCGCGATGCCGGCGAGAATTGCGGCTGCTGCGAGGAGCGTCGACGGGTCGCGCGGGCCGACGCCGTGAAGCAGCGAGGCGATGAGGGAAGAGGCCCAGAGCGCGCCCACGACCCCCACGAGCAGTCCGACGGCAACGACGAGCAGAAAGCGAGACACGATGAGAGTGACGACACCGCGGCCGGTCGCCCCGAGTGCGAGACGTATGCCGATTTCTGCGCGGCGGCGGGCGACGGCGTACGCCGTGACGCCGTAGAGTCCCAGGCCCGAGAGCAGCAACGCCAGCGCAGCGAAGAACCCCGACACGGCAGCCAGCAGACGTTCCCGAACGAACGTCACCCGCACATCCTGTTCGAGCGGACGAAACGAGAACGCGAGACGTCGGTCCACATTCATCAGGGCGTCGGCGACGCTCGGCGCCAGCCGCGCGGGCGATCCCAGCCCGGCACGGACGCTGATACTCACGCTTGTACGCACTGGTGCGACCATCCCGCCGGATTGTGCCAGCGGAAAATACAGTGTCGGCCGCGCGCCGCTCCGCGGGGCGCCAAACACGACGTCGCGAACAACTCCTACGATGGTGCATCGACCAGCGCGGGGGCCGCAGGGCCCCGTGTCGATCGTCGCACCGAGAGGATGTCGCTTTTCCAGGAATTGCCGGACGTATCCTTCACTGACGATGACGACGCGATGCGCGGTTGCGGCATCGCTTCGATCGAAGTCGCGGCCGGCTCGAAGATCGATGCCGTAGGTCTCGAAGAATCCGGGTGACACGACGTGCTCGCGCACGCGACCGGGCTCCGAAAACAGGGGGGACTTCGTGGCATCGCTGAACGGGGTGATTGTCGAACCGGCCGCCCGCGACACCCCGGGCACCGACTGCGTGACCTCCAGGAGCCGGGCGAAGTAGTCCATCCTCGTCGACGCATCACTGTGGGCGCGGGCGGTATCGACCTGCACGACGAGCACGCGATCGGGATCAAAACCAAGCGGCAGCGTCGCCAGGCGCCTGAACGTGGAGAGCAACAGGCCTGCACAGATGAGCAGGACGAGCGACACGGCGACTTGGGCCGCGACCAAACTCATCGAGAGACCGGCGCGACTGCTGATCGTTCGTTGATCTCTCAGTGCTCGGATGGGGTCAGCGCGGGAAGCGGTCAATGCGGGGCCGGTGCCGAACAGAACAGCGGTTGCGAGCGCGACGATCCCGGTGACCGCCATGACTCGCCAGTCGAACGAAAGATCCAGAGCGATCCGTCCGTCCACCGTGGACAATCCGGCAACGACGGCACGGCTCGCCCAATACGCGAACAGGAGCGCGACGGCCGCGCTGATGAGTGCGAGCACCAGACTCTCGGCGAGATGCAGCCGTGCCAATCGCCAGCGCGAGGCCCCGAGCGCCAGCCGTACGCTCATCTCATGACGACGCGACGTCGCGCGCGCAAGCAGGAGGTTGGCGATGTTCACGCATGCCACGATCAATACGAGCAGCACCACGGCAAGAACCGTCATCAAGGGACGTGCATACTGGCGACGCAGACCCGATCTGTCGGAGGTTCCCGTGGCGGCCGGAACGAGGACGTACGGTTCCCTGAGGTACTGCGGCCCGCGGGGCGTCTCGCCGCCGCTCATCCCCAGGATGTCGGGTTGCGCGGCACGAAGCGCGCTGGTCGCGGTTTCGAGGCTCCGATTCTCCCGCAGGCGCAGCATGACCGTCAGCATCAAAGCTGCGGGATGGTGCAACGAGGCACGTGCGCCGCGGATCGCCGGCTCGAGCGCAAGAGGAATGGCGACGTCGAATGGCTGGCCGATCTCGATTCCAAGGAACGCCGGCGGCATGACGCCGATGACACTGCAGGGCACGCCGTCAATTGGCAGGGACGCGCCAAGCACGCTGCCAGACCCGCCGAAACGCCGTTGCCACAGCGCATAGCTGATCACCACGACAAGTCCATCGGGACCGCCGCCACGCACATCGTCTTTCCGGGTGAACGCTCGACCGAGAAGCGGCGGAACCCCCAAAGTGCTGAAGAACCCACCTGATGCGAAGAGCGCGTCGGCGGGCTGCACCTCGCCGCCTTGGGAGAGATCGACACGCCCGGGTGCCCACGCAAACCCATCTTCGAACGCCTGTAGGCGCTCGTTCATCCGCAACCACATGTCGTAGTTCATGCCGGCCCCGGCCTTGAATCCGTGGCCGAGCGCGAACGCGGATGACACGGTGACGAGGCGATCGGGGTTTCTGACGGGCAGCGGCCGCAGCAGCAGCGCGTTCACGACGCTGAAGATTGCGGTATTTGCGCCGAGGCCGAGCGCGAGGGACAGGACGATCGACGAGGAGAGGAGTGGCGCGTTGCGAAGCGCGCGCCACGCGGAGCGGATATCGTCCATCGGCAGTAAACCGGAGAGCGGAACTAAAGTGCTTATACTAGTGCATTAGTACAACCGCGTCAAACGCCTTGCGCCCGCTGGGCAGGCTGACTACGATGCAGCCGCGATGAAGCCTTCGACCGGCGTGCTGTTGCTCGCCTCATTCGCCACAACTTTCTCCATGTCCCAAGCGACCAAACCCGAAGTCCATTTCATGACCATCGATCCCGGTCACTTCCACGCCGGGCTCGTACAAAAGGAAATGTATCCAGGCGTTTCGCGCCGCGCAGACGTCTTTGCCCCGCTCGGTCCGGACCTGACTGAGCATCTCAACCGCATCGCATCGTTCAACCGCCGCGCCGAAAACCCGACATCCTGGGAACTCGACGTGCACACGAGCGACGACTTCTTCGACCGAATGCTCCGGAACCCTCCCGGTAATGTTGTCATTCTGTCCGGACGCAGTCCCAACAAGATCGATTACATCCGCCGCTCAACGGAGGTGGGCCTGAACGTTTTGGCGGACAAGCCATGGATTCTGAAATCGTCGGACCTGCCAAAGCTCGAATCTGCGCTTGCGGAGGCGGACCGGCGACGCGTCGTGGCGTACGACATCATGACCGAGCGGTTCGAAGTCACCAGTCAGCTGCAGCGCGTGCTGGTCAACGATTCAGCGACGTTCGGGGAGATTGTGAAGGGAACCGTTGGTGAGCCCGCCGTTTACATGGAAAGCGTCCACTACCTGAAGAAAGTCGTCGCCGGCGCCATGAACATCAGGCCGGCCTGGTTCTTCGACAACACGCAGCAAGGTGAGGGGCTGAACGACGTCGGCACACATCTGGTCGATCTCGTGCAATGGACGCTGTTCCCTGACACGGCGCTCGACTATCGAAGCGACGTCGCGGTGGTCGGCGCACAGCGGTGGCCGACGGTGATCTCCGAAGCGGACTTCCGCGCGGTCACCACTGCGCCACGATTTCCCGACGCGATAGCGGCCGCGGTCAAGGATGGCACGCTGGAGTACTTCTGCAACACGCTGGTGTCCTATACGCTGCGGGGCATCCACACAAAGCTGAATGTCATCTGGGATTGGGAAGCCGCCCCGGGCGCGGGTGACTCGCATTACGCGTTCTACCGCGGAACGCGGTCCAAAATCGAAATCCGGCAGACCCGCGCGGATCGGTTTCGGCCTGAGTTGTACGTCGTAGCCAATGCACCCGCGACACACGCCGAAGTTTTGGCGGCCGTGAGGAAAAAGATCGCGGCGGTGAAGATCCAGTTTCCCGGTGTTGATGTCGAGGATCGGAGCGGGGACATCCACGTCACGATCCCCGATGCGCTGCGCGTTGGTCACGAGGCGCACTTTGCCCAGGTGACGAAGAGTTTTCTCGAGTATCTGCGGGATCGATCGAAGCTTCCAGCGTGGGAGCGCCCGAACATGCTCGCCAAGTATTTCGTCAGCACGACGGGCACCGAGCTCAGCCGCCAGCGGCCTCCATCACCGGCGCCGCGTATCGCACCACGCTAGCACCCTGGCACCTTGGCACCCTGGCACCCTGGCACCTTGGCACCTTGGCACCTTCTATCGTGTGTTCGACGCGGCTCGCAGCGTGGTGGGACGCCCGATGACGCCGTGGAGGGCGGAGCGTCCGGTCATCTGCCACCTGACGTCTCCTGATTTGTGCATCTGGAACGTCGCGCCGCCGGCAAATTCGTCCGGCACTGGACGTGCCGGCCAGGTCGAGCCCTCACCGCGAATGAGTACCGTTCTCGCGCGCAGCATCGCCGATTGCGGCGTGAGTTCGACGGCGGACCACTCGAGTGTTCGCATGCGCACGCCGTCTTTGATGTTCGAGTGCCAGGACAGCATCTGGACGAATTCGCGTGCCCCGGCTTTCGATCCCTTCGGCGCACCGACGCGCACGTGACGGACCAGCGGGACCTGCTGCGCGCAGCGAAGGAGCGGCCGCAGCGGATATTCACGTGTGCGACCCCGATCCACCACGATGAGGGTTGAGCGCGAAACCTCAATCCGCTTCGCCGGTGTCGAGAAGAGGACGGTGGAAGCGGGGCCCTGCTGAAAACAGCCTCCCGCACCCATCGCCTCGCGCCGCTCTTCCGCGCTGAGCGGAACGCAATAGGCTTCAACCTGTTTCTGGACGGCAAGCGTTCGCGAATCGCGATCGCCGTAACGATAGACAGCCGCACCGCTTCCGAGATTCGAGAGGGCGCAGGCCGTGAGCGCATCCCGCGAGACGCCTCGCCCTTCCGCGTACATCTCAGCCAACGTCTGAATGGCCTCGACGTCCGGGTAGCGATCGCCGCCTTGTGGCGAATGTTCGAAGACGGCGGCCTGAAGCAGACCAGCCGCCGTCGGGTAGTCGCGGACGGCGTAGGGGGCGTGCCACTTTCCCTCACTGCCCGCGGGGCCCGAGCCCCGCTCGCTCGCCGCGGACGCAGGCGCCGTTTGCGCGACTGCGACATCCGCCGACAGGAAGATCAAACCGGCACAGAGCCAGACCCTGATACGCATGCGCGCGTCAGCGTGCGTGTTCCGTGCCTCCGGCAATTGGCTGAATCTAAATGAGTTATTGGCGCAGGAGGAAAGGGGCGATAACGAAAGGGGAGAGGCGCAGACGAAAACGTGATCAGGCCCGCTCCTGAATGATCACCGGCACGTTCACCAGGACGGCGTCGCGCAGGAGCGTCAGCGTGGCCTTCGTGCCGATGCGTGCCTCGGTCAGCAAGCGATGCAGATCGTCCAGACTCTCGACAACTTGATCGTCGAACCCGACGATGAGATCGCCTTCGCGCAGACCGGCCGATGCGGCGGGAGCGCCGGGCTCGAGCGAGGTGATCAGCACGCCTCCGGATTGCGCGAGTCGATGGAATCGCGTCACGCGACGGAGCAGCGGAACGCTCTGGCCGGCTAACCCAAGATACCCACGCCTCACGCGGCCATCGCGCAGCAACGACGGCAGCACGGTGATGACGGTGCTGATCGGAACGGCGAAGCAGAGTCCCTGACCGCCAGCGATGATCGCCGTGTTCACGCCGATCACGCGCCCGTCGCTCGTGACGAGTGGCCCTCCCGAGTTTCCGGGATTGAGCGCGGCATCAGTCTGGATAACGTGCTCGATCAGCCGGCCGGATTTCGATCGGAGCGAACGACCGAGCGCACTCACCACGCCGGCGGTGACCGTGTGCTGGAAGCCGTACGGGTTGCCAATGGCAACAACCAACTGTCCTGGGCGAAGTGCGCGGGAATCTCCGAGCTCGGCCGCCGTCAGGTCCACAGCCGAGATACGGATAACCGCAACGTCGGTGTGAGGATCATGCCCGACGAGGTCGGCGTCGTACGTTCGACCGTCCGGGAGGGTGACGTCAATGTGCGATGCGCCGTCGACGACATGGCTGTTCGTGAGCACGAGGCCATCGGCAGCAAAAACAAAACCCGACCCGCTGCCGGCATGGACGCGTGGACGGTTCCGCTGGCGCGGGTGCGCGGGAGTTTGCACGTCGATGCTGACCACCGACGGCGCGACGGCTTCGACCGCGCGCGTCACGGCGTTCGAATAGGCATCGAGCAGTTGATCGTCGTTGTGAGTGGGCCGCAGGAGCATGCTTTCCCTGTATGACGCCTGCGCGCGCGTCGCGGTGCCCGTCTGTCGGATCAGCGGATCACTGGATCAACTGCTATAATTCGCGCAAATCGTGGGCAAACTGAACGTTGTCGTCCTCTACGATCGGTGGGAGGAGCCGGACGAGCCCGGCGGAACCGCGGACAAAGCTCCCCTGACGAGGACCCTGGACAAGAAGGAAGTCGAAGAAGAAGTCGCGGAGACGCTCGGCAAGCTTGGCCATGATGCCACGCTGCACGTGCTCGACGGATCCTTCAAGGGGCTTCATGCGCTGGCCCGCGTGGAGTGCGATCTCGTCTTCAACCTCGCGGAGTCTTTTGCCGGCAACGACACGGCCGACCACTGCATTGCCGCCTATCTCGAATTGATCGGCAAGCGGTTTACCGGGGCAGGCTCGCACGGGCTGCTCTTTGCGCAGGACAAAGGGGTCGCCAAGAAGATCCTGGAGTTTCACGGCATCCACACCCCCGTCTTCGCCCGTTCCTATCGCGGCCGTCTGGACTTCTCCCACGATCTCGAGTTTCCCGTCATTGTAAAGCCGGCGCGTGAAGATGGATCGATTGGGATCGAGTTCAATGCGGTTGTTTCCTCGATTCGCGAGCTGATGGAACGAATCGACTGGCTGCACGCGAACTTTGATTCTCCCGTGCTCATCGAGGAATACGTCGAAGGGCGCGAGATGTACGTGGGCGTGCTGGGCAACGACAATCCAGCGGCCTTGCCAGTCGTCGAGCTGGATCTCTCGAAACTGCCCGAAGGTACGCCGCGTATCGCGGGCGCAGAAGTGAAGTGGGGCAAAGGCACCCGCGCATACCGGGACACGAAGTCGGCCGTGGCGGAAGACCTGCCGGAGGAAACCGTCAACCAGCTTCACACGACCGCGATAGCCGTGTACCAGGCGCTCGAACTGAGAGATTACGCCCGAATCGATATGCGCCTGCGCCCCGACGGCCGCGTCGCCGTCATCGAAGCGAATCCAAACCCGTGGCTGGCGTCGAAGGCTGAATTTGCGATGGCGGCGAGAAAGTCCGGCCGCAACTACACGCAGCTGATCGAGGAGATCGTTGAGATGGCGATGGCCCGCTACGCCTGAATCAATCGGAGTTGGGAGTTGACTCCTACCTGATTCGCCACAAGTACAACGTGATCTCGTCCCCTCGTTCCGTGGTGAACTGGTCGACCTTGTCGGCCGGCCACTCCGATCCCATCGAAAATGCGTGCGAGACGATGCGGGCGCCGGGCCGGAGTTGGGTCTGGAGGATCGGCCGGAGCCTGGCGTTGGACGAAGACAGCAGATAAAGCGTCACTACCGTCGCCGGCGACACGTCCGCCTTCATGACATCCTCGACCCGGAACTCGACGAGGTGTTCGACCCCGGCGATCTTCGCGTTCGCACGCGACTCTTCGATGCGCTGCGGATCGATATCGAGCCCGACGCCGCGTGCGCCGTACCTTTTTGCCGCCGCGATTGGAATCCGGCCGTCTCCACATCCAAGGTCGTACACGACGTCCGCTTTGGTCACCTGCGCGAGGGCCAGCATTCGATCCACGACGTCCGGGGGCGAGGGGACATAGGGGGCAAGGCTCTGCGGCCCCGCCAACAGGCAGACAGCCATGACCAAGCCCAGCAGTCGAGTCATCCGAGCGATCATAGCCGCAAATCCTTTCCGAGTATGCGCTTAGGGTCACCGGCGCGGAGAGATTGGTGGATTGGGAGCTGACGTCTCAGACGCAAAAGGCTGACGTCGAGGCGACTTCCCGCAGCGACCGAACATCAGAAAGTGTGAAAAACTGCCCGTATTTGCGGGGTTCTTCGTTGCCGGCGTGTATCCGTTCCGGTATACTGAAAGAACTGCTTGTTCGCGCGCACCCCAACCTACTCACCTTACTTCAGTGGGGGATATGTGACATTCCAGGTCGGTGACAAGGTCATTTACCCAAACCATGGACTCGGCGTCGTTCAAGGCATCGAAACCAAAACCATCCTCGGTACCACGTGCGGCTTCTACCATCTGCGGATGGTGGCCAACGAGACGACTGTGCTCGTCCCCGTGGACAACGTCGATGGCGTCGGGTTGCGACGTGCCATCAATGACGACGAAATCGATCGGCTGTTTTCGCTGCTGGGCGATGGCAAGATCGACAACCACCAGAACTGGAAAGGACGTTTCAAGGACAACTCGGATCGGATGCGCACGGGATCGATTTACGACGTCGTCGAAGTGCTCAAGAGCCTCACGTTTCTGGCGCGGTCGAAGAACCTCTCGTTCCGCGAGAAGCGCATGCTCGATCGCGCGAAGTTCCTCGTGATTTCGGAGATCTCCGAAGTGTCGCGGGAGAAATCGGATTCGGTTGAAGCCAAGGTGGATGGTGCTCTCGAGCGTTGCTTCACGATGAAGAACCGATCGATTGCGAGGGCCAAGGCGGCCAAGGCGGCGCCGACCACTCGCGTGTCGGCCCGGCGCACTGCAAAAGCGTCCTGACCATCGCTCGATTTCCAGGGTCCGTTGAAGAACGTCGGCCGGGAGCGTGAGTGCTTCCGGCCATTTTTTTATCGGGCGCTCCGCTGGTGATTGCCATCCGCTCGATCCTGACCTACGTCGTGGTGGCGCTGTATGTGCTCGTCCTCGGACCGCCCGTCCTCGTGATGGCGTTCGTCACGAAGCGTCCTTCCATCCTGTTCCGTACCGGCCACATCGGGGTGCGAATAGGGCTCGCCCTGAGCGGAATCCGCATGCACGTCGAGGGGCGTGAACATCTTCAGCGGAACCGCGCGGCCGTGTACGCCGTCAATCACACTAGTAATGTCGAACCCCCAATAATTTTCGACGTCCTCAGCCCGCTGTTTCCGAGGTTGAAGATTCTCTACAAAGCGGAGCTGCGGAAGCTTCCAGTGCTCGTGCGCGCGTTCGATCTGGCGGGATTCATTCCGCTCGAGCGAGGCAATCGCGACCAGAGCCTGCCCGCCATCGACCGTGCTGCCGCGGCGCTTCGAAACGGTGACTCCTTTCTGATTTTCCCAGAGGGCACGCGCAGCCGGAGCGGAGAGTTGTTGCCCTTCAAGAAGGGGGGGTTCATCATGGCAATACAGGCCCAGGCGCCGGTCGTGCCGGTGGCGATTGTGGGGGCTCGAAACGCGATGAAGAAAGGCAGTCTCTGGATTCGGCCGGTGACGGTCTCGGTGAGGCTCGGCCCGCCGTTCGAAACAGCCGGGCTGACGATCGAGGATCGCGATCTCGCGGTGACGTCGGTGCGGAACGAAGTGGCGCGACTGCTGCAGGAGTAACGACCATGCTTGATCTCTTGCCAACGCTCGGCCGTACGCTGGGATTCTCGTTTGCCGCGGGCATCAACTTGTACGCAACCGTCGCAATCCTTGGCCTGGCTTCCCGTTACGGCTGGGTGCAGTTGCCCGAGCAATTCCGCGTCTTCGACAACGACATCGTCATTGGTGTCGCGCTCACGCTGTATGTCGTTGAATTCGTCGCGGACAAGATTCCGTGGGTTGATTCGGTGTGGGACGCGGTGCACACGGTGATTCGGCCAATTGGCGGCGCGGTGATTGCGGTGACGACACTCGGCGATGCGAGTCCGACCATGGAGGGCCTCGTCGCGCTCCTCGGTGGCACGCTGGCCGCGGGATCGCATTTGACGAAAGCCAGCACTCGGGCGGTGGCGAACACCAGCCCGGAACCATTTTCGAACTGGATCCTGAGCATCACGGAGGATCTGTTCGTGGTCGGTCTGGGGTTTATCGCGCTGAAGTACCCAGCTCTTGCCGCGGCGGTCGTGATCGTCGCGGTCGTGCTGATGATTGTGTTTGCGTCCTGGATCGCCAGGGCGGTGAAACGACGCTGGTTCGCCGCGCGTCAGTCGCTTGTCGTGAGTCGTTAGGCGATCGCTACGGGCCGGTGGTGAAGGTCAGCGTGAAGGGCGCGAGCGGCTGGCCGTCGAATGCCGTGATGCCTTCGAGCAGTTCGACCTTCACCGCGCTGAAGCGCTCCAGCGGTTGCGCGAACTTGATTTCAATCGACCGCGTGCCTTCCTGGTAGACCGCGGTGAACGCGGGCGGCGCAGGCGGCTGCGCTCCCGGCGCAGCCGACGTATAGCTGACGCGGACGCGGTTCGCAATCGACGCGCCGGTCAGATCCCGGGAAAACTGAATCCGCACGGGAGCGCCTCGTTCGACTTCGGTGTCGTCCTGAACGGGCGCAGTGAAGATCACGCTTGGCGGCGCCTCGACGGGCCGGACGGGTACGACGACTTCCACGGGCACGTCAGATGGCGCCGACGTGGGGCGGATGGACGACGCCTCGACCCACAGTTGAGCACCCTTCCTCTGAACAACGCCAGTGATCTCGAGCCATTTGCCGGTGTCGACCCGCGCGCTTGGATCCAGCTCGAAATCCTTCCCCTTCGGTCGCATCCCGGAAATCCAGATCGACGCATCGGCCGACTGCAGCACGAAATCCCAACGGTCTTTGTTCAGCGGCTGCGGTAAATCACCGTGCAGATTGCGGCCGCGGAACCGTCCGGAGATGCGAACTTCACGGTCGACATAGCGCTCGGGCGCCAACACGATCGCCCGAATCGTGGGGGCGGGGGGCAGGGGTGCTTCCGAGAGCGTCGCGTTGAGAATCACGAACACCCGATCCCGCGCGGGCCACTGACCCGATGAGGCCGCCTCCAGGACCCTGTCGAAGTTGTAGCTGGAGAATCGCGAGTCATCGGGTTGGAGTCGGCCCAGATCCCAGAACTCTCCGCGGAGTTCGGCGTCGCGGACCGCGCCGGGAGGCTCCTTCAGAAACACGAAAATCGGCTTGGACGTGTTGTCGAGGCGTGTCAGCTCCACCGATCCGGTGATCGGCTGGCGGACGACGACCTGCCGGCCGTGGAAAAACACCGGGGTGGATGTCAACGCCTCGACGTTTGTCGCGATGCGGGTCGTCGGCTGCGCCGAAGAAAGGGAAAAGGGAGAAGGGAAAAGGGAAAAAAGGGAGAAAATCAAAAAGGTTTTCTTCATTTTCCCTTTTCCCTTCTCCCTTCTCCCTTTTCCCTTTTCCCTTTTCCCTACTCGAGCTTCTTCTGCCCTACCTTGCCGAGGACCACCGCCAGCGCGAAGAAGAGCAGGCCGGCGGCGACGATCCCGATCGTACCCTCGTGGAGCACGGGGATGAGACCAAGCGTGCTGGCATCGTCGGCGGCGGCCACGTACCCCACACCGAACAGCACGGCGTAGAGGATGCCCGCAAGCGAGCCACCTGCGATCAAGCCCGAGCTGAACAAGGTGCCGGAGCTGATCTCCGATTCTTCGACCATTCCGGTCTTGCGCTCCACGTACCATCGGACGAGGCCTCCGACGAAAATCGGTGCCGTCGTAGCGATCGGCAGGTAGGACCCGACCGCGAACGACAGCGAACGAATGCCGCAGAGCTCCAAAGCGACCGAGATGAACACACCAACCAGCACCAGGCCCCACGGCAGGTTTTGGCTGAGAAGTCCCTTGATGATGGTCGACATCAACGTGGCCTGCGGTGCTGCCAGCGCGGAGGAACCAATTTTCATTACGTCGTGCAGATAGAGCGTGGTGAGGCCGATGACGAACGCAGACGCGAGCACACCGATGACGAGGCCGATCTGTTGATAGATCGGTGTCGCCCCGACCAGATACCCGGTCTTGAGATCCTGCGAGGTCGCGCCGGCGATGGCGGCGGCGATGCACACGACCGCGCCGACCGCGAGCGCGACCGGGGCATACAGGTCGCCCGTCCATCCCACCGCCACGAAGATCGTGCAGGTCAGGATCAGCGTGGCGATGGTCATGCCAGACACGGGGTTCGACGAGCTCCCGATGAGGCCGGTGATTCGCGACGACACCGTGACGAAGAAGAACCCGAAGATCACGATCAGGATTGCGGCCAGGAAGTTGTACTGCAGCGGCATACCGGGTGCGACGGCGAGGAAGAGCGCGAGGCCCAGCGAGCCGACGAGCACGACAGAGATCGGCAGGTCGCGTTCCGTACGGGTTCGCCCGCCCGCCGCGCCGGCGGCGCCGAACTCCTTCACGCTTTCGCGGAATGACGAAATGATCGTCGGAATCGTCCGCGCGAGCGTGATCAAGCCCGCCGCGAGAACCGCACCGGCGCCGGTGTAGCGGATATACGCGCTCCACAATTGTCCGGCGGTCATCTGATCGATCCGCAGGCCGCTCGCCGGCACCGGCGGGAACGGCACCGTCATGTAGTTGCCGAGGATGCTCAGGATCGGAAGCAGGACGAGCCAGGAGAGCACGCCCCCGGCAAACATGACGCCTGCGATCCTCGGTCCGATGACGTAGCCTACGCCCATGTACTCCGGGGAGATGTCCACGTTGAGCGTGGCATTCGGGAAGAATCCCGTACGCGACACGGTGTATCCGACCTCAGTTCGGAAGATCTGAAAGATCCACGACAGGGACTTCCAGAGCGCGCCGATCCCGAGGCCCATGAACACCGTCTTGGCCAGCGCGCCGCCGCGTTCGCCGGCGACGAGCACGTCGGCGCACGCCGTGCCTTCCGGATACGGCAGCACGCCGTGTTCTTTCACAATCAACGCGCGCCGCAGCGGCACCATCATCAGTACGCCGAGAATCCCCCCCGCAATCGCGAGCATCGTGATCTGGAAGTAATTGAAGTAGGCCGGCCCATACGGCACGAGGAAGATCAGTGCGGGAATCGTGAAGACCACACCCGCCGCGAGCGATTCGCCCGCCGAGCCGATCGTCTGAACGATGTTGTTCTCGAGGATGGTCGATCCACCGAGTCGCTTGAGGACAGAAATTGCAAGCACGGCGATCGGAATGGACGCACTGACCGTGAGGCCGGCGCGGAGTCCGAGATAGACCGTCGAGGCGCCGAAGATCAGGCCGAAGAGAGCGCCCAGCACGATGGCTTTGCCCGTGAACTCGGCGAGTGTTTTCGTTGCCGGGACGTAGGGTTGAAAGGCCGCGCGGGCCGGGGGGGTGGTCGTCGTGCGCGTATGAGCCATAGGGGCGCATATTACAACCGCCAACTCCCAAACTCCCAACTCCCAACCCCGAACGCCCAACTCCCAACTCCCAACTCCCATAGGAGAGCTCCAGTTGGGCGTTGTCGGCGGAGTACAATTCAGGGCTTGTGAAGAAGGAGAACAAGGCCCGCGCTCGAGTGTTCCGCGGGCTGCCGGGCCGCGCCAGCCGCTCTTCGACCAAGCTCGGGGCGACCCTGAGCCTGCCGAAGGGGCGGGAGAGCCTGGACACCGTCTCCGAACTGACCACCAACCGGCTTTCGGTCTACCTCCGCTGCCTCAACGCGCTCGACACGGCGGGGGTGCGCACGGTGTCGTCGCAGGCGCTCGCGGAGCAGTTTCACCTCAATGCTGCGCAGATCCGCAAGGATCTCGCCTACTTTGGCGAATTCGGTGTTCGCGGCGTGGGTTACTACGTCCGCGAGTTGCGCAGTCACCTGCGAGAGATTCTCGGGCTCGATCAGCGCGTTCGCGTGGCCATCATGGGAGCCGGGAATCTCGGCCTGGCGCTCGCGGATTATCCGGGGTTTCAGATCGAGGGATTCGAGATCGCGGCATTGTTCGACACAGTTCGGGACAAGATCGGGCAACGCTCGCGCGGCGGTGTGCCCATTTTCGACATTGCCGACCTCCGTCGCATCGTCCGAGCGGAGAGAATCAGGATTGCCGTCATCGCCGTTCCGGCCGCTGCCGCGGCCAGTGTGGTGCAGACGGTGGTCGATGCGGGAGTCAAAGCCATCCTGAACTTCTCACCAGGCACAATCAAAGTGCCAGACGACGTGAAGATCAAGAGCGTCGATCTCACCGTTTCGCTCGAGAGCCTGTCGTTCTTCCTGGCTCAAGGAGATCTCGATGGAGCGTAGAAGTCGGGGCGCGGGAATCGGGACTCGGGGCTGGTCAAGAGAGCGACGCTTGTCGCATATCGACCATGCGGGTGGGGCTCGGATGGTCGATGTCGGTGACAAGCCGGTGACGGAACGCGAGGCCGTGGCGCGTGGGCACGTCACGATGTCCGCGAAGGCGTTCCGGGCAATCAAAACGGCAACCCTCAAGAAAGGGGACGCGCTGCACGTCGCGCGGCTGGCGGGCATCATGGCTGCCAAGCGCACGGCCGACCTGATTCCGCTTTGTCACCCGCTCCTCCTCTCGCATGTGGACGTGACGCTCGTTCCCTCATCCGATGGATACGACATCGAGGCGCGGGTGCGAACGAGCGGCCAGACTGGTGTCGAGATGGAAGCGCTGACGGCCGTGTCGGTGGCGGCGCTGACGCTTTACGACATGGCCAAGGCAGTGGACAAGGCCATGGTGATCGGTGGAGTGCGGCTCATCTCGAAGCGCGGCGGGCGCAGCGGCGACTACACGGCGTGAACGTCCTCATCCTGATTCACAGTCCATTTGCGATGTGGAACATCCCGCGGGTGCCCGTGGAGCGCCTGGTCGCTGAGTTTCCACAGCACCACTTCCGCCACGCACGCGACGAACACGAGGGGCTCGATCTCATCGCCGATGCTGACGTGGCATTTTCGGCGCAGGTTTCTCGCGATCAGCTCGCGCGAGCCGCGCGGCTGCGCTGGATCCACAGTCCAGCGGCAGGCGTCGGCGGCATGCTCTATCCCGAAATGCGGGCGCGTCCGATTGTGATCACGAACTCGCGAGGGATGGCGGCCGAGACCATGGCGGAGCATGCCGTGGCCGTCACGCTTGCGATGTTCAGGCGGCTGCCGGTCGCCGTCAGGCGGCAGTCGGAGCGGCGTTGGGCGCAGGACGAGATCAGCGCCGGCATGCCAAACCGCGCAGTCTCGGGCGTGGAGGTTCTGGTAGTCGGCCTTGGCGCGATTGGAAGCGCGATTGCTGCGAAGTTCACGGCGCTGGGGGCCCGGGTCAGGGGCATCCGGCGGCGTCCCGATAGTGGATCGCAGCAGGGCGTGCACGAAGTTGCCGGCCCCGCCAGGCTCCCCGCATTGCTGTCCAGGGCCGACGTGGTGATCATCTCCGCGCCCGAAACGTCCACAACCCGCCATCTGATGGGAGAGCGGGAGTTCGCCTCGATGAAGCGCGACGCGCTGCTGGTGAATCTGAGCCGCGGCAAACTGATCGATGAGAGCGCGCTCGTGCAGGCGCTCAGCACTGGCGTGATCGGGGCCGCCGCGCTGGATGTGTTCGAACACGAGCCCCTCGCGGAGGCGAGTCCGTTGTGGTCGCTTCCGAACGTCTTGATCACGCCGCACACGTCAGGTTTCCGCCCGGATCACTGGGATGCGGCGACCGCGCTCTTTGCGGAGAACCTGCGCCGCTTCGAGCGGGGAGACGCGTTGCTCAATGTAGTGGATAAAGAGGCGGGATACTGACGCCGACCTCTCGCGGCCCCTTATAATCTGCAGTCGTGACAGCCACGACCGCCGCCGCACCGGAACCGGCACCAGACATCCGCACGATCGCAGATCTCCCCTTTCACATCATGGGGCGCTTTGCGAAGCCGACATTCATCGGCCGATGTCGCGGCAACGAGATTTCCTGGTCGTCGAGCAAGGAAGTCTTCGAGCGCGTTCGAGATCTGTCGCTGGGCTTTTCGGCGCTCGGAGCAGGACCGGGCGATCGCGTCGCCCTCGTGTCCGAGAGCCGGCCCGAGTGGCTGTTCGTCGATCTGGCCGTGCTCGCGGCGGGCGGCGTGCTGGTTCCTATCTACCCAACACTCTCGTCGGGCCAGATTCGCTACATCCTCGAAGATTCTGGCGCCCGAATCGCAGTCGTCTCCAGCAAGCTGCAGTTCGACAAACTGCAAGAGATCCGGCACCACCTTCCGGCGCTTGAAGCGATCGTCACGATCGACGCGGCTGCGGCTGGAGCCGGCAGCCCCTCTCTCTTCACGCTCGATACAGTCGCCGAGCGCGGGCATGCGCGGATGACAGGGGAGTGGGGCGTCGGACGCGAGTTTCGCGAGGTGGCGCGCGGTGTCACGCCAGACCAACTCGCCACGATTGTCTACACCTCGGGCACCACCGGCGAGCCGAAAGGGGTGATGCTGACGCACGCCAACCTGACGGCGAATCTGCACGCGGGCGCGAAAGCCCTCGAGGTCCGGCAAGACGATGTTGCGCTCTCGTTCTTGCCGCTGAGTCATACGTTCGAACGGATGGTGGCCTACATCTATCTGTTATGCGGCGTGACGATCGTGTTCGCCGAGTCGTTTGACACCATTGGCCGCGACATCGTGGCCGTCAAGCCAACCGTGCTCACAGGTGTTCCGCGCGTGTATGAAAAGCTGCACGACCGCATCATGGAGAAGGGTCAGTCGGGGTCGGCGGCGAAGAAAGCGCTCTTTCGCTGGGCGGTCGGCGTCGGGCGCGCACGTGCGCAAGCCGTTCTCCGCGGCAGGCAGCCGGGCCCATTGACCTCCATGCAGGCCGCGCTTGCCGAGCGACTCGTGTTCACAAAGATTCGCGACGGCCTTGGCGGCCGTGTTCGGTATCTGGTGTCAGGCAGTGCACCGTTGTCTGGGTCCCTCGCGGAATTCTTCTACGGCGTGGGCCTGCGCGTGATCGAAGGTTACGGGCTCACCGAAACGGCACCCATTCTCACCGTCAATCCTCCCGACGCACCCCGTGTGGGAACGGTGGGAAAGGCAGTGCAAGGCGTCGAACTACGAATTGCCGCTGATGGCGAGATCCTCGCGCGTGGTGCCAACGTGATGTCCGGATATTATCGCAAGCCCGAAGCCAGCGCTGCGGTCCTGAAAGATGGCTGGTTCCACACCGGCGACATCGGCACGATAGACGCGAATGGCTATCTGACGATCACGGACCGCAAGAAGGATCTGCTGGTCACGTCCGGCGGGAAGAAGGTGGCTCCGCAGCCGATCGAAGAAGTCCTGAAACGGAGTCCGCTCGTCAACGAGGCGGTGATTCTCGGAGATCGTCGAAAGTACGTGGGGGCGTTGATTGTCCCGAATTTCAAGGCCCTGGAGCGCCGGCTTCTGGACCTCGGCCGGTCTCCCGCCGATCTCACCGATCCCGGGTCGCGTCCTGCACTGCTCGAACGGTCCGATGTGCTCGCGCTCTACCAGGAAATCATCGACGCCCTCAACCGCGATCTTTCGCAGTTCGAACGCATCAAACGATTCGTGCTGTTGCCAGCGGAATTCTCGATCGAAACCGGCGAGCTGACGCCAACGCTGAAGGTCAAGCGCAAAGTCGTGGAAGAGCGCTGGAAGGCTCAGATCGAGCAGCTCTATATCGACTGAGACGGCGTTCCGAGCCCCGAACCCCGAACCCCGGGCAGGGACTCGGGAGGTGGTTCGATGTGAATAATCGCGTCAGCGATCTGCGGGAACCGCTCCATCAGCCGATCCTTCACCACGTGCGAGAGTCGGTGGGCCTCGTAGAGCGTCGTGTCGGCGTCAAACCAGACGTGCAAGTCGAGAAACGTGTGATCGAGGGAGCCGCGAGTCCGGATCTGGTGGCACCCCTTGACGGCTGGCACGCTCATGACGATCTGCCGAATGGCCTCCTCGTCGAGCACCACGCGATCCGCGAGGATCCCTGACGTCTCCAGCCCAATCTCATAACCGGTACGGGCAATGAACACAGCGACGACGAGGGCACCGATCGCATCGAGCGCCGGGAAGCCAAGCCACACCGCGAAAAGCGAGGCAATCACGGCGCACGACGTCAGGACATCGCTCCTCGTATGCGCCGCGTCGGCGAGCAACAGCTCGCTTCCGAGCCGTTGTCCCGCTGCGGATTCGTACTTGACGACACGCACGTTGACGCCAAGCGTGATGAGCATGACCGCGAAGCTATAGATGGACACTTCAGGTGTGTGACCGGAGCGCAGCCGGCCGATGGCCGTCTCGACCACTTCGATGACGACCATCAACAGGAACACGAAGATCCCGCCAGCCGCCAGCGTTTCGAATTTCCGGTGTCCGTAAGGATGATCGACGTCAGGCGGCTTTCTCGCCACGCGCACGCCCACGAGTCCCATCACGTTGGAGGCGGAATCCGTCAACGAATGGAATCCGTCGGAGGCGATGCTGACCGAGCCGGTGGAATAGCCGAACGCCAGCTTGGCCGCCGCCACCGCGGCGTTCAAGAGCAGGACGCGCAAGAGAACGCGGGCGATCGCGTCGGTTCGTTCGGAAGTCGCCGGGCGAGCTTCCAACGGTCTTTAGAAGATGCGGGCGTGGGGGATCGGCCACCACCGAAGCTGGACTTTGCCGATGATGTACTTTTTGGGCACGAAGCCCCAGTGCCGGCTGTCCGAGCTGTTGTTTCGGTGATCGCCCATGACGAAGTAGTAGCCTTCGGGAACGACCTGCGGTCCCCAATCATCGTGGCTTCGAAAATCGGGCGGCACGAACGAGTCGTCCATGGGGGCGTCGTTGCGCAAGACGCGTCCGTCCACCACACGCACCTGGTCGCCTTCTTCGGCAATCACCCGCTTGACGAACGATTTGTTCGGGTTGAGCGGGTAGTACAGCATGACGATGTCGCCCACGTGCGGCTCACCGAGGCGGTAGGCAAGTTTGTTGACGATGAGGCGATCCTGGTCGGCCAGTGTGGGCGCCATGCTTTGCCCCTCGACCCGCGCGACCTGGAACCCGAACGTGACGATGAGCGTGGCGTAAACCGCGGCCGACGCGAGCGTTTTCAGCCAGGCGAGGGTTTCTTCGCCGATGCGGCTCAGTGTCACCGAGCGCCGACTGGAGGCGGGCTGGGCCTCCGGCGTCCACGCGGGCGCGGCGGCGGTGTCCGGCGCCACGAGTGGCGCCTCTATCGCAGCAGCTCCTGACGCGTCGGGGGGCAGAAACCGCTCTGGCTCGACGGCCTGCGCGCCGCCCGGGAACAGCTCGTAGTCTTGATCGCTCATAACTTAAGATACTCCCGCAGCCGTTTGGTTTGCGAGCGGCTCACGGGAATTTCGCTCCCCCGAGCATCGCGCATCTTCAGGATGTAATTCCGGCTGAACCACGGCACGATCTCTTTGATTCTATTGATATTTACCAGGTGCGACCGGTGCACGCGCCAAAAAACCGTCGGGTCGAGCCGTGCCTGGAGCTCATCCAGTGTCCGATAGTTGGACGTTCCTGACAAGCTGGTCGTTACAACCGTAATGGCATCGTCCTCTACGGAGGCATGAACCACCTCGTCGGCCTGCACTAACAAAAAACGTTCTCCCACTTTGACGGCGAGTTGACTCCGGCGTTCCTGCCGTTCTCCCAGAAGTTGCAACAGCCGGTCCAGTTCGCCATTTTGCGCACGTGCCGGGACCCGGTCCGTCTGGATTCTCCGGCGGACCCGTTCCATAGCGGTGGCGAGCCGGGTCGCTTCGACCGGTTTCAGCAGGTAGTCCACCGCGTTGACTTCGAACGCCTGAATCGCGTGCTGGTCAAATGCCGTGACGAACACAAACTGCGATTCGATGCCGGCCCGCAACAGCCGTCGGGCGACCTCGAACCCGGTCAGCCCCGGCATCTGCACGTCCAGCATCACGACGTCCGGGGCGTGTTCCTCGATGGTCTCCAGTGCCTCGACGCCGTTGCGTGCCTGTGCGACAACCTCCACGCCTGCAATCTGCCCCAGCAGAAAACACAATTCGTCCCGCGCGAGCTGTTCATCGTCCACGACGACGGTGCGCAGGAGTTCAGGAGCATCCATCGGTGGACGGCTCAGGCTGTGATCCTCGCGGGCACGACAAGTTCGGGGATTACCACGCGTGCACACGTGCCTTGACCCGGCACGCTGTCGAGCTGCAGTTGGTAATTCGCCCCGTAGATGACGCGGAGCCGCTCGTTCACGTTGCGCAGGCCGATGCCGCCCGTCTTCACACGTTCGACGTGAGCGGGGCCGACGCCGACTCCGTTGTCGATGACATCGATGATCGCATGGCCCTTCTCGCGGACGCTTCGTATCGTGATGCGACCGTCGCCAATTTTCGGGGCGAGTCCGTGCTTGATTGAGTTCTCGACGAGCGGTTGCAGCAGCATACTCGGGACCACGACGTCGAGGCTGTCTGGATCGATGTCTTTCTCGATACGCAGCTTCGGTCCAAAGCGGATGCTCTCGATGTCGAGATACTCGTCAATCGCTTCCAGCTCTTCGCGAAGCGTGACGAAATGCTCCTGACTGCGTTGCAGGCGCCTCAGCAGGCCGGAGAGTTTGACGATCAGCATTCGCGCCGTTTCCGGCTGGGAGCGAATCAGCGACGAGATGGACGTCAACGTGTTGAAGAGAAAGTGCGGGTTGATCTGGCTGGCAAGCGCCTCGACACGAGCGGCCATCAACAACTTTTCCTGTTCCTGGAGCCTGTGCTCGATGCGCGCGCTGTTCCAGATCTTGATCGGGATCGCCACGCACAAGACCGTGGCGAGCACCACGAGCGCGGCGAGCCAGGCGCGCTGTCCGTTGGTCATCAGCGCGTCGGGCGGCGGCGCGAGATAGAAGATGCGGTACTCGCCGAAATGTTGACCGAGCGTTTGGCGGAGCACTTCGAGCCCAACTGGCGCGGCGAGGAGGATGACTACCCAATCAATTTGGAAGCGGCGAAGGAGGCGCCACACATTTCGGTGGAGATCTGTAAAAAACAGCGGGGAGAAATGCCAGATTGCTTCCTTTGGACAAATCTCACGAAGGCCGCCACCGGCAAAGCCACACCCGATCGCGAAGGGCAGCGCGATCCATTCCCCAGCAACGAACGCGGGAATCCCTACCATCGACCCGACGAGCGCGCCGGCGTAAGGACCAGCCAGCAAACCGGCCAGAAAGGAGCCCGCCAGCGTCACATCCGCGGCATCGTAATTGAGCAGCAAGCGAGCGACGACACCGGCCGTGAGCGGTACGCCCAGGCTCGCGGCAAAGACCAGCCGTTCGGGCCAGTCGCGCTTTTCGGTCAGCAGGATTCGGCGGAACCAGGGGAATCGTACGAGCATCGTGGACAAGACAGCCACGATGGCCAGCTTCACGATGAGCGTCGTCAGGAGGAACTGCTCGGGTGAAAGCAGCCGAACTTCGTGCGGCATCTAATCGACTGTGTGGGGCACTTCCAGAGCGACCGCGCCGCTGTCGCGGCCGCGTGTTCGCGGGCCAACCAACGGGCGCCGCTCCAGATTCTGGTTATACATTCCGCCAGGACGCTGGCGACTCGTTAACTATAACATTTGTCGCCACTTGCCGTCCTTCGCCGAGGTATTTCTTTTACCCGGCGCCGTTTGACTTGATATCATCGTGGATATGATTCGTCCGTTTCTCGTGGGTTTTGCCACCACGCTCAAGCACATCTTCAAGAAGCCCATTACGGTCAATTACCCGGAAGAAAAGATCCCGGTATTTCCAAAATGGCGCAGCAAGCAGGTCCTGATGCGCGACGAGAACGGACTCGAGAAGTGCGTGGCCTGCGGCCTCTGCGCGGTGGCATGTCCGGCGGACGCCATCTATCTGGAGCCGGCGGAAAACGACGGGACCGTGCAAGCCGGTCCGCGGTACGCCAAGGTCTACCAGATTCACAAGACGCGGTGCATCTTCTGCGGCTACTGCGAAGAGGCCTGCCCCGTCTCGGCGATCTTCATGGGCAAGGACTACGAGCTGGCCGTCTACAGCAGCAAGGACTTCATCTGGGACAAGATGGATCTCCTCGTGCCGGCGAGCACGAACAAGTAATTGCGGTTTGGCGTCCTCGGGGACATTCACGGCGACTTTGGCAGCGCGCGCCGCATCATGATGCGGCATGAGGACATTCCCTTCTGGTTGTGCGTCGGAGACGTGGCGGACGATCAGGGGCGCTACGAGCCGCTGCCCGCTCCACTCCACTTCGTCAAGGGCAACAACGAAGGATTCGATGTGCTGGCTGAGGGACGCCTGCCGGCGAACTTGCATTACCTGCCGAACGCGACGCTCCGCACCGTCGACGGCATCCGCGTTGCGGGGCTCGGCGGGACATTCGCGCCAAGCTGGTTTGAGACGGCGGCGGCCGCACTTCCGCATCCGCAGAAAGGCACGCAGAAAGCCACGGAACTCGCGGACAAACGCCGGCATTTCGTTCGCGAGGAGGTTGAAGCGTGTCAGGCGATGACGGATGTGGATCTGTTCCTGACGCATGAAGCGCCGCGGCCCTACTTCGTTGGGCAGCGGGGCGGACGAGGGAACGACGCCGGCAAAACTCCCGTCAATGAAGTGCTCGCAGCCATGAAGCCGCGCCTGCACGTGTTCGGGCATCACCATCGGTTCAGCGAACGGGCGTTGCGCGGGGTTCAATCCGTCGGGCTCGATCTCGTGTCGAAGTCGTATTTAATCGTCGACGCAGCCACGTTCGAATACGAAGCCGTCACCTAGCAATGGCCAGAGTCCCTTTCACCGAAGAAATCGCCCGGCGCGTCCTCGTGTGTGACGGCGCAATGGGGACGATGCTGTACGCGAAGGGCATTTTTCTCAATCGATCGTTCGATGAGTTGAATCTGACTCAGCCGGATCTCGTAGCCGAGGTGCATCAAGCGTATATCCGGGCCGGAGCGGACGTCATCGAGACGAATACGTTTGGCGCGAATCGCATCAAGCTCGGCGCATTCGGTCTCGCCGATCGTGTGGCGTCGCTCAACTCACAGGGGGCGCGGATTGCGCGGCATGCGGCGAGGGAAGCAGCCTACGTCGCCGGCGCCATCGGTCCGCTTGGGATTCGCATCGAGCCGTGGGGCAAGACGGGGATCGACGAGGCGGAGGACTATTTTCGCGAGCAGGCGAGGGCCCTGGTCGAAGGGGGCGTCGATCTGTTCGTGCTCGAGACGTTCCGCGATGTCAACGAAATCGGCGCCGCCATTCGCGCAGTTCGAAGCGTGTGCGCGCTGCCGATGGTCGCGCAGGTGACCACCGAGGAAGACGGCAACAGTCTGGACGGGGCGGCGCCGGAGACGTTCGTGCCGCAGCTCGAGCAGCTCGGCGCCACTCTGGTTGGCGTGAACTGCAGCGTCGGACCCGCGGCAATGCTCGAAACGGTTGAACGAATGGGGCGCGTCGCGTCGGTGCCGCTCTCGGCGCAACCAAACGCGGGTCGGCCGCGCGAGATAGACGGCCGGAACATCTATCTCTGCTCGCCCGAATACATGGCGTCGTACGCGCGCCGCTTCATCGCGCAGGGCGTCCGCCTCGTCGGCGGATGCTGCGGGACGACCCCCGAGCACATCCGCCACATCAAAGTGGCGGTTCGGGGACTGATGCCTCCGACGTCGGCCTCCGTTTCCGCCCCGGCTTCCGCAACGGCGGCAGTCAGAGGCGGGCGCAGGCCGGCGGAACCGGTGGAGGCTGTCGCGCGCGCCGAAAAGTCGCGGATGGCGAATGCGCTTGCGCGGAACGCGTTCATGGTCAGCGTGGAACTGGTGCCGCCGCGCGGGTACCAATCGGAGTCGCTCGTCGAACAAGCGCGCCAGCTTCGGATTCACGGCGTCGATCTGGTGAGCATCCCGGACGGGCCGCGGGCGAGCGCCCGCATGAGTGCGCTCGCTGCCGCGCTCCTCGTCCAGCAGCAGGCCGGGGTCGAGACCATTTTGCATTACGCCTGCCGCGATCGAAACCTGCTTGGGATGCAGTCCGATCTCCTCGGCGCCCATTCGATGGGCGTAAGGAATGTGCTGCTGATTACTGGCGATCCGCCAACCGTCGGCGACTATCCGGATGCGACCGCGGTCTTCGACGTGGATTCGATCGGTTTGACCAACGTCGTCTCACGTCTGAATCGGGGACTCGACATCGGTGGGCAGTCGATCGGACCCGCCACGGCATTTCATATCGGCGTGGCGGCCAATCCCGCGGCGCTGAACCTGGATGAAGAAGTGCGGCGCTTCGAATACAAGGTGGAAGCGGGCGCGGAGTTCGCGGTGACGCAACCGGTGTTCGACGCCGAGGAGTTGTTGACATTTCTTCGGCGCATCGAGGCCTTCCGCATCCCAATCGTCGCCGGGTTGATGCCGCTCGACAGCGTGCGCCACGCCGAATACATGGCGAACGAAGTGCCGGGCGTGCGCGTGCCGGAGGCCGTTCTCGATCGACTTCGCCGCGCCGAGTCGTCGGGGCAATCGGCCGCCGAGGGACTCGCGATTGCGAGCGAGATCGCGGCGGCGATTCGTCCCCACGTCCAGGGAATTCAGATCTCGGCATCGAGCGGGGCGATTGAAACGGCACTGTCGGTGCTGGAAGCACTGAGCGCGTAACCGGGAAGAGCGATCGGGGATCAGGATTTGTGGCTGAACCGTTTTGCTTGCCCCACCGCGACCAAACGGTTATTGTTAACGGGCCAGCGGGTCAACGGACCATCGATCCGTGGACTCGTTGATCCGTTTATCGGTTGATCCGCTGATCCGTTAGAAACGGAGATGAGTTGATAGCTTTATTCGATCGCAAAGATCAGTCGCAAGATGAGCTCGTCTCCGGCAGCGACGCCGGGACACGCGCACTCTCGGTCGCCGCGGTCGAGAATGATTTCGTTGAAGGCGTTTACGACAAGCTCGCCAAGGTTTACGACCTCATTTTCGGACCCACGCTTCATCCCGGCCGTCTCCAGGCGATCGAGCGCATGGATCTTCAGCCGGGGGAACGCGTGCTCGAGGTCGGAGTTGGCACAGGCATCAACCTGTCGCTGTACCCGTCACACTGCCACGTCACAGGCATCGACTTTTCATCGTCGATGCTGGAGAAGGCACGGGAGCGGGTGGCGCGCAAGGACATCCGCAGCGTGCGATTGCTGCAGATGGATGCCGCCGACCTCAAGTTCGCGACCGACTCGTTTGACATCGTTTATGCGCCGTATTTGATCAGCGTCGTCCCCGATCCGGTCCGTGTCGCGCAGGAGATGCGCCGCGTGTGCCGGCCAGGTGGGCGGATCGTGTTCCTGAATCACTTTCAGAGTCCGAATCTGATCCTGTCGCGCCTCGAGCGGATGATTTCGCCGCTGACGATTCACATCGGCTTCAAATCGGATCTCGATCTTCCTGCATTCCTCGCGCAAGCGGACCTTCGGCCCATCTCGATCGAGAAAGTGAATATTCCGAAGATCTGGTCGCTCGTCACGAGCGTGAAGTAGCGCGGCGCGCTAGAGGCGATCGCAAATCATTCCCGCCGCTACGGCAGCTCCGTCCGTTCGCGGCCGTTCCGGCGGTTCGGGGTCCCGCATCAGCCCATCGAGCGCTTCACGCCAGCGTCCCGCGCGCAGATCTTCGTTGCCGATGAAGCGGCAGCGCAGGTAACGCGGCATCTCCGACACGAGCACGTCGTATTCCGCGAAGCGGCCGCGCGAGGTGTAGAGCATCGCGGTGCCGTTTGCAATGCAGTCCGAAATGATCCCGTACCCCGGCTTTGTGATCACCACGTCAACCGCGCGCACCAGATCCTCGTAGCGCAATCCGGCCGAGTACATCTCGGCCTCGTCGATCTGGATCACCGCATGGTCTGGATCCGAACGACTGGAGATGTTCCGTCCGGTCGTGACGATCTGCCAAGACGGTGTGCAATCGAGACGCTCGAGGCGGAGGCCGTCCAGACCGTAGCCTCCGAATGAGATCAAAGCGAGCCGTCGACCGCCGGTCGGTAATCCGAGCGCTCGCCGGACATCGTCTCCACTCAAATCCGCGCGCGAGTGCCTGGCAATGAACGGAACATCCACGACCGGGTCGATCGCCGCAAAACCGCCGTGCATCGGCATCCGCCACCCCGCAGTGGCGCGGCTGTAGGCGTGCTGAATCGTCTTCAGGAGATCGGGAGACAGCGAATACCCAGCGTAAATCCAGTCCCAGGTGAAGTTGGCGCACACAAACGAGGGAATGCCCACCGCGAATGCGGCGGCGCACGCGAGCGGTGCCGCATCGCTGATCACGATCCCCGCGGAGTGGCGGTCGAGGAGCGTCGCTTCGGCGCTGGCGCGCTCATCCAGACGCTCGTAGAAATCGCTGGCAAGGCGTACGGTTGCTGCTTCCTCCAGCGTGAGGCTGTCACGCTGTACCACGCCGGGATCGGTTTCTCCAGGGAGGAGGGTGTAGGCGAATCGCCCCGTGCGCTCGAAGAGCCAAGCCGGCGCTGTCGTGCGTACGAAGAGCTGAACGGCTGGGAGGCGTGCGGCCAGCGCGCTCATGAGTTCAATCTGACGGATGGCGTGGCCGAATCCGTGCCCGGAGATGTAGAAGAATGCGCTGCGGCTCACCAAACGGGGCGCTATCCGACGGCGGTCGTGGCGGGCAGGGCGACGCGGAGCACCTCTTCAAGCGTGCTGACAGGAATGAATGTCATCTCGCGGCGGACCTCTTCGGGCAGTTCGTCGATGTCCTGCTGGTTCATCTGCGGAAGAATAAACGTCCGGATGCCATACCGGCGCGCGGCGAGCACCTTCTCCCGAATGCCGCCAACCGGGAGCACGAGACCTGACAAGGTAATCTCGCCGGTCATCGCCACTTCCGGATCGACCGGCACGCCTCGCGCCGCGGAGACAATCGCGGTCGCCATCGTCACGCCCGCTGAAGGGCCGTCCTTTGGAATGGCGCCGGCAGGTACATGCACGTGCAAGTCCTGCTTCGTGAGGAATTCCTGCGGGATGCCGAGCTCGGTGGCGTGCTGACGGATGTGGCTCAGCGCCGCCCGCGCTGATTCCTGCATCACGCTTCCAAGCTGGCCAGTGAGTGTGACGTTCCCGGAGCCGCCGGGCATGAGTGCGGCCTCCACGAACAGCACGTCGCCACCGACTTCGGTCCACGCGACACCTGTCGCGACGCCAGGTCGTGACGTGCGGAACGCAGTCTCCTGGCGGAATCTGGGCTGCCCGAGGTACTTATCGAGGTCGAGCGCATCCACGCGAGCGGTGTACGCGGGATCGGTGGCCACGCGCGCGGCGACCTTTCGTGCCACGGTACCGATTTGACGTTCGAGGCTTCGGACGCCGGCTTCCCGAGTGTACTCCGCAATCACTCGACGCAGCGCAGCGTCGGTCAGCTCGAACTGTGGCGGCTCCAGGCCATGTTCGTCACGCTGACGCGGCACGAGATACATTCGCGCGATGTGCACTTTTTCGTCTTCGGTGTAGCCGCTCAGGGTGATGAGTTCCATCCGATCGAGGAGCGCAGGATGGATCGTCCCGAGCTGATTGGCGGTTGCAATGAACAGCACTCGCGAGAGATCGACGGGAATTTCGAGATAGTGATCGCGGAAGGTGTGGTTCTGCGCGGGGTCGAGCACTTCGAGCAGCGCCGCAGCGGGATCGCCCTGGATCCCTGCCGACATTTTGTCGATCTCGTCCAGCATCATGACCGGGTTGATTGAGCCGGCGGACTTGAGGGCCTGCGCAATCCGTCCCGGCATCGACCCGATGTAGGTGCGGCGGTGACCGCGGATCTCCGCCTCGTCGCGCACGCCACCAAGAGAGAGTCGTATGAACTTGCGATTCATCGCGCGCGCGATCGATTGTCCAAGCGATGTCTTGCCGACGCCGGGAGGTCCGACGAAACAAAGGATCGGTCCCTTGAGATCTCCCTTCAGCTTTCTTACCGCCAGATACTCGACGATGCGTTCCTTGACCTTGTCCAGATCGTAGTGATCCTCGTCCAGTGCCTGGCGAGCGGCGATCGGATCGAGCCGATCCTCGGTCATCGTGTTCCACGGGATGTCCAGCACCCAATCCAGATAGGTGCGAATCATCTGGTACTCGGGTGACGCCGGAGTCATCCGCTCGAGCCGATCCACTTCGCGGAGCGCGACAGCTGCGACGGATTCCGGGAGATTGGCCTCGGTGACCCGCTGTCGAATCTCCTGAATCTCGCTGTTGTCGCTCTCGCCGAGCTCCGACTGAATGGCCTTGAGTTGCTGACGCAGCAGGTACTGACGCTGCGCGTCGGTCATCTCCTTCTCGGCTTTGGACTCGATTCGTCCTTTCAACTCGAGCACTTCGATTTCGCGGGCGAGCGCCGCGGAGACGAGATCGAGCTTCGCGACGAGATTGTCCTGCTCGAGCAATTGCTGCTTCTCCTCGGCCTTGATGTCGAGCAGACTCGCCATGACGTACGCGATCCGGAGCGGATCGTCGATGCTGCCAACGAGCGCTTTGATATCGGGAGAGAGGCCAGTGGCGAGCGACAGCGCCCGATCGACGAGCTCCTGCAGGCGCCGGACATGTGCGTCGATCTCGATCGAGCGCTCCGATGGCTCTGGCAGCGGCTTGATCAGCGCGACCATCGACTCCTTGTCGATTTGGAGGAACTCCGCACGCGCGCGCACGGTGCCTTCGACAATGACGCGCATCCCGCCCTGCGCCTTCGCCATCTGCCGGATGATGGCGACCGTTCCCACGCGATGCAGATCGTCGAGCGACGGCTCATCGACATCGTTCTTCTGCAGGAGCAGCAGAATCATCCGGTCGCCTGCCAGCGCGCGGTTGATCGCGTGGGCCGACAAGGGCCGGCTGATGCCAAGCGGCGCCACGGTCATCGGCAGAACCACGGCGCCTCGCAACGGGATGACGGGCAGCTCAGAAGGAAGAGCAGGAGTGGGAGATGTATCAGCCACCAAGCGACAATCATATTCTGTCTTTACAGGTGTCGCGAAGCCCGAGCCCCGAGCCCCGAGCCCGAGGCCTCGAGGCCCCGAGCCCCGACACAGTTCAGTAC
>JBAROV010000092.1:0-33987 GCA_049642465.1 Vicinamibacterales bacterium
CCCATCGGAGGCTCATCCGCGGCTTTCGTGGTTCATGGTGCCGCTGGACAAACCGGCAGGACGCAGCTGACCGCGACGATGACCGGATTCACGAGTGGTTCCGTCGATGCTGACGTCGTCCAGCCGGTGCTGCTCGTCCAGGGCCTCCCAGCAACGACCACCGTGTTGTCAGTCGATTCGCCGTTCTACATCGCCGCCGGGATCGCAGATCCGAGCCGGACATTCTTCCGCAGTTTCCAAACGGTGGAGTCCGATGTGGTCGTGACGGTGTCGAATCTGACTTCGACCGTCGCACAGCTCGAAACAAGCACTGGCACAGGACAAAGCCGGACTGTGATCATCCGTGCGGGATTCGCAACCTCACCGACGGATCTCGCCAGCGGTGGAATCGAGTTCGATCCGATCGGCAGCGGGCAGACCACGGTTTCTGCGACCGCGGACGGCTTTGCCACGGGTTTTGCACAGGCATCAGCGAATGTCACCGTCACAGGTGCAGGCATTTCGCTGCAAGGATTCCCTGCGCGTGTGGGTGCCGGACTGCAGACCAACCTGAATCAGGACGGCTTCTTCTTCAATCCGCTGGCGGCGGTCCTCAGTGGTACCGATCACGGAGGCACGTCGATCCATATCTCGAGCAGCAATCCAAACGTGTTGCTGCTGTCAACGGATGGCACGGGCGCTGGCAGTGAGGCAATTGATTTGCCGGTCGATCCCGGCCAGTCGACGGTGAACTTCTTCATCGAAGGCGTAACAGGTGCGAGCGGAACCGTCACGGTCACGGCGTCAGCGCCAGGCTTTGGTGACGCATCCGGGACGGTCGAAGTTGTCCAACCGCACGTGATAGTGCTCAATCTGCCTGCGACAACAACCACGCTGTCACCCAACGCTCCGTTCCAGGTCGGCCTGGGTCTGCAGCATCCGCTGTTCGCCGGATTCTTCGTGTGGCAAGCGGCCCGCACCGACATTCCCGTCACGCTCACCAGCAGCATGCCAGCGGTGGCGCAACTTCGCACACTGGCAGGCGTCGCGCAGACGCGAACGATCACGGTTCCTGCGAATGAGGCTTTCTCGCGTCCTGACGTCACGAGCGGGGGCATCGAATTCGAGCCGCTGGGCACAGGGACAACAACGGTCAGTGCCTCGTCGACAGGATTCGATAACAGCGTTGGCGGATCCGTGACCGTCACGGTTTCCACGCCACGAATTACGTTCAGTGGGCTGAGTAGCCCCGGCCTGCCCCTCAGAATTGGAGCAGGGCTGCAATCGAACTTCAACCCATTCTGCTGCGCGATAGGAGCATCGCTCGAAGGATCCGACCATGGAGGCGTGACAGTCCGGATTCGGAGCCTTACGCCCGGCGTTGCGTTGCTGGCGCCGGATGATACGACCCCAGGCGCAGAGGTCATCGACGTCTTTGTTCAACCCAACGGGACGTTCGCGCCGTTCTACATCCAGGGAGTTGCGCCAGGCACGGCGTCCTTCTCGGCGACTGCCACCGGCTTCATCGATGGCACCGGATCGGCAGACGTGGTGACGCCGGCGTTACAGATTGAGTCGCTACCGACAACAATGAACGCCACCGACAACAGCGCGCCGTTCATGGTCGCGATTGGCGTCGCCGCCGACGGCGGCGGTTCGCTCCTGCAGTATCAGTCAACGCGACCGGGCACCACGCTCACCGCAACCTTGACGAACTCGAACGACGCGGTGGCGCAGCTCGTGACGCAGGCCGGCGGTGCGCAGAGCCGGACCGTTGTCATACCCGCCAGAGACTTCCGCACGCCATTTACCGTCGCGGCGGGGGGGATCGAACTGGACGCGCTCGCGGCAGGTCAGACGACAGTGAGTGCATCGATTCCAGGTTTCCTGGTCACGACGGCTGGGATTGTTACGGTGAACATTCAGTGATGAGGCGGACGATTACTTCCGTTTCGCCAGCCGCTCCCGCGCATCGGCGACGAGGGGATCGTTGGCTGCGCCGCCGCGGATTGCGAGAAACTCCTGATACTGTGTGCGGGGATCCAGGTTTCTCGCTTCCCGGGTCCGACCTAGCCAGTAAGGCACGAGAGCGTAATACCGGGCGGTAGGGAGATCGTCGAGAAACAGGGCCATCGCTTCGCCGCGCCGCCGCTGGCACGTCTCGAATTCTTGTGTCGCCTCGACGTAGTCACCCCTCTGGAAATATGTCATGCCCAGCAGGTACCGTACCAGCCAGAGATCCGCGAATTTGCGCGCGGCATTGAGCGCATCCATCGCCGGAATGTACTGCTTGGCGGAAAGGAATATCTCTGCTTCAAGGACCTTGGCGTAGGCGCGACTCGGCAGTGGGGGATTGTCCTCGAGATCCGCGGCAATTGCCTTCGCTTGCTGGGTTCGGCCCGCCGCGATCGCCAGCCGTGCCGTTGTCACCAGGACGTTGTCGTCTGCGCTGAGTGTGGCTGCTTCGGACAGTGCCGCCTGCACAGGTCCAATCTGCCTGCGCGCCGTGTGTGCTTCCGCAAGGGCGAGAAGCTTTGCCACCGCGCCGAAGTCGTTGCCGTCCGCGCGATCTCGTTTCGCGGCCTCGGGCAGTCTCGCGATTGCTTCGATGGGGCGACCCTCATACATGTCGAGGTCGGCGAGACCAAGCGCGGCGAGCGACGCTCCCGCATTGCCCGTTTTCCCTGCGGCCTCGTAGAGCCTGCGCGCCTTCGCGACATCCCCACTCGCAATCGCTTCGATCGCGAGCACGAGATACGCCGTGTCGAAGTTGGGGTTCTCCTTCATCAGCTGCTGCGCAGTCGCAGCGGCCCTCTTGAAATCCGACGCGTACATGGCATAGAGCGCGTAGTTCGCGCGGTATTTGAAGCTCTTGGGGTAAATCTCAATCGCTTGCTGGCCCGCTTCCAGTGCGCCGGCAAAATTCAACGCGTAGAAGCGAGCGACCGCGAGGTTGTTGTATCCGGCTGAGTCGGCGGGATACTTCTTGACGAGTTCCTCGTAGATCGTTATGCCAGCCGGAAAGTCACGCTTGGCGCCGACCAGGTACGTGCCATTGGTACGCAGCTTCTCTCTCTCCGTCATCAGGTCGATTCGGTCGAGCGCCTTCTTCCACGCGTCATCCCGTTGTTCGATCTGACCGAGGTAATGCAGGCTGTTCGCCATTCCGGCGTAGGCCCGTGCGAAGTCAGGGTCATACGACAGTGCCTCTTTGAACTTCGCGACCGCTTCAGCATCCTTTTGATTGGCCGCAAGCTCCTGTGCCTCGATATACGGACGAACGGCTTCGAAAGACGCGACTGTGAAGGTTTCCGCCTGCTGTTGCGCGGACGGCGTGGTATCGCCGAGCGCCTTGCGCAGCGGCTCGGCCGCGCGACCGAGCGCCGCGAGGACGTCGTTCTTACTCGAAGCGGTCCTGGTCGCTTCTTCGAGCGGCTCCGGCCTGTTCGGATCGATGGCGCGCACGGAAATTCGGTAACCCGCTCCGCTACGCTCGATCGCACCCGCCAGGATTACGCTGATGCCTTCGCGAGTAGCCAGTAGCCGCGCGCTCTTTTCGTTGAGCGGACTCTGATAGAGGGTCTTCACCTGCGCTGCCGCGTCGGTTCGGGGATAGGCTGTAATGAACGGCGCACCTTCCATTGCCACGCTGAGCGCCTGCTCGAGCGCGCCATCGAACGCGGGATCCTGCGTGCGATTCTCGAAATCAGCAACGAGGATCGGCACTGGGGACCGTTGCGTTGGGTCCACCGGCGGCACGCGCGTCGACGCGGCGTACCACGTGCCGGCGATGAGCGTGCCCGCGAGGGCGCCTGCTGCGCTGACAAGTTTCCACCGCGCGATCCGCCGTGGCACCGGCAGCGGGTGGCCCTCGGCGTCCAGCCGCTCGAGATCCGTCAGGAGGTCGTCGGCCGTCGCGTACCGCTCCGCCGGATCGCGATTCAAACACTTCGAGACAATGCGCGCGACATCGGGTGGAACGTCCGGGACGAGGGTCTCGAGCGCAGGCGGGCCCTGCTCGATGCGCGAGACGATATCGGACAGCGCTTCGCCAGCGGGGCGGATGCGCGACCCGGCAATCAGTTCGTACAAGATCAGGCCGATGGCGTAAATGTCCGTGCGCTCGTCGGCCGGTTCGCCGTGGACCTGCTCCGGCGCCATGTACTCGAGCGTTCCCAGGATCGCGCCGGGCATCGTCTGCAGCGGCGACGCCGTTGGCAGGTGGGCAAGGCCGCGCTCGGTCAACATCGTCTGCTCGCCAGCCTTGGATCGGGCGATGCCGAAGTCGGTCAGCAAGGCCTGGTCGCTGGCGTCGACGAGGATGTTCGCCGGTTTCAGGTCGCGGTGCACCACGCCAGCGCGGTGAGCCGCGGCGAGCCCCGACACAACCTGCCGGGCGAGTGACAGCGCCCGCGGGATCGGCAGGCGGCGTTCCTTCTGGAGGACGGTGGCGAGGTCGGATCCCTGCACGTAGGCCATCGTGATGTACATGGTCCGCCCGACCTCGCCGAGGTCGTGGATGCGGATCACGTTCGGATGGGTCACCTGGCGGGCGAGTTTCAACTCGCGCTTGAACCGTTCCTCGAGCTGCCGGATATCGTCGGGCAGCATCATCGGGTCAACTCGAATGAGTTTCAGCGCGACCGCTGTTGCGAGCGTCTCGTCCCAGGCCTGATACACGGCGGCCATGCCGCCGGCACCCAGGAGCCTGATGATGGTGTAGCGGTTGGCGAACGTCTGGCCTGGTTCGAGCCTGGGAACTCCGCTGAGCTCGCCAAATCCGGAGACGGGAATGCGCTCCTGACGCGATTCCGCGGACGGCGTCAGACGTGTTTGATCGGCTTCGAGGCTGGTCTCGTCGGCTCCTGAATCGCGGAAACCGGGAGGATACGGCGTATGGCAGACAACACACCGATCCAGCGTCGGAGACGTAGTTGCACCGCAATACGTGCAGAGCATCGTTAATCGGCGGGAACGGTTCCGAGATTATCCCACAGTGGGGGCGGGCACAAGGCGGTCTCTTACGGGACTGGCCCCGTAAGATTGGCGGATGTCATGGATCGCCGACTGCGCATTGGCGTCCCTCGCGCTCCGGCGAGGCAGGATCCGCGGACCCGCACTGCACTACCGACCGGACCACGGCTTGACCTGTTCCTTGACGGTCTTCACGTCGCCCACGACGACGAGCGTCATCTTGTCGGGGGTGAGGTACTCGTTGGCTATGCGCTGGACTTCCTGAGGCGTGACCGCCATGACGCGCTTGACGTACGTGGACAAATAGTCGTCCCCGAGTCCGTGTTGATCGACGAACGCGAGCCGCCCGATCACACCCGCGCGAGAGGCGTTCTGAACGACAAAGATGCCGGCCAGATTGTTCTGGATTCCGCGCAGCTCAGTGGCGGATGGCGGTTCCTTGCGCAGCCGGTCGATCTCGAAAAAGATCTCCTTCAGCGATTCTCCCGTGACCTTCGTCGTGACGTCTGCCGTTTCGACCCAGTTGGCTTCGCCTGGATGCGCCGAAATCGTGCTGAACGGAGAGTAGGTATAGCCTTTCTGCTCGCGAATATTCGACGTAATGCGCGATCCAAACGCGCCGCCAAGCAGAGCATCGGTGACCTGAAGTGCCACCCAGTCCTTATGCGACGGGCTTGGCACTCGCAATCCGAGGAGCACCGTTGACTGCGGTGCGTCCGGCCGATCGAGAAGAGCGAACCGCTTGTCGCCTGCCGGCGGAACTCTGGGTGCGTCGGGTGTGACCGCTTTCGGCCAGTTCTCGAACGCCTGGCGGATGACGCCTTCCATCGCGTTCGCATCATAGATGCCCGCGACGTACAAGCGGGCGCGGCCAGCATTGAAATTGCCTTTGTGGAATGCGCGTATCTGCTCGATGGTGTAAGCCTTGAGCATCGCCTCGGTAGGGAAGATGCGGCCGTAAGGATGCTCGCCGTAGAGGAGTTCTGCGAACTTCTCCTGGGCGATCGCCTGGGGCGTACTCCGTTGAATGGCAAGGTTGCGGAGTAGATTGCCCTTGACGCGGTCGAGCTCGGACGGCGGCAAGCGCGGGTTCTGCACCACGTCCGCAATCAGGCGGATCGCATCGGCGCTGCGATCCGAGAGGACCTCCGTTCCGACCGACGTCGTATCAGGACCGACGTTAATCCCGAGTTCTCCGCCCATTGCGGCGAGCTGTCGCGCCACCGCTTCGGCGGTCAGCGTCGCCGTTCCTTCGCGCATCATGCTGCCGGTGAGATCCGCGAGCCAGATCTCGTTTTTCTTCTCGTGCAGATTCGCGGCTCCGATGACGAGGCGAATAGTGACTTTCGGCACCTGGCCGAACGGCACCAGCGTGACCGGCATGCCGTTGCCGAGCGTGAAGCGCCGCGGCGCCGGGATGACGAAGTCCTTGGGCGTACCCGCCGGGGGCGGTGGCTGCTTCTGCTGCGCGCCGGTGGACGCTGTAGCGAGAGCGAGAGCGAGGGAAACGACGAACGCAATCCGGCGGCTCACTGCTGTTCTCCCGTCTTGCCAGGCTTGATCGCGTAGACAGTGCGGTTCCCGGGCCGAAGGTACTCGTCGGCTGCCTTCCGGACGATCGCGGGGGTGACTTTCGCGAACTCGTCCTCCAGCCGATTGATGAGCGACGGATCGTCGTCGAACAGCGCAAAGGAGGCCAGAAGGTTTGCACGACCGAATCCAGCGAACTGTTCGAGGTTGGTGTAGAGATTCGAACGAATCTTCGTGCGCGCCCGGTCGAGTGTGGCCTGGTCGAGGCCTTGCTTCCGCACGGGTTCGATCACGCTATCGATCGCACCCAACAGCTTGTCCGATGGCGTGGACGAGTCGTGGAAGAACTGCGCCATCCACAGCATCGGGCCGCTGTAATCGAACATGTTGCCGAGGCCCCAATTGATACCAGCGTCGACGCCGCCCGTGAGTCCCTTCTTTCGCACGAGGTCGTCGTAGAGGAGCGAGTCGTCTCCTTGCGCCAGCGCCTGGTCAATCAGGCCGAATGCGTACCACTCAGGTGTCCGTCGATCTGGCAGGTGGTAACCAATGCCGAGCGCCGGCCGGTTCGCCAGCTTATCGGTGCGCTCCGCTCGCTTTTCTTTCAACTGTCGCGGCTCGCGCAGGTCGGGTGGCGGCGGGAGCTTGGCGGATGGAATGTCTCCGAAGTACTTCTGAATCCAGGCCTTGGTTTGATCGGCCGCAAAGTCGCCCGTCACCACGAGGGCGGCGTTGTTGGGGGCGTAAAAGGTCTTGAAGAACGAGCGCACATCCTCGAGCGTCGCGGCATCGAGATGCTCGAGATCGCCGTAAAAATTGTGCGCGTTGTACCAATTCTCGTTGGCAGCCATGGGCAGGTCAATCCAGGGGAAGCTGCCGTAGGGCTGGTTGAGGACGTTCACCTTCACTTCGTTCTTGACGACTTCCTGCTGGTTCTTGAGGTTGTCTTGCGTGATTGACAGCCCCCGCATGCGATCCGCCTCGGCCCAGAGGACCGGCTCGAGCACGTGGGAGGGGACGACCTGGAAGTAGTTCGTGAAGTCAAACCGCGTGGACCCGTTGAGCAATCCACCGTTGGATTCGATCAGCCGGATGAACTCCATTTTTCCAAGATTCGTGGAGCCCTGGAACATCATGTGCTCGAAAAGGTGCGCGAAACCCGTGCGGTTCTTCGGCTCGTTGCGGAAGCCGATGTTGTAATAGACCGCCACGCACGCCGTCGGTGTCGTCTGATCGCGGGACAGGACGACCTTGAGACCATTCGGGAGCTTGTAGTACTCAACCGGTACTTCCAGTCTTGTGGCTTGTTGAGGCGCGGAGGCTTTGAGCGCCTGTCCGTCCAGCCGGGTTAGTCCTGCACAGGCGGCTGCGAGTGCCAGCGCCGCCACGGGTCGTGACCGCATCGTTCGGGCTCCTTTTTCAGTGCGCGCGGGGCGCCACCCCCGCGCGCTTCTCGCTCGGGGGCGGCGCTTTGCGCCGCTTCCCTCCGGCCCCTCGCTCGGGCCGCAGGCGCTCTGCAATGATTCCGAGGAATTCGAGATTACCGCAGCGCGTGCTCGTCCACAACTCGCACGTGACGAATGAAGGGACGGTTTGAGCGCGGTGGCGCCTACTTTCCTTGCACCGGCCGGCCCTCGACATCGAGCCGTACGATCTCGCCGAAGTTCAGTTTTCGGATGCCCGCCTCGATCTTCGAGAGATCTCCGACGAGCAGGAGGGTCGCCCCTGATGGCTGTCCGTATTTGGCGGCCGCGGCGTTGACGGCATTCACCGGCACGCTCATCAACTTCTCGGGTTCCTGCTGAAGTTCAACCGTCGGGAGCCGAACAGTCCAGAGCGCGAGGACCTGGTCGGCGACGCGTCCGAGCGACTCGAACTGCTGTGCGTAGCCGCGGACCTTCGTCAGTCGTGCAGCGGTGAGTTCGGTTTCGCTGATCGGCCTGCCGCCCGCCAGATCCTTCAGTTCTTTCATGAACTCGCTCGCCGACTCCGTGGTCTTGTCAGTCTGAACACCACCGGAAGCGATGATTGTGCCGCCTGTCGACAGCAACGCAGCGTTTGAAAAGACGCCGTACGAGTATCCCTTGTCCTCGCGCAGGTTCAGGTTCAGCCGCGTCCCGAACCCCCCGCCACCATAAACGGCATCGGCGAGGACGACCGCGTAATAATCGGTGGCCTTCCTGGGAGGTGCAGGCAGGATGTGCGCGATGACAGTTTGCGCCGCATCCTGCCGATCGACGAGGAACACCTTGCCCGCGCCGATCGGTCGAGGCGCCGGGATAGTTGCGTCTGGTGCGGCGCCGCCCGACCACGTAGCGAAATGCTTGCGGGCCAGTTCAGTCGCTTCCGCCAGCGTCAGATCACCAGCAAATACAAGCGTTGCACTTCCGGGCTTCCAATTGGTCTGATGGAAGCGGGTCAGTTCCTCGCGGGCGATTGACGACACGGTACTCGGAAGTCCGGAAGGAGGAGTACCGTACGGATGATCCATGCCAAACGCGAGCATGTACGCGACCCGGTTGGCCACGGCGTTGGGGTTGTTCGCCTGCTGCGCGAGCGTGTCGAGTGCGAGCTTCTTTTCGCGCTCGAATTCGGCGGATGGGAACGACGGGTTGCGAACGACATCCGCGAGGATCGCAAGTGCCGGTGAAGCGTTGCGCTTGAGAACATCGACGGTCAGCCGCGCGCTCTCGCGGCCCGCACCCCAACCGAGCCCCGTTCCCAGATCCCCAAGTGCCGTGTCGATCTCGAGCGCGCCCTTCGACGTCGTTCCGCGACGCATCACGCGGGCTGTGAGACTTGCTAGCCCGGACTTCCCGGGTGGATCGACGACGCTGCCCGCGCGGGTTGCGAGGGCGACGGACACCTTCGGCAGTTCGTGGCGCTCCACGACGAAGATCTCCAGACCGTTCTCGAGCTTTGCCGTCTTGACCTCCGGCGCGGTGAACGGCTTGTCGCCGCCGAGCGGTGGCTCCTTCGTTCGGTCGACGACGACCTCCGAGGTGCGGCCCGACTTCTCCGGACGGAACCGCACCAGTAGCCTGTTCCGCGTGTTCAGGTGCGCGCTCACGACGTTCTGTACGCTTGCAGCCGTCGCGTTGCGGTACCTCGCGAAATCCGCCTGGAACATGTCAGGGTTTCCGAAGTAGGTGTTGTACAGGTTGAGGATGTCTGCCTTCCCACCGAACCCGCCTATCCGTTCGAGGCCGGTGACGAAGTTGAATTCCCACTTCGTTTTGGCGCGAGTCAGTTCCTCCTCGGTCGGTCCGGTTTTGGCCAGGCGCTCGATCTCGTCGGAGACTGCGCGTTCTATCGTGGCCAGGTCGGTACCGGGTCGAGCCGTCACCCACATGATGAAACTACTCGTCAGCGGCTGGCTCTGCTGAAACGCCACGGCGTCGGAGGCGAGCTGACGGTCGTAGATGAGCGCCTTGTTCAAACGCGCAGAGAGGCCGTCGGTCAGGATCGTCGCCACCAGATCCAGTTCTGCATCGCCGGGATCGAACAACGCCGGTGTGTGCCACGCGAAGTAGGTTCGCTCCTGCGGCACTCGGTCCTTCACCTCGACGATCTGTTCGCCGTCGAGCCGCGGTGTTCCCTTCGCCGGACGATCGAGCGCCGGGCCGGCGGGAATACTGCCGAAATACTTTTCGATGAGGCGCTTGGCCATGGCGGGATCGAAATCCCCCGCGACCACGAGGGACAGATTATTTGGCGTGTAATAAGTGGCGAAGAACTCCTTGACGTCGTCGACCGACGCGGCCGTCAAATCCTCGTGCACGCCGATCACGTCGTTGGCGTACGGGTGACGCGAGGGGTACAGGTTCTCGGCAATCAGCTTGAACCATCGTCCGTAGGGTGTGTTCTCGAGACCCTGCCGACGTTCGTTCTTGACGACATCCCGCTGGTTGTTGAGTTTGTCGAGGGTCAGCGCATCGAGCAGCGTTGCGAGGCGATCGCTTTCGAACCAGAGAAGGTTTTCAAGGTTTCCGGATGGGACGGTTGCGAAATAATTTGTCCGGTCCTGATTCGTCGTCCCATTGACGCCGCCTTCACGGACGTTTGCACCTGCCGTCTCGGCGTACACGAAGTATTCCTTGCTCGCGTGCTTCGATCCCTGAAACATCATGTGCTCGAACAGGTGTGCGAAGCCGCTGCGTCCCGGCCGCTCGTTTTTCGAGCCTACGTTGAACCATTGATTGACGTGCACGACCGGAAGTTTCCGATCCACGTGCAGGATGACCTGCAGTCCGTTGGGCAGCGTGTATTTCTCGAAATCTATCTTCGGCGCGGCGGCAGCCTGTGGCGACGCCGCTTGATCGGATGCTGCGCGGGCGGCGTTCTGTGGTTGAACGGCCGCGATGGCGACGAGAGCAGAGATAAGGAGAGGAGCGGCGGCAGTCGGCCGTTTCACGGGGACTCCTTTCGAGTCAGGTGTGGGGATTATAGGTCGCTGTCCACTCACTTCACACCCTTCGTTGGCACCGGCACGGCGAACACGAACCGCTGCCCATCCGCGCTGCTGATGTTGCTGAGTTGTGCGGGCGCGACGATTGGCGCCGGCATCTCGAACAATCGTTGAGGTGGACGGACGTCGAACGTGGGCTTCGTGTTCACCTCCACCGCCATCACTGTCTGCCGCGGCGGCTGCGATAGGTAGAAGATCTCCTTGCCGTCCCGTCGCCACACGATCCCGCCGATTCCGCCCTCCGGGGATACTTGCTTCCGGTCGGCTGTGCCTGCCGTGGGATCGAGCGCTCGCGCATAGATCTGAAAACGGCCTGAGTCGTTCGAATTGAACGCGAGGAACCGGCCGTCGGGCGAGAACCGGCCGCCGCGACCGAAAAAGTCCTCCCGTGTGAGCTGAATCGCCTTGCGGTCTCCGGCGAGCGGCAGCACGAACATGGTATCGCCCGACCAGAAACACAAACGGTCGCCGCTGGACCAGTCGGTCAGGACGATTGGAGCGCCGGTGTTGTGGATGTACAGCCGCTCTTCGCTCCCTGTACCGTCGGCCCGGCGGCGATAGAGGCCGTGTGTGTTCTCGCGCACCGAGACGTACGCAAGGTAGCGTCCGTCGGGTGACCAGACCGGTGCGGAATCCTGCGCCGGATCTGAGGTGATCGACGTGCCCTTGCCAGTGTCGATGTCGAACGTCCAGACATCCTGCGTGTCGGCGTCGAGGTCCCGTTTGATGACGGCCAGGCGCGAACCATCGGGCGCGAAGGACGCCTGACTGTACGAACCCGGTTCTCCGACCCGGCTGATCACGGTGCCTCGCCGATCGAATATGGTGAGCTGCTGCAGGCCTCGGCTGCGGCGCTGTTGGCTCGCCAGAAAGCGGCCGATGGTGCCATCCTTGCCCCCGGCCGCGATGGCGCCCTTGGTGCGCGCGCCCAGGGCCTGCTGGAATGCCGGCACGTCAGCTTTGTTCAGCACCTCGAATCCAAAGCCCACCGTACCCATTTCGTCGAGCGACTGTTCCCCCCACAAGGCGCGTCTGGGCGGACTGACCGGATTGCGAGGGTTGTCCTCGGTATTGTCGTAGGTCAGCACCACATCAATCCGAGTGCCCGCTGGCAGCGTGAACGGCTCTTTGTAGACATATGTGTCCTGCCAGTTGAAGTCCCAGTCCGGGATCCAGATCATCGGCCGCGTCGATCCATCGGGCAGTACGGCCGTCGCCTTCATGTCTTTGCCGAGATAGTGGGCGTGCGCGAAGGCTGAAAACACGCGGACATCGCCGGGAAGCGTGAACGAGTCACGAATCGTGAACGCCTTCTCGCCTGGAGGAATGTCGATACCGGCGCCGACGCCGAAGAGCGCCGGCAGTTCGACCGAGAACAAGTCCTTGTCCGGAGGCTTGTCGGCAAAGAAGATCCCGAGCAGCGATTTCTCGGTCTCCGGCTTGCCGCTCAAGTGGAAGTGCATCTGCAACAGGAAGTCCGAACCTTTTGGCAGGCGCAGCGCGATGCCGTTGGGCAGCATCATCGGCGTGGCGCCCACCGCCCAACCACCGAGACTTCGCGAAGCGCCCGTGTCATTGACGACGCCGACCGCGCCCATGCCACCGAATCCAGGGCGGCCATCCGCACCGTCGCGCGATGCGAGACTGCCACCGGCGACTTGCGCAAAGAGCGCATGGTGGACGACCTTGCGCGCGCTCGGGCGGAATTCGATCCCCCGAACCCACTTGTCCTCTGTGAGACCGGTCGGAATGACGAAATTGCGGAAGACGTCAGGACCGCTGGCGGGCAGTTCGAATCCGGCCGGCATCTCGAGAATCAGATCGGGCTGGCCGAGACGCCATCCGTCGGGTGGAAATGCCGGAAGTTTCGGCATTTTGGACTCGCTCCCGCGCGGCATGCCGCTCTTGACCCACGCGCCAATCGCGGCAATCTGGTTGTCAGTCAACCGCCGCTCGCCAACGAACTCCCCGAAGCCATGGGCGGCGTGCCACGGAGGCATGAACTTCGACTCGGTAACCCTCGCGATCAACTTGCCGCGCTTGGCGACATCCTCATAAGTGACCAGGGGAAACGGCGCGACTTCTCCCGCGCGATGGCAGGTCACGCAGTTGTCGTACAGGATAGGAGCGATGGTCTCGGTGAAGGTGATGTTCGAGGGCGGCGAGGGTGCTCGCGTCCCGCGTTGCTGGGAATAGAGTGCAACACCTGAGATCGTCAGCGATACGATGACAGCTAGTGCAGCGTTACGCATGTTCTACTTCCTGATGGCTGCGGGATCGACGATGAAGCACCCCAACGCTTCCGTTTCGACCTTGCGAACAGGACGCCGTTCCAGCACGGCATCCAGCGCGTCACGGAGGTCGTGTTCCGTCGCCCGAGGACGCCGTTTTCCAAACGCGACATACAGGTTGTCGATTCGACCGCGATAGCGAATCTCGCCTTCAGGACCAATCACCATTGCCTGGGGCGTGATGGACGCCTTGGCCCGCCTGGCGATGAGTCGTGAACGATCGACAACCGCGGGAATGTCCACATAGCGAAACTCGCGAACGTGCTCTTTTACCGCGTCGTCCAGCGGCGTGGGAGACGAGGTCACGTCGACGTCCTCGTACATCAAGAAACAGGCGACACCGCGCGAGCGATAGTCTCGACAGATTCGCTGGATTTCGGGAGCGTACGAATTGGAAATCGGACAGTCCGTCGCGACAAACACGATCACATTGGCGGCGCCGTCGGGCCTGAACGGATCGTGCGGGAGGCCGTCGGTGTCCAGGATCGATTCAGTTTGCCGCGCAGACACCTGGAACGCTGAGCCGGTGACACCGGCGTTCGTTGCCGCCGCAAAGACGAGCATGGCCAAGAGGCCCGACGTGGTGCGCCTGGGTCGCATCGAGCACCTTCCAGCTGGCTGGGAGCGTCCGGATAGTATGCCCGATCCACTCGTCTGGCTTACCTCACGAGAAAACGATTGTAGGTGAACGCCTGGAGGGTCTCTGCCGGTGTCCGATGCTCCTCTGGAACGCTTTCCAGGAGCTGGAATGCCGCACCCAGCCCGCGGCAAGCGCGTCACCTGAGTAGCGAACGACAGGCAGTCCGCTGCACCGTTCCGGTCCCTGCAGGGAGAACGTCGCGATGATCGCTTGGCCACCGGACTTGAGCGTTCGCCTGAGCGCCTCGCCGGCGAGAAGATTTTAAGTCAGAATCTGCTGGTGTCCGTCCTGCTCACGACATGGGTGATCACCATGTTCACCGCGGCACCCACTGGGTCCGCCCAGTCAGATCTGCGATCGGTCCTGCGCCGCGCCGGTGAGTACGTTGTGCGATACCACGACAGCCTGACGACTCTGGTGGCAGACGAACTCTACGTCCAAACGTTGAGGAACACGCCGGCGCAAACGATCACTGAGAGAACGGTTCGCTCGGAGTTCGCGATCGTGCGCGGGGACCGTGAGGATGGATGGTTTGCGATCCGCGACGTGCTCGAGGTGGACGGACGCGCCGTCAAGGAGAGATCCCATATCGACACGCTGCTCAGGGCACCCCGCTCCCGGCTGCGCGCGTCGGCATTTGCAATCGCCGCGGAACAAGCGAAGTACAACCTCGGCGGCGTGTATCGGACGATCAACGTGCCCATCCTGCCGTTGCAGTTTCTGCTGCCGGATCAGCGGTCACGATTCAGGTTCAGGGTTTCGGGTACGGCGTCGGCATCGGGCGCTGCGGTGACCGTCGTGACCTACGAGGAACGTGAACGGCCGACCATTATTCGAACCCCGAACGGTCGCAGCGTCGTGTCACGTGGAATGTTCTGGATCGATCCGACGAACGGGCAGGTCTGGAAGACTGAACTCCTCAACAACGAGCCCCGCGGCCTGCAAGCCAGGATTACCGTGACCTATGAACATGTAGAAAGGCTGGGGGTGATGGTGCCCGTGACGATGGAGGAGGGGTACATGACGGCCGACGAGCTGGTCACGGCCACCGCGACGTACAGTAACTTCCGAAGATTCGAGGCGGAGGCGCGGATCGTTAAGTGAGCAGAGCCCGCCATCAATCTGCAAGGAGTGGGGGTTTGTCTCGATCGTTGCTGACCGTTTCCACTTGCGCACTCGTGGTTGGGTTCGGATGGTTCGCCCAGTCGCCTGATGAGCGAAAGGCCTGGAACAGAGCAGTCGAGCCTTTCCGGGTGGTCGGCAACATCCATTACGTCGGCGCGGCTGGCGTGAGCGCTTTTCTCATCGTCACGCCTGCGGGTTCGGTCCTGCTCGACGGCGGTCTCCCGGAGACAGCGCCGCAGATTGCCGCAAATATCTCGGCTCTCGGGTTCCGCGTCACAGATGTGAAGGTGCTCCTCAACAGTCACGCGCACTGGGACCATTCCGGCGGACTCGCCGAGCTGAAGCGTCTTTCTGGGGGGATGGTGGTGGCAAGCGCCGGCGACGCACCGGCATTGCGCGCCGGCCACTCGAACTCACCGACCGTGGCTGTCGATCGCCTCGTTGCCGACGGCGACACCGTGGAACTGGGTGCGACGAAGTTGACGGCGAACGTCACGGCTGGACACACGAAGGGCTGCACGACGTGGAGCATGAGCGCGGTTGAAGACGGCAAACCGTATCAGGTCGTTTTCTACTGCAGCACGTCCGTGGTCGACCGGCTCGTCGGCAATCGTGACTATCCGCAAATCGTTGCGGACTACGAGCGAAGCTTCCGGAGGCTTCGGGCGATGAAGGCGGACGTGTTTCTGGCGCCGCACCCCGCATTCTTCGAGCTAGAGGACAAACGCGCCAGGATGCGTCCCGGTGCAGCGAATCCATTCATAGACCCTGGGGAGCTGGGACGGTTTGTCGACAGTTCCGAGCGGCAGTTTCGCAGGCAGCTTGCGGAGGCGTCGGCTCGCGCATCGGGCAGGCGCGGCGGGCAGCGCTGACGTCGGTCGATGTGGTGTTCAGGGCTTGTGCCGGGGGTGGGGGTCGGGGTTGAACCAGTACGGCTTATTCTGCTGTCCTTGGGCTGTGATTGAGCGGCTTCCCAGGTTCAAGAATGCCGATGCAGCTGCTCAGGGCCGTCCTGGCCGCCTTCCTGTCTCAGTGCTGGGCGTGTGCAGGCGACAGCGTGCCGGCACGGCTCACGCTCGCGACCACCACCAGCGTTGTGAATTCGGGCCTGCTCGACACACTGATCCCTGCGTTCAAGCGGGAATCCGGCATCGACGTTCGACCGGTGCCGGTCGGCAGCGGACGTGCGCTGCAGCTGCTGATCAGTGGGGCTGCCGACGTGGCGATCACTCACGCGCCCGACGCAGAAGCCAAGACGCTGAAGGACAGACCGGGATGGCTGTATCGCAAGATCATGTTCAACGGTTTCCAGATCGTGGGTCCACCGGCCGATCCGGCACACGTCAAAGACGCAGCGACGGCAATCGATGCGATGCAACGGATCGCGGGGTCTGGTGTCGTATTCGTCTCTCGGGGTGATTCGTCCGGCACGCACGAAACGGAACGACGGTTGTGGGCACTTGCCAGAACCGCACCACCAGCGGGGAAGCTGATCGCAGCGGGTAGCGGTATGGGGGCCACGCTGAAGGTTGCGGCCAGTGTCGCGGCTTACACTCTGACGGACGATGCCACGTTCGCGCAGCACGCACCGCAGCTGCAGCAGCAACTGGCCATTCTGTTCGAAGGCGGCCCGGATCTGTTGAACACCTACGCGGTCATCGTGCCCAGCGATCGAACGCGCACCGCGGGCTATGCGCAGCAGTTTGCTACGTGGCTGACGACGGGGGCCGGCCGTGCTGCCATCGACGCTTACACCGTCGGGCCGCAGCGCCAGAGAGCGTTCATCGTCTGGCCGGCTGATGTGCCACGCGATGAGCCCCAGGCGCTACCTAGATGACTCGCGGGTTCGTTTCGGGCTGATGAATCCGGTTCCTGTAACCCGTTGCTTGCAAATGGTGCCGGGGGCGGGGATCGAACCCACACGGCCTTACGGCCACGGGATTTTAAGTCCCGAGCGTCTGCCAGTTCCGCCACCCCGGCTCAGTTTTAGATTCTAAGCCTTCAGCCGCTCACCGCGTGGGCCGACGTGGCCACCTGTGGTCAGCGCCCCGTCCCGGAAGGCCGCGCGATCTGACTGGGTTATGCCCACCCGCTCGCGCACGACCCGGACCTGGCCGCGCTCATCGGCGCTCCGCGGTTCGTCAGCCGTTGCCGCTCGCGTGCCGCCGCGGCAGCGGCCAGCCGCCTACCTGACCGAGAAGCGGACCGAATACTGCGTCCCGTCGCTCACGATGGCAGTCGCCACGTACGTGCCGGCCATCAGTGTGCCCGTACTCAAGTTGTAGATGTACTGTCCAGACAGCAAATCGACGCGGAACAGATTCCCGGTGTTGCTTCCCCCCGCCGCATCCGGGATGAATTCCTCGACCGTGCCGAGTATCGCGTCGCTGATTCTGGCCAGGCCAAGCGTCGCAACGGCGTCGAGGATCGGCGACCCATCTGCCGCGAACAGCTGGAACTTGATGGGCAAAGTCCGATTCCCTCGCACAACCAGTTGCCCGTCGCCACGGAGCGGCGGCGCAAAGCCGTCGAATCGGTAGACGACATCGATCCGGACGTCAGCCGTCGTCCGGTTGCCGCTGGCATCGGTCGCCGAGACGATGACATGGTGCGTTCCAGCCGGATATGTCGCCGGCCCCGCCGGCGCGAGGACGGGCGACGGGTCACATGCATCGACGGCCGAGGCTCCGGTCGCAGCGAGCACGTCGACGGACGCGCCGTCCGGCGACGGCAGCACGAGCGACACCGTCGTTTGCAGCAGCGTCAGCGACGGTGCCGTCGAATCGCGAACTGTGGCCTCGACGAAATCGCTGGCGACACCGCCCCGGCCGTCGCGAACGGTCACACTGAACGTGTGCGTGCCGAGTGCCACCACGAGGTCGATCGCCGTCGTGGTTCCGACGAGCGTTCCCGCCGAGTTGCGCCACTCATACGACAGCGGATCGCCGTCCGGATCGGTTGCCGCAGCAACGAGCCGGACATTTGCCCCGGTGTGCTGCGTGCACTCCACCAACTGAGCGGCTCCGGCGTCTACCATGGGAGGCCGGTTCGGCAGCGGCGCGGATACCGCGAACCAGGAGAAGGAACTGACCTGTCCGCAGATGATATTTGCGTTGAGATCGTGCGACACCGTCACGTCGACCCACACCCCGCCCTCGAGATGTCGAAGCCTCAGATCGGTTTCGAGTGTTCCTGCCGGCAGGTCTGCGTCGGAGTACGACAAGCAGACGGTCACGGGGCTTGTAAAGACGGCGGTCGTCCTGATGTCGTAGAACTTGCCGAGGAATTGGAACGTCGCGGGACCGGGATTGACCTCGCTCGCGACGACGGTCGTTGAACCTCCGGTCGAGACGTTCGTGAACGTGATTGTGACATTCGGATCTGGCCGAACGGTGACGTTGGCGCCTGTTGACGTGTCGGTGGGCTTCAGATCGCGGACTGGCCAGGACAGGACATCCGACTCCTTGTTGCCGGACCCCATCTCCGCCGTATCCATCCGAAGGATCCAGGCGCGCTGGGTCGAGAATTCCGATTGCGTCCAGTAGTAGAAGCCGCGCTCGCCAATGTTCGTAAACGGCCCCGGCGAGCCGAGGCTGACGCGTCCCAGGTGGAACAACTGTGCCAGTTCACTTCCGGTGCAGTTGACGCCGATGAACGGAGTGGCTCCGGGGCGGCAGTTCAGATCGGGAAACTTGCTTTTTGGCAGCCGCCAGTCAGCATAGCCGCCGAACTGCAGACCGTCGGCCCAGTTCATGGCGTTGGTCCATCGCATCGTGCCGTCGGCGCTGACTCCGGTGGTTCTCGCGTAGTTCGCGTCTTTCAGCCACATCAGCTTCGTGCATGTGTCCGTGATCGTGCCATCGCCGTTATCCGTCAGTCCGCACGATACCGACGCGCTGTAGATCGACTGATTGCGTTCTCCATCACGCATGTCCGGCCACACCGCCGCGGCGATATCATTTTCGCCGCAGGCAATGCCGATGTAGTCGCCAATGAAGCCGTTTCCGTTGCGGTCGCGCAGATCCGCCAGCCGCGGATTGGATGCGACGGTCGTCAGCCGGGTATTAATCGAAAACGTCTGGCCGCCATCGGAAGAGTGCGCCTGGTACGCGTGATAGAGCAGGTTCGCCGGGTCATCGCGCCGATCGAGCCACACGAGGTGCAGCCGTCCGTCTCGCGTGCCGCACATCCACGGGAAGTACTGGTCGCCTCCGATCACGTCGTTCACACGAATCGGGCGCGTCCAGGTTTCGCCTCGATCGTCCGAGCGCGTGACGTAGACGTTGTGCGTTGACGCCAGCTCTGCGGTGAAGCTGAAGTCGCCGGTGACGCCTTCTCGCCGGGCGACAACGAACCCGACGAGTTCGTCGGCATTACTGATCCCGGTGACTCTCGCTGCGAGAACTTCCGTGAGGTCGAACGCCGTCACCACGCGCGCATATGTACCGTCGGGATGCCGGACGAAGCCGGACGTGGCCACGGGTGTGCCGGCATCGTATTTCCCGACCATGCGACCCGAGTTGTTGATGCCCGCCGCACATGTCTCAATCGCTCCAGGAAAATCCACCGCGGTGAATTGCCCATCGGGAGACCGCAGGAACCCGTGCTCCAGCCCCGCTGTGTCGTGGAAGCAGCCGACGATCTCGTTGCGATCGTTAATTCCGAATGCCTCGGTCTGAGTCGCTCCGGGTGCATCAATCGTGGTGACAACCGTGCCCCTCTGCAGATAACCGTGCAAGCCTTCGCCGTCGATGAACCCTCCGACGATGTCCCCGTGGTTGTTGATCCCGTTCGCCCTTGTCGACTGGGCGCCCAGCACGTTGATCGTGCGGAAGGAGGGGCCCACGAGGGTGTCTCCGATGCGCTGCCCGACGGCCGTCGTGAAAGCGTCGCCATCGAGCAGGAAGCCGTGCTCTCCCTCCTCGTCATCGAATTTGCCGACGATTTGTCCGACATCGTTGATGCCCATCGCCTTGGTGGCAAAGTTCTTCCACAGCGCGATTCGCTTGGCGCTGTCGCGCGACGCATCGGGGCAATCGCCACCGGGGCTGCAATCGGGATCGTTCGGAATATTGGGATCGTCGGATTCGACACGTGACGGCAGCAGTAGGAAGCCATTGAGGCGACCAAGCTCCTGTTCCGTGTCATCCTGATCGCCGAAGTACTCGCCGACGATGGATCCGAACCGGTTGATGCCGAACGCCCGTGTGCTCGGCGGCCCTGTCGCCAGGAGCCGGGACGGCAGCGCGAAGAGTTCGCTCGTTCTCGGCTCGTCGAACAGTGCGACGTGAACGGTTCCCCGTGTGCCGCCTCCTCGCGAAACCACAACCATGGGATATCGCGAGGCGCGTTGCATCCCGCCGCCTCCTCCGCCCACCGGACCGATGTCGGCGATCAGGTATTCGGTTGAGCGGAGCTCAACCGGGCCCCAGTTCATGCCGCCGTCGATCGACTTCGCCACGAGCAGCTTGTTCACTTCGTGCCACGGCGGGGCGGGTGACACGACAGGGAACGTGCGGACCGTTCCTTCGTGGAAGCGACGCCAGACAACGTAGACTTCGCCCTCGGGTCCGACGGCAGGCACGGCGCCGAAATCGTTCGGTGCGAGGTGTTGCGAAAGCGTTCGTGTCGCGGCAATCGTCGTTCCCAAGTCGGTCAAAGCCGCGATTTTGATCAGCCTGGGACACGTGTCGAGCACGTCGTCGCGATCCGTGTCACCACACATTACGTCGTTCGGTACCGGAAAGCTGGTGTTCCACGCGACATACACCCGCCCGTCGAACAAGCCTCCCGTGGTGTCCACCGTCACGTACGGCTTATCAACGGCGTTGGTCCCATAGGCGCCGCCTTCAATTAGCACGGGATTCTCGAACGCTCCTCCGCGAGTGGCCGCGTTCGAGCGTGCGACTCCGATCCGCGAATCGAAGTCATTGAATCCGAATCGGCCGTTGTGCAGGAACCCGGCCATGTAGATGTTGCCCTGCGCGTCAAACGCGATCGACGGGTCCGTGCAGTTGACGTAGCCCATCTTGTTCATGGCAACCCCACCGCTCCATGTCGCGCCACCGTCGGAGCTGACTCGCGCCTTGCAATCGCTGGCGGGGATGTCGATGAACGCCACGGCGAGATGGTTGGCGTCGTTGGGGTTTATCGCAATCGCCGGCTCCGTCTGATCGCCATCGATCGTCGCGACGGCCGATTCGGGGTTGACGCGGACTTGCGCGAAAGCGAGAACCGGGAATGCGAGCCCGACGGAGACGAGAAACGGCGCGAGCGCGGACCGACGCACAGAGGCCACTGGACACCTCCTGACGCAGGTTGATGGGGATCGGGAGGCGCAGTATCTCGTGACTCCGAGGCGGCGTCAAGCCGGGCACCGGCTCCGACAAGTGAGTAATATTCCCGCGTTGACTGCGTCACAGAATTCACGCCACTCCGCAGGAGGTGTTCCGCACTTCCGGGCGGCGCTTCTCTGCTACACGCTCCTGACCATCGCCCTCACGTATCCGCTGTCGTTCAGGCCCGGGAGTTCCGTCGTCTCGGACGATCCGGACGGTCATCTCTTCATCTGGACGCTTGCGTGGGACTCGTATGCGTTGACGCATCAACCGCTGTCGATCTTCGAGGCGAACATCTTCTATCCAGAGCACCGGACGCTGGCATACTCCGAGAACCTTCTCGGCGCGGCGATCTTTGCCGCTCCGGTCATCTGGATAACGGACAATCCGGCGCTCGCGATGAACCTCGTCGCGCTGCTGTCGTGCGTGCTTTGTGGGCTTGGTGCCTACGTGTTGGCGCAGCGCCTGGGACTCGGAACGGGCGCCGCGCTTGTGTGCGGCGTGATCTTCGCCTTCTCCCCAGCCCGGTTCTTCCGGCTCAGCCAGATCCATCTGACAACAGTCCAGTGGATTCCATTTGCCCTCGCGTCGCTGCACACCTATTTCAACGGAGGCGGGAAGCGCCAGCTGTGGCTCGCTGCGGCGTTCGTGGCATTGCAGGTGACGACGTCAGGTCACGGCGCGGTGTTTGTGGCTATCGCGTGCGGTGGGTTGCTCCTGTGGCAGGTTCTGCATCGTGGGCCTTCGGCGCGCAAGACGTTCTTTCGTGAGGCGGTCATTCCAGGTGCCGTGCTGGCAGTGATCTCGATTCTCACGTTCGTCCCTTACTGGCTTGTTCAACGAGAAATGGGGCTGACAAGAAGTCTGGTCAACTGGGCTCCGTCCCCGGAGAGTTTCCTGGCCTCGCCGACCCATCTGCACGCGTGGGTGCTGTCTCATGTCGCGCCCGATGTCATTGCGAAGGCAAGTGGCTTCCTGTTTCCAGGTTACCTGCCGCTGGTGCTGACAGCGGCAACGTTGTGGCCCGCATTCTTCAGCAGTCGATTTCCGGTTCGCCGCGGTGTCAAAATCTTCTATCTCGTATTCACGGCCACATGCCTGTGGCTGGCAGCCGGTCCGCCGATCGGTCTGTGGCCCCTCGTGTACTGGCTGCCGGGGTTCAACTTCATCAGGGCGCCTGCACGGTTCGCGATTCCTGCGGTGCTCGGGATTGCGGTGCTCGCGGCGGTCGGGTTCGCGTGCATTACGGCGCGACTCACGCGACGATCGCGGGCGGCCGCCACAGCTGCCTGCTTGGGCCTGTTGCTCGTTGAGTTTGCCGCGGTTCCCATCCGAAACGAACCATTCGAACTGTCGCTTCCACTTGCCGACCGTTGGCTGAACGATCAACGCAAGCCGTTCGTCGTTGCCGAGGTACCGATCTATCCGAGGGAACGATCGCACAGCAATTTCATGTTGCACTCGATGGCACACTGGCAGAAGACCGTCCATGGATACAGCGGTATGCGTCCACCGCTGCACGACAAGCTGTACACGGACATGCGGGCCTTTCCGGAGGATGCGAGCGTCACGCGTCTGGCGGAACTGGGCGTCACCTACGTCGTCGTGCACGGTGAGTTGTATCCGCCAGAAGTCTGGTCGCAGGTTGAAGCAAAGATCGACCAATCGAGGCTTCTCGAACTGGTCTTTGTTGCCGGAAGGGCGAAGGTGTATGAGGTTATTCCGCAAACGAGGTGAACGAATGATTGCCGGAAAGCTCGCCGTCGTCTTCTCGGTGGCCGTTCTCACCGCGCAGGACGCATCCTTTGTCGCTCCGCCGCCCCGCTTTACGGATCCAGACCGCAAGACGAAACTCGCCAGAGCGTTTGGCGATATCGATCGACTGCTCGCGGACTTCGCAGCCAGGACGCATCTCCCAGGGGCAGCCTGGGGCATCGTCATCGACGGCGAACTCGCGCATTCGGGCGCCGTGGGCTATCGCGACATCGAAACAAAAGCGCCGGTCAACGCCGACACGGTATTTCGAATTGCGTCGATGACGAAGAGCTTCACGGCGATGGCGATACTGAGCCTGCGCGACGAAGGCAAGTTGTCACTCGATGACCCTGCAGAGCGGTTCGTTCCAGAGCTCAAGGCCCTTCGATACCCGACGACGGACTCTCCACGGATCACTGTGCGTCACTTACTGTCGCACTCCGAAGGGTTTCCGGAGGACAACCCCTGGGGAGATCAGCAGCTGAAAGTCACGAGAGAGGAGATGCTTCGCATGATTTCGGTGGGCATCCCTTTTTCGAACGCGCCGGGGGTGGCCTACGAGTACTCCAACTATGGATTTGCGATTCTCGGTGAGATCGTGTCGCGCGCCTCGGGCAAGCCCTACAACGCGTACCTCACCGAAAAGGTCCTCGGCCCACTGGGGATGAGCGCGACGACGATGGAGCCTTCGAAGGTTCCATCCGACCGATTGGCGCACGGGTATCGATGGGAAGACGAACGATGGAAAGAGGAGCCGTTGCTCCGCGATGGTGCCTTCGGCTCGATGGGTGGCATGCTCACGTCCATTCGCGACTTGAGCCGCTACGTTTCCGCGCACCTCGCGGCTTGGCCTCCGAGAGATGGTCGTGACGGAACACCGATCAGCCGTGCCTCGCTGCGCGAAATGCAGCAGGTTGCGCGATTCGGATCTGCGGCAACGAGTCGCGACAGCTCGGGAGCGGTGCAGCTCAATGCCGGCGGCTATGGATATGGACTGGGTGTTTCTCAGAACTGCACGTTCCGTCACGTCGTGGCGCACAGCGGAGGCTTGCCGGGCTTCGGATCGCAGATGCGCTGGCTGCCGGAGTACGGCGTGGGTGTGATCGTGTTTGGAAATCTCACGTACACGCCGTGGGGACGCGTCGTAGCCGGCGTCTTTGATTTGCTGGCGAAAACGGGCGGCCTTCAGCCGCGGGAAGTACAACCATCTCCGGCGCTCGTCAATGCGCAGAATGCCGTATCTCAGCTCGTTTCAACGTGGGACGATCGATTGGCCGCGAGTATTGCCGCCGAGAATCTGTTCCTGGACGAATCACGCGAGCGCCGTCGGGCTCGGATCGACGAACTCCACGCAAAAGTTGGATCGTGCCGCACGACGCCTGGCAGGTTCGAGAACGTCGAGAACGCGCTGCGAGGGCAGTGGAGGATCGACTGCGATCGCGGTCAGCTGCTGGCGTCGGTGACGCTTGCGCCGACCCTGCCGCCGAAGGTGCAGTTCCTCAGCGTTCGTCTTGCGCCGAGTGGCGATCCGGTTCGAGTGCAAGCATGTGCACAATGAGCGCCGGGAGCCCATCTATTCACGTATCGCTCAGCTCGTGCCGCTGTCGTCGGCTGCGTCAGCAGCGACGTTATTACACGACAGCCCGCGCCAAGCTGAGAGTGGAGTTTCGCCCGCGGCGCCGCCATCCGACGCGTGCCGCGAGTTGAAATAGCGGGGTTTTCTCGATGGGAGCGTTGACCCGCGGGGCTCCCGACGTTCAGATGGGGGACGCCGTGATCGTCTGGCGATCGGAAGAAGCCCCTGCGGGCCGAACGCCCCGCCTGCAGCATCCTTCCTGCCAAAGCGACCTGATCCACACGTTCAGCTCGACTGTTTTGCAGCGCAGTGCGAGAAAACGGAGGAGTAGAATTCATCCATGCTGCAGCGTTGTCTGATTCTCGGTGTGGTGATGGCGTTGTACGTCACCGCGTTCGCCGCGCCGGCAAATGTGGCCGGCCAATGGACCGTCTCGCTCGAACTCGGATCGATTGTGGGGCATCCAACACTGGATCTCAAACAGGACGGCGAGAAACTGACCGGCCCCTATCGCGGCAGGTACGGCGCCGCGCCGCTTGAAGGAGCTGTCAAAGAAAACCAGATCGGATTCACCGTGACCATGAACGCCGAGGGGCAGGAGGCCTCGGGTTACTTTTCCGGCACGGTCGAAGGGGACAAAATGAGCGGCAGCGTGGAGTTCGAAGGAGCCGGCGAAGGGACATGGTCGGCCACGCGCACGCCAGCCAAGAAGGAATAGCCGACGTGGAAGGGGTATATACTTCCCGCCGTGGTGTTTGCCCGATGCCGTGCGTCCTGATCGTCGAAGACGACACCGACGTACGGGAATTCATGGACGTCCTCCTCACGACGCACGGTTTTGAAACAATGACGGCGGCGAATGGACGGGAGGCGCTCGAGCGCATGCGGACGCGGCGTCCGTGCGTCGTGTTGCTGGATTTAATGATGCCAGTCATGGACGGCTGGCAGTTCCGGGCCGAGCAGTTGAGCGAACCCGGACTTGCTGATGTGCCGGTGGTCTGTGTGACGGCCGTCGCAGAGCAGAGTGAGCGCATCCAGCGGCTCAAGGCACCCTGCCTGCGAAAGCCCGTTGAATTCCAGGCACTTCTCGACGCCGTCGAGGGTGCCTGCGGCAGTCCCTCCTGAAAGGACTTCCGGTTGTCGGTCGTTACTGACCGATGACCCTCATGCCGTCAGGTGGGGAAGGCGGCGTTCCCATCCGCTGGGTGACGAAGATCCTCCAGCCCCCGAGGGTGATGAACCCGATCCGCGCCATCCCGGTCGTGTTCGGATCGAACTGGACTGCGAGCGTTCCACTGCCGTTGCCCGATGCGGCGTTCGGGAACGTCATCCACGACACGGTCGACGTCGCACTCCACGTACAACCCGTAGGGGTCGTGACGTTAATTGTCTGAGTGCCTCCCACGACATTCAGGCTGGCGGGCGACACCATGATGTTGCAGACGGCGCCGGCCTGCGTGACGAGCACCGCGTTATCGGCGACCGTCAGCGTTGCGGACCGCGGCGAGGACGTTGGGTTGGGCGCGATCGTGAGTCCCACTATGCCCGCAGCCGATCCGCCCGAAGTGCTCAACGTGATCCACGAGACCGGCGATTGTGCCGTCCAGGAGCAGCCCAGGCCGGCAGTGACCCAGACGCTGCTGCTCGCGCTGTTGCCATTGACGTTGATTGCGGTCGGCGACGTCGAGTAAGTGCACGCGCCCGACTGGGTCACGGTGTAGGTCTTGCCGGCGATGGCGACCGAACCGCTCCGTGACGCGGAGTTCGTGTTTTGCGCAATCGAGAGGTTGACCGTGGCTGGTCCGGTGCCGCTCGACGCGCTGACGACGGAGATCCATCCCACGGCAGACGAAGCGGTCCACGCGCACTCAGCGCTCGTCGAAATCCCCACAGAGACGTTGGATGCCGCGGGCCCGACCGAAACGCCGCTGCTCGTTAATGACGATGTGCACGTGCTGCCCGCCTGGGAGACGGTGAAGCTTCGGCCTCCCACCACGAGCGTGCCGACGCGCGAGAAGGACGCGGTGTTCGGGGCGACCGTGTACTGCACGGTTCCGTCGCCGTCGCCAGACGCTCCCGATCCGATCGTGATCCACGGGACGCTGCTCGATGCGCTCCACGCGCATCCCGATGAACTGGAGACGGTAATCGCACCAGTAGTCCCCGCCGCACTGATTGAGATTGACGTGGGCGTCAAACTGTACGAGCACGCTGCTCCGGCCTGAGTCACGGTCAGGGTTTCGCCGCCAACGGTGATCGTGCCCGTTCGCGCGGTGGTTGACGCGTTTGCAGCCACGGAGTACGAAATCGAGCCGTTACCGGTTCCATTCGCTCCGGAGGCGATTGTGATCCACGACACCGAACTGGTGGCCGTCCAGGCGCATCCGGCGCCCGTGCCGACGCTCACGGTTCTGAACGCTGGTGCCGAGGTCAGCGACACGCTGGTCGTCGACAACACCACGGCGCAAAGCGGCGCGGCCTGGGTCACCGAGAAGACGCGGCCGCCGATCGTTATCGACCCAGTCCTTGCCGTGTTGGAGGTGTTCGCGGCCATCGCGTACTGAACGGTTCCGTTGCCGGAGCCGCTGCCACCGCTCGTCACGGTCAGCCACGAGGCCGAGCTTGTCGCCGTCCAGGAGCAGGCGGAGACCGTCGTGACGGTCACCGAGCCAGAAGAGGCGTCCGCGCCGGATGACACGGAACTCGGCGAGACCGAGATGGAGCATGTGCCTGCTTGTGCCACGGTCAGCGTGAGGCCGGCGATTGTCAGAGTCCCGGTTCGCGGCGCAGACGATGTATTCGCGGAGACGGCGTAGGTGACGCCGCCGTTGCCGGTGCTATTCGGGCCGGCTCCGGAACTGATGGAGATCCACGAGGTGTTGCTCGCCGCCGTCCACACGCACCCGGTCGGGATCGTGACGCTCGCAATCCCAGTGCCTCCGACGGCTTCGAAGGACTCGGTCGTCGTTGACAGGGTCGCCGTGCACGGAGCGCCGTCCTGCGTGATTGTCAGGAGTTGACCGGCGATGGCGATGGAACCGACGCGAGACGTGCCACTGACGTTGGCTTCAACGGTATAGCCGATCGACCCGGTTCCCGTTTGCTCGCCGGTCGCGGCGCTGTCGAGGGTGACCCAGGACACACTGGAAGTCGCCGTCCATTTGCATCCGCTCGGCAACTCGACGGTCGCGCTGCGTTTCGTCTGACCAGGCGGGACATGGTCGGAGTTGGGCGTGATCTTCGCCGTGCACGGGGCGCCAGCCTGGGTGATCACATACGACTGGCCCGCGACGGTCAGCGTTGCGGATCGCGACGCGCTGTCGGGGTTCGCCGCGACGGCGTAGCCGACGCTTCCGTTACCAGTCCCTGAACTCGACGTGGTGAAGGTGACCCACGACACGGGGCTTTGCGCGGTCCACGCGCACGAACCGCCGGCCGTGACGGTGATCGTGCCCGAGCCGGAAGTTGACGTCAGCGAGGCGCTCACCGGCGAGATCGCGTAGCCGCAGCCGGCGGCCTGAGTAATCGTGACGGCCTGCCCCGCAACCGTGAGCACGCCGGAGCGCGACTGGGTTGTCGGATTGGCCGCCACCGAATACGACACACTGCCCGAGCCCGATCCGCTCGCGCCGCTCGTGATCGACATCCAGGACACGGCGCTTGTCGCCGTCCATGCGCAGCCGGCGACTGAAGTCACCGACACCGTGCCTGTGCCAGCCGCTGCGGTCGCGTTGGCGCTGGTCGGTGTCACCGTGTAATTGCAGGTGACGCCGGACTGCGACACAGTCAACGTGAGGCCGGCAATCGTCAGCGTTCCGGTCCGTGATGTTGTTGATGTGTTTGCCGCCACACTGAACGTGACGCCACCGTTCCCCGACGTATTCGGGCCGCCACCCGCCGTGACGGTGATCCACGACGCATTGCTCGTCGCACCCCACGTACAGCCGGTCGGGATGGTGACCGAGACGACTCGCGAGCCGCCTGCCGAACCGAACGATTCGCTAGTGGAGGAGAGCGATGCGGTGCACGGAGCCGCCGCCTGCGTGACGGTGAGCAGCCGACCGGCGATGGCGATGGTTCCCGTCCTCGTTGTGCCTGCAGGATTCGCCGCCACGCGATAGGTGATGGTGCCGTTGCCCGAACCCGATGCACCAGTGAGCACGGTGATCCACGACACGCCCGAGACCGCGGTCCACGAGCAGCCCGCAGGCACGGTGACAGCCACGCTGCCGTCTTCGCCCGACGCCGCGATGTTCTGAGTCGACGGGGTCAGCGTCGCGTCGCACGCGGCGCCTGCCTGCGTAATCACAAACGACTGGCCGGCGACGGTCAGCGTCGTCGATCGCGAACTGCTGCTGGTGTTGGCGGCGACGTTGTAGCCAACGGTACCGTTTCCAGTGCCGGTCGTCGCCGTGCTGAACGTCACCCACGACGCGGTGTTCTGCGTGCTCCAGAAGCACCCGAGGCCCGATGTGATCGTGATGGTTCCACTCCCTGCCGAGGCGGTCAATGACGCGCTGGAGGGGGAGATGCTGTAACCGCATCCGGGGAACTGCGTGATGGTAACCGCCTGGCCCGCGACCGTGAGGACTCCCGAGCGCGATGTGGTATTCGGGTTCGCCGTGAACGAGTAGGTCACGGTGCCCGAGCCAGTAGCACTCGCCCCACTGGTGATCGACATCCACGACACGGCACTGGCGGCCGTCCAGCTACACCCCGCCGTCGTCGTCACCGTCACCGTTCCAGTGCCTGCCGCACCCGTGACCGATGCCGCGGTCGGGGAGACCGTGTAGGCGCATGGCACGCCTGCCTGCGTGACCGTGAACGTCACGCCAGCGATTGTCAGCGTGCCGGTCCGTGACGAGGTCGAGGTGTTCGCCGCGACGCTGAACGTGACGCCACCGCTGCCGGATGTATTCGGTCCTCCACCTGCCGTCACGGTGATCCACGAGGCATTGCTCGTTGCCGACCAGGAGCAGCCCGTTGGAATCGTGACGGAAACGACTCGTGTTCCTCCCGCAGCGGTGAGCGAGTCGCTCGCGGGTGAGAGCGTGGCCGTGCATGGAGCCGCTGCCTGGGTGATGGTCAGCGATCTTCCGCCTACGGCGATGGTCCCCGTTCGCGTCGTTCCGGCGGGGTTCGGATCCACGCGATAGGTGACCGTTCCGTTGCCCGAACCCGAGGCGCCGGTGAGGACCGTGATCCACGAGACGCTGGAGACGGCCGACCACGCGCAGCCGCCCGGCATCGCAACATCAACGCTGCCGTTGGCGCCCGCTGCCGCCACGTTCTGGGTGGCTGGCGTGAGTGTGGCGTCGCACGGCGCACCCGCCTGGGTGAGGACAAAGCCCTGGCCGGCTACCGTGAGCGTGGCGGATCGCGAGGCGCTGTTGTTGTTGGCCGCGACGACGTATCCGACGCTGCCATTGCTCGTGCCAGAGGTGGCCGTGGAGAACATGATCCAGCTGACCGGACTCTGCGCCGTCCACGAACAGTTGGAGCCCGCAGTGATGCCGATATTGCCGGTGGCTGACGTCGATGGCACCGACGCGCTGGTGGGCGAGATGCTGTAGCCGCAACCCGGGGCTTGCGTAATCGTGACGGCCTGCCCGGCGACGGTGAGAACCCCCACGCGCGATTGGGTCGTCGGGTTGGCTACGAACGAGTAGGTGACCGTGCCGGATCCGGATCCACTCGCGCCGTTACTAATCGTGATCCACGAGACGGAGCTCGACGCCGTCCACGTGCATCCGGAAGCGGATGTGACCGACACAGTGCCTGTGCCGGCGCCGGCCGGCGCAGATGCGGTTGTCGGGCTCACTGAGTAGCTGCAGCTCGCTCCGCCCTGGGACACGCTGAACGTCTGTCCGGCAATCGTGAGCGTACCGGTGCGAGGTGACGTGGACGTATTGGCTGCGACCGTGTACGCAACCGAGCCATTGCCCGTACCACTCGCGCCGCTGGTGATGGTCACCCACGAGACCGCACTCGAGGCGGTCCACGGGCAGACGGAGGGCAGGGTTACCGTGACCGAGCCCTGTCCACCGCTCGCGTTCACCGATGTTGAAACCGGCGCCAGGGTCGCGGTGCACACGACGCCAGCTTGTGTCACCGTGAACGTCTGACCACCCACGGTTACGGTGCCGGTGCGGCTCGACAGACTCGTGTTGGCAGCGATCGAGTACCCGACCGTGCCATCTCCCGTACCGCTCGCTCCGGACGTGATGGTGATCCACGACGCGGATGGCGTTGCGCTCCACGAGCAACCCGTGAGCGTATCGACGCTGAGCGTACCAGTTGCCGCATCGCTCGAAATGGAGGTGCTCACCGGCGAGAGCGCGAACGTGCAGGTCTGTCCTGACTGCGTGACCGTAAACGTCTGGCCACCGACGGTGATCGTTCCGGTTCGTGTGGTGGTGCCCGGGTTGGCAGCAACGCTGTAGGACACCTGGCCGTTCCCGGTACCGCTCGCGCCCGCGGTTATGGTGATCCACGACCCACTGCTCGACGCCGCCCACGCGCAACCACTCCCCGCAGTGACTGTGATCGAGCCGGTGGCCGCTGTCGCTCCAATCGAGGTGCTAACCGGCGAGATCGAGAACGTGCAGGGCACGGGGGCGTCCTGCGTCACGGTGAACGTGCGGCCGCCAATCGTCAGGGTGCCCGTGCGCTGAGTCGTTCCAGTGTTCGCCGCGATTGAATATCCGACGGTGCCAGAGCCGCTGCCGCTCGCGCCCGAGGTGATGGTGATCCAGGAGGCGGAACTCGACGCGGTCCACGCGCATCCGCTTGTACTGGTCACGCTGATTGAACCAGTTGAGGCGCTGGCCGACACCGATGTGGCCGTCGGCGAGATCGTGTAGCTACAGCCCGCGCTCTGCGTGACCGTGAACGTCTGGCCGGCGATCGTCAGCGCACCCGTGCGCTGACTCGCAGTGGTGTTAGCCGCAACGGCATAGGCGACCGAGCCATTGCCCGCGCCGGTCGCTCCCGACGTGATCGTCAGCCACGAAGCGTTGCTCGCTGCCGTCCACGCGCATCCAGTCACAGCAGAGACGGTCACGCTTCCGGTTGACGCCTGCCCGTTGACAGCGACGCTGGTTGGTGAAATCGCAGAACTGCATGGAGACGAAAACGCAAACGTGTTCGACTCGAGGCTGCGGCCCACGCCGGAGGGCCCAACGGCGGCCACGCGGGCTTCGTACGTCGTGCCCGGCGCTGGCCACGGAGTCAGTAGGGTCGTGAAGTCGACGCGAATCTTTCCGTCGGTCTGGGGCGCGGGTTTTCCGAGCGCAGCAACTTGTACTGGCTGTGTGCCACCAACGAGATAGAGCTCGAGGTCGTATCTCGTGACAACCGGCTGGCCGTTAGTACCGATGGTGGAGTGGTCCGGCGAAGGATCGAATTCAACGATTCGAGGATCGATAACCGCGGCCGTCTGTGCAACAGCGGACGCAGAAAAAAGCGCGATGGCTAAAATCGCCAGGCCTGCACGGATGGACAAGGGTCGCGACATGTGTGCACACACCTGCCGGGCGTTGCTGGGGATGAGGCGCCCTAGTGCACGAGTGGGGCCGTCTCGTTGGGCCGTCGTAAGTTACTGAAAAGTCAGGAGTGGCCGCGGCCGGGTGACACGGCCGCCGCACAGCATCGGGGGGAGCGGTTACAAGATCGGCATCGAATCAAATGCGGTGCATCGGCCACCCAACCATGTCCTGCCGTTTGGAGAAATGGAGGAGAGGTTTGGCCGGCGGCAGTGGAATTCCGGACGCTTCGGCCATGGTGTTTTGCGTGATCGACGCGTCGGCCGGCTGAAGCGGCCACGGAGGATGATGGATCTCCAGACGATGGAGGCGTCCCGATGAATCTGCGGCGTAGAGGCAGTATCGCTCCGTCAGAAACTCCTCCCTGGAGCCGGGACGCGGCGGCGAATCGGGCCCTGTCGGACCATACTCGGCTTCGAACACGAACTTCGGGTAGCCGCGCCGCTGGCTTCGGTAGCGCACGCGTTCACCCGACACATCGACGTGCATCTCGGCCGTGTGATACGGCAGGTGGAACACAATCCGCGCCGTGTGAACTGCCACCGGATTGCTGGCGTCGAGGCTGAAGAAGTAGACGCCAGGCTTGTCGCCGATGCGAACGTAGGTTCGCACGTTGAGTTCTGGAAACGCCGAGAGCCACGGCAGCGCCGGTGTAAACCGCGGCGCGACATTGGTCATGTGGAACGGCACAATTCCAAGCCACGCGTGTCCTTCGAATACGTCGATCTCGAGGCCACTGGGCACCTTCGGCCGAAGCACATCGATGTCGATTGGCCAATGCGCAAACAGCAGATCGTTCCAAGTCTGCGACATGATCCACGGTTCGCGGGGTCTCGGCCACGGACGGTGATCGGTTTGATCGAGAATGCCGTGGTTGAAGTCGTTTTGCGCCACGATCAGGCTTGCAGCCGCAGCGCCATGGGCGTCGCATCGTCGAGCGGTTCCGTGCGGCCGCGAAATGTGCGAACGGCTTCTTCGACCCGGTGCAGCACGGCAGCGTTTTCGACCGCATTGACAGAGGACGCGTACGAGAAGAGCGTCACCGCAGTGAGCGGTGCGACGGAGAGCAGCAGAAACGCAATGATGAGCCGGCTGCGGAGGGACATGCCGTGTCTTTTATCTACTGGGAGAGACCCGGCTCAGCGGCCCGGTCTGGGGAAGGGTTCCGGGCGATAACGGCCGTCGCCCAGAAGCATCCGCCGCGCACGATCGACGACCCCTGGTGACGACGGGCGGGTTACCGGCTTCTGGACGGTTGCGAGTTTGACGGCGGCCGCTCGATTCGTGCGCGTAGGCAGGGGAGGGACATCGCCGCGCGAGGGAACCACCTGAATCAGTTCAGTCTCGACCCTGACGCTGTCGAGGAGGGACTGCTGGGCGGCAATGGGAGCGATGGCCGGTCGTGGCCACAGCAGGGCAGCCGCTGCCAGGGCCGCGATGATGAGCTTGCGCGCCACGGAACTCACGGAACGATCTTACCGCGATCGCGGCGCGGAATCCCCCGCAACCTTCTCGGATCCTCGTCCGTCCAACATCGGAATTACAATTCGCGAACGCTCCTGGACTCCCGGGCTCCCGACCTCCCGACTCCGAGGCTGAAAATGGACACACTCCGCCAGGATCTCCTGTACGCGTTCCGCCACTTGCGCAAGTCGCCCGGTTATGCAGTGGTCACGGTGCTGACACTTGCCCTCGGCATCGGCGCCAACAGCGCCATCTTCAGCGTCGTCAACGGCGTGTTGCTCAAACCGTTGCCCTATCCCGATC
>JBAROV010000103.1:0-23109 GCA_049642465.1 Vicinamibacterales bacterium
GTGTCCCTCACGGGGAGGACATGAGGTTTCGCGCGCCAGCGTCGGAGATCGTTCCCGTCATGGACCGCGTAAACCTGCAGACGATGGTCAACCTCACGGGTGGCGTTGGCCGCGGCCTCGAGCAGAGCATCGCGGAATACCAGAAGGCGCACCCAGGACGGTTCATTACTTTCACCGAACCGCGGTTCGACCGGATTACCCAGCCGAACTACCCGCGCGAACAGGCGGAGGACATCGAACGGGCGCGAGCCTTGGGAGCGCGGGGACTGAAGGTGCTGAAGACGCTTGGACTGTACTTGCGTGAACAGGTCACCTCCGGTCCACTGGTGGCCATCGACGACAAGCGCTTCGATCCGATGTGGGAGGCGTGCGCGGGACGCAACATCCCCGTCGCCATCCACATCAGCGACCCGGAGGCGTTCTTTCTTCCCACCGACCGCTTCAACGAGCGGTTCGAAGAATTGAACAATCATCCGGACTGGTCGTTCCACGGCCGCGACTTTCCCTCGAACCAGCAGCTGCTCGACGCCAGGAACCGCGTGTTCGCGCGGCATCCGAAGACCACGTTCATCGCACTGCACGTCGGACACAACGCCGAAAATCTTGGCTACGTCTCCGAATGCCTGGAGAAGTTCCCGAACATGTACGTCGAGATCGGGGCGCGGATCGGCGAACTTGGACGTCAGCCCCGAACGGCTCGAAAATTCTTCGACCGCTACCAGGATCGAATTCTGTTTGGAACCGATGCGGTCCCGCACGGCGTTGAAACACCGCAGCAGATATTTGGCGAGCTGCTCTATCAGATCTACTTCCGTTTCCTGGAAACGGAAGACGAGTACTTCGACTACGCGCCCGCTCCGGTTCCGCCGCAGGGGCGGTGGCGCATTTACGGCATCGGGCTCCCGGACGCCATCCTTCGCAAGGTGTACCACGACAACGCGGCTCGGCTGCTCGGAGTGTCGGCATGAAAAAGGGAAAAGGGACAAGGGAAAAGGGAAAAGCCACCGTCGCACCCGCGATTGTCCTGTTGATCTCACTCGGATTCGCGCGCGCGGTCGCACAGGATCCAACAGCGCAGCCACCCAACCCCGACGCGTTCTACTCTCTTGGCCCTGATTCCTTTCCTCGTGAAGGGGTGGCGAAGGGAGAGGTGCGGGGGCCATTCACGCTTCCCAGCGAGGCCTATCCTGGAACCCAGCACACCTACTGGGTGTACGTGCCGGCGCAGTACGATCCGGCGGTGGCGGCCAGCCTGATGATCTTCAACGACGGCCAGGCGTTCAAGAACATGGAGGGAGATCTCCGTGTGCCGAACGTTCTGGACAACTTGATCTGGCGTCGCGAGCTGCCGGTGATGCTGGCGGTTTTCATCAACCCTGGCCGGCGTCCCGATCAGCCGGAACCGACGCCGCAAGAATGGGGCGACCGGACGACGAATCGTCCGACCGAGTACAACACGCTCGACGACAAGTACGCGCGCGTCATCGTCGACGAGCTGATGCCCGCGCTTCACAAGGAATACAACATCGCGAAGGAGCCCGAGCGGCACGGCATCGGCGGCGCGAGTTCGGGGGCCATCGCGGCGTTCACCGTCGCGTGGGAACGGCCCAATCAATTCAGAAAGGTGTTGAGCCTGATCGGAAGTTTCGTGAACCTGCGCGGCGGCGACGCCTACGCCGATGTCGTCCGCAAGTCGGAAAGGAAGCCGATTCGCATCTACCTGCAGGATGGGCGGAACGACAATCGCGGGGTCGGGCGCGGCGGCAATTACGATGAACGGCGCGACTGGTTCCTGCAGAACAACCGACTGATGCAGGCGCTCTCAGACAAGGGGTACGACCTGAATTATTCGTGGGGGATCGGGCGCCACAGCCAGAAACACGGCGGAATGATTCTTCCGGACATGCTGCGATGGCTGTGGCGCGACCATCCGGCGTCGACAGACGTGAACAATCAGGTCGAGCGGTCGTTCAACAAGCCGGCCGAAAAAAAGAAGGAGGGATAGTCTTCCATCCCTCCGTCTTCTTTTCTTAGTGCTCGCGGGGCCCCACCCCCGCTCGCTGCGGCTCGACTCGCTACGCTCGCTCGCCGCGGCCGCGGGCGCTTTACCAGCCCAGACGTGCGCCGACTCGGAGCTGACGTTCGCCGAACGCGCCCGTGACCTCCGTGAAGCCGTTCAGGTTGCGAATCGAACCATCCGCGTTCAGCTGCAGGCTGCTGGCGTTGCCGCCCGGATTGTTGAAGTGCGCGGTGTTGAGCGCGTTGAACGCCTCGAACCGCAGCTGCAGGTTCGTGTTCCCGTGGAGCGTGAACTGCCGGAACAGCCCGAAGTCCCAGTTCGCGTATCCAGGACCACGCACCGCGCCGAACGGCGCCGTCCCGAAGCGTGCTTCGGTCACGGGCTTGAACGCGAACGGATCGAAGTACGAGTTGCCGCGGCCGATGCCACCGAGGATTTCGACATCCTCTTTCACCTGGTCGGCGCGCTGCGTGTTTCCTGGCGCATTGAGCGAGGTTCCGCTCGCGGTGACGTTGAACGGTGTCCCGCTCGTGAAGCTCAGGATGTTGTTCACCTGCCAGCCCCCAACGATCGCGGCCAACACACCACCGCCGTTCAGCCATTGACGTCCGGGTCCGAATGGCAGCTCGGTCAGATTCGTGATCTGCAGGTTGTGCGTCCGGTCGAACGGACTCAGCGCTTTGTTGAGGTGCCAGAACTCGGGTATCTGGATGCTTGGCGTATTGTCGCTGTCGGGAGCGCCGGCCATACCCATCGACTTCGAAAGCGTGTAACCGACACCAAGCTGAATCCCGTTCGCGAAACGGCGATCGAGACGCGCCTGCAAGGCGTCGTACTCGGTGTCACCAATATTGGTGACCATAAGCGTGTCTGCCGTGCGTCCCCAGCGCGCCCGCAGCTGACGTCCCGCATCGCCTCCGCCAATGGGTGTCCAGTTGAGCTGCATATTTCCGAGCTGATCGATCTGTCGCGTGCCCACGTAGGCGGCCTCTCCCACGAAGCCCCATTTCAGCTCCTTCTGCACCGCGACGTTGAACGATCTGATATACCCGCGGTTGAAATCTGTTGGCAGCGTGAATGCCGTCACCTGGGGCGGGATCGGAATGATCCCGTTGCCGAGGTCAGGATTCGGTATCGCCGGAACACCGTCAGCCGTGCGGCCGGCCCACATGAGATTGCTTGGCGTTGCCGCCGGCACGACCAGGTTCAACAGGATCGGATGATTCGTGCGCATCGGTCGCGCGAGCGAGTAGGGATCGTTGGTAATGCCGAAGCCCCCGCGGACAACCATCGTCGGCGAGACTCTGAATGTGGCGCCGAATCGGGGCGCGAAAAGCGCCTTCTCGACGTTGATGCCGAGATCCTTGGGAATCGAGCCGACTCCGCCGATTTCCATCATGTTCGTTTCGGGGTTGTAGCGCTCCAGGCCGCGATCCGCGCGCATCGGCACGGGGAAGTATTCGTACCTCGTGCCGAAACTGAGCGTCAGCCGATTGGTGACCTGCCACTGATCCCGGACGTAGAAGCTGTAACTCCGCATGCGTGTGGTATAGGGCGCGACCGCCAGGTTCAGGCGCCCGAGCTGGTCGGGGTATCCGAGCAGGAACGAGGCCCAGGAGTTATACATGTTGCCGCCTGGGCCTCCGCTGGTGAGTGTCGGGCCGCTGCGGAAACGGAATCCGCCGCGCGCACCGAAATTGTCTCCACCGCTCAGCTCGGGTTGGATGTGATTGAGGGCCTGGAAATAAATGTCGGTGCCGAAGCGCACGTTGTGTTTGCCCTTCATCCAGTTCACGTTGACCACGGTCTGGTACTGATCGTCGTCGCGCGTGTACGGCATGTAGAGCTCGGTAATACCGGGGGAATGGTAGGTGTCGAAATTGAAAACCGGCATCCCGCCCTCGAACGCGCGTGGTCCGTTCAGGCCCGGAATGCCGAACAGATCCATGCCCTTGTTCTGACCGATGTCAGAGTGAGCCACATCGGTGTACATGCGCACGTAGCCGAAGTGCGCGTCAGCGACGAGCGCCGGAGAGAAGACGTAGGTGCCGCCTGCCGAGAAGTTTGCCGTGTAGCCCTGGCCCGTTCCAGGGTTGCCGCCGGCGATCGGTGTGCCCTGCAGAACGTCGCCGAGCACCGCTTGATTGAACGTCCAGAAATCCAGGTGGCTGTAGCGGCCGAAGATGTTCAGCTTGGACGTGGCATTCCAATTGACCTTGGTGTCGAGCGTCCAGCGGTTGAACTCGAAGGGCGCCTGCGCGAAATAGTTGTTCGTTTCTCCGGGCAGATTCGGCATGGGGTACAAGCTGATGATCTTCTTCGCGGTGGCGTCGATGCGATCCTGCGGAATGATGTTGCCGGGGAATGCCGTGCGGCCGACGCCATTCACGCCCGTCGTCGGGTCGTAGATCGGGTTCGATGCGACGGACAGATTGCCGTTACGCACAGCTTCGGTAGGCACGGATATCGTTCGCGTGGCAAGCTGCTTGTCGCGCGTTCCCTCGTAGCTCCCGAAGAAAAACACCTTGTTGCGGCGAATCGGGCCGCCGAGCGTGGCGCCGTACTGGTGGTAGGACCAATCTCCCTTCGTCGTGCCTGCGGGCGCGAAGTAGTTCAGCTCTCGCATCTGCTCGTTGTTGTAGTACTCGAATCCCGACCCCCTCAGCTCGTTCGTGCCGCTCTTGATCTGAACGTTGATGGCGGAGCCGCCGGCAAGACCCTGTTCCGCATCGAAGCTGTTGGTCACGACGTTGACGGTCTCGAGCGACTCGAGCGCGGGCACGTAAGCCGCGACGTGCGGAAGCCAGATGTTCGTCGTGCTCACCCCGTCGATTCGCGTGTTGTTTGAACTCCGGCTTGCGCCGTTCACGTTGAACACCAGCGCGCGCGACGGATTCGATGGAATCGAATGGGCATCAGCCGGCGGCGTGAATCCAGGCAGCGTCTTGAACAGCTGCTGGTAATTGCGGCCGATCGGCACCGGGAGATCGGTCAGTTCTTTCGCGTTCAGTTCCGACCGCACCTCAGCGCGATCCGTTTGCAGCACCGGTGTCTCCCCCGAAACACTCACGGTCTCGGTGAGTTGTCCGACCTCGAGTTTCGCGTCCACACGCGCAACAGAGTTCAGAGTAACCGGCACGTTCTGCCGATCGAACGAGCGGAACCCGCTCATCGAGATCGTCACGGTGTAGGTCCCGCTTGGAACTGCAGTGAAGTGGTACGCGCCCGCAGCGTCCGTCACCTGTTCACGCTTGAGTTTGGTTTCGGTCTGCTCGATCGTCACCGTCGCGCCTGGCACGGCGGCGCCGGTGGAGTCAGTGACGTTACCGATGACCGATCCATAGAGGACCTGTGCGGTCGCCGCTGGTGCACAGATCAGCAATGCAGCGAGGACCACGAGACACAGAGCACACAGACGACGCTGGGGAATCGACGCCATTTCGCTCTCCTAGAAATCCGGTAGCCGGGGTTAAGGCAATTTGGGCTGTAAGGGATCCGGTAAAGACCCTAGTAGAGCGCTAACCTACGGGGTTGAGGACGGGTTGTCAAGTGTCAACTCACTGTAAGTGCCCGTCTCAAGGCAAGTTGCAATCCAAAACTTCGTATCGGCACGCACTCCTCATGGATTACAAACCCGACATCTCGCACGACCTGCGTGCCCTCGACCGACCAATTGCGGGCAGGCGGGGTCAAAGCAGCAGGGAAAACGCAAGGATCAGGGTGTGGCGGCGGAGGCTCGGACCGAAGCCATCGTCGTTGAGGTTTCGGCCGGTGAACGCAAGCAACTGGGTCCCTTCCGCATCGTGCTTGCAGAAAGGCGATGAATTAGCAAAGCTCATGGCGAAATCGATCAGCCGAGGTCCTGACGCCATGACACTGCACATTCCAGCGCTTCTTCTGTTTCTCTCGGCCGCCGCACCCGGCGCGCAGCAGCCCGCCGAAAAAGCCATCCCGGACAAGGTCAGACTGTTCATTCCGTTCAAGGATTACTCCGCCGACGACAACAAACGCATCCTCGAGCTTTACAAGTACCTGCGCGTGGCGGATGTCTCCGACGGCATGGACGTCGTGGGGCTCCAGGACGTGGGACTCGTGGACCCGGAAATCCACGCGCTGTGGAAAGACACCGCCACGTTCACGCATCGCGTCGTCGGTATCGCGGTGACCGCCCGCTACGTCCCGACGAACAAGCGCGAGCCGAAAATGGACGACAAGATCATCGGGCGCTGGTACAGCACGCTGACGACGGAGGCCTTCATGGACGTGCTGACGCCGGGATCGATGCTCGTCATTGATGCGATGGAGGATGGCGAGACACGGAGCATCGGCTCGTCCAACATTCGCTCGTGGCAAAAGCGCGGCATGGTCGGACTCGTCACGAGCGGTGGCCTGGCCGATACCGACGAGATCATCTATCACAAGGTGCCGACCTACTTTCGTCGGCTGGCACGAGGCATCCGTCCAGGCCGCAACGAGCTCGAATCGGTGAATCGTCCCGTCACGATTGGCGGTGTGCTCGTCCGCCCCGGCGACGTCGTGATGGCGGACGGCGACGGCGTCATCGTCGTCCCACGCGAGCGCGCCGAAGAAGTCGCAGCCGCCGCCTTGCCGTTTCTCGACAACGTCGCGCGCGAGCGATACATCAAGGAAACGGGCACGAACCCATGGAAGCAGTAGTCGCGTCTTTCGCTTGACAGTCGCCAGTCGCTAGTCGCTAGTCATCATTCGATAGTCGGAGCTGACGCCCGTCAATTGCGGGTACTTACAGACTTCGTGCCCCCACGCGCAGTCTTGAAATCCAGACCGGCCGCACCCGTGGCGATCCTGCAGAATCAGCCCTGATTTCACGCCTCCTGCGGCACACGTCTTGAGACTGCCGGGCCATGGTGCCTCGGTGATGCTCCTTTTCTGTTTGCTCGTCATTGCCGGTTTTGCGCTGTACGTGATGACGCCCGCCGAACGCGTGCGACTCGTTCACCAGGCGTTGCCCGCGCTGCGGCTCGCCAAGGACACGGCGGTCCAGATCCACACGGCACGCGATCCATTCTTTGACGCGCTTCGTGAGCGCACGCCGTGGCCGGTCGTCACGCCCGCGATCGTCGTGCTCAATGTGTTCGTCTTCATCCGAATGTTGTTCGGTGAGGGGTCGCTGAGCGATCCGGAAACGCTGCTCGCGTGGGGGGGGAGCTTCGGTCCCCGAACCACCAACGGCGAATGGTGGCGGCTCGTGACATCGCTGTTTGTGCATGCGGGACCGCTGCACCTGCTGACCGACATCGCCGGCTTGGCGATCGTGGGCCTGATGCTCGAGCGCCTGGTCGGACACTTCGCCTTCGCCACCGTGTATCTCGGCGCCGGGATCTTCGCCAGCCTCGCAAGTCTGTCGGCGGATCCGATGGCCGTGACCGCCGGATCGTCGGGCGCGATCTTCGGGCTCTACGGACTGCTGCTCGCGTCGGCGGGGTGGGGCGCTCTCAAACGATCGCTGACCATTCCGCTGATGGCCGCGAAGCAAATGGCGCCAGGCGTGGCGATCTTCCTTCTCTACAACCTGGCGACGGGTGGTCTGGGTGCGGCCGCCGGAAATGGCCTCGTGATGGGCTTCATCTCCGGGCTCGTGCTCGCGTGGGGCGTCAGCGAGCGCAAGACGCCGGCCATTCGCAGCGCTGGCGCCATGGCAGCCACACTCGTCATTGTCGTGGCTGCGGCGGTGCCGCTGCGCGGATTCACGGATGTCAAACCCGAGATCGCGCGAGCACTCGCTGTGGAGGACCGAACCACTCAGGTGTACGACAAAGCGGTCAAGCAATTCCAGCTCGGAGCCATCGATGCTGAATCGCTCGCTCAGGTCATTCACACGAGCGTCCTGCCGGAGCTGCAGGCGGTTTCCAGCAGGCTGAAATCACTGGAACGCGTGCCCGCGGAACACCGGCGGCTCGTCACGAACACCGAGGAGTACCTGAGGCTGCGCAGTGAGAGCTGGCGTTTGCGCGCGGAGGGCTTGCGCAAACACGAGATGCCCACCGTTCAACGGTCAGACAGAACGGCGCGGGCGGCCCTCGACGTGTACGACGCGATCAAATCGGCTGAAGAGAAGTCAATCGACGGTCAACAGGAGGTAGTCAGATGATTCGTCATGCTGCGGCAATCGCCGTTGCGTTGTTGCTTACTCCGGCGTGGCTCCATGCGCAAAACCCGGAGTTCACGGTGAACGTGCAATCGGCCAACGTCTACAAGGGACCGAGCACGGGGAGTCCGGTGATCGGCAAGGCGCCGCGGGGAACCGTGCTGGAAGTCACCCGCGATCTCGGAGATTGGCTCAAGGTCACGTGGCCCTCGGTCCCTGACAGCGCGGGTTACGTGCACATTACGACGGGCGCTAGATCCCGTCCAATGGCAAGCGACCCGTTACCGGTCACATCGCCCGCTTACGTCGGCCGGCCCGCGCGCGCGAGTCTCGCCCCGGCCAACCTCTCGTACGCGTCGCCCGAAACAGACGACTCACGGGGTTCGCTGTACGTGACGCCGCGGACGCACATCGTCGGACTGGGCGGACGGATGGCCGGCTCCACGCTTGGCTACGGCGGCACCGTGCGCGGCTGGTCGCGCAAGCGGCTCGGCATTCAGCTCGAGGTTTCGCGCTACTCGATCAGCAGCGCGGACACCCTCGGACGCGTGACGTCACTCGAGTTCGCGCCAAGCGCACTCTATTCACTTCCGGATCGCGTCGGGGACTATGTCTGGTTCCGGCCCTACGTTGGTGGCGGCGCCAACCTGCATCGCGCCACACAGACCGGCTTCGGATCGACGAACAAGGTGGGGTTCCAGGCGTTCGGCGGCGGCGAGGCCACGTTCGCCAGCTTCCCGCAGTTCGCGGTCAGCGCGGACCTCGGCTATCGCTGGACGCGCGCGCCGTACGACGGGTTCGACTTGAGCGGCCTTCGCGTCTCGGTCTCAGGCCACTGGTATCTGAAGTAGAAGAAGGGAAAAGGGAAAAGGGAGAAGGGAAAAAGGAACGCAGAAATTTTCCCTTCTCCCTTTCTCCCTTTCTGCTACGGGTTTACCTTCACAAATCCATACATGTGATCGTTTGCGAAGTGCGGCAACACTCCGCAGATGACCAGGTAAGTGCCGGCTTCCGGAAAGCTCACCACTTCCACCCGATCCTGCGGAAACAGGCTCGGGTCCAGCCCGCGGTAAATGCGGCCATTCTCGTCATTGATCAATGGCGGACCACCAGCCGTTGGTGTGATCGTGCTCTTCACATTGATCTGTTCCGGCTGCCACCCGTTTGCATAGACGACGACGTGATGGAATCCCGCAATGATGAAATTGACCGTGCCCCCCGCCTTGATATTCGCTTCGTAGGGAATGAGCTGATGTCCGTTCGGCAGATTCGGCGGCGGACCGCCGACGCGATTGGGGTAGCGGTCGAGCGGGGCGGCCGGGTTTGCCGCAAAGTTGCCGAAGCTGACAGTTGCCGTCGCCAGAGGCCCGTCTATCGGCTGATGTTGGTGCGCTTCCTTCCGTCGAGGGGCGATGGCCTCCGCCCCGGCGACCAGCGCCGGCAGCGACACCAGCGCTGCCGAGCCGAGGCCGGCCTTCTCGAAAAACTCTCGTCTCTTCATAGTGATCCTCCCGCGCACTGCGCGATGTCCGGGGCGCACGCCAGCAATCGCCAGACCGTCGCGCAGCCGCGAAACGCGCGGGAAATCACCCGATGCGCGCCAGGGGTTACTCATTCCGTAAAGGGATTTCACAGTGAGTAATCACGAGCGCACCATCTTCGCGGCCTTCGTCCGCACGTAGCCGTAGTTGAAGGCCAAGCCATTGAACTTCGCCGCCTTGGCAGCGATCGCGTTGGCTTTCTCCAGGTCTCCCGCCTCGCGCAGCGCCACGGCCACCAGGTAGAGGATCCTCGGGTCCTGTTGATTGGCACGCGTGAGCTCCTGTACCGCCTCCGACGGCCGCTTCTCGGCGAGGGCAATCAAGCCGGCCAGCTCGTGCTGCTGTCGGATTTCGAATGGGGCGTTCCTGCCAGCAATCAACCGCCCGTACTCGTCTGCTCTGGCTTTCGCGATCTGCAGGTCGTTTCTCGCGACAGCCACGCGTGCTTCCTCGAAGACATGATTGCGCTTCGTCGCGGCTTTGACCTCTTCCGGAACGGACGCCCTCTCGATTACCTGGATGGCTTCGCGGTACTTCGCAAGCGCCTCGTCCAGGCGGCCAGCCTCTCGCAGCACGTCTCCCATCTGCGTCAGGTCGCCGGACATCGACCCGGCGTCGTGCTCGGCCTCCGCCAGTTTGTATCCAGCGCGCAGTTGGTCGAGCGCCTTGTCGGTCGCGCCGTCGTGCACGTAGGACGCCGCCGTCCAAAAGCGCGCAAGGCGCCGCTCACCCGTCGTCCTGGCAACGGCGCCTATCTTCGCGAACGTCTTGCGCGCCTCTTCGGTGCGACCCGCGCTGAGGTGCGCGTTGCCGATGCCCACGTACGAGGCGACGAAATTCGCGTCGATGGAGAGCGCTTTCTCGTACGCCTTGATCGCTTCGTCGAATCGCCCGAGCTTCAGGAGCAGTTCGGCGTACGAGTCATGCGGATTGGGATCGTTAGGAATGAGCTGCACGTACTTCTTGAATGCAGCCTCGGCGTCGCTCATTCGCTCCTGGAAGCGGTAGGCATACCCAAGCTGGTTGTACGGTTGCGAGAACGACGGATTGATCGTTGTGGCTTTGACGAAGTGTTTGATCGCCGTCTCGTAGTCCTGACGACCGAAATACAGGTTGCCAAGGAGCGTCTGCGCCCGTTCATCGGTCGGGTACAGGCGTACGAGTTCGGAGTAGTGGCTCAGCGTCCCAGATGGATTCCCCTTCATCGCCGCTTCCTGGCCAAGAATGACGTGGCGCTCGCCTTCGCTGACCTGGCCGGCCAGCGATGCGGCGCGAGTCACGGCGTCGATGAATTCCTTCGTCGTGCCCGATGTGTTTGCCAGTCCGATGTAGCCCATCGCGAAATTCGGATCTTTGGCGACGGCCTGCGTGTAGTACTCGCGCGCATCGGTCGCGCGCAACTTCTCGGCCAGCTCGCGCCCTTTCAGATACAGCTCACGCGCCTCTCGGGACGAGGTGGTGATTGGGACCTTGCCGCTTGCGTCAGACTGCGCGACGCCAATCGTCGCGCCGGCAGAAACCGCGATCGCGCACGTGCAGGCAGCCACCTGCACGAACGATGTGAAGCCGCGCATCGAATACCTCCTTGGAAAGGACCAACCGGCAGGCTAGGCCGGAGAGGCGGGCAACACCACAGGGATGTTGTGAACCTTTCACTAGCGGGGTTCAGGCACCGGTCCGGTGGTACGGACGACCGCGGGCGATTCTTGACCCCCGCACCTCCGGGGACTAGGATGCGCGTGCAGGAGACCATTGATGTCGTCCACCGCAACCACCGCCAAGGTTGCCTATCGAGTGAAGGCGGACAGTATCGAAGCGTGCAACTGCCACCACGGCTGCAACTGTCAATTCGAAGGTGTGCCGAACGAGGGCAAGTGTGAGTTCATCATCGGGTACGCCGTAAAACAAGGAAAGTTCGGCAGCACGGTGCTCGATGGCATGCGGGCCGCGGTCGTGGCCAAGTATCCAAATGCGATTCACGAGGGGCACGGTCACGTGGCCCTTTTTGTCGATCGACGCGCCACAGACGATCAAGTGACCGCGCTCGCGACCATCCTGTCGGGCCAGGCCGGCGGCATGCCCTGGGAAGCGATCGCGGGCACGGTCGAGCGGCTTGATGGTCCGATTCGGACGCCCCTCGAAGTCGAGGTGAATGGTGAACGTTCGGTGGTCCGCGCCCCTGGCATCCTCGAGCTGGAGATGACGCCTTTACGCGATCCGGTGAGCGGAACGGAGAAAGAAGTCCACATCACGTATCCGAAGGGTGGCTTCTTCTGGAACGACGCTCGCGTCGGGACCACCGCGAAGATGCGCGCAGACTATGGAGACCTGCACATCTCGTGGCCGAACCGCTATGCGGCCATCGCGGAAGTGAACTGGACGAACGAGCACTGATGAAGGGGGACCGTCCCCTTTTCGCCCGCGGCGATCGGATCGTCACCCTTGCGGCTCTGTTCGTCGTCACGCTGCTCTGCTGGTTCTACCTGTATCGCATGACCGCGGGGATGTCGGCGGTTGCCGCCGAGCACGACATGCATGCGGCCATGGGAATGACCGACATGGCCGCCTGGGGCGCAACCGAACTGCTCGGCCTCTTCGTCATGTGGATGGTCATGATGGCCGGCATGATGTTGCCCTCGGCGACTCCCGTCATCCTCCTCGTGATGAACACCTACAGACGGCGGGGCGGACGGGAGGCGAGAGGGTCAACCCTGACGTTCGTGTGCGGGTATCTGTTCGCGTGGACCGGGTTCAGCGTGGCGGCGGCGGCGTTGCAGGCAGTACTCCATCGAGCCGCGCTGATGTCGCCGGCCATGGTCAGTCAGTCAACCGTTATCGCGACGGCAATATTCCTGATCGCGGGTGTTTATCAATGGATGCCGCTCAAGGCCGCGTGCTTGACCCACTGCCGGTCGCCACTCCATTTCCTCACCCACGAGTGGCGTGAGGGACCGCTTGGCGGCTTCATCATGGGCCTGCGCCATGGATTCTTTTGCGTCGGCTGCTGCTGGGCGTTGATGCTCCTGCTCTTTGCGGTCGGCGTCATGAATCTATTCTGGGTCGCGGCCATCGCAGCGTTCGTCCTCGTTGAGAAGCTGCTGCGCCGCGGTATGTTGTTCAGCCGGATCGCCGGCGTCATCTGTATCCTTTGGGGTGCGTACTTACTCGCCTAGACGTTCAAGCGCCTGCGGCCCGAGCGACGAGGTTCACACATGCGTTCACGCATCACACGACGAAAACTGCTGCAGGTCATCGGAGCCGGTGCCCTCGTCGCACCCTCGCGGCTATCGGCTGGCCAGGCGAGCGCGCAGACGCGTTTCTCGCGAATGCCTCCCGAAGGAAACGACACGCCGAAGATTTGTCTGGGCTTTTACGGGCCGGTGGACGAAAAAGGCCTGCGGCGCCTGAAGCAGATTGGTGTGGACTATGTCCTCACCGGCGGCCCGAGGATTCCGTGGCAGGAGTCTGACATCCGTGAACGAATCGATCGCTTCAAGGCTGGCGGGCTGACCCTCTACAACATGATGATTTCTGGCTTCAACGACGTCATCCACGGCCGCCCCGGCGCGGACGCCCAGATCGCTGATGTCATCACCTCCATTCGAGCCGCGGGAAAGGCCGGGCTGCCGGTCATCGAGTACAACTTCTACGCGCATCGCCTGACAGAAGGCTACAAGGAGGAGATCGGACGAGCGGGTGCCGGGTACACGGCTTACGACTACGCACTCTCGAAGGACTTGCCGCCACGGGAGGGTGTCGGGACGCACACTCGTGCCGAGCAGCTCAAACGCGCGGAACACTTCCTCAAAGCCGTCGTACCGGAAGCGGAAAAGGCGAACGTTCGGCTGGCTCTCCACCCCAACGATCCACCGGTGCCGCTCAGTCGCGGATCCGAGCAACTGATGGCCACCGTCGAACACTGGAAGCAATACGTGAATCTCGTCAAGAGCCCGTACAACGGCATGACATTCGACTGCGGCGTCACTCGCGAGATGGGCGAGGATCCGGTGGCGGTGTGCCGGTATCTCGGGGAGCGTGACTGCATCAACCACGTGCACTTCCGCAATGTCGTGGTGCGCAAGCCGTACGTGGACTACACGGAAGTGTTCCTGGACGAGGGGCAGGTTGACCTGTTTGCGGTCATGAAGGAACTCGTGCGCCAGAAGTACTCGCGTACGATCTACCCTGAACATCCGCGGGCGATTGATGTGGACCGGGATTCGGGCGGCATTCGAAATCAGTACCCCGGCGGCGGCGGGATTGCCGGAGAGATTTACAACGTCGGATACACCCGCGCGATGATACAGGCCGCTCTCACGCGCTGAGGCTCGTTGCATGCATCGATCGATTCTTGGCTTTGTCCTCGGCGTCTTGCTCGCCGCCGTCCCGTCCGCTCAACCGACAACAAAACGGTTGATTGCCCCGCCCGGTCCTAAACCTGTCGGTCCGTACAGCCCGGGCATCGTGACCGGCGACTTTCTCTACGTCTCGGGACAAGGGGCGCGCGCCGCCGACGGGAAGCTCCCCGAGACGGTCGAAGGGCAGGTCCGCCAAACTCTCGACAACATCAAAGGCATCGTCGACGCCGCCGGCTTGTCGATGCAACACGTCGTCTACTGCCAGGTCTATCTGCACGACATCTCGAACTACGATGCGATGGACCGAATCTGGCGGGAATACTTCCCGAAGGCGCCGCCGGCGAGATCGGTGCTCGGTGTGCACCGGATGCCGACCGACACGCCGGTCGAGATTAGCGCCGTGGCCTTCCGTGATCTCTCGGGCAGGAAGACGATCGTCCCAGCCGCCTATCCTCGCAACCTCTCTTGGACGCCCGGCATCGTGGCAGGCGGGCGATTGTATCTCTCGGGCGTTTTCGGCGCGGACGTCGCAACAGGGAAAGTTCCCGAGGACACCGCGGCGCAGGTGCACCTCGCGCTCGACAACCTGCAACAGATCCTCACCGCCGCGGGAATCGATTTCCGGCACGTCGTCTTTGTGAATCCCTATCTCACCGATCGCGCATCGGCTCAGATGAATGCGATTTACGCCAAGCACTTCGAGTTTGGCAACACGCCCGCCCGTGCCACGATTCGAGTCGCCAGCCTGCCAGCTGGAAACACGATCGAGTTCACCGGGGTAGCGGTCATGGACCTGTCCACACGAGTGGCCGTTCGCCCGAAGAACATGCGCCCGAGCCCGACCGCGAGTCCGTGCGTCTTCGCCGGAGATACCTACTACTGCTCGGCCAAGGGTCCGTTCACTCCCGGGCCCGACAAGGTCCAGGGTATCTACGCGTCTACTGTCGAAGCGCAGGTGCGCCAGACGATGAGAAATCTGCTGGATGGATTAGAAGAAGCGGGGCTGAGTTTTTCGAACGTCGTGGCGACGAACGTCTACCTCGACAACATCGACGATTTTCCAAAGATGAACCGGGTATACGCGCAGTACTTCCCGGACATGTACCCGACGCGGACGACCGTCGCACCTCTCGCGCCTATTGATCGGACGCCGAAGAACGAGGATACATTCCCGGGGCTGGAGCAGATCTCGGTGGTGGCGGTGAAATGAGCGCCGTGTGAGAGTTGGGAATTGGAGGTTGGAAGTTGGGAGAGCGCCTGCGGCCGCGGCGAGACGAGCCGCAGCCCTCGGGGGTGGGACCCCGCGAGCACTAATAAATGGAAGCTGGGAGCTGACTATGACTCGTCGAGAATTGTTCCAGATGGGCAACGCGCTGGCGATGCCGTTGCTCTTCCGCGGCGGGCACGAGAACGCGGTGGCCGCGGCAGCTGGCCCGCTCAAGATCGGTCCAGACATCTATCAATCCATCGGCGTCGAGCCGGTGATCAACTGCCGCGGCACGTTCACGATCATTGGCGGCTCGGTAGAGCTGCCGGAAGTTCGTGCGGCGATGGATGCGGCGGCCAGACACTTCGTGCAGATCGACGAGTTGGCGGACGCCGTGGGGCGCCGGCTCGCCGAACTGACCGGGGCCGAGTGGGGGATGGTGTCAGCCGGGTGCGCCGCAGGGATGAAACACGTCACTGCCGCGTGCGTCACGGGTGGGAATCCGGAAAAGCTCATTCGCATTCCCGATCTCACGGATCTCGACAAGACGGAGGTCGTCACGCCGAGAAGCTCGCGGAATTCCTACGACCATGCGGTGCGCAACGTTGGCGTCACCTTGATCACCGTCGAGACGCTGGAGGAGTTGGAGAACGCGCTCAGTTCGCGCACGGCGATGATTTACCTGATGGCCGACAACGGTCCCTCATCAGGCCCGATGGCGCTCGAGGCTGTTGCGCAGGTCGCCAAGCCACGCAACATCCCAATCCTCGTCGATGCCGCAGCCGAAGTGCTGACCATTCCGAACGTGCACCTGCAGCGCGGCGCGACCGTCGTGGCTTACAGCGGAGGAAAGGCCATTTGCGGACCGCAATGCGCCGGACTGCTGCTTGGGCGTAAAGATCTGTTGCAGTCCGCGTGGCAGGCCAGCGCGCCGCACCATGGTCCAGGTCGCGACAACAAAGTCGGACGCGAGGAAACGCTCGGCATGCTTGCCGCGGTTGAAGCCTGGGTGAAGCGCGACCACGCAGCCGAGTGGAAAACCTGGCTTTCGTGGCTCGACACGATCGCCAGGCGTGTCTCCACGATCAGCGGAGTCACGACAGCGCTGCGTGAGCCGACCGAGTTGTCGAACAAGAGCCCGTCGCTGGCGATTCTCTGGGATTCGTCAACGCTCCACGTCACGGGCGAGGAACTGGCGGAGGAACTCGCGCGGACGTCGCCGCGCATCGCGCTCGGCGGAGGCATCGGCGGCGGTCGCGGCGGCGAGACACGGCCGCCAGGCACCACCGGTGTGACGGTGACGGCGTGGCAAATGCAGCCTGGACAGGACAAGATCGTTGCAGATCGGCTGCACAGCGTGCTCTCGCGACGGCGCACACCACGTCCGACCGAAATGCCGGCGCCTGCCGCGAATGTCAGCGGCCGGTGGGACGTGGAGGTCGAGTTCTTCAGCAGCCGGAGTCAGCACACGCTTTACATCGAGCAGGATGGCAACTGGATCCACGGCTCGCACAAGGGTGATTTCTCGACACGCGAACTGGTCGGCATGATCGAGGGGGACAAGGTCACGCTCCGAAGCGTGGACCGGCGGCCCGGTGATTCGATCACCTACATCTTTTCGGGCACGCTGAGCGACGGCGGGATTTCTGGTCCCATCCACCTCGGCGAGTACCTGACGGCGAAGTTCACGGCTCGCCGCCACACCTACTCGACGGCGCGCACGCGGATTCTCGTGCCGGGCGGGCCGCCGATCGCGACGTAGACGTAAAGGAGAGCCCCAATGGCCAGGATCATTCCAGATCGAACGTTCTACCCCTCACCCACCATGGCGATGAGCGCGCCGCCGGAGACACTGGCATACGTCGCGATGCTCAACCCGCATGGCGGCCCCGATGCATTGGCAGTCCTCGATGTCGATGGTTCGTCGAAGAGCTATGCTCGCCAAGTCCATCAGTTCGACATGCCGAACCGCGGAGACGAGCTTCATCATTTCGGCTGGAACGCGTGCAGTTCGTGCCTGTGCCCGTTCGCGCCGCACGCGCACATGGAGCGGCGGTATCTGATCGTGCCCGGCCTGCGTTCGTCGCGCATTCACATCCTCGACACGAAGGCCGATGCGAGTCAGCCTCGGCTCGTGAAAACGATTGAACCCGATGAAGTAGCGCGGAAGACTGGCTACTCACGTCCGCACACGACGCACTGCGGTCCCGATGGCATTTACATGAACGCGATTGGCTCGGCGACTGGCGGAGGCCCCGGCGGCATCTTCGTGCTCGACGCCGAGACGCTGGAGATTCGTGGACCCTGGGAGAAGGATCGCGGTCCCCAGCACCTGGCGTACGACTTCTGGTGGCATCTCGGCCACGACACCATGATCACGAGTGAATGGGGCACTCCGGATATGGTCGAAAACGGCGTCAATCCGGAACTCCTGCTGGCCGGGAAATACGGACACCAGCTGCATGTCTGGGACTTGTCTCAGCGCCGGCACCGGCAGGCACTCGATCTCGGCGCCGAATATCAGATGGTCCTCGAGCTGCGGCCTGCCCACGATCCGAAGAAGGCGTACGGCTTCGTCGGTGTGGTGGTCTCGCTGAAGGATCTTTCTTCGTCCATCTGGGTGTGGCATCGGAGCGGCGCCGGATCAAACGGCGGATGGGCAGTGACCAAAGTCATCGACATCCCGGCCGAACCCGCCGATCCCGCCGATTTGCCGCCGCTGCTTCAAGGCTTCAAAGCAGTGCCGCCGCTCGTGACCGACATCAATCTGTCGCTCGACGATCGCCAGTTGTACGTATCGTGCTGGGGCACAGGGGAACTGCGACAATACGACGTGTCGGATCCCTTCAAGCCGCGGCTGACCGGCTCCGTACGTCTCGGAGGCATCGTGGGGCGGGCATCGCATCCGTCGCAGCCTGGCGTGAGGCTCAATGGGGGACCGCAGATGGTCGAAATCAGCCGGGACGGACGGCGGGTGTATTTCACGAACTCGCTCTATCAGTCGTGGGACGAGCAGTTCTACCCCGATGGGATCCGTGGCTGGGCCGCGAAGCTGGACGCGGATCCAAAAGGTGGTTGCGCCGTCGATCCGAAGTTCTTCATCGACACTGGCCGGCTGCGTCCGCACCAGGTGCACCTCGAAGGCGGCGACGCCTCATCCGATTCGTACTGTTTCTCCTGAGACACCGGTCGTGTGGGGCGTCTGACGTGTGACGCAACGGATGGATGTCGCATGGGGTTCGTGGGGTTTGCTGCTTTTGCTCGGCGCCTTCCACGGCGTCAATCCGGGAATGGGCTGGTTGTTTGCCGTCGCGCTCGGCATGCAGGAGAACCGCTCGGACGCGGTCTGGCGCGCGCTGCTGCCGATTGGCATCGGTCACGCATTCGCGATCGGCGCTGCCGTCCTCGTCGGGATCCTCGCTGGCATCGTGCTCCCGCTCGAGCCGCTGCGCTGGGTGGTGGCCGTATTCCTCGTCGGGCTTGGCATCCTCAGGCTCGTTCGACATCGCTATCCGCGTTGGGCCAGCATGCGGATCGGGCCGGGACGTCTGATGCTGTGGTCGTTTCTGGTCGCAACGGCGCACGGCGCAGGCCTGATGGTGCTGCCGGTCTGGTTCCGCATGGCGGCGGGTGGGGGCGGTCACGGTGCGCACCTCCATCCTGGCACCACGCTGGCGTCGGGCTTCGCGGCGACGGCCGTACACACGAGCAGCTATCTGGTCGTCACGGCCGCCATCGCGTTGATCGTCTTTCATAAGCTCGGCGTGGGTCTCCTTCGGAAAGCCTGGATCAATCTCGATGTGATCTGGGCCGTCGCCTTGATCGCAACCGGCACCCTGACGGCGTTGCTGCCGGCGTGGAGCGCCTTCCAGCTGGACTGACGAGGCCGGCGCCAAGAGTGCTACCATTCGTGCCCGGACGCAACGATCGTGAGCGCGGAGGCGGAGGGCCCCGCGAGCACTGGAAGAGGAGAACCACCGTGATCAATCGTCGTCGATTTCTCACGCAAACTGCCGCCGCCACGGCGGGGCTTGCGGTTCTGCCACGGCGTATGGCCGCGCAAACCAGCGCGAACGAGGTCGTCAACGTCGCGATCATCGGCATTCGTGGTGACAACAAGGGTCATCCCACCTGGACGGGACGAGGACGAGGACAGGATCACTACGAACATCTTTCGCAGATTCCGAACGTCCGCATCAGCCACGTTGTGGACATTGACGAACGCCAGTTCAAGACGTCACTGCCATTCCTGAAGACGAAGTACGGCGGCGATCCAAAGACCGAAACCGACTTTCGCCGCGTGCTCGAAAACAAGGACGTCGATGCCGTGACGATTGCGACGCCGGATCACTGGCACGCGTTGATGACCATCTGGGCCTGCCAGGCGGGAAAGGACGTCTACTGCGAAAAACCCGTCAGTCACAACATCGTCGAAGGCCGCCGGATGATCGAAGCGGCGCGACGAAACAACCGGATCGTCCAGGCAGGAACCCAGCGACGCAGCGGCGCGGTGGCCGCGAAGGCAGCGCAGTTCCTCCGCGATGGCGGACTCGGGAAGATCTATGCGGGAAAGACCGTGGTATACCGCCAGCGCGATCCCATCGGTGTCGTCGCGAACAGCCAGGTGCCTCCGGGCGTGCATTACGATCTGTGGCTCGGGCCGGCCCCGTCACGGCCGTTCAATGAAAACCACTTTCACTACCATTGGCACTTCCTCTGGGAGTACGGGACTGGCGATCTCGGTAACACCGGCGTGCACTCGATCGACGTCACCCGTTGGCTGCTTGGAAAACAGGAGCACCCGCGCACGGTGTACTGCAGCGGTGGCTTGTACGAGGCCGGTGCCCCGACAGACCAGACGACACCCAACACGCAGTACGCGACCTATCAGTATGCGGACGGAACGGAACTGCATTGCGACCTGCGGAACTGGTACACCGGTCCGCCGGAGGCGCAGGGTGTGTACATCTACGGTGCGAAGGGGTGGATGAAACTCGGCGAGGACAAGGCGCAGGTCTATTTCGGGAAGAAGAACGAACCAGGGCCAACGATTACCGCCGACGAGAAGGGGGACAGCGGCCAGACGCACTTCCAGAACTTCATCGACTGCATCCGTTCGCGAAAGGCCGACAATCTCAAAGCGCCCATCGAAGAGGGACACTTCTCGACCGCGCTGTGCCACCTCGGAAACATCTCCTACCGTGTGGGTCGTTCGCTGAAGTTCGATGGCGCGTCAGAGCGGTTTGTCGGTGATTCAGAGGCTGATCAGCTGCTCGGGCGGCAGTACCGGGCGCCGTATACGCTTTCCGATACGCGATCGTCGGCCTGAGCGAACGGGAGAAGGGCGAAGCCCTTTTCCCTTCTCAGCTCGAAGCCGGAATCAAGCGATCGTCGTCCGCAAGGTCCGCGCCGACCGTCTGTGCCCTCCGCGGTTCAGCCGGCACCGCGACGCGCCGCCGTGCAACCAGCACATAGATCGACGGCACCACGAACAGCGTGAACACGGTCCCCACGATCATGCCGCTCACGAGCATGATGCCGATGCTGTTGCGGGCGCCCGCGCCTGGACCCGTGGCGAGCACGAGCGGAAAGTGCCCAACCACCGTCGCGGCCGTTGTCATGAGGATGGGACGCAAGCGGGTGCCGGACGCTTCGATCACCGCCGCCAGCTTGTCCCGCCCGGCTTCCTGCAGGTGATTCGCAAACTGCACTATCAAAATCCCGTTCTTCGAGACCAGGCCAACGAGCGTAATCAGCCCGACCTGGCTGTAGATATTCAGGCTCGTCAGTCCGAGGAACGAGAACAGCAACGCGCCGGAAATCGCCAGCGGCACCGAGCCGGCAAGAATGATGAACGGGTCACGGAAGCTTTCGAACTGCGCTGCCAGCACGAGGTAAATCAGCACCGCCGAAAGCAAGAACGTGGTGAGGAACTTGCTCCCCTCGGTCCGCAGCTGTCGTGATTCACCGGCGTAATCAATCGTGAAGCCCTGCGGCAGAATCCCCTTCGCCTCGTTCTCGAGAAAGGTGAGCGCCTGATCGAGCGGGACGGGTGGCGGGATCACTCCCTGAATCCGAACGGCGTTGAGCTGTTGAAACTTCTTCAACTCGCGCGGCTCCGCCGTCGTCCGCAGCGTCGCAAAGGTTGATAGGGGAACGAGTTTGTCGTTCGAACCGGTGATGTACATCTCCGATAACTGGTCCGGCGTGAGGCGTTCGCTGCGCTTGACCTGCGGGATGACCTTGTAGCTCCGTCCCTGAATGCTAAAGCGGTTCACGTAGTCGCCGCCGAGCAGGATGGCAAGGTCCTGGCCTGCCTGACTCAGGCTGACCCCCTGGGATCGCAGCTTGTCGCGGTCGAATACGACTTCTGCCTGCGGCTGATCGAACTTCAAGTCTGCGTCAGCGAAGATGAACAGGCCGCTGGCAAATGCTTTCTGCACCAGCTGCCCGGCGAGTTCGCCGAGTTGACGCGGTTCGGCTGGAGCGGCGATGACGAGATCGACAGGGAAATCGCCGCCACCGGGGAGTGCCGGCGGCGTCAGCGGAATGACGCGGATTCCCGGAATCTTCGAGAGCGGGCCCATCGACTCCAGCAGTAGCTGCTGCGTTGTCTTCGTCCGCTCGCTCCAGGGCTTCGTCACCATGCCGCCAAACCCACCAGTCGGAAACATGATCTGAAAGATGCTCGCGGTTTCTGGAATCGCGCGGTAGACGCCGTGAACCTGCTCCGCGTACAACTTTGTTTGATCGAGCGTCGAGTTCGGCGCCGCCTGCACGATCGAGAAAAGCACACCCTGGTCTTCCGCGGGCGCCAGCTCGCGCTGGGAGAACATGTAGAACGGTACCGTCAGCGAGGCGACGATCAACCACAGCACGAGCACTACCGGCCGGTAGCGCAGCGTTCCCGTCAGCGTTCTCGTGTAGACCCGGCGGACCCCCTCGAAGCGGCGATTGATCCAGCCGGCAAACCCCCGTTCGGTGTCCCCCGCGCGGAGGAGTTTTGCCCCCATCATCGGCGAGAGTGTGAGGGCGACGAACCCCGACACGATAACCGCGCCGGCAAGCGTGAACGCGAACTCGCGAAAGAGCGCGCCGGTCAGGCCTCCCTGGATGCCGACCGGGGCGTAAACCGCGGCCAGGGTAATCGTCATAGCGATAATGGGGCCGACGAGCTCGCGAGCGGCATCCAGCGCCGCGCGCGGTGCAGATTTGCCTTCGTGCAGGTGGCGCTCGATGTTCTCCACCATCACAATGGCATCGTCAACCACCAGGCCCACGGAGAGCACGATCGCAAGCAGGGTCAGGAGGTTTATGGTGAATCCTGCAACCAGCATGAGGAACACGGCCCCGACGAGCGAAATCGGGATGGCCACTACCGGTATCAACACCGAGCGGAACGAACCGAGAAACAGGAAAATGACGATCACGACGATGAGAAGTGTTTCAGTCAGCGTCGTGAGCACTTCGTCGATGGCATCCTGGATGTATTCCGTGGAATCGTACGGAATCCCCGCCTTCATCCCGACCGGAAGCTGCGCTTCGATTCCGGTCAAGGCTTCGCGCACGCGCTTGATGACGTCGAGCGAATTCGCCGTCGGCAGCACCCATACGCCCATGAAGGTGGCCGTTTGACCGTTGAATCGCACGTCCTCCTCGTAATTCTCCGCGCCGAGGACAACATCCGCGATCTCGCCGAGGCGGACGACGACGCCGTTGTGCTCCTTGACGATCAGCTGGCGGAATTCCTCCGGCGTACGTAAATCGGTATTGGCCACGAGATTGACCGACACCATCGATCCCTTGGTGCGTCCGAGGGCCGACAAATAGTTGTTGCGGCCCAGCGCCTCGCGCAC
>JBAROV010000138.1:0-5155 GCA_049642465.1 Vicinamibacterales bacterium
GCCACCATCGTTTCATCGTCCAGGGACTTGAGCTGTTCGGTCGGAGACAACAGCAGCTTCTCGACCAGGAGCCGCGTAATCTCGTCCACGCGGTTGCGTGCGTCGGGAGGCAGGCCGGCCAGCTTGGAATCCAGACGACGCAATTCCGCGCGCCGAATGGTTTCGAATCGCTCCCGCAGTGCCACAACGGTCGGGATCACGTCGCGCGATTTCAACCACTCCGCGAAGCGCGACGACTCTTCGTTCACGATCGCCTCGGCCCGGGAGAGTTCCGTGCCGCGTTTGGCTAGGTTGTCCTTCACGATCTGCTGCAGGTCATCGATGTTGTAGAGAAAGACCTGTTCGAGGTCGCCAGCCGAGGCCTCGACGTCACGCGGCACGGCGATATCGATGATGAAGAGCGGTCGATGCGGCCGCTGGCGCATCACCTGCTGCAGCACGCCGCGCGTGATCACGGCAGTCGATGCGCCGGTCGCGGTGACCGCCACGTCGGAGGCGGTCAGGGCCTCCGTGAGCCGCGTCCATGGAACGGCCTCCCCCTCCAACTCCGCCGCCAGACGTTCGGCATTTTCGGGCGTCCGGCTTGCCACGATGATCCGCGCGACCTCCTGCGCCTTCAGGTGAACACCCGTGAGCGATGCCATGTCGCCGGCCCCGGCTATGCACACCGTTCTTCCGCGAAGCGCGCCGAAGATCTTCTTCGCCAGAGCAACGGCTGCGTAGCTGACGGAGACCGCGCCTTCACTGAGGCCAGTCTCAGAGCGGACGCGTTTGCCGGTACTGAACGCCGCGTGGAACAGACGGTTGAGGAACGCTCCGGTCATGCCGCGGTTGGCGGCGAGCGTATACGCGCTCTTCACCTGTCCGAAGACCTGTGGCTCGCCGACAACGAGCGAATCGAGTCCCGCGGCGACGCGAAACAGGTGCCTCGCGACGTCAATGCCGCGATGCACGTAAAGGTGCCCGGCGATCTCCTCGTGCGGAAGTCCGTGGTACTCGCTGAAAAATCGGGTGAGGGCCTCGACGTCCGAGTCGCGCTCGAGTGTCGCGTAGATTTCCGAGCGGTTGCAGGTCGACAACACGACCGCGTCGCGAGTCAGTCCGGCGTCCTCGACGGCTTGCAGGGCGCGTTCGATGCCGTCGCGCGAGAAATCGACCCGTTCGCGCAGTTCAACTGGCGCGCTGCGGTGGCTGAGTCCGGCAACGAACAGACGCATCGTCAAAAGTTGTGGCTCCGCGTCAGGAAATATCCGACGGGGACGAAGTTCAGCAGTACGACGACGAAGCCGATGGCCGAAAGCCACGCCGCGCGTCGCCCCGTCCATCCGATGGTTCGGCGTGACAGCAGTGCGAACGAGTACAGTGCCCACGAAAACAGCGCGATCAAAATCTTCGGATCCCCGAGCGACATCTCGTCCACCCGCGGGTCCGCGGCGACGGCGATGCGTGTCGCCCAGATGCCGCCGACGGCGATCCCCATGGTCAGAAAGATCCAGCCAATGGTGACCACTCGCCCGTTCATGGCGTCGAGCACCTGCAGGGAGGGCAGCCGCGCGTAGAAGTACCCGAGATGTTTGGCTTTGATCTCGTTGAACAGAAGCACGTAGGTGACGCCAAGCACTGACGCGAGCGCAAAGCACGCATACGCGAACAGCATGCTGACGACGTGCATGGTGAAGAGCGGGCTGCGAAGAATTTCAGGCCGAGGACTGACACTTGGATCGAGAACCGGAATGATATCGAGCGCCACGAGCAGTGCGGTCACGAAGACGCCCATGGCTCGCTCGTCGGTGGTCAACTCCACGTAGAGATACGCGAGCCCGAGGAGCCACACGAACGCAGAGATCGCTGCCGTCGTCCCGACGAGCGGAGCGTGTCCGACCTGCACCGTGTGCATGCCAATGAGAAAAGTGTGAGCGAGGACGCCCGCCGCCAGGAGCGCCGTCGCCAGACGCCCGACCCGGCGATCCCGTCGCGCGAAATGCACAAGGTAGGCGGCCGTGGCAGCCGCGTAGAGCAGGAGCGGCAGGAAACGCATTGCTACGGGCCGCTGGGTTTGGGCGCGTAGTAGCCCTGTCGCGTCCGGGCGGTCAGTCCGGGCCGTGCAACCCGCACCGCGATTCGTCGCCAGGCGCCATTGCGATGCGGATTCTTGGAGGTATAGGCGATCGAATACTGACTCGACAGCTCGTCGGCAATCTGTTCGTAGATGCGCGGAAGCTCGGATGCTGAGGTTGGAAAGAATACGCGCCCGCCTGTTTCCTGCGAGAGCTGCCGGAGAACGAACTCAGCTTCTTTGAACTCGCGCCGCCCTTCGTTCCCCTGCCGTAGCCCGATGGCATAAATCGCTGTCTCAGACCGTTTCGCCAGATCGAGCACCTCGTCGTACTCGATGAGGCTCGATGTGTCATCTCCGTCGGAGAGCACGACGATGGCCTCTCGGCGAATTTCATCAGCGGCCTTGGCGCGATTGCGCCTCAGGTTCTTCAGCGAAATGTAGATGGCGTTGTAGAGCGACGTCGAACCGTTGACGTTGGTACTTTGAATCGCTTTTTCGAGCGTTGGGATGTCGCTCGTAAACTCCTGCACGATGTTGACCTGGCTGTTGAATTCGATGACTTCCATCGCGTCGGTCTTGCGCAGACGTCGCGCGAAACCGACGGCCGCTTCCTGCGCCGTGGCGAGCTTGCCTTCCATGCTGGCGCTGGTATCCAGCAGTACGGCCAGCGCGATCGGCTGTTGCACGCGCGAAAAGAACGTGAGCGGCTGCTTGACCCCGTCCTCGAAGACCTCGAATTCGGCTTCCTCGAGGTCCGTCACGTATCGGGCGCCGTCGGTCACCGTGACATTGAGCGACACCAGGTCCACGCCGCCGCGGAACCGCTGTCCGTTGGCGACAGCGCCCAGCGTCCCCACGAAGAAGGCAACTGCCGCAAAGAGTGGAAGCGCCGAATGGGAGCGGGATCCAGTCACCGGCCTGATACCCTCGTTCGTGCCCTGACCTTCACATCCGGCCGTGTCGAGGTCACCTCGATGCGCTGCGGCGGGATGAGCGTTTCAGGTCTGCCGTAGGTCACGACGTACTGGTTCAGCAGTTCATCGGCCAGTTCTCTCATGGTTTCTGGCAACGCGGAATCTGCGAGCACCTGTTCCCGGCGGCCTCCAGTGCGCTCCGTCCCCTCTGCGATGACCATGTTCCGGTTCCGCATTTCGTCGGTCTGAGACGAGGATGGGCTGCCTATCGCCAGGGCGTGGAATGTGGCTCCACTCCGCTCGAGCGCCTCGAGAACGGGCTGATAGTGCTGGTTGCTGAACTCGATCCCTTCGATCGTAATCGCCACGATCACGGGCCGCGTCGCCTTTCGACGCTCGAGACCGCGGCTCGCATCGACGATCGCTTCAAGGAGATAGGGCCCGGCAGAGGGGCGCGCAAAGATTCGCCCGATCCCCTTCTTCAGCAACTCCTGATTGGTGGTGTACTCGGCAATCGTGGTTGGCCGCTCCCCGAAGGTAATGAGGGCAATCTCCGACTTGCCTTGCAGTTTCGCGATGAAGTCGGTAACCGCCTCGCGGAGCGGTTGAATCATCGAGGTTGCCGCCTGGCTGTCGTCGATGAGCAAGGCGATCTGCATGGGTTCGGTGGCGGGTTCGGCGTTGAGCACCTCGCGCACGGTTCGATCTTCGCGAACCGCGAAATCCGTGGCTTTCAGCCCCTTCACCGGCGCCCCTTTGGAGTCCACTGCGCTCACGTAGACGCGTCGAACGCGCGGGTTGGGCGTGCTCGCTCGATCCTGGAACGGCAGGATCGACGAGAGAACAAGCGCCAGTACAAGGACTTGCGGCATGATGTGGGAGCCTCACTGGCAGTATAGGTCCGCTGAGCGCGGAGCGTCAAAACTACCATCTGGGTCAATACTATGGGGCCCGACATCATGGCTCCGCTCTTGAACCATCTCCTCTCCCTGACGCTTGTGGTCCCGCTCGCGGGGGCGGGAGCGATTCTGCTGGTCGCCAGGAGCGGCAACCCGGCGCGCGCCCGCTGGCTGGCCCTCGGCTCCACGGTTGCGGCATTCCTGTGCACGGCTCCGCTCTGGTTTCTGTATGACCCGGACGGAAAGACCTGGCAGTTCGCGGAGCGCTTCAACTGGGCCGCGCCGATTGGCGCCTCGCTTTACTTGGGCGTGGACGGCACGAGCATTCTGTTTCTCCTGTTAGCCAGCCTGATCGCACTGGTCGCGGTGCTGGCGTCGTGGCGTGAGATTACGACGCGGGTCCGAGAGTTCTACGCCGTTCTGCTGTTTGCGGAGGCCGGCCTGTTCGGAGTGTTCATGACGCTCGATCTGCTGGTGTTCTTCGTCAGCTGGCAGATCACTCTTGTGACGCTGCACGTCCTGATGCGCCGCTGGGGCGGCGGTGCAAGCCCACGCTCGTCCGCACGATTTCTTTTTTCAGCCCTCGCGCTCAGTGTGCTGATGTTCGCGGGAATGGTTGCGCTGTACCTAACCAATCCGGGTGGAAGCTCCGCTTATTCGTCTGACATCGCTCTCCTTCACACGCGAGCGCTACCGCCGTTGCTGCAGACCTGGGTCTTCGTCGCGTTTATCCTGGCGTTTGGCGGGACGATGTCGCTGTTTCCGTTTCACCGCTGGATGGTTGACGCGCAAGCCGCGGCGCCGACGGCTGTCTCCATTCTTCTCGCAGCGGTGCTTACGAAGATGGGCAGCTATGCGGTGTTTCGCCTGCTGCTTCCCGTCGTGCCCGATGCATCCCGTCAGTTTGCGCCTGTCGTCGCCTGGGTTGCGATCGCGGGCATGCTCTACGGCGCCTTTCTGGCATGGCGGCAGCAAGATTTTCAACGGCTGCTCGCTTGTGCGACCGTCAGTCAGATGGCCGTGATGATGTTCGGCCTGTTCGCCCTGACGCCTGCCGGCGTGGGCGGCAGCGTCGTGCACCAGTTCGGTCATGGCTTCTGGATCGCCGGACTCTTTGTGTGGGCGGCCATCGTTTCAGACCGGCCCGGGGCGCGGGAGATACCGAGCGTTAGCGGCATGCGAAAAGCCAAGCTAGGGCCTGCCACGCTCTTGTACGCGATCACATTGGCAGGAATGGCGCTATCGGGCCTGCTGGGATTTGTGAACGCGGGATATCCCAGGCC
>JBAROV010000152.1:0-36896 GCA_049642465.1 Vicinamibacterales bacterium
CGCGCCCACCGAGCTCTACACGTATCCCGGCAACACCCATGGCATCCCGGATCCTCGGAATCAACTCGTGAAGGCCGTCAGCGAAATGGCGTGGATGGACTACTACGTGCGCGGCAAGGGGAAGAAGTTCTCGTGGCGTGAGGTGTTGAAGACGCTCGAAGAAGAAGGTGCACGCGTCAAGACGTCGACCGCGACACAGTCGCAGCGCTGATGCGTTTTACCGACGACTCCAGCTACGACCGCCGTCGGCCGTCGCAAACACGCGACCGTCCGACGTGGTGACGTCTGCGTCGCGTTCGCTTCGCGCGCGAACGCTCGAGAGATCGGCAGCTTCCGGGAAGATCGCTCGGCGCCACTGGTTCGTTCCCGTCGTCAGCAGAATGTAGCCGCCGCGGCCAACGAACCAGGCGACCAGCGGCGAGGGAGACGCGCCGGCCACGATCTCGCTTTGCAGTGGCACACGCTCCGTGGACCAGGTCTTCCCGCCATCGGTCGAACGCTGAATCGCCTTTCCGGCCACACGCCATCGACGCGAAGCATCCGGTGAGACGACTTCGAGCGTCACATCGGCGCTCCGTGTGACGGTCACGGTCTCTGCCAGCGCTTCGTCCGTGCGAAAGCGCGCCGAAGTATCGGGCTGGGCTGGAGGCGGGACCGGAGCGGCGTTTGCCGGAGAGGCCGCCGGCGCCGCTACCGGAGCGGCAGGCCGGGGAACGGTGGGCGCCGGCAATTGCCGCAAGTCTCGATCCGACAACGGTGCCAGAACCGGCGCCGATGCTGACGCGGACGGTGCCTCCTTCGCGCGGGCCTGTTCCGTTCTCAGTGATTGCTGATCGGCGCGCGCTTTTGTTTGAGCCGGGGTCGCGACCTGACGCTTTTCCACCGCCTGAGACTTGAGTGCGTCGACTTCTGCCTGAGGCGACGGCTCTGGTGACGCTGGACGCGACGGTGAAGCCTCGGGTGAGACCACGGCCGGCTGCGACACTTCAACTGCGGGGGTTTCCATTGCGGGCCGCGGGCGGACGTTGATCCACAGCGCCAGCGCAGTAGCCCCAGCCAGGAGCGGCACGCCCCAGCGGAGGCCGACCGGCATACGCCACCAACTGTGAGCGTGCGGCGCCGTTGCGTCCTCCGTGCGAGCCATCGCCGCAAGCAGGTGCAGACATCGCGGGCAGTCGGCCGCGTGGGCTTCAGCCGCCGCGCGTTGCTCGCGCGAAAGCGACCCATCCGCAAAGGCGGCCAGACGTTCCGCGTCGAAATGTTGATCCATGTCTCTACTCTGAACGTTCCCACGCGCGATTCTTGCGGGGTGTATCGCCCTGGAACAGCTCGGCCATGTCGAGCATCCCGCCATCGTCCATTGCGGACGCCAGGCAGCGCGCGATGTCGGCCTCATTCATTCGAGCGCTGTGTCGTAATTGGGCTTCGACGTCCGCTTTCAGCACCTTGCGAGTCCTCGCGAGATGCCGGGATACCGTGGCCTCGTGCTCGCCGGTGATCCGGCCGATCTGCGCGAGTGTCAGGTCGTGTTCGTAATAGCTGCGCAAACGCAGTCGATCCTTTGCAGCCAAGCGTCCGACGGCTGCGTGCAACGCATCGCGAACAAGCGCCGCGAAGCGCTGAGCGTCCGGGTCGGTCGCCCGCTCTGGTATCGAGGCGACTTGATCATCGTCGAGCGGCAGACTGCGGCGCTCGATTCGAATGCGATCCACCCACCGTTGCGCGAGGACCGCACGCAGCCACGTCGCAAGACTGCTGCGACCGTGAAAGTAGTGAAACAGCGAGTGGCAACCCTCGGCTGTGCCGCGCACGCCATACAGTTCCGCGTACAGCGAATCGGCAACCTCACGTGCCGCACCCGACGCATCCAGCGCGTCGGCGGCCCGGTAGAGCACCGAACGGTGCGCCGCGATGAAATATTCCCAGGCTCGCTCGTCTCCGACGCTACAGGCGCAGGCGAGCGCGAGGTCTTCGAGGTGAAGACCATCGAGGTATCGCTCGAGCTGGCGCGCTGCGGGAACGGTTCCTGGAAACACACGGTCGATGCCTCGTTCCAGCGCTTCGCGGAAGACATCCAACGGAACGGACCAGCGCTCGCCGTTCGCTTTACGGTAGACACGTTCGAGCAGGCGGTGCTCAAGCATCCGCCCAACGAGTCGAATAAACTTCCATCCTGGACATTTCGTCTTAATCCCTGAATATGGTCAACCTGAAGCTCGCTCTGCGCACCCTCTTCAAGTCTCCTTTCGTAACGCTCGTCGCCATCATCTCACTGGCGCTCGGCATTGGCGCGAATGCGGCGATTTTTTCGCTCTTCAACCAGATGCTGCTCCGTCCTCTGCCGGCGCCGGAGCCGTGGCGCCTGGTCAACCTCAGCGCCCCTGGACCCAAGCCTGGCTCGCAGTCCTGCAACCAGGCCGGCAGCTGCGACGACGTATTCAGCTACGCCATGTTTCGCGACCTGGAGCGCGAGCAGAAAGTGTTCACCAGCATCGCCGCCCATCGGCTGTTCGGCGCAAATCTCGCGTACCGCGGACAGACGATGAACGGTGAAGGCATGTTGGTGTCGGGGAGCTACTTCCCGGTGCTCGGTATTCAGCCGGCAGTGGGCCGGCTGCTCAGCCCGCAGGACGACCAGAAAGTCGGCGAATCGCTGGTCGTCGTCTTGAGCCACAGTTATTGGACGTCGCGTTTCGATCGCAACCCGTCTGTCGTCGGCGAAACTCTCGTCGTCAACGGACAGCACCTGACGATTGTCGGCGTGGCTGCACCGGGCTTCGAAGGAACGACGCTCGGCGCGAAACCGCAGGTCTTTGTTCCGATCACGCTGCGCGGCGTCATGGAACCTGGGTTCAACCGATTTCACAATCGAACGACCTACTGGGCGTACCTCTTTGCGAGGCTCAGACCGGGCGTTTCGATCGATGAAGCGCGGACGCAAATCAACGTGCCGTACCGTGCGATCGTGAACGACGTTGAAGCGCCGCTGCAAAAAGGCATGAGCGACCAGAGGCTCGCACAGTTCAGAGCGAGACAGGTCGGAGTCGAGGACGGCGCGCGCGGGCAAAGCTCGGTGGACGGCGACGCCCGAACCCCACTCCGCCTGCTCATGGGAGTCACCGGTCTGGTACTCCTGATCGCCTGTGCAAATATCGCGAATCTCCTGCTCGCCCGTTCCGCCGCGCGCGCCAACGAGATGGCGATTCGCCTGTCAATCGGCGCGAGTCGATGGCAGCTCGTCACGCAACTCCTGGTCGAGTCCTGCTTGCTCGCCTTGCTCGGGGGCATTGCCGGCATCGTCGTTGCGCAATGGACGTTGGATTTGATTTTTTCACTCCTCCCGACCGAAGCGGCATCAACCCTCCAGCCGCGTATCGACTCGACGGTGGCGCTCTTTGCCGCGGCGCTGACGGTTGGGACGGGACTGCTGTTCGGACTCTTTCCCGCGCTCCACAGTACGCGACCCGATCTCCTGTCCACACTCAAGGGCCAAGCGGGGCAACCCTCCGGCGCACGCGCCGCAGCGCGATTCCGCACGACCCTCGCCACAGCGCAGATTGCGATCTCGATGGCCTTGCTCGTTGCGGCCGGCCTCTTTACCAAGAGTCTGATGAACGTGTCGCGCGTCGAACTTGGAATCAAGATCGATCACCTTCTCACGTTCGGGGTTTCCCCGGAATTGAATGGATACACGCCCGAACGGTCGCTGCAATTCTTCCAGCGGCTCGAAGATGAACTGGCGGCACAGCCCGGCGTGAGCAACGTCTCGGCCTCACTCGTCCCCGCGCTCGCAGGCAGCAATTGGGGCAGCGATGTCGCGGTCGAAGGCTTCAAGGCGGGCCCCGACACGAACAGCAACTCGCGGTTCAACGAGATTGGACCCGGCTACTTCAAAACGATGGGAATTCAGCTCATCGCCGGACGCGAGTTCACGCGGGCTGACATGCTCAAGGCGCCGAAAGTCGCGGTCGTCAACGAAGCATTCGCGAAAAAGTTCAACCTCGGTCGCGAGGTCGTCGGAAAACGCATCGGGTCGGAAGGCGGCAGCGGCAGTGCGCTCGATACCGAGATTGTCGGCTTCGTGCAAGACGCGAAATACAGTGAGGTTCGCGACGCTGTGCCACCGCTGTTCTTTCGCCCGTATATGCAGGACGACCGCGTCGGCGCCATGACCTTCTACGTTCGCACGTCGGTCGAACCGGGAGGCTTTCTGCAGAACGTACGGAAGGTGGTCGCCGGCCTCGATCCAAACCTGCCGCTCGAAAACGTCCGGACGATGTCCGAACAGGTTAGAGAGAACGTGTTCATGGATCGCATGATTAGCACGCTGTCCGCTGGATTCGCGTCGCTCGCCACTCTGCTCGCGGCGGTGGGACTCTACGGGGTGCTCGCCTACACGGTGGCTCAACGCACGCGAGAGATCGGGTTGAGGATGGCGCTCGGCGCGGCGCCTGGACGCGTGCGCCGGATGGTGCTCGGTCAGGTGGGGATGATGACCGCCATCGGCGGCGCGGTGGGATTGCTCGCTGGTGCGTGGGCGGGGCGCGGAGCGAGCGTGCTGCTTTTCGAGATGAAGCCCTACGATCCCGTCGTTCTGACGGTGTCGGCGATCCTCATGGCGCTGGTGGCGCTTGGAGCCGGGTTTATTCCGGCGCACCGCGCGTCACGCGTCGAACCGATGCGCGCGCTGCGTTATGAATGAGGACGGCCCGCCTTCACTGTCGCGCTGAGCGCAGGCGACAGCTACGGCGAGGCCCGCCGAAGCCGTGGCGAAGGCGGGGAGGTCGGTCGGACGTTACTGTTCTGAAGGTTTTTCCGCCAGGTATCCACGACGCGCGCGGACGGTGAGATCGGGCCGCTTCACCTTGACCTCCAGCCGATGATTCTTGCCATCCAGCTTTGACGGCTCGAAGCCAAGCGCGTACTGACGATGCAACTCGTCGGCGACTTTCGCGAAGGTGGACGGGAGATCGGCGCCTCGTATCAGTTCGAAGTAGCCCCCGCCGCTTTCAGCCGCGATCCGGGGGAGCCCGGCATCGGGCTTCTCGATAACACGGTCGGGCCGTCCCGTAGCGCCCGGGCCGGCGCGCACGGTTCCCCCGAATCCGCCGCTGCCGCGTAGGAAACGCTCGCGCGCGAGTCCAATCGCGTACACCATCACGTTTTCAGCTTGCGCGGCACGCGCCGCGTCCGAGTAGCCTACCGTCCGGCCCCCCATCGGACTGTCCACGCCATCGGTAAAGACCAGGATCACGCGACGGCCCTCCTGATGCCGGAGCGCGGTCACGCCAACGCTCACGGCATTCCAGAGTGGCGTGGGGCCGGCGGGCTGCAACTCACTCCGCAGGATGGTCAGCAACTCGCCTCGATCGCTCGTGAAATCGCGCGGGTCGAGTTGAATACGGGAGGCAAAACTCCCGATCCGCGCCTTGTCTGCCGGCAGCAGTGCCTTCACAAATTCGCCTGCGGCGACTTCAACCAGACGGAAATTCATGCGCATGCTCGCACTGCGATCGAGCAGCATGACCACCGAAATGGGCTGGACGGAGCTTTCGAAGACCGTGAGATTCTGCCGCTTCCCGTTGTCGAAGACCTCGAAATCATCTCGCGTGAGATCGCCAACGAGGCGTCCGTCCGAATCGCGCACAGTTGCATAGATCGCGACGGTCTGCGCCCTCGTGCGAAACGGCTGCTGATCGCCGACGAGCGCAACCGAAGCGGAGAAGAGTGCGAACGCGAGGGTCGCCCGGACCATATGAGTTGTTAGTCGTGCACGACGGCGGCGCGATGCTTCCACTGCACCACGAGACCCAGGTAGGTTGACGCCATTGATTCAACGGCTGCACCCGCATCCGTGCGGCCCAGCAAATACGCCGTACAAGGACCCCAGAACACCGAGCGGCCGATGGCAAAACCGGCCGTGGATGGAAGGCCTGCCGCCGCCTCGAACCACTTTTCAATCATCGCGGCGTCGGCGCCTTTACCCAGGATGAGCTGTTTCGGTCGTGGATGCTCGCGGATGGCTGCATCGATGATCGCGGCGCCAGTCCCGCTGCTCGTCCCTTCAATCTTCCAGAGATCGGGCACCAGGTCGCGCCGATACGCCTCGCGAATGACCGACGCGAGAATCGTCGGGCGGCCGCGCTCTTCGAACTCGCGCTCGTCTTCCCCATGCCTCATGATGATGATTTCCACGAGGAGCGGCATACCGGCCCGACGGCACCACGCCTGAAGCTCGAGGAGCATCCGCATCTGGCCTTCTTTCGCAGACTCTTCCCACTCCGGACGATATCGCACGAGGACTTTCGCGAAACTGTTGCCTGGCAAGCCGGCATGAAACGGCTCGTCCTGCCACTCCAGCGGAAACTTGCCCGCACGTTCGACCGGCGTGCCCACCGCGATGCCAGCTGCTTTTGCCGCGGCCACCGCGCTCGCGCCATACATCGAATCGAGCAGCAACGCGCCGTACTGGCGGACGTCATCCGAACGATCGCGGGCCTGACGAAACGCCTCGAAAATGAGCGTCTTCCCCTCCGCGATGCGGGTTCTGGCCACGCCCGCAGCGTCACACCATTCCTCCCACTGCCACCGATGATCGGATGCAAGCATGTAAATGCGGGACAAATTCATTGACATATACTGGGCGGGCCCATGTCATCACCCGCGATCTGGGACGTTGTCGGTATCGGCGCCAACTCGGTCGATTATGTGTATCGGCTCCCGGCCTATCCGGAGCCGGATGGCCCGAATGCGAAGATGCGCATCTCGAGCCATTCGATTTCGTGCGGCGGCCAGATGGCCACGGCACTCTCGACCTGCGCCGCCCTCGGCCTCCGCACCAAGTATATCGGGGCCACCGGCACTGATGACAACGGGCGGCGCATTCGCGATGAGCTGGCCCGCCGCGACATCGACTCCACTGACGTCGTCATTCGCGACCTCGCCAACCAGTTCGCGATCATTCTCGTTGACGAACACTCTGGCGAGCGCATCGTGATGTGGGACCGCGACGAGCGACTGGCGCTGCGAACGCGCGAGTTGCCGGCAGAGTTGCTGACGGCTACCCGAGTGCTCCACGTGGACGATGTGGATCAGGCCGCGGCGATTGCCGCCGCCCGAATCGGACGCGACGCCGGGCTGCACGTCACGAGCGATATCGATCGTATTACCGATCGCACCGAGGATCTGGTCGCCGCCGTTACGCTTCCGATATTTGCTGAACACGTGACACCCACCCTGACCGGAGAGGCGGATCCCGAACGCGCCTTACGGAAGCTCCGGAAGCGTCACGACGGATGGTTGTGCATCACGCTCGGCTCGCGGGGTGCGGTGCTCCTCGATGGCGACCGCTTCCATCACGTACCAGCTTTTCGCGTCGATGCCGTGGACACCACCGGCGCCGGCGATGTGTTTCGCGGCGCCTTCATCTACGCCATGCTGCGCGGGCACGAACCGGCCGATGTGCTTCGCTACGCCAACGCCGCGGCCGGACTGAGCTGCACGAAGCTCGGCGCGATCAATGGCGTGCCGACGATGGAAGATGTGCAACGAGTACTGAGAGAAGTCCCGGTCAGGACGTGACGAAACAAGGGAGACGCACTCCCTTCTAGCGGAGCCATGATGGCACCGGCGGCGCGGCCGGCGAATACGGCGGCGGAACGATCGGCACGCGTGGATCCGGAGCGGGCCAGCGCTGACGGAACGGGGCATACCTCGGATCATCACTAGCCGCCATGCTGCGGCGCGACCCGGCAAGCACATTCAGATAGTAGGCGTCGAATCCGTGCGCCGCGACGAAGGGATGATAGCCGTCGCGCACGAGAACGAGTTCGCCATCCCGAACCGTGAGCGTGACATCCGGTCGATCTTTCGGACCGTACAGGCGCTGCACGCCGAAGGCGTCGCGTCCCCGAAATCGATAGTAGTAGGTCTCGTCGAGATCGACTTCGCTCGGCGGCGCGTCGCGATCGTGTTTGTGCGGTGGATAACTCGACCAGTTCCCGCCTGGGGTATAGACCTCGCAGATCATCAGTCGATCGGCCGGAAAGGCTGGCGGCAAAATATCCACAATCTGCCGCGTCGCGTTGCCACCGCCACGAATTTCGAACCCGCAGTCCTCAGGACGAATCACGCGCACCGGGAAGCGTTTTTTCGCCGGTGCGGCGCACTCCGCGATTTGCGTGCGCGGTCCCGCCAACACCGTGAAAGCCGTCTCGCGAGGCACATAGATCGCGTGCGGATAGGCGTTGAATACATCGGCGCGCGGTCCGAGTGAATGACGACGGCCGTCGCACTCGACATCGCACGCCCCCTCAAGAAGCACCAGGCAGACTTCTTCCTGACGGGTGGCGCTGCGCCACCTGCTGGCAGGCGCCAGTTGATGGACCGCGAAGCGAACGAATTTCCACCCCGCCTGCCGCTGAGTGACGCCAACGGTCACCCCGGACCTGCGTGGTGGAACTGTCCGTGGTACCAATCGGTTCTTCGCGGCCATGTTTGACTCCTATTGGATGGTCGACACCTCGACCGACGTTCCCGTGCGATAGGCCTGCGCCGCGGCAAGCGCAACTCTGAGCGCCTCGACGCCGTCACGAATCTTCACCGGCGGCTCGCGCGCATGCAGTACATTCTGCGCGAAATCCTGCAGCTGGCGTGTGTAGGCGCGCTCGAAGCGCTCCATGAAGTACGGCACGGTGTCGTGCGACACCATGTTCTTCGTCATCATGGTAATTGGCGTTTCGCGGATGTAGCCGATACGCACCGTGCCCTCCGTGCCGAGCACTTCCGTGATGATGTCATAGCCGTAAAAACCGTTGCGCGTGAGGTCGATGACGCCGAGACGGCCGTCGGCAAACACCATCGAGGCAATGGCGTTGTCGATATCGCCTACGCTTGCGAGCTCGGGATACGCGAGCACGCCGCCAATAGCCGCGACGCGGCGAACATCACCCATGAACCATCGCGCCAGATCGAAGTCGTGAATGCCCATGTCGACGAGGATCCCGCCGCTGCTCGCCGGGTTGGCGTATTCGAGGCTCGGAGGAAACGGGTCGCGTGAGGTTGATTTGAAGACCACGGGGCGGCCGATCTTGCCTTCGTCCACCTGCCGCTTGGCGGCGGCGTATCCCGGATCGAAACGCCTCATGAAGCCCATTTGAAAGAACGTCCCGTGCCGATCGACGGCCGTCTGCATCTCGCGGCATTCGGCGAGCGACAGGGCGAGGGGTTTTTCGCAAAACGTCGGCACCCGCCGCTCTGCGGCAAGCAGCACGACCTCGCGATGGGTATGCGTCGGGCTGACCACGACGACCGCCTCGACGTGGCGATCCGCGAGCAGTTTCTCGGTGCTGTCGTACCAGGCCGGCACATCGCACTCCGCGGCAATTTCCTTCGCGGCGGCCGGATTGGTATCGGCAACGGCGACCAGGCGGGTTTCGGCAATCCGACTCGAGAGATCGCGGGCGTAGATCCGGCCGAGCCGACCCAATCCAATCAGTCCGACCTGCAGGCGCCGGCGTGCGGAGGCCGTGCTCATTGACGTGCGTTCTCCCGGGTGACCAGTCCAATACGGACGCCGACGTCCGGCCTCACCGCTTCTCCCCTGACTGCTTTGACCGCCATCTCCACTGCAGCCTTCCCCATCTCATCCGGATACTGGGCGACGGTCGCGGCCATCGCGCCGCTCTCGAGCGCCGCGCGCGCATCCTTCACGGCATCGAATCCGAGCACGCGAATCTTGCCAGCCTTGCCGCCCGCATTGATCGCTTCAATCGCCCCGAGCGCCATCATGTCATTGCACGCAAACACCGTGTCCACGTCCGGCTGCGCCTGCAGGATGTTCTGGAAGACGTTGAAGCCCTGATCGCGTTCCCAGTTCGCTGTCTGCGAGGCCACGATCCGAATCGCCGGGCTGCCAGCCACGGCCTCGCGGAACCCTCTGACGCGCGAGTCGCCAGTCTCGTGTCCGGCAATGCCTTCGAGTATCGCAACCTTCGCTTTGCCGCCGGACGCTTTCACCAGGTACTCCCCAATGAGCTGCCCCCCTCGAAAGTTGTCAGACCCGACAAAGCTCACGGTCTTCACTCCGGCGTCGGCTGCCGCTTTTTGATCCAGTCTGGTGTCCACGACCACAACCGGAATGTTCGCATCGTTGGCTTTCTTGATCGCAGGGACGACCTCGCGTGACCCCGACGGTGTGACTGCCAGCGCGTCGACCTTGGCTTGGATCAGGTTCTCGATAATCTGCATCTGTTTATCGACGTCGGTCTCCCGCTCGGCTGCCTGAACAGTCAATTCGACGTTGAGGGTCTTCGCGGCTTCTTCCGCGCCTCGCTGCATCTCGATGAAGAAGGGATTGTTCAGCGTCTTCAACACGAGCGCGACGCGCGGACGGCCATTCGACGAGGCAGTCTGCCGGTTGCAGGCGGCACTGACCGCCCAGCAGACGCAGATGGATGAAATGAAAACTGTTATCGAAGCTCGACGGAACATTTCTCCTCCGTTATCTCATCCACGACGGGACTTCAGCACCGTATCCAGCAACACCGCAAACACAATCACCAGACCGATGACAACCTGCTGCAGAAATGATGAAACCCCCAGCAGGTTCAGCCCGTTCCGCAGCACGCCCATGATAAGCGCGCCGATGAGCGTACCGCCGACACCCCCTTCTCCGCCGGCCAGGCTCGTCCCACCAATGACCACGGCGGCAATCGCGTCGAGCTCGTACATGATGCCGGCAATAGGTTGCGCCGAATTCAGTCTGGCTGTGAGCAGCACGGCGGCGATTCCGCTCGTCAGCCCGGACACGCCGTAGACGAGCATCTTGTGCAGCCGCACGTTGACCCCGGAGAGCCTCGTCGCCTCCTCGTTGCCCCCCATGGCGTAGACATAGCGCCCGAAGCGTGTGGACGACAGGACGAAACGCGCGACCAGGTACACGGCTGCGGTGATCACGACCGGCGCAGGAATCCCCAGAATTCGCGCCGTGGCCAGACTGCGGAATGTTTGATCGAAGCCTGATACGGGTCGCCCCTCGGTAAAGAGCAGCGCGCAACCGCGTGCGATGCTCATCATGCCGAGCGTCGCAATGAAGGGCGGCAGCCGCCCCCAGGCGATCGCGACGCCATTGAGCGCACCAAAACCAAATCCCATCAGGAGTCCGACGGCCATCGCCGCGGCCACCGGCCAATCCTGCTGCAGCAGCGTCGCCATCACTACTCCAGACAGCGCGAGAACCGAGCCGACGGACAAGTCGATCCCGGCCGAGAGGATGACAAACGTCATGCCCACTGCGATCACTGCGTTGATGGACGTCTGCTCCATTACGTTGAGGAGATTTGAAATCGTCAGGAAGTGCGGCGTGAGAATCCACAGCAGCAGGCACAATCCCAGCAAACCGGCCAGTGTGCCGAGTCGTCTGCCCGAGATCGCGAGACGCCGCCACATTCAGGACGCGAGCCCCAACGCGGCGTGCAACACCGACTCCTGCGTCGCGTCCCGGGTGTCGAACACCGCCTGCACGCGCCCCTGATACATCACGAGGATGCGGTCGCTCATGCCCATGATTTCCGGCAGGTCCGACGAGATCATGAGGATCCCCGCCCCGTCCGCCGCGAGACGATCCAGGAGGACGTAGATTTCCATTTTGGCCCCGACGTCGATTCCGCGCGTGGGCTCGTCCACAATCAGGACGTCCGCACCAGCGGCCAGCCACTTTCCAAGCACGACCTTCTGTTGGTTGCCACCGCTGAGCGTCAGCACTCGCGTGTCGATGCTTGGCGTTTTGATGCGCAACTCCTGCGTCCACCTGGTGGCGAGGGCGCGCTCGCGCGCGCGGCTGACAATCCCCGCCCGTCCGAGACGCGCGAGCTGCGGCAACGACACGTTGGCCGCGACCGTTTGCGACAGCACGAGCCCCTGCTGCTTTCGATCCTCAGGCACCAGGCCGATGCCGGCGCGGATGGCGTCGCGCGGGCTTCGCACCCGCACCGGAGTGCCGTCGATGGTGATTCGGCCGGCGTTCGGAACATCGGCTCCGGCGATCACTCGCGCGAGTTCGGTTCGGCCGGCGCCGAGAAGACCGGCAATCCCCAATACTTCTCCACGATGCAGCGTGAGGCTGACATCCCGCAGGCGGTCGCCACGCGTCACGTGCTCGACGCGCAGGATTTCCGCGCCGCGCCGGCGGGTTTTCGCGGGGTAGTGCTCGGAAATGTCGCGGTTGGCCATCATCCTGACAAGCTCGGAAATCGGCGCCGGCAGCGTACGCGTCCCGATGTAACGGCCATCGCGCAGCACCGTCGCACGATGACCGACCCGTGCCAGTTCCTCCAGCCGATGCGAGATATAGATCACCGAGCCGCCACCTGCCGTGAAGCGCCGGATCGCCGCGAACAGCTGCTCGATTTCGGATGCCGTCAACGCAGCCGTTGGCTCGTCCATGATCAGGATGCGCGCGCTCAGCGACAGCGCCTTGGCAATTTCCACCATCTGCTGTTCGGCAACGCCAAGCGATCGGACGGGTCGCTCGGGATCGATGGCGGTCCCCAGCGACTCGAGGAGCGACTTCGCGCCGCTCACCATCCTGCGTCGATCAATCACGCCCGCCCCAATCGTCGGCTCACGTCCGAGATAGATGTTCTCTGCCGCCGACAGGTGCGGTACCAGGTTGAATTCCTGATAGATCGTGCTGATGCCGAGCGCCTGCGCCTCGCGCGGGTTGTCGAGTGACACCGCAGTACCATCGAGCAGTACGTCGCCGGCATCTCGACGGGAGGCACCGCTCAGGATTCGCATGAGTGTGGACTTGCCCGCACCGTTTTCGCCCAGCAACGCGTGCACCTCTCCGCGCTGAAGTTCGAACGACACAGCGTCCAGTGCGAGGACTCCGGGGAACGCCTTCCGGATACCACGCATCTGCAGGAGCACCGGCGCAACGTTGGGAGAAGTCATTTGAGGAACGGCGTGGCTGTCGGGGCGGGCCAGTATTAGCGCGCGTGCAGTTTGTGTCAAGATCCGCTTCATGCCAACAAGCGGCGGGGGTGACATCCGGAGCGCGACGTACGACGTCCTGACGATGGGACGGAGTTGCATCGATCTCTACGCCCATCAGATTGGCGTGCCGATCACAGAGGTCACGAGCTTTGATGCGTACGTGGGCGGCTGCCCGACGAACATCAGCGTCGGTACTCGCCGTCTGGGTCTGCGCTCGGCGCTGCTCACGGCCGTCGGCGACGATCAAGTCGCTGACTTCGTGCTGGCGTTTCTTCAACGTGAAGGCGTGGAAACGCGGTTCATCCCTCGAAAGCCGGGCCGCCGCACCAGCGCGGTGATCATGGCCATTCAGCCGCCCGATCGCTTTCCACTCACGTTCTATCGCGAAGGCTGCGCGGATCGCGAACTGACGGCCGAGGACGTCGATCGCGCACCAATCGCCGACAGCGCCATCGTCCTCGTCACAGGCACGGGTCTCAGCCACGAGCCGGGGCGTTCCGCAACGTATCACGCCGCCAGGCGCGCGGCGGCTACCGGAGCTCAGCTCTTTGTGGACGTGGACTACCGGCCGGATCAATGGCCGACCCGATCGGCGTTTGCACAGTCCATGCTGCAACTGCTGCGCGATGCGACGCTGGCAATAGGCACCGAAGAGGAAGTGGCGGCCGCTGCAGACGATGATGATGTGGAGCGGGCGATTGCCAAGCTGCTGAAGGTGATGTCTGCACCGCTGGTGCTGAAGCGAGGCGCGCGCGGAGCCACGCTCTTCCGCGACGGTTCGCGGGTGGACGTGCCGCCGTTCCGGATCCAGGTCTTGAACGTGCTCGGTGCAGGTGATGCGTTCGCAAGCGGACTGATAACAGGGATTCGGCGCGGCTGGCCGCTTGAACGCGCCATTCGCATGGGCAATGCGACTGGAGCGATCGTCGTGACGCGGCACGGCTGCGCGAACTTCATGCCGACGCATGCCGAAGTCGAAGCGTTCGTCAGCGAACAGGGGGGCTGGTGAAGACAAGCACACGGATGACGGTGGCGCAGGCGCTCGTCCGGTTTCTCGCCGCGCAGCATATTCGGCGCGATAGCCATGAGCACCCGTTTTTTGCGGGCGTCTTCGGGATTTTCGGACACGGCAACGTCGCGGGCGTCGGCGAGGCGCTGGCCCACCGCCCGGCGCCGCTGCCGTTCTACCTGCCGCGCAACGAGCAGGCGATGGTTCACACCGCCGCGGCGTTTGCCAAGGCCAGCAATCGGCTGCGCACGCTCGCCTGCACCAGTTCGATTGGGCCCGGCGCCACCAACATGGTCACGGGAGCTGCCGCAGCGACGATTAATCGACTGCCGGTGCTGCTGCTACCGGGCGATATCTTCGCGACGCGCGTGCCGGATCCCGTGCTCCAGCAACTCGAATATTCGCAATCGCGCGACGCGTCGGTCAACGACTGTTTCAAACCGGTCTCCAGGTACTGGGACCGCATCAATAGACCCGAGCAGCTTCCGTCGGCGCTGCTCGAAGCGATGCGAGTCCTGACGTCGCCGGCCGATACCGGCGCGGTCACGCTGGCGCTGCCCCAGGATGTGCAGGCGGAAGCTGCGGACTTCCCCAACGCTCTCTTCGAGCCGCGTACGTGGACAATCCCGCGCAATCGACCGGACCCGGCAGCCGTGCGCCGAGCCGCCGATCTCATCCGGGCGTCGTCTCGGCCGATCATCGTGGCTGGCGGAGGCGTGCTCTACAGCGAGGCGACGGGAACGCTGCGCGATTTCGTCCGCGCAACGGGCATTCCGGTGGGCGAGACGCAGGCGGGCAAAGGCGCGCTTGCGTTTGACGAACCGCAGGCGGTCGGCGCAATTGGCGTCACCGGTACCACGGCGGCGAATCGTCTCGCCAGAGACGCCGACCTGGTGCTGGTGGTTGGCTCACGGCTGAGTGACTTCACGACAGCATCGAAGACCGCCTTCGCGGCGTCAAACGTGCGGTTCATCAACATCAACGTTGCGGAACTCGATGCCTACAAGCACGCCGCGTTGGCACTCATTGGAGATGCGCGTGGCACTCTCGAGGAATTGAGGACCGCTCTGGGATCCTGGAGCGTACCCGCGAAGTACGCCTCTGAAATCGCCTCGCTCAAAGCTGGCTGGGAACGGGAGGTTGACGAGATCTATGCGGCTGGCACGGGAGTGCCAATCAGCCAGGGAGAAGTGATCGGCCTCCTGAACGAATTCAGCGCGCCGGATGCCATCCTCGTCTGCGCCGCCGGGAGTCTTCCCGGCGATCTGCACAAGTTGTGGCGCACACGGGCGCCGGGCGGCTATCACCTCGAGTACGGCTACTCGTGCATGGGATACGAGATTGCCGGGGGCCTCGGCATCCGCATGGCCCATCCGAATCGCGACGTCTACGTCATGGTCGGCGACGGCTCGTACCTGATGATGGCTCAGGAGATCGCCACGGCCGTCCAGGAGAAAGTGAAGTTGACGATTGTCGTACTCGACAATGAAGGATTTGCCAGCATCGGCGGCTTGTCGCGCGCCGTCGGGTGTGACGGGTTCGGCACGCGCTATCGACGACGAAGCGATTCAGGGGAACTCGACGGCCCGCCGGTAGGCGTGGACTTTGTCGCAAACGCCGGTTCGATGGGTGCGCACGCGGTGCTCGCGCCCACCCGCGACGACATTCTACGCGCGCTTCGCGACGCGTGGGGACGGGATGGCGTCAGTGTCATCGTGGTTCCCGTCGATCGTGAGAAGAGCGTGGGCGGCCGCGAATCGTGGTGGGACGTTCCCGTGGCGGAGATCTCGCCGCTCGCCGAGGTGCGCCGCGCCCGCGCGGAGTACGAAGAGGCGCGGAAGAGGGAGCGGCATTACCTCTGAGTGGTGTTGGGGACTCGGGGCTCGGGGCTCGGCTCGGGAGTGGGAAATTGATCGTTTCCATCAAGGTCGCGAATGCGCCCTGTTCGTGGGGCGCTCTCGAATTCGATTGGGCCGGACCGGCGCCCTCCTTCGCGCGTGTGTTGAACGAGATGCGCGACACCGGGTACATCGGCACCGAGTTGGGCGATTGGGGGTTTCTTCCAACGGAGCCCGCGGCGCTCGCGCGCGAACTGGCTGCCCGCCAGCTCGATCTCGTCGGTGCGTTCGTGCCGGTCGAGCTAACCGATGCGAAGACGCACGGGGCGGGAATCGATGAGGCCCTGCGCGTCGCGAGTTTGATGATCGCTGCCACCGACAAGCAACCGTTTGTCGTCCTCTCCGACGCAACCGCAGCAGACCCTCAACGCACCGCGCGCGCCGGACGCATTACTACCGCCGATGGTTTGGACGACCGCGCCTGGAAGACAGTGGCATTGGGCGCCGAACGAATTGCGGCCGCAGTGAAGGAGAAAACCGGACTCCGTACGGTGTTTCACCATCACTGCGCAACGTTCGTCGAAACCCCTGCCGAAATCGACGAGTTGATGACGCGCACCAATCCGGCGCTGCTCGGCCTTTGCCTCGATACCGGCCATTGCGCATTCGGTGGAGGGAATCCCGTCGAGACATTCGAACGCTGGCGCAATCGGATCTGGCACGTGCACGCCAAGGACTGCGATCCCGCGATTCATAAGCGCGCGCACGCGGAACAATGGGATTACGCTACATCAGTCCGGCACGGTGTCTTCTGCGAACTCGGCCAAGGCATCGTCGATTTCCCGGCCATCGTGAATCGGCTCACGAGCTCCGGGTACGACGGCTGGATCGTTGTCGAACAGGACGTCTTGCCGTCGATGGGAACGCCGGCTGAAAGCGCCGCCCGCAACCGTGCCTACCTCCGTTCCCTGGGAGTTTGAGGAAGGACCCGTCCTGCCCGCCTTCGCCAAGGCTCCGGCGGGCCTCGCCGTAGCTTGTCGCCTGTAGGGACGCGACAAGCGAAGGCGGGCCGTCCTCCCGTCCCCTAAGCTCGAATACCGTCGCGCGATCACAATCTCGTATGTGGCCGCACATCGTCAGCACATCTACCAGTGATTTCGCGCCGGTTTTGCTGGCAAAGGGGTTGCTGCCCGAAACAGGCAGCATGCTCGGCGTTCTGCGCTTCCTCGGCGGCATATTCTTTCTCGCTCTGGCATCCCTGACGCTCCTGCGGCCCCCCACGCGCCTCCTTTGGGCGGCGAGTGTGGCGGCCACGGAATGGGGGTATTGGCTCGCGCTGGGCGCGCTGGTCGTCCTCATTCCGACGCGCTCCAATCCGCGTCTCGGCAAGCTCGGGGCGCTGCTGACGCTCTGCGCAATCGGACTGTTCGTCATGCCGGTGGTTCGCGCGAAGCAACTGAACGCGACGCTGCCGCCGTCACTCGAAGCCCGGTTCGGTCCCGTGCAGCGACACCGGAACGACTTCGCGGCGCCGCCGCGGCCCGAGCCGGTGAATCTCGCCGAGCTGCTCAATCCGGCCGACACGCCGGCCGTTCGCTACGAAGAACGGGTGTTTGCGGCGCACGACGGGCAGAGCCTCTCGCTCGGCATCTACCGGCCCGCTTACGTCCACGGACCCGTGCCTGTCATTCTCGTGATACACGGCGGAAGCTGGCGCGACGGAAACCGCCACGACTTCGGTCCGTTCAACGCGTACCTCGCATCACGCGATTACGTCGTCGCTGCCATGGATTACAGGCTGGCACCGCGCTGGCGCTTCCCAGCCGCGCGAGACGATGTACTTTCAGCCCTTGCCTACCTGAAAGTGTACGCGTCCGAACTGAACATCGATGCCACGCGCATGGCATTGCTGGGGCGAGCCGCCGGCGGACAGCTCGCGCTGCTCGCGGCCTACACAGCGCAGGAACCGGCGATCAGAGGGGTGATCTCCCTCTATGCTCCATCGGATCTTCGCTACGAGTACGAGCACCCGGCGCCCTCGAAGTTGACGGATACGCGCGCGGCACTCGAGGCCTATCTTGGTGGCCCGCCTGGATCGGGGGCAGAAGACGCATATTTTGCGGCGTCGCCGGTGAATTTCGTGGCGGCATCATCGCCGCCATCGCTGCTCGTGCATGGCGCCAGGGATCCAATCGTGGCGCTCGATGAGGCGTCCCGGCTCGAAGCCAAGCTGCGGGCCGTCGGTGCAAAACACTTGCTGGTTCGTCTGCCGTGGGCGACGCACCTGTGCGACAAGAGTTTTGGTGGGCCATGCGGGCAGATCGTCGCCTATTCGGTCGAGCGGTTTCTGGATTCCGTCATGCGCGGTCCGGCGGCCGAGCCGGCCGCATCACCAAAACGGCCGACGATTCAGGCGAAAAAGACCAAAGCGCCCTAGGGTTACTTCTTGTGTGACTCGATGTATCGCCGCGCGAACTCCTCGAGATGCGGCGCATTCACCAAGCCGACTTTCTTTCCCTCCTCCAGCGCCGCTTCGATGCTCATCCCGTCGCGCAGCGCGCGCCGAATCGTCCAGAACGCGCCGACTCGGATAGCGGCCGTGCAATGAATGAACATCGGACGATTGGCAGGGTCGTCGGTGATCTTGAGGAACTCGTCGGCTTGGGCGTCCGTCGGATTCGAGTAGACGACAGGGATGTTGAAGTACTTGAGCCCGGCCTGCTCCACGGCGGCACGTTCCTCCTCCGCACGGTGTTCCGACGGCTGTCGCAGATTGAGCACGGCCTTCACACCATCTGCCTTCAGCGTGGCGAAGTGCTCGATTCGCGGCTGGCCGCCGGTACAGAACTGCGGTGTCACTTGGAGGAAGTTGCGGATCGGCGGTAGTTCCTGGCTCTGAACCTGAACCGTAAGCATGACGAGCAGGGGAATCAGAACGGCCATAGCGAGATTGTATCCTTGTAACGACGCAGGATTGACGAGTGCAGACCGAGGACTGACGATTGCACTGATTGACGACCGACGATTGAAGTGTCGATTGTCGATTGCATTGGCGATTGTCGATTGCATTGGCGATTGCGATTGACTCCATCATCAATCCTCAATCCCAATCATCAATTCCACAATCCAATCACCAATCCACAATCCAATCATCAATCCACAATCAATGCAATCGTCACTCTGCAGTCTGCAATCCTCAATCATCGCGGCGCTTCTCCTGTTCCAAGCCTTTCCAGCGGTTGACGCGTTTATGCGGAAGGTGCGGGAAGTTACGCGGCTGGACTACGAGATACAGAAGGAGTTCACCTACACCGAGCGCCGCCGCGACATCCGAATGTCGCCGTTCGGTAAAGTGACCGTTGGTCCAGTGCGCACGTTCGAGGTGTATCCGTCGCCCATTCCGGGACGGACCTACAAACGACTGCTCGCCGTTGACGGCAAGCCGCTCGACGCTGCGGAGCTTGCGCGGCGAGATGCCGAGCGGCGGAAATCTCTCGCTGAACTCCGGGATGAAACGCCGCGCAAGCGGTCCGAGCGATTGAGAGAAGAAGAAGAGGAGAAGCGCGAGCGGAACGCCGTGCTCGACGATGCGTTGGCCGTCTTCGAGATCGCATTCGTCGGCCGCCGCGTCGTGGAAGGACAACACCTCCTGGTCGGCAGGGCGACGCCGCGACGGCATGCGCGCGTCACCACGCGTGAAGGCAAGTGGATGAAGCAGTTCGCCGGAGAGGTTTGGATTTCGGAGTCCGACTATCAAATCGCACGACTGGACATGCGTGCGATCGACGATGTCTCGATTGGCTGGGGGATCGTGGGACGCGTGAACGAGGGCAGCCGGTTCGTATTCGCGCGTCGAAAGATTGAAGACACGTGGCTCCCGTCGGAAGTGATTTTTGATGCCACGGGGCGCACCTTGCTCTTCCGCAAATTCGAAGTTCACACCACGACGACATTCTCGGATTATCGGAGAGTGCCTCCGAACGGGTCATTGGAGAAATTCTGAACTCAGCAGTTGCGCCGAAGAGTAATCCACGACACAGGCTGTCCCGCCGCCAATCTGGAATCCCGTCGAGAACTCCCTGATAAATCGCGGCTTGTCGCGCAGCAACTCAGCCGTAGGTGCGCAGGCATACCTGATGCAGTTCGCCACCTCTGCGGTGATCTCACCGCGAGGAGGTAAACCAAGATGGTGCGTAACAGGTTTGTGGTGGGTCTCGCGACCGCGCTGGCGGCGCTGAGCATCGCGTGCGCTGAGACGGACCCGGGTATCACCACGGCGGTGAAGTCGAAGCTGGCGGCTGACGACACGGTCAAGGCGTACAAGATCGACGTCGACACCAAAGATCACGTCGTCACGCTGACGGGAACCGTGGACAACTCGGCGGCTAAAGAGCGCGCCGTCACCCTTGCCCGCTCGACCGATGGCGTCAACAACGTCATTGACAATCTGACGGTGGCTCCGGGTGCGACGCCGACGACGGGGATCGACGACAAGGCAGCCGAAATGAAAGATCGAGCCGGCGACAAGGTTGACTCCGCTCAGAAGAAGGCTGGAGACGCCGCGGATCGAGCCGGCGAAGTCCTCGGCGATGCGGCGATCACGACTGCCGTCAAGTCGAAGTTTCTGGCCGACACGAGTGTCTCCGGCATGAAGATCGACGTCGACACCACCGATGGCGTGGTCACGCTCCAGGGCACGGTTCCGAGCGCAGCCGAAAAACGCCGCGCCGTTGAACTCGCGAAGGAGACGACAGGCGTCAAGTCGGTCAGGGATCAGCTGAAGGTCGGAAAGTAAGCGTGAGAACGAAGGAGGAAGGGAGTCCTTCCTCCTTCGATCGATTTGTCTACAATGGCGGCGCATGCTCCGCCGCGCGGCCGCGCTCACGCGCTTCCTCGTCCTGTCTGCGTTGGCGTTGGTCGGTTCGGCGTGTGGCTCGGATTCGAGCCCGACTCCGCCAACCGGGCCGCCGGGCGGCACGCCGCGGCAAAGCGTCACGTCGATCACCGACGGCGACACGGTCCGTTTCAGCCCGTCTTTTCTCGGGTTGACCTCTCTTCGCTTTCTGAACATCGATGCGCCGGAGCTCGGCGGCGCCGGTCAGGAACCGTGGGCCACGACCTCACGGACGAACATGCAGCAGCTGCTGCCGGTTGGCGCCGAGATCTCGATTGAGACCGACGTCGATCGGACGGATTCCTTCAATCGCGTGCTTGGCCATGCGGTCCGTCTCGACGGGATGAACGTCAACCGGGAGCAGCTGCGTCAGGGCCACGCCGTGCTGTATGTCATCTGGCCCAACATGGCGCACTTCAGCGATTATCGCAGCGCGCAGCTCGAAGCGCAGACCGCCGGTCGTGGCGTCTGGAACTCGGCCGACCCGCTGCGGGAGATGCCGTTCGAATACCGGCTTCGACAGGATCGCGAGGCGCCGTTCCGGCCAGTCGGCGATTTCTTCACGCACGCCTACGTCGAGCCGGCCGATTACGGCCGTGTCCACGTCAACAACCGCGTCTTCTTCAATACGCGCACCGACGCCGATGCTGCCGGCTATCGGGCGTGCAGCCGCGACGATCGCGGCGAGTACAGCCGCGCGTGCTTCGCGGGCGGCAACTGAAACTGATGCGAATCACCGACACGATCGTGATTGATGAATCAGAACTGGAGGAACGGTTCGTCCGGGCCTCCGGGCCTGGCGGTCAGAACGTCAACAAGGTCGCGACGGCGGTACAGCTGCGGTTCGACGCCGCCCGATCCTCGGCGCTGACGCCAGAGGTTCGCGAACGACTCCGGCAACTGGCGGGCAGCCGCATCACCGCTGATGGCGTGCTCGTCATCGATGCGCGACGCCACCGCACGCAGGCGCAGAATCGAGAAGATGCGCGTGAGCGACTGGCGGACCTGATCCGGCGCGCCACCATAGCGCCACGTCGTCGCCGCAAGACGCGGCCGACGGGCCAATCGATTGAGCGGCGGGTGCAGTCCAAGCGTCAGCGCGCGGCGACGAAAAAGTGGCGCCGACCGGTTACCGGCGACGAGTGAGACGTGAAAACGAATCTCCTGTGACCCGTCACCAGGGCACAGACGGTGAACGATAGAAGTTGACGCCCAGCGCCGACAACCGCGGCCCGTGCGCGGCGAGGCGACCACGAAAATCCTCCCAGTTGCGCGCGGCGGGACTCCATCCGATTTCCGCAATCGCCAGCAGCCGCGGGAACGCCATGAATTCCACATCCCGGATATTCCCGAGCGTCTCCGTCCAGACCGGGGCTTCGACGCCAAGCAGGGCGCTCTCCGGAACGCCTTGCACGATCGTGGCGGGATCCCAGTCGTACGCGTCTCTCACCTCGATGTTCGCCGCCCAGTTCAATCCTATCGGCGTGCTGTTGTCGTACTTCATGTCGAGATACGCGCGCCTGGCGGTCGACATGATCACCTTGGCACCCTTGCTCACGGCGGCAGCGGGCGCGCCGTCGGGACGCCAATGCTGCACGATCGTCGACGGCACCAGCGTCGCCGGAGCGATTTCATCCCACCCGACTATCTGCTTGCCGTGCGATTGCACGATCTTCTGCACCCGCTCGATGAACTGGACGTACTGCTGCGGCGTGAGCGTCTTGACCTCGTCTCCACCAATGTGGAAATACGGCGTTGGCGTCAGCGCCGCAATCTCACCTACCACGTCGTCGATGAACCGGTAGGTGACATCCTTGTCCACGCACAGCGCGCTGAAGCCGACTTCAATCCCCGTGTACAGGTCGCGGGCTTTGCCGTCGCAATTCAGCTCGGCGTACGAGGCGAGCGCGGCGTTGGTGTGCCCTGGCATGTCGATCTCGGGGACGATGGTGATGAATCGGTCGCGGGCGTACGCCACGATGTCGGAGTACTCGGCCTGAGTGTAGAAACCTCCTGGCCCGCCGCCCACTTCGGTGCTGCCGCCGCGAGTCGTCAAGTTCGGCCAGGACTTGATTTCTATGCGCCAGCCTTGATCGTCGGCCAGGTGCAGGTGCAGGCGGTTGAACTTGTAGAGCGCGATCAGGTCGATGTAGCGCTTGATCTCGTCGACGGTAAAGAAATGCCGCGCGACGTCGAGCATGGCGCCGCGCCACTCGAATCGGGGCCTGTCGGTAATCCGGACCGGCGCCACCTGTATCGGCCGGTTCTTGTCCGCGCGCACGGCCTCGAACTCGATGAAGGCTGGCAGCAGTTGCCGGAGCGTTTGCACGCCGTAGAAGAGTCCCGCGTGTCGCGCGGCGGCAATCGTGATGCTCGAACTGTCGACAGTGAGCACGTAGGCCTCCGGGCCGCCCTCGGCACCGAGGCGGAGGTGTATGCCCGATCCCGCTGCAGCGGCAGGCGTGTTCCGGACGGGCAGCGGAGCGGGTCCCGCCGCCAGACCGATCACGTCGGAGAGATACAGCCCAATCCGTTGTGCCTCCGGGTCACCGGCCGGGACGTAAATGACCGTGTCAGGTCCGAGCGTAACGGGCTGACCCGAAGCAGCTTCAACGTTCTGGGGCACAGGAATCAGGTTCTGCATTGGCGGTCGGGAGGTGGTGGTTGGCGCCTGCGTCGTCGCGCACGACGCGCACAGGAGCAGAGTCGCCGGCATCGTGATGATCCGTTGCATCGCGGGATTTTAGCGCGGGCCGCCCGAACTGCCGTCCTCCCCGCCTCCGCCAAGGCTCCGGCGGGCCTCGCCGTAGCTGTCGCCTGCATTCTGCGCGACAGCGAAGGCGGGCCGTCCCCGAACTCCCGGCCCCCCGACACTCGTAAGTACTCCCGATGACTCGACTCCGCCGCATCACACGAAGGCTTTTGCATGCCCCGCTTTTCACATCCGTCGCCGTTCTCACGCTGGCGCTCGGAATTGGCGCGAATACCGCGATTTTCAGCGTCGTCCGGGGCGTGTTGCTGAAGCCTCTGCCATTCGAAGACGCCGACCGGCTCGTCGGGGTGTGGCACACGGCGCCCGGGCTCGGCATCGAGACGATGAACCAGGCGCCCTCGACGTACTTCATGTATCGCGAACAGGGTGTGGCGTTCGAGGACATCGGGCTCTGGGACAACACCTCGGTGTCCGTCACGGGCACTGGGGAGCCCGAACGCGTGCAGGCGCTGCTCGTGACCGACGGCACACTGCCGGTGCTGCGGGTGGAACCGTACATCGGCCGCCGGTTCACGAAAGACGACGACACTCATAACGCACCTGAACGCACGATGCTGGCGTATGCGTACTGGCAACGGAAGTTCGGCTCTGATCCGAATGTGGTAGGCCGCCAAATCGTGGTGGACGGCAAGCCGCGTGAAATCATCGGCGTACTGCCGGCGCAGTTCCGGTTTCTCAACCAGAACCCCCAGCTGTTGTTGCCATTCCGCTTCAATCGCGCGGAGATCTTTCTCGGCAACTTCAGCTATCAGGGCGTCGCCCGCCTGAAGATCGGCATTACGATCGAGCAGGCAAACGCGGATGTCGCGCGCATGATTCCGCATCTCATCGAGAAGTTCCCCCTGCCGCCAGGCTTCCAGAAGGAAATGTTCAACGATGTGAGGCTCGGCCCGAAGGTGCGGCCGCTCTCCGAAGACGTGATCGGAGACATCGGGCAGGTGTTGTGGGTGCTCCTGGGAACCGTCGGGATCGTGCTGCTCATCGCCTGCGCGAACGTGGCCAATCTGTTTCTCGTGCGCGCCGAAGGGCGTCAGCAGGAGCTGGCGATCCACGCAGCGCTCGGAGCGAACTGGCGTCGAATCACTTGGGAGCTGCTCTCCGAGAGCCTGACGCTGGCTCTGCTTGGGGGCGCGGTGGGACTCGGCCTCGCCTATGCCGGAATTCGAACGCTCGTTGCGATTGCGCCCGAAGGGCTTCCACGCATCCAGGACATCACGATCGATCCACTGGTGCTGCTCTTCACGCTCGCCATTTCGATCGTTGCCGGCGTTCTGTTCGGCGTGATCCCGGTATTCAAATTCGCGACGCCATATCTGGCGGGCGCGCTCAAGGAGGGCGGACGCTTGTCGAGTGCCGGCCGCGAGCGCCATCGGGCACGTAACGCGCTGGTCGTCGTGGAGATCGGCCTCGCGGTGGTGCTGCTCGTGGCCTCCGGGCTGATGATCCGCACGTTCATTGCGATGCGCCAGGTCGACCCGGGATTCATCGGTTCGGACGAGGTGTTGACGCTCCGGATCTCGATCCCCGAAACGCTCATCAAGGACGCCGATCAGACCGCCCGCACGCACGAGCAGATCGTTCGCCGACTCGAGCAGGTCCCCGGCGTCAGATCTGTTGGCGTCTCATCGTCCATCACGATGGATGGATATGACAGCAACGATCCAGTCTTCGTCGAAGACTTTCCTGCACCAGCCGATCGCCTGCCTCCGCTCCGCCGGTTCAAGTGGATCGGTCAGAACTATTTCAAAACGATGGGGAATCGGTTGATCGCGGGCCGAGACATTACGTGGGCCGACGTCTACGCGCATGCGCCGGTGGTGGTCGTCACCGAGAATTTTGCCCGCGAGTTCTGGAAGGAGCCGTCGGTCGCGATCGGCAGGCGCATCCGGCAAAGTCCGAAGAACCCCTGGCGCACGATCGTGGGCGTCGTCGCAGACGCGCGAGACGACGGTGTGGTGCGGCCTGCCCCGGGGATCGTGTACTGGCCGATGGTGATCAACGAGTTCTGGACCGAGCAGGTCTGGATCGCCCGCAACATGGGCTACGCGATTCGCACCTCGCGCCTCGGATCGCCGACGCTGCTCAAAGAGGTCCAACAGGCCGTGTGGAGCGTCAATCCGAATCTGCCCGTGGCAAACGTGCAGACGCTCGACGAAATCCGCGCTGATTCGATGGCACAAACCTCGTTTGCGCTCGTCATGCTCAGCATCGCCGCGGCCGTCGCATTTCTCCTCGGTATCGTCGGGATCTACGGCGTGATCTCCTACATCGCCACCCAGCGGACCCGTGAGATCGGGATCCGCATCGCTCTCGGCGCGGCTCGAGGCGATGTGAGCCGGCTCTTCCTGCGCCATGGACTCGTTCTTGCCGGCATCGGCATCGCACTGGGCGTCGTCGCCGCGGCTTTCGTGAGCCGCGTCATGGCAGCCCTGCTCTTCGGCGTCGGCGCCGTGGATGCGATCACCTACATCGTCGTCGCGCTCGGACTGGGTGGAACGGCGCTCCTGGCGAGCTACATTCCCGCGTTGCGGGCGGCGCGGGTCGATCCGGCGGATGCGCTCAGGAATTACTGAAGGCGTCAGCCGCAAATCGGCAGCGTGTTTAGTCAGGCGGATCTGGGCGACAATATGCGTTCATGCTGAAGGCCCTACTCAAGTTCCTCAAGTACGCCGGCTTCGCCGTCATCGTGCTCGTCGCGATGGGCGCCCTCCTTTTCATGTTCGGTCTTCGGGTGGTGCTCGACGGCGGAGGCTCCCCGCATCTTCGCTTCGTCAAATCCGCCGACGCGCAGGCCGAGGAACTCGCCCGCCATCGCGAGGCTCAGCGCGCGCAGCCTCCGCCACCGGCGCCGGTCGCGCCCGAACCTCCCGCCCCAACGAGCGAGGGGACTCCGGCCGACGTGACGAAGCCATCGCTTCCCTCGCCCATCGCACCCGCCAGTACGCCCAGGGGATCCACCTATTGGACCGATTTCCGCGGCCCGTTGCGCGATGGCCATTATCGACAGCAGGCCATTCGTACCGACTGGCCGGCCGATGGTCTCAAGCCGCTCTGGAAGGAACCGATCGGCGGCGGCTATGCGTCAATCGTGATCGCCAACGGGCGCGCGTTCACCATCGAGCAACGCGGAGCGCAGGAAGTCGTGGCGGCATACGACGTCGCGAGTGGACGCGAACTCTGGACGAACGGATGGAACGCCGCGTTCCGCGAAATGATGGGCGGGGACGGTCCGCGCGCGACCCCGACGTGGGCCGAGGGCCGCGTCTACGCGCTCGGCGCGCAGGGAGAGTTTCGCGCGATCGAGGACGGCACCGGCCGAGCGGTGTGGCGCACCAACATCCTCGAGGATGCCGGAGCGCGTAATCTGCAATGGGGTATGTCGGCTTCACCGCTCGTCGTGAACAACACGGTTGTCGTGCTGCCCGGCGGTCCTAACGGACAATCTGTCGTTGCCTACGATCGTGCGAGCGGAACGCGCGCCTGGTCGGCACAGGGGGATCAGCAGGCCTATTCCTCGCCGATGCTGGTCACACTTGCCGGAGTCCGGCAGATCGTCGTGTTCTCCGCCGCGCGATTGATGGGATTGTCGTCTGACGGCGGCAAGGTGCTCTGGGAGTACCCGTGGAAGACGCAGTTCGACATCAACGCGTCGCAGCCACTCGTCGTCGGGGATAATCGACTGTTCCTTTCCAGTGGATACGGAACAGGAGCGGCGGTGATCGAACTCACTCGCACGGGTGACGCACTGTCGGTCCGCGAAGTGTGGCGCAACATTCGAATGAAGAATCAGTTCAGCAGCTCGGTGCTCCAGGACGGATATATCTACGGCCTGGATGAAGCAATCCTTGCCTGCGTAGACGCAGCGACCGGAGATCTGAAATGGAAGGGCGGGCGCTACGGCTACGGACAGGTGATCCTCGCCAGCGGCCACCTGGTCGTCCTCACCGAAGATGGCAACCTCGCGCTGGTACGGGCAACGCCGGAGCGACACGAGGAGCGGGTCCGATTCCCGGTACTCGAAGGGAAAACGTGGAATGTTCCGGCGATGTCGGATGGCTTTCTTCTGGTGCGAAATCTCGCTGAAATGGCCGCGTTCGATTTGCGGCCACGCTAACGCCGAATGGCAAACATTCTTCAGAAGCTCCCCTCAGGCGAAAAAGTCGGCATTGCGTTTTCCGGCGGCCTCGACACGAGCGCGGCATTGCACTGGATGCGGGCCAAGGGAGCCATCCCCTACGCCTACACGGCCAATCTCGGTCAGCCTGACGAACCAGACTATGACGAAATTCCACGCCGTGCGCTGCACTACGGTGCCGAGAAAGCGCGCCTGATCGACTGTCGCGCGCAACTCGTGAGCGAAGGGCTCGCCGCGCTTCAGGCTGGCGCATTTCATGTTTCCACGGCCGGTGTCGCCTACTTCAACACGACGCCCCTCGGACGTGCCGTGACGGGGACGCTGCTCGTCAACGCGATGCGCGAAGATGACGTGCACATCTGGGGCGATGGCAGCACCTTCAAGGGAAACGACATCGAGCGGTTCTACCGCTACGGGTTGCTGGCGAATCCCAACCTTCGAATTTACAAGCCTTGGCTCGACCAGGCGTTCATCGACGAACTCGGCGGACGCGCGGAGATGTCGGAGTACATGCGTCACGCCGGCTTCGAGTACCGGATGAAGGCTGAAAAAGCCTACTCAACCGACTCGAACATGCTCGGGGCGACGCACGAGGCCAAAGATCTCGAGCAACTGAGCACGAGTATGCGGATCGTCGAGCCAATCATGGGCGTCCCATTCTGGCGAGACGATGTGACGGTCAAGCGCGAGGAAGTTTCCGTCCGCTTCGAGGAAGGACAGCCAGTCGCGCTCAATGGCATGTCATTCAAGGATTCGGTGCAGCTTCTGCTCGAAGCCAACCGGATCGGAGGCCGTCACGGCCTCGGCATGAGCGATCAGATCGAGAATCGCATCATTGAAGCCAAGAGCCGTGGCATCTACGAAGCGCCGGGAATGGCGCTGTTGTTCATCGCATACGAGCGTCTCATCACCGGAATTCACAACGAGGATACGATCGAGCAGTATCGCGATCACGGCCGTCGGCTCGGCCGATTGCTGTACCAGGGACGCTGGTTCGATCCGCAGGCGATGATGCTGCGCGAGACCGCGCAACGCTGGGTCGCCCGCGCGATTACCGGAGAGGTCGTCGTCGAACTGCGGCGCGGAAACGATTATTCGATCCTCAACACCAGCTCGCCGAATCTCACCTACCATCCCGAGCGGCTGACGATGGAAAAAGGAGAGTCGATGTTTTCACCGCAGGATCGCATCGGTCAATTGACGATGCGGAATCTCGACATCGTCGATACACGCGACAAGCTGCTGATCTACACCAAAGCGGGTGTGCTGTCTCTGGGAAGCGGCAACGCGCTCCCGCAGGCGACCGGCGAGCATTCGATAGACAGGAGTTCGGCAGATCAGGATGGGTCTACAGGAGATCAGGAGTTCAGGAATAAGTAACAGGACGACAAGAGGAGCGCCGTGACAGACACCGTCGGATTCATCGGCCTCGGCCTCATGGGGAAGCCCATGGCCACGAACCTGCTGCGCCGCGGGTTCAATCTCGTGGTCAACAGTCGAAGTCCAGCGCCCGTTGACGCACTGGTCGCTGCTGGCGCGGAGCGGGGGACGACGCCGGCCGATGTCGCGCGCAAAGCCACGCGAATCGTGACAATGGTCCCCGACTCGCCGGATGTCGAGCGCGTACTCGAGGGGCCCGACGGCGTGTTCAGCGCGATGCAGCGGGGCACAATCCTGATTGACTGCAGCAGCATTGCGCCAGCGGTGGCCCGGAGACTCGCGGCGCGGGCCCGCGAGCTCGGCGCCTCGATGCTCGATGCCCCGGTGAGCGGCGGTGAGATCGGTGCGATCAACGCGTCCTTGTCGATCATGGTCGGAGGAGATGCGGCGACGTTTGCCGCGGCCCGGCCCATTTTTGACGCGATGGGGAATCCCGAGCGCGTCATTCACATCGGCGAATCCGGCTCCGGACAGATCTGCAAAGTCTGCAATCAGATGGTGATCGGCGGCGCGCTCGGCGCGGTCAGCGAAGCGTTTGCGCTAGCGCGCAAAGCGGGAGTGGACGCGGGCCGCGTGCGCGCGGCGCTGCTCGGTGGATTTGCCGCAAGCCGTGTGCTCGAAGTCCACGGCGAACGCATGTTGCAAGGGAACTACAAGCCCGGGTTCCGGGCCGAGTTGTACGCGAAGGACATGCGAATCGCCGGACAGACGCTCGCGGAATACGAAACGCCCGCGCTCGTCTCCAGCGCCGTCCAGCAACTCATCACCGCCATGGTCGCATCGGGCCAGGGCGAGCAAGATTATTCGGCGCTCGCAACCGTCGTATTCAAGCTCGCCGGACTCGCGCCCACATTCGATTGAGGACTGACGACTGCAGTCCTCAATGGTCTATTTGTCGATAATCCTGTAATCGGCTGGGACGGTGAACAAATCGGCCGGGAGCGTCGCCGTGGAGACGTCGGTGACGCGGTTGGTGAACTTCATATCGCCGAACTGCTTGAGCAGGCCGGCCATTTCCCCGCCACCCTCGATTTCCATCTTGAGCTCGGTCAGATACGCGAGCCCGGATGCACCTGCGAATGATTCGATCAGTCGATCGAGCCCCATCGATCCGACCCCCGGCATGGCGCGAGTCAGCGTCGAGAGGCTCTGTTTCGCCGACGCCGATTGAAAGGCGATGTACTCGGCGACGCCAGGGCCTGATTTGGCGACCCAGGCCGATCCGTCCATCCGGACCTTCACATCCTTCATCATCTCGGCGGCTTGCGGAGGCATCTGCGAGCCTGCCGCCATTTCAGCCATGCTGATGGTCAGCGAGATCGCCTGCTCGTCGCATTTGGCGCCCTCGATCAGTTTTGACTGACCAGTAGGCTTGACCGAAGCGTCCACCTTCGGCATCGGCATCGTTTCCCCTGGCTTTCCGGTGGGGAGCGAATCCGGCGTCAGAATCCGCGCCGTCTTCTCCGCCGGGTTCAGCATGATGATTTGGCTGGTTTGGGCGTCGATAATCGTGGAGAACTGCTGTTCCCCAACCTGCAGGTCGGTGCGGGACTTGTATCCCTTGATGTGCGTCACCATCGTCGGCGTGACGCCGCCCATCATGGCCGCCATCGGCCCTTCGAGCGTCGTGGTGGACGTCACTTTTACGTCCGCGACGAGCGGACTCGAGCAGATGGCCAGAAGGAGCGCAACAGTGACCCAGCGTTTCATGCAGACTCTCCAATAAGTGTGACCAGATGATGGTAACAGCAAGCACTCAATGGATTCGGCTGCTGCCCCGTGGTGCATGAATATTTATACGATTGCACGCGATGAGGGTTCGGCTGAACTTGGCGTTTCCACCCGGGCGGCTCGCCTCGCTCCGATGAAAACGCTCCGCCGGGAATAGGCGAACTGAGTAAGATCTCGTCCGTGCCTGCGATCCGGATAACCCACGGCGCGTCGACGTGATTGCCCGCCAGATCGGCCAGTACGAAGTCGTCGCCAAGCTGGGCGAGGGTGGGATGGGGGAGGTATCGCGCGCGAGATACCAAACTCCTGCGCGACGTTGCGCTGAAGATCCTGCCAGAGGCATTCGCGTCCGACCCCGAACGCTCCGCGCGCTTCGCGCGCGAAGCCAGAACGCTGGCGTCGCTCAATCATCCCCACATCGCACAAATCTACGGCTTCGAAGAGTCGGTCGCCCCCGCATCGACAGGGGCCCAACGAAGCGACCTCGAATCGCGCAGCCTCAGCGCCCTCGTCATGGAGCTCGTCGAAGGAGAGGACCTCAACACCCGGATTCGGCGCGGTCCGATTCCATACGACGATGCAATCGCCATGGCCAGGCAGATCGGCGAGGCGCTCGCAGCCGCGCACGACCAGGGCATCATCCATCGCGACCTCAAACCCGCCAACATCAAGGTTCGCGACGACGGCACGATCAAGGTGCTCGATTTCGGCCTCGCCAAGGCACTCGAGCCAGCGATCGCCGACGGCACCGGCAGCATTCGCTCACTCGCCAACTCGCCCACGATCACGAGTCCCGCCGGCCTGACTGTTGGCGGCGTGATTCTCGGGACCGCTGCCTACATGGCGCCTGAGCAAGCCAAGGGCCGACTGGTCGACAAGCGGGCGGACATCTGGGCGTTTGGATGCGTGCTCTACGAAATGCTCACCGGCCGCCGCGCGTTCCCCGGCGACGATGTGACCGACACGCTCGCGTCGGTGCTGAGGTCCGATGTCGACTGGACGGGAGTGCCGCCGTCGGTCGTGCGCCTGTTGAAAAAGTGCCTGGCCAAGGATCCGCGAAGCCGCCTGCACGACATCGCCGATGCATGGGATTTGATCGATGAGCCCGTAACGGCGGCGGCAGCGACTCCGCCAATCCAGTGGATTCCCTGGGCGCTCTGCGGACTGCTTCTCGTCTCGACCAGCGTCCTCGCCATCCCGTACTTTGCGCGCCAGCCACAACCTTCAGTGGTCAGCTTTCAGATCGCGGCGCCGCCGGATCACGAGTTCAGCTTCAACCTTTCGCTGTCGCCGGATGGGCGCCGCCTCGCCTTTTCGGCGATCGATGACAAGCGCGTTGCACACCTGTGGCTTCGCGACTTCGCCTCGACGGAAGCCCGTCGACTTCCCGGGACCGGAGGCGTCCGTGCCGTGTTCTGGTCGCCTGACAGCCGGTACCTGGCGTTCGCTGCGGGGACCGCGCTGAAAAAAATCGACGTGACGAACGGATCGCAACAAACGATTGCCACCGTCTCGGCCACATCCGGTTCCGGATGTTGGGGCAGAGACGATGTGATCCTCTTCGGCTCGCGCGGTGGAGAAGGGATCCAACGCGTCTCCGGAGCGGGCGGCACCCCTGTGCCGCTCACGGCAGTCGACTCGGCGCGCGGCGAGATCTCGCACGCGTTTCCGTCCTTGCTTCCCGACGGCCGTCACTTTCTGTACTACCGACAGTCCGCCCGGCCAGGCGTGGCCGGCATCTACCTCCGGTCTTTCGACAAGTCTCCAGGAGAGCAGGACACTCAGCCACTTACTGCGACCAATTACGGTCCGTACATCCTCGTCAACGCAGCTTCTGGGACTCGCCTCCTCTTCATGCGGGAACAAACGCTGTTGTCTCAGGCGTTCGACACGAACCGACGCGTGTTGTCCGGCGAACCCGTTGCCATTGCCGAAGGTCTCGGCGCGAGCGGCTCGCTCGGCTTCTTTACGGCGTCGGATGAGGTGCTCGTAACACGGAGCGGTCCTGCAGCGGCGACGAACGCCTTCCAACCAACATGGATAGACCGCACGGGCCGAACGTTGACGACCGTGGGTGAACCGGGCCGCTTCGGAGCCGGCCCCTCTGCGCTGGCTTTGTCGCCCGACGGCCGGCTGGCGGCGGTGCCGATGACAGCGGCGCAGACCGCCGAAACGGACCTCTGGCTTCTCGAGCTCGCCCGCGGCATCCTGACCCGATTTACCGCGCGCGAACCATCCGACAACACGCCAGTCTGGTCACCGGACGGAACGCGCCTGGCATTCAGATCGGCACAGGGGTACGGCGACATCTACGTAAAGAGTGTGAACAGCACGGCCGGAGAAGTCGCGTTGATCAGCTCGCCGGAAACCGAGTATCCGAGCGACTGGTCACCCGACGGGCGCTTCCTGCTGTTCTTCAAGCGCCCCAACAATCTCGACGATCTCTGGGCATTTCGGCTCGCCGAACCGAAAGAGGCTACGCCGCTGCTCGAGACGCCGTTCATCGAGCAGGGCGCGCGTTTCTCGCCAGACGGCCGCTGGATCGCGTACGAATCGGATGAGTCTGGCGGGAGGGAGATTTATGTGCGGCCATTCGAAATTTCGGCTGACGGCAAACCCAGTGTGGGCGCCGCATGGCGCGTGTCGACCAACGGCGGCGGACAGATCCGTTGGCGACGCGACGGGAAGGAGCTGTTCTATCGAGATGGCGCAGGCGCCATCGTGTCGGTAAACGTCGTCGCAAAAGGACGTGCGCTGGAGACCGGCATTCCCAAGCGGCTGTTCATCCCGGTTCCAGGCGTTCCGTCGTGGGACGTCACAGCGGACGGCCAACGCTTTCTGCTTCTCATTCCCGCCGCGCAGTCGAGGTTCGATCCCCTCACCGTCGTGCTGAACTGGCAGCAACAGAGGTAATGCTTCCGCTCATCGGACACGCCTGAGCGCGACCGGAAACGGACCCAGTCCGGTTCCCAATGTGAGGGCTCCGACGTCCACTGGATCCGGGCACCCGAGCGGTCCGCTGGGGCAGGGGACGAAGTCGACGTCGGCGTAACCCACCAGCCGGTCGCGCGCGGCGAATTCCAGTGCCGTGACGCCACGCCCGAGGCTGAACCCCGCCCCGCCTCCTACTTCATCGAACCAGAAGCCATGAGTGGTGACGCGAAGGCCGTTGCGCTGCCAGACCCCGCGCTCTTCAGTCTTCTCACCAGGATTCAGCGGATGTGATCCCGTGGCCGCGGTCGAATCCACGCTGTATGTGCCTTGCGGGTCGACCGTCGCCAGGAACTGTTCCTTCGGCGTTGCGGGATCCGCCGGGTTTCCGTAAAAGATCGTCCCCGACCAAAGGCCGGTCACGCTCAGTGCCTCTTCGTCGGTCGCCATTGCAGCGGGCACTGGCCAGCTGGTGACCAAGAGCAGGAACGCGAGCACGGCCGACGTGCAGAGCGCAATGCGCCTCATAGCGCCTCCTCGATGCGGCGCCGGCCGGATTGGCCGCGCCCGCCGAAGCAGCCTAGCTCCTGCTCCTTCGTCTCGTCTCGATGGAAACACGAGCAAACGACGATCAATTCCCGATTTTTGCTTTGAACGTCGGGGGGGTCAGATGTCTATAGACGCATTCGATCGAGCAGGCGGTTGAAGCGCCGGCTCGCGCGGAGGCCGTCCCACCAGGGGTCGACTCGGAGAAACACCAACCAGCCCGATCGCTCCTCGACTCCGCGTTCGAGCCAATCGCACGCCTCCTCCGTGTTCCCCAGACCGGCGTGAATGGCGGCAAAGTAGACAGGCGGAACGTAGCGCGGCGCCGCCATCGCTTCGAGCTCCGAGAGCATGGCGCGTGCCTCGTCGGTTCGTCCAGCCGCTCCATAGGCGAACCCGAGCGACGCAACATCCTCGGCGCTGCGTCCCGACAAGGCCAGGGCCTCGTGGAACTCCGCGAACGACTGATCCCACATGGCGAGCTGCTGGTAGTTCAGGCCGAGGCCGCAGTGCGCGTCAGCGAAGCGCGGGTCCAGCTCGTGGGCGAGCTTCAGGCAGTCGATGGCGCGATCGTGCTGCCGGGCAAAGTACAGGCACATCGCCATCGCCGCGTGTGCACGGACCGAAAGCGGATCGACTTCACGTGCCCGGCGCATCTCAGCTAACGCATCGTCGATCCGACCCAGCGCGACCAGACACCAGCCGTGCCACTCGCGGGCGACGGCATGGCTCGGGTTCTCGGCAAGCACCAACAGAAAGCGCTCCTCGGCCGCGATCCAATTCCACTCGTACAACAAATGGACGGCGGCCAGGCAGGCCTGCGCGTCGACGGAGGTCGGATCCAGCGTCAGCGCGGTCGTCGCGTGCGCTTTCATCTGCGCGAACGCCTGGGACGGTGGAACGTAGCCGAAGAAGCCGGCGACGCCATGAGCCTGGGCCAGACCGGCATGCGGTGCAGCATATGTAGCGTCGAGTTCGATCGCGCGCTGAAACAAGCCGATGCTCCTGGCGACGTCCTCGGCCGTGCGCCTGTGCCAGAAGTGAAAGCCTTTCAAGTACGCCTCGTGGGCATCGGGATCAACGGCACGGCTGGCGCCGAGGCGTAGCGCGTCCTCTGCAGTCAGCGCAATCTGGATGGCGCTCGTCACGTCTCGGGCTACCTCTTGCTGCAGGCGAAGGATGTCGTGCAGATCTCGTTCGTAGCTCTGCGCCCAGAGGTGGCGGTCGGCCGGCGCGTCGATGAGCTGCACCGTGATTCGCACGCGGTTCCCGGCGCGCAGCACCGAACCCTCGACTACGGCATCAGCCGACAGTTCGCGTGCAATGTCGCGCAGCGGTTTCGTCGTCGCACGGTAGCACATCGCCGATGTCCTCGAGATGACGTGCAACGCGCCGATGCGCCCCAGGTCGGCGATCAACAGATCCGTGAAGCCGTCGGCAAAGTACTCCTGCTCGGGGTCGCGGTTGAGATCGACGAACGGCAGGACGACGAGCGAGCGCATGGTGCGCCGGTCCGCTGGCAGCGCGGCGTGCGGAGGCGATGCAGACTCGATGGCTTCGACGCGCTCGATGAACCGGTAACCGAGGCGCGGCACGGTCTGGATGTAGCGAGGCTGTTTCGCGGCATCGCCCAAGGCTTTGCGTAGCTCGGTCATGCAGCGGACGAGCGCACCATCGCTCACAACGACGTCTCCCCAGACCTGGTCGTGCAGCTCTCGCTTCGTGACGAGCCGTCCGTGCCGCTCGACGAGGCAGCGAACGGCTTCGAACATTTTCGGCTCGAGAGGGATCTCTCGATCGCCGCAGGCGAGCCGGTGCTCCTCGAGGTCGAGTGTGAAGTCGCCGAATCGATACGCCCGCGGTCGTGTACGCACCATGAGACCGGGTTGGCCCGGCACCTAGTCCATGCGGAGTTGCTGCGGATTGATTCTAACCACCCCGGGGCTCCGCCTGCGAACGCGCGGACACGGCATCGTTTCGGGGTCGACTGGAAATTCGTCCCGCTCACGGTCACGGATGTCCCAATGACCCCGATGGACGGCGTAAAACTCGATATCGTGGGCGTCGCGGCTGCCGATGTCACCTGAAAGTTCGAACTACTGCTGGCGGATCCGAGTGGAGTCGTGACAGCGATCGCGCCCGTCGTCGCTCCACTCGGCACGCTCGTCGTGATGCTGGTCGTCGTGGACGATGTGACCGAGGCAGCAGTGCCGTTGAACGTGAACTCGAGAATCGCAACCGAGCCGCGGGAGTCCCAGGCCGACGGTCTCCTCGCGTCTCTGATGCCGGCCAACTGACCGGTTCGGACCGCCTGCGCTGTTGCGCCTTCTGTAACGACGCTACGATGGGAGCCGTATGTATCTCTGACGGCTTCCCCGACCTCTAAATGTGGGTTGGTAGTTGCCGCTCGAATGATATAGGCTAATCAACCCACCCGCCTTCGCTGAAGCTACGGCGGGCAAGCCAGGGAAGCACAAGCTCTGCCATTGGGATCCCGCGGAGGCCGTTCCGCGTCAAAACGGTAAGCCCTTTGCGAATAGATTGATCGCGCCACCAGGCCGCGGTGGCTCGAGGAGGCACATGCGAGCACAAGCAGTCAGACG
>JBAROV010000155.1:0-72547 GCA_049642465.1 Vicinamibacterales bacterium
GATCGCCGGCGCCGGCGATCCGGGCCGCGCTGATTGTCAAAGCTCGGACTGCGCCATCCGCCGACAGACCGTCCTTCACTGCGCGTGCGGCGTTGCGCAGGAAGTCGCGCTGTTCTCGAAGTCCGGCCGAAGCAAACGCGAAGGGAACGCCGGCCTTGTCGAGCGCGGCTGGCACCTTCGGCGCCTGCGCTCGCGTCCGAAGTTCCCGCAGCGGTTCGTCCGCCTCAGGTGGCAGCAGACGCGAGCGCGTTGGGAAATTGAGGCTGTAAATCACCCGAGCGTTCCGGGCTTTTAGATCGGCCGCAACCTGATCCGCTTCGCGCGCGCTGGTAATGATCGGATCGAGCTTGAACTCCTGCGCCATGTCCAGCGCACGCAGGATCTCGCGCGCCAGATCGGCTTCGAACGCAACCGGCAACTTTCCGCCGAGAGCAGGCAGCAGCGCCTCCAGCGATGGATCGTAAGGTGGCCGAGGGAACCCCTCGGCTTTCACTCGTTCGTATCGCTGCATGGCAAGCTGCTGATACTGCCCGTCGAGAAAGCTCTGTCGCACGAATGCGATGGCACCCAGCAGTGACGCTGGATAGCCGTCTCCACTGATGTTGCCGCCCAGATCGACGTGCAGCATGGAGGGCGTCCGCACGACCTGCAGCCCTTTCCGATAATCCCCGACGGTGCCGATCTGCGGCTCGTCAATGGGACCGACAACGTTGACGAGCGCGCTCTGACCTCTGACCAGGCCTCCGGGAGGTGACGCCAGCACGCTGGTGATGCCGAACGATGCGAGCCGGGCAAGTTCCGGCGAATCCCCACGCAGCCGTTCAGCAGCCGAAAGCTCTGGCCTGAAGATCTGGGTACGCTTCCACCGTTCCACTTCTTCCATCGTCCGCAGCCCTTCGGGCCGCTGCTGGTTTGTCGGGACGTCGAGGCCGGTGCTATTGCCCATGTCGATGAGGCCCGGGTACACGCTCAGGCCCGCGCCTTCAAGAACGATGGCGGCTGCTGGCACAGCGACATCGGCGCCGACGGCGTCGATGAAGCCGTTTCTCATCACAACCGTTCCGTTGGCAATCGGCGGTCCCGCCGCTGTTACGACGCGCGCGCCTTTGATCGCGTAGACGTCCGGGCCGTCCGCGCCCGGAATGGCAACCAACGATCCAAGAAAAGCGGCAACGGCGATACTGGTACGAAGGTTCGGCTGCATCGTTCGGTTACCTGCGGCTGATGTACTTTTCATAAAGCGCGTAGTGTTTGTTGTTGAGGCCGACATCATTGCCTTCAATGAACACGCGAGTGATTTCGCTGCGGATCTCGAGCGGATCGCCTTTCGAGATGAATAGATTGGCGTCCTTCCCGGGTTCGAGCGATCCCACACGGTCCGACACGCCCAGGATCTCGGCCGCGTTCATCGTCAATGCCTTCAGTGCTTCGTCCCGGCTCATACCCCAGGCGACCGATATCGCCGCGTTGTAGGGCAGCAGCCGGACGTTCGTGTTGTCCCCCGTGGAAAAAGCGATCTTGACTCCTGCTTTTGTCAGCTCACCGGCAAGCTGATAGCTGGAGGCGTGGAAATCATCTTCGCGGGCCGGCATCGTCAGTCGATCCGACAGGATCACGGGGATGTTCTTTTCTTTGAGCAGCCCGGCTACGTAGCCGGCCTCCGTTCCACCTGCAATGACAATGTTGACTTTCGCACGATCGGCAAAGGCGATGGCATCCTTGATGTCCTGTTCCCGATTCGCGGTGGTGATGAGCGGAAGCTTGCGCTCAACGACTGGAACCAGCGCCTCCAGCGTCCAGTCGACCGCCTTGTCGGGTCCGGCTTTTGCGTACGCTCTTGCCTGATCGAACATTCGCATCAGGTCGTCGAGCTGCCGATCGCGGTCGCGCTTCAGATCGTCGTAGGTCCGCTCCGCGGCTGGTCCACCGCCTCGCCCTCCGCGCCCGCCACCGCCTCCGCCCCGTCCGCCTCCGCCACCGATAACTGGAAATGCGAACTGGAGTCCGGCATTGGCTCGAAGAGTGGCTTCTTCCCACGTCCATCCATCGAGATTCATCACCGGCACTTCACCGCCGAACACGCCGCCGGAGGGAACGACGGCGACCGACGTGATGCCGTTGACACGGGCGACCGGAATCGCATCGCTCTCTGCGTGGTAGGCGACCCTCGTGCGAAGCTGCGGATTGCGATCGAGCATTTCGCCGTTGTCATCAAACCCGCGCGGTCCGGGCTCGTCGATGCCCATCGTCGTCGCCGCGTCGATGAACCCGGGATACACCTGTGCTCCCGCCGCGTCGATTACCTTCGCGCCCGCCGGCACCGGCACGTTTGCGCCGACCGCTTCGATTTTCGTTCCGCGGATGACGATGGTGCCGCGTTCGATAACAGGCCTGGAGATTGGTGTGATCCGCGCGTTCGTAATCGCCCACACGGCGCCTGGGGGCGCCACCGTCTGTGGCGTTGACTGGTCCGAACTGCGACCACTCGTGCCAGTTGCACTCGCGCCGGTGCCGTTCCGCTCGTTCTCCTGGCTGCTCTCAGCCCGTGGCTGCGGAGATTCGGCGGTGGGCGTACGGCGAGTTCCCTGCTCGGCGGCCGCCAGATCGCTCTTCTGTTTCTTGAGCTCGGTCAGGCGCCGCTCTTCGGCGAGCCGGTCGTAGTAGAGCGTCCCGTCGATGTATGCGCGATCGACGATCGCGTACGAACTCAGAGGATGCTGCGTCCAGACGACGACGTCGGCATCCTTGCCGGATTCGAGCGATCCGACGCGCGTTTCGATCCGCAGTTGCTTTGCCGGATTGATCGTGACGAGCGCGAGCGCTTCGTCTTCGGTGAGACCGCCCCATTTGATGCTCTTGGCCGCCTCGGTGTTCAAGCGCCTGGCGTGCTCGGCGCTGTCAGAGTTGATCGACACGACGACGCCTTTGCGCACCATGATCGCAGCGTTGTAGGGGATCGCATCGACAGCCTCGATCTTGTAGCCCCACCAATCCGAGAACGTCGAAGCGCCGGCGCCATGCGCGGCGATTTCCTTTGCGACCTTGTAGCCTTCGAGCACGTGCTGGAAGGTCGCGATCTTGAAGCCCATCTCTTCGGCCAGACGAATGAGCATGAGGATCTCGTCCGCCCGATACGAATGCGCGTGAACGAGCCGTTTACCTTCGAGGATTTCGACGAGCGGCTCGAGCTGCAGGTCGCGACGAGGCGGCAGAAAGGTATTGGTGGCTGCGGTTTTCGCCTTTTCGTAGTCCCTGCGGGCCTTTTGATACGCCTTGGCGCGGGTGAAGCCGTCGCGGATGACGTATTCGACGCCGGCGCGCGTGGTGGGATAGCGGAGCGGCGCGTTTGGAGTCTGCCGCAGCAGCCGCGGCTGCTGCTTTGGATTCTCGCCGAGGGCGAACTTGATGCCTGGCATGGCGCCTTCGAACAGGAGCTCTTTGGCGCGCGTCTTTCCCCACCGCAGCTTGATGACCGCGTTCTTGCCGCCGATCGGGTTTGCGCTGCCGTGGAGCACGTTCGCGGTGGTCAGGCCGCCGGCCAGGTCGCGGTAGATATTGATGTCCGTTGGATCGAGCACATCTTCCATGCCCGTCATGGAGCTGACGGTCGTTCCCCCCTCGTTGATCGAGTCATTCGCAATGTGCGAATGGGCGTCGATCAGGCCGGGAGTGACAAAGCGCCCTGATACGTCAATGACGTCGGCGCCGGCAGGAATCTCGACGCTGCTCGCCGCGCCCACCGCGGCGATCTTGCCGTCGCGCAGCACCACCGTCCCATTCGGGATGACACCTTTGGTAACCGTGAGGACCGTTGCACCTCGCAGTGCAACGACGCGGGATTGCCGCTGCGTGGCCACCGTGCCTTGGGCGGCCACCGCCGCGAACTTTCGTGCTCCGCCGGCCTGGAGCAGGGCGACCGCAAGGGCAAGCGCGAAAAGGCGACGAGCGGCTGGACTCACCACGGAAGACCTCCAAAAAGAGGGAAATATATCAAGTCGTGAGCACGACCTTGCCAATATTCGAGCGGCTCTGAATAAACCGGTGGGCATCGGCCGCGCGCTCGAGGGGAAACGTCCTGGCGACCACCGGCGTGATGCGGCCGGCGCGCAACTCGTTGACCAGCATGTCCATCAGCGGCGCGAGCTGCCGGTGCTCGCCCCAGAGGTGCCCGACGTGCAAGCCGAACACGCCGCGATTCCGGTTGATGAGCGACATCGGATCAAACCGCGGCGTCGTCATCCACGCTCGAAACGCCCGCCACAGGTTGCGTTCCTCCGACGGGGCTGCTGAAGACAAGCCAAAAATGATCAGCCGTCCAAGCGGCGCGAGCATTCGATAGCTGGTCGTGAAGCTGCGGCCGCCGATTGGGTCGAGAATGACGTCCACTCCACGACCGCGTGTCAGCTTTCTGACTTCGGCCGCGACGTCGGCGTGCCGGTAATCAATCGCATGCTCGACGCCGAAGGTGCGCAACGCATCGTGCTTGAAGGCGGACGCCGTGCCGATCACATGTGCGCGCCGCAACCGGGCCAGTTGCGTGGCGGCAATGCCCACACCTCCGCCGGCGTTGTGAACGAGAACAGTTTCGTTGGGTGAAAGGGCCGCCATCCGGTAGAGGGCAATCGCGGCGGTGAGGTAGGTGACCGGGACTGCTGCTGCTTCGGCGTCGCTCAGGTCCTCCGGAAAGTGGAACACTTGTCCGGCAGGCACGACGACCGTGTCGGAGTAGCCACCGAATCGCGTGAGTGCGACGACGCGTTCGCCTTCGCTGAAGCCGGTGACGTTCCGGCCGATGCCATCGATCCGCCCGGCGACTTCGTAGCCGACGACGACAGGAGGTTTCGGCGCATCGGGATAGAGGCCGAGCCGGGCGAGGACGTCGGCGAAGTTGATCCCCGCCGCGCGTACCCGGATGCGGACGTCTCCATCGCCGGGAGTCGGTTCCGCTACTTCACGAATCTCAAGGACTTCAGGCGGTCCGTAGCGGGTAATGACGGCTTGGCGCATATCGACTGCAATTCTGCAGTCGTCAGTCTGCAGTCTTCAATCGGGAGCTGGCCATGAGCGCGAGGAGCGCCTTCTGTGTGTGAAGCCTGTTCTCGGATTGGTCGAATACGACGGACTGCGGTGAATCAATCACCTCGTCTGTGACTTCGTGCCCACGGTGCGCCGGCAGGCAGTGCATGAAAAGCGCGCCGGCCTTCGCGTGCGACATCAGGGCGGCATTGACCTGATACGGAGCAAAGATGTGGTCTCGGCTCTCCGCTTCTGACTCCTGACCCATGGACGTCCAGACGTCGGTATAGACCGCATCAGCGCCGCGCACTGCCGCGACTGGATCGATGAGGCATTTGATCGACGCGCCTGGCGCGGCGACCGATTCGATGGCCGCGAGCGCAGCAGCGGAGACGCCGTAGCCTTTCGGCGTACCAATCCGAACCTTGCCGCCCAGCATGACCGCGGCCTGAGCCAGAGACGCGGCCACGTTGTTCCCGTCGCCGACGAACGCCAGTGTCCGGCCGCGGAGCGAGCCCCATCGCTCGACGAGCGTCAGGCAATCAGCGAGTGCCTGACAGGGGTGCTCCTCGTCGGTGAGCGCATTGATGACGCGCAGAGTGGGCGCCGCGTCGGCAAACGCCTGCAGCCGCGACTGGGCGAACGTTCGGACCACCGCTGCATACACCCACCGTTCGAGGTTCCTCGCGACATCGGTGATCGACTCACGTCCGCCAAACGTGACCGCCTCCTGGGGCTCGATCGTTTCCCCCCCCAGTTCACGGACGGCAATCTGGAACGTGGAGCGCGTGCGCAGCGACGGCTTCTCGAAAAGAAGCGCGACGTGGCGCCCCTCGAGCGGCTTCGCATGCGGGACGCCCGAGGCGCGGTCCGCTTTGAGGTGCGCGGCAAGGTGCAGACACTCGTTGAGCTCGTCGGGCCCGAAGTCCAGAATGGAGAGAAAGCGCTGCATCCTCTTCGTCGGCGCCGCCGGGGTCGCGTCGGCTTTCAACATGATTCGTGGCCTCGAACACTGAAAAATGAAGTGTCACCCGTGTCGTTGATGGCGATCTTCTGGCCGCAACAGCGGAGCAGCCCGCCGTGGCAATCGCTGAAACAGTCCACTAAGTCCTGTACTCTGCGTTGATACGCACGTATTCGGCAGACAGATCGCACGTCCACATCCGGAATCGACCGTTTCCGCCCGTCCCGAGATCCACCTCGAGGGTGATGTCGCGCTGCCGCAGACACGCCGCCGCATCTTCCGAGCGCTCATCGTGGGGGACGCCGTCGCGAAACAGCTCGATCGGTCCAATTCGCACGGCTGCCCGGTCGAGCAGGAACGCTGAACCCGAACGGCCCGCCACCGCAATCAATCGGCCCCAGTTCGGATCGCCGCCGTGCACGGCCGTCTTGACGAGCGGCGAGTTGGCAATCGCACGCGCCGCGGTCCGCGCCTCGGCGTCGTTCTTCGCGCCCACTACGGTGATCGCGATGAGTTTTGTCGCCCCTTCTCCCCCGCGAACGATCCCCACGGCGAGCGTTTCGCAAACCCCGCGCAGTGCGTCGACGAACGATTCGTATTCGGCATCACCGATACGCGTGCCCGAAGCGCCGTTGGCCAGGACAAACACACAATCGTTGGTTGAACACTCGCCGTCGACCGAGATCGCGTTGAACGTGGAGTCGACGGCTGTCTTCAGCGCGCGCTGCAGCACCGCCGGTTCGACCGCTGCATCGGTCGTCAGGAATCCGAGCATGGTGGCCATCATCGGCTCGATCATTCCTGAACCCTTGGCAATCCCGCCGATCCGGAAACGCCCATTTGGCAGCGAAACTTCAACCGCCGCTTCTTTCGGAAACGGGTCCGTGGTCATGATCGCCAGCGCGGCCCTGGAACCGCCGTCCCTGGACAGCGACCTGGCGGCTTCTGTGATTCCGGGGCACACCTTGTTCATGTCGAGCTTGACGCCAATGACGCCGGTGGACGCGACGAGCACTTCCTCCGGCTGGCATCGGACCGCAGCCGCAGTCTGACGCGCCATTGTGGCCGCGTGCGCCAGGCCATCCTCACCGGTGCAGGCATTGGCGCAGCCGCTGTTCACGACGATGGCGCGGGCGTGGCCGCCAGTCCTCTGGATGTGATCGCGCGAAATGAGGACGGGAGCTGCCTGCGCAAGGTTTGTGGTGAACACGGCTGCTGCAGCCGTCAGGTTATCGCTGACGACCAGCGCGAGATCGGATTTCCCCGTCGCCTTGATGCCGCACGCGATCCCTGCCGCTCGATAGCCTGCCGGTGCCGTGATCGCGCCCGCAATTTCGCGAACGCTCGTCATGCCGGTACGCGTTCCGCGGTGGCTTCAACCCGCGTCTCGGGTTGAGTGCGGGTATGAAACTGCAAGCGTTCGACGTTCGAACGCCGCAGCGCCACGCCTCTTCCCTGAATCACGATCGATGGCGGCTCCGGCCGAACGGTTGCGCCTGCGCGGAGGGGCAGCGTCACCGCGTATTGACCGCACTTTCGAAACAAGGCGCAGCCCGTGCAGTCGTGCGCGATTTTTTCCGGCACCCAGATGTGTGGCACGAGTGAAAAGCCGAGACGGACGAAGTGGCCAGGCTCGTGAGTGAAGGCACACAGCGTCTCGAAGCCCTGGCCTGTTGCCCCTGCGGCAATGTGCGCCACGAGCTGTCCGCCAATGCGACGCCCGCGGAACGGCTCGTCTACCACGAGCGAGCGAACTTCAGCCACCGTCTCGCTGAGTGGAGCGAGCTCCGCGCATCCCATCACGCGGCCCTCCGACTCGGCGACGACAAACCTGGACGCATGCTGTTCAACGTCCCCGATGGATCGAGGCAGCAGGTGGCCGGCTTCGAGGTTTTCGGCAACCAGGCGATGGATCGCCGGAGCGTCTGCCGTCCTCGCGCGACGAAGTGAAATCCCCTCGGTCATGTACGGACCTCCTGACACACCTGAGCGAGCGCCGACGCAAGCAGTTCCATCATCTGATCGACGTCCGACCGCGTGATGACGTAAGGCGGCAGCAACCGGAGCACCGTATCTGCCGTTCGATTGATCAGCAACCCGCGTTCGAGCGCCGCTTCCACCACTGGTGCCGCCGGCCGGTCTATCTCGATGCCCCACATCACGCCGGCGCCCCGCACATCGCGCACGCAGGTGTGCTGCGCGGCCAGTTCACGAAGCGCGTCTTCCAGGTGACGGCCGATGCGTTCGACGTGAGCCATCAATCCGCTGGTGAGTTCGTCGAGGAAGACAAGCGCTGCTCGGCACGCGAGGAGATTGCCGCCGTAGGTGCTGCCGTGATCGCCGAACGCCACCTTTGCTGCCACGTCTTCAGAGAGCAGCGCCGCGCCAATCGGCACGCCCGCGCCCAGCGCCTTCCCAATCGCCATCACGTCCGGCTCCAGCCCGAGGGCGCTCGAGTAGAACGCGACCCCCGTTCGTCCGAGACCGCTCTGGACTTCATCCGCGATGAGCAGCGCTCCCGTGGCTTCGCAGGCTTCGGCGATTGCCTGCGCTGACCGCTTCGACAGCGGACGAACCCCACCCTCGCCCTGAATCGGTTCGACGATGATGGCGGCGGTCTGGTCGGTGACGGCCCGGCGAATCGCCGCGATGTCTTCGGGCGCCACGAAGGTGACATCGGGCACCAGCGGAGCAAAGGGCGTGCGGTAGTGCACGTCCCAGGTCGCCGAGAGCGCACCGACGGTGCGCCCGTGGAAGCCGTGCTCGAGCGCCACGATTCCGTGACGCGGTGAGCCCTGGGCGTGCCAGTACCGCCGGGCGAATTTCAGCGAGGCTTCGACCGCTTCCGCCCCGCTGTTGCAGAAAAACGCACGCGGCAAACCCGAGAGCGAGGCAAGGCGGGCCGCGAGCTGTCCCTGCAAGGGGTGAAAGAACAGGTTCGACGTGTGCAACAGTTCCTGCGCCTGTTCGGCGATCGCGGCGGCCAGGCGCGCGTGTCCATGGCCGAGCGCCGATACGCCAATCCCGGAGATGAAATCCAGGTAGGCACGGCCCGACGCGTCGAACAGCCGGCAGCCGCTGCCGCGCTCGAACACCACCGGTGCGCGGCGGTACACCTGCACAACATGCGCGGATTCAAGAGCAATGACGTCAGAGGCAGTGGTCGTTGGCATTGCCAGTCAGTCGGAATACTCCCGTTCAGTCAGTGGCACGACGGCGACCGCCGAAGCGGCGAGCCGCGTGCCGTGAGCGGCGTCGAAACCCTGGTCCTCGCGTCCGCTGACGATAGTCACCTCGCGGACCCCTTGTCGTGACGCATACCGACAGGCGTTCAGCTTGGCGATCATCCCCGAGTGCGCCGTACCGGCCGCGGTCATTGCGTCGATTTCTTCATCGTCCAGCTCTCCGATCGTTCGGCCCGCCGCATCGAGCACCCCGGGAGTCGTGCCGGCGACGATCAGTCTGTCGGCGCCAAGTGAGGCGGCCAAATGGGCAGCGAACGTGTCGGCGTTGACGTTCAGCAATACACCCTCAGTGGTTGTCCCAATGCTCGCAATAACAGGGACGTATCCAAGGCGCAATAAATCCGACATGAGGTCGGTGTTGCACGACATGGGTTCCCCGACGAGACCGAGATCGACGAGTTCACCCGACTGGGTTCGAATTGGCGCCGAGCGGACGCACAGGCCGAGCTGCGCGTCAGCCCCGGTGAGACCGACGGCCTTGCCGCCGGCGGCGTTGACCGCCGCCACCAGCTGCGTGTTCGTGCGGCCGGCCAACACGGTGATGACCGCGTCCAACGTGTCGCGGTCTGTCACGCGTAGTCCATCGGCAAAGCGTGAGGTGAGCCCGCGATTCCGGAGTTCGGCGTCAATCGCACGGCCTCCGCCGTGCACCACGGCCACCGCATCACCAGACGCAAGCCGTACGATCCGTTCCGCGGCAACGCTGACTGCAGCCGCATCCTCGAGCAGCTCCCCACCAAGCTTGAGCACCGTCGTCAATCGAGCCCCACCGTTTCGTCAAAGCCAAACGCGACGTTGAAGTTCTGGATGGCCTGGCCTGCCGCTCCCTTTACCAGGTTGTCAATGCAGGCCACCATCACCACCTGCCGTCCGTCGGGGCCAATCCGCCAGCCGATGTCGCAGAAGTTCGTGTAGGCGACGTGCTTGATCTCCGGCAGATCCGAGCCGGTCAGCCGGACGAATGCCGAGTCCGCGTACGCGTGCGCGAGCACGCGTTCGATGTCCGTTCCGCTAACTCCGGGCTTCAAACGGATGTAAATCGTTTCCAGAATCCCGCGGTCGAGCGGCACGAGGTGCGGCACGAACGTGACCGGCATTCCGACTTCTTGCTCTATTTCGGCCGCATGACGGTGCGCAAACACGCCGTACGCCGCAATGCTGCCGTGGCGTTCCGAGAAATGTGTCCGCTCGGTTGGCTTCTTGCCGGCGCCTGAAACACCGGATTTTGCGTCGATGATCACGCCGGGCTCGACCAGACCAGCGGCGGTCAGCGGCTGCAGGGCCAGAATCGCCGCGGTTGGATAGCAGCCAGCGCACGCGACGAGTTTGGCCGTGACCAGCTCCTCTCGATACCGTTCGGTCAAGCCGTACGTCACCGGGACTGAGGAGGAGCGCGAGTCGGGATACCAACGCTCTCGCACTTCCGACTCCCGCAACCGATACGCGCCGGACAGATCGAACACGCGCGCCCCTTTCGACGCGATCGTTGGACCAAGTTCGGCAGACAACGTTTCGGGTAGCGCCAGAAAGACGGCATCCCGTTGCGCCAACGCCTCCACGTCGAGCGGTTGCACCGGCTCGTCCCAGATTCGGGCCAGGGCGGGGATGCGACGCGCCTCAGATGCGCTCGACGCCATCGCGACCGTCAGTTCCGCCCCCGGATGCCGCGCGAGGCGGCGCACCAGTTCGATCCCGGCATAGCCGGTCGCGCCAGCAACCCCCACGGTGACCCTCGAATGCTTATTCACCAAGATGAATAGTTATACAGGAAAGACCCGCTTCAGTCAACAACTTACGCAGATCATATGCCTATCAGCTTGCATATGATGTATACTCGGAATGTCAGCCACGAGCATGAAGGCGTACCGGCAGTCGTTGATTCTCGAACTCATTGATCACCAAGCAGTTACGAGCCAGGAAGGGCTGAGGAGACTGCTGGAGGAACGGGGGGTGACCGCCACCCAGGCGACGCTATCGCGGGACATTCGCGACCTGGGATTGGTCAAACGCGCCCCCGACGGAGCGTATCGACGGCCGGAAGCGGTGGCGGCGAGCGCAACCGCAGACGAAGAAACAGTCGCGCAGGCCGTCACCGATTACCTGCGACGACACGAGGTCGTGGCCCAGATGCTGGTTCTCAAGACCGACACGGGTCAGGCCCAACCGCTTGCTGTCGCGCTCGACCGGGGTCAGTTGCCGGAGGTCGTCGGCACGATTGCCGGCGACGACACCATCCTCGTGATCTGCCGAACGCCTGATGCAGCTCAGGCGATGGATCGCCGTCTCGGTACGTGGCTGCTGCAGGGATGAAGGAGATCGCCGAATTGACCAACTCCTCGAAGGATCGCATCGTGCTCGCCTATTCGGGCGGCTTGCAGTCCGCGGCCGCAATTCCGTGGTTGAGGGAGAACTTCGACGCGGACGTGGTGACCCTCACGCTCGACGTCGGTCAGGGGACCGAGTTGACGGCGGTTCGCGAGCGCGCGCTTGCGGCGGGAGCGATCAGGGCGCACGTCATCGAAGCGCGGGACGAGTTGGTACGCGACTACGTTCTTCCTTCACTGCAAGCGGGTGCCCTCTACGAAGGCAGTTTTCCGCTCGCACGAGCGCTTGCGCAGGCCCTCCTTGCAAAACGGCTCGTCGATCTCGCCGGCATGGAGGGAGCCGTGGCCGTCGCTCACGCATCGCGTGACAATCCGTCCTTGCTTGACGTCGCGATTCATGCGCTTGCGCCGTCGCTGCGAGTGATTGTGGCGGAACTGCCGCCAGGTTCTCCCGATGGACGTGCCGTGGATGTGAATCTGTGGGGTCGAACAATCGACTGGGAAAGAGACCTGGACGCTGCCCCGTACACACTGACACGCGCGGTCAACGACTGTCCTGAGGAACCGGCATTCATCGAGATCGAGGTTGACGATGGCGTGCCCGTTCGTGCGAATGGAATTGAGATGCCGATGCTCGAGCTTGTCGAAAGTCTCGAGATTATTGCCGGCGCCCATGGCGTCGGACGCGTCGAAGGAAGCGGCGGCACATTGCGGATCGTCGAAGAGGCCCCCGCAGCCGTCGTACTGCACACAGCCCTCCGTCACCTCGAAAGCGGCGTCCTTCCCACTGAGGTGAGGCGAGTGAAGAACGGTCTCGCGCGCACGTATGCGAATCTTATTTTTCGGGGTAGCTGGCACTCGCCCGCCCGCGAGGCCCTGCATGCATTCGTGCGTGAGCTTCAGCCGCGGCTCACCGGCTCTGTTCGCGTCGAGCTCTTCAAGGGCAATTGCCGAATCCTCGAAGCGGGTGCCCTGAGCGAACGAGAGCGAGTCGAAGGAATAGTGTCCTGATGGCGCATCTGTGGTCCGGACGGTTCGACGAAGACCCTGACGCGGAGTTGCTGCAGTTCGGCGCGTCCTTCAGATTCGACCGGCGGCTATTCGAGGACGACGTGCGCGGCAGTCTGGCATGGGCTGACGCGCTCGCGGCTGCCGGGGTGCTGAGCGAGGCCGACGCGACGTCGATCCGGGCAGGACTGAACGAGATCCTCGAACGCGCGCGAATCGACCCGGCATTCTTCGATTCAGAGCTCGCCCACCGAGACGAGGACGTGCATTCCTTTGTCGAACGAGAGCTGGTATCACGCGTTGGCGATGCCGGCCGCCGCCTTCACACAGGCAGATCGCGCAACGAACAGGTCGCTCTCGACCTTCGTCTCTACCTCAAGCGTCGAATTCCGCTCCTGCAGCAATCAATTGTCGCAGTCGTTGGAACACTGGCCGATCGTGCCGAGGCGAGTGGCAGCGCCTTGATGCCTTCGTATACCCATCTTCGACGCGCCCAGCCGATTCTCGTGGCGCACTTCTTTCTCTCGCACGCTGCGGCGTTGCGCCGCGATCACGCACGGTTGGGATGGGTGCTTCAGGAAATCGATGAAATGCCGCTTGGATCCGGCGCGGTTGCCGGCGCGAGTTACCCGGTCGACGTCAGGGCTCTTGCGAAGCGCCTCGGCTTCTCACGCATCGTGGCCAACAGCATTGATGCGACCGGGGGACGCGATTTCGTGGCGTCGTTCCTCTATGCGTGTGCGATGGCGATGGTCCACGTCAGCAGGCTTGCCGAGGATCTGATCCTGTTCACGTCGGAGGAGTTCGCCTTTTTCGATCTCGCCGACTCCGCTGCAACCGGCAGCAGTCTCATGCCGCAGAAGAAGAACCCCGATCCGTTGGAACTGTCCCGCGGAAAGGCCGGCCGCGCGATCGGCCGTCTTGCCGGGTGGCTGGCGACGATGAAGGGATTGCCGATCGGCTACAGCAAAGATCTGCAGGAAGACAAAGAAGCGGTGTTCGATTCCGAAGACACGCTGCTCGGCTCCGTGAAAGCGGTGCGCGCGGTCGTACAGGGCGTGACCCTGAATCAGCAAGTCACGCAAGCCGCCGCGTCGGGTCTCCTGCTCGCCACGGATGTCGCCGATTACCTCGTGCGAAAGGGCATGCCGTTCCGTGACGCGCACGAGACGGTAGGAGGATTGGTCCGTCAGCTCGTTCGCGACCGTCGAAGCTTTGATTCGTTGAGCCTCGACGAGTGGCGCTCGTTCTCCCCCCTTTTCGCAGCGGATGTGCACGAGTCGATTTCCGCTACCGCATCGGTCTCGAAGAAAACGACGCCGCAGTCAACACGACCGGAATCGGTGGCTGCGGCGCTCGAGGAGCTGCGTGCGTGGGTCAAGAAACTCTGACCTGCTGTAAAGACGCACGGCGGCCGAATGACCGTTGCTAAAACCGGAACGTCAGGCCAACCGAACCACGCCAGAATTTGAAGTCGCTCAATCCAATATCGAAGTCATCGTCCGCCTCGTGGTCCTGGAGCGAACGGAAGTAGCGAATATCGGCCCGCAGGCCCACGCTGTCGCTGAAGAATCCCATGACTCCGCCGCCGAGGTTGAAGCCCCAGTCAGTACTCGACACGTCGAAGAGGTCTCTGGCGTGCTGCGCGCGTGTTTTGATGATTCCGACGCCCCCGAGCACGTAGGGACGAACACTCGCGCCTGAGTGCATGCCGAGCGTCAGGTTCGCCATCAACGTCGTCACGTTGTTGTCGCCGAATTCGAAGTCGCCGCCGCCGGTGGTGTTCTCGAAGAAATTGGGTGACCAGCCGAAGTCGATTTCGAAGCCAGCCGTTCCCTCGCCCATCGCGAGCGATGCACCAAAGTTCCCGCGTTTCTCGAACTCGTCGTCAAAGTCCCCGACGTCTCCAAATGTCGCCGAGCCGCCCCAGTTCATTCCTGCAAACGGCGTAAATAGCCATTCCGCTGACGCCCGTGACGGCGCACACACGACCAGGGTGCCGGCCAGAATCGTCACCGCGAGCCATTTCTGCATTCTCATCGGACTCTCCGTATCAAAAGCACTCGGCTGCAGGCGGGTTTTGGCAGCCGGAAATAGCCGTGGTGCAAGTGACGTGCCCGCGAGCACTTTGGCACTTTGGCACCTAGGCACCTTGGCACCCTGGCACTCTTTATCGGCGGAGCTCGCAGTTGTACTGCTGGACGAGGGTCCACGCCCGCGCGACGTGGGCTTCGGTCGTCCGGAGATTCCCGATGGCGAGACGGATGACGAACTGGCCGTTCAGCCGTGTGTGCGACAGGAACACTTCGCCGCTGGCATTCACGGCTTCGAGCAGTTGCTCGTTGAAACGATCCGATCCGTTCGCGCGGAAGCAGACGACGCTGAACGGCACGGGAGCGACGACGGTGAAATCGGGATGGGCGCTGACCCAGCCCGCGAAGAGCGTCGCGAGCTGGATGTGATACGCGAGCCGTTCGCGTATCCCCTCGACGCCGAAATGGCGAAGCACCATCCACAACTTCAGCGAACGGAAACGCCGTCCGAGCTGAATCCCGGTGTCCATCAGGTTCTGCACCGGTGCCGCCTCGGTCGTGCGGAGGTATTCGGGTGTGAGCGAAAACGCCGCACGCAGCGCGTCCATCCGCCGGCAATACAGGACGCTCAGATCGAAAGGCGTAAACAACCACTTGTGTGGGTTGATCACAACGGAGTCGGCATGCTCGGCGCCCTCGAGAATCCAGCGGTGATCGGGCAGCATGGCGGCGACGCCGGCGTACGCGGCGTCCACGTGCAGCCAGATCTGCTCCCGGCGGCAGATTGTCGAGATGTCCCGAACCGGATCCACGCTCGTCGACGAGGTTGTGCCGACGGTTGCGACGACCGCGAGCGGACGCATTCCTGCGGCGCGATCGCGGGCGATGGCAGCTTCGAGGCGTTCAGGGCGCAGGCGGTACTCGCCGTCCGCTTCTACATGTCCCACGGCGTCGTGACCGAAACCGAGCAAGATCACCGACTTGTCGATGGACGAGTGCGCGTGCTCCGAGCAGTAGATGCGAAAGCGTGGCAGATCTCCGCGACCCGCGAGTCCCTGACTGCGAACGTTCGGAACAGCAAGCTCGCGTGCGGCGGCCAGCGCGTGCAGGCTCGAGACGGATGCCGTGTCGTAGATGACGCCGCCGAAATCATCCGGCAACCCGATCAACTGGCGCAGCCAGCCGAGCGTCACTTCCTCGAGTTCTGTGGCAGCCGGCGACGTCCGCCACAACATCGCCTGCACGTTCAGTGCAGCCGACAGAAACTCCGCAAGCACGCCGGGCGCGCTTCCCGTGATGGCGAAGTACGCGAAGAAGCCCGGATGATTCCAGTGCGTGATGCCGGGAAGGATGATTCGCTCGAAATCAGCGAAGATGTCCTCGAAGTTCTCGCCGAGCGCCGGGGCCTCACGAGGCAGCGCGTTCCGAACCTCGCCAGGCAGGACTTTGGAGAGAACAGGAAAGCGGTCTGGGGCCCCGAGGTAGTCGGCGATCCAGTCGGAGACACGGTGGGCCTCCCTGCGGAAGACCTCCGGATCCATGTCGCCGCGGTGTGACATTCAGCGTTTTTCTACTTCGACTCCGACGGGTGCCGCAAGGCGAATCGTCACGATCGTTCCTGTCGGCAGCGTTGCGGCGTTCCGATCGCCCGCCATCACCACGGCGGTGCCCCCCGCGGCGCCCGTTGCCCCGCCAACCACGGCCCCCTTCTTTCCACCGATGAGCGCACCGAGGATCGCGCCCCCGACGGCAGCGCCGCCAATCTTGCGCGCGCTTTCCCCAGAGGGTGAGTCTCCATCCCGATAGATGGCTTCCGTGCTGATCGGCATTTCCGAGCCATCAGCCAGCACGAGCGTGTGGAAGCGCACGCCGAGTCGCGCGCGGTCCTTCATTTTGCCGCCGCGCTCGACCAGGATGACGGATCCAACGGCGCGTGCCCCTGACGGAATCGCCACGCGGCCATCCACCATCACGTCTCGGGTGACTCGCGCGTCTACCCGGTCCTCGAGCCGAGCCCGCTCGGTTGACAGTGCCGTTTCAACCCGAAGCCCGATGACAGACGAGGCGGGGACCAGAAGCTGCTCCAACTGGGGAGCAGGAGGTACGACTTCCACAGGCGCCGGTGGCTGTACGTCGGATCGGGGGGCCACAACGGACGGGGAGCTGCCTGTGGTCGGCAGTTCTGCAATCGGTTCTCGCATGTCGCGCGATGCTGCCGGCGTCGGTGATTCCGGTGCTGTCGAACGCTGCGGGCGGGTGGCGGCCGGAGTCGTCTGGACGCGCTGAGCCGTGGATCGTTTGGCAACCGCCGCGGGACGCGAACTCTTTTGCGCTGGTTTGACGGATTCGCGCTCTTCAGCCGCAGGCGTGGACGCTGCCAGGGCCTCAGATGTCGGCGCCGCCGCAGCGGGCGGCGTGACGACCGCTTCGGTTTCCGCAACGGGTTTCAGCGCCTCGGGGGAAGTGACTGCCGTCTCCGCCACTGGCGCCGAGGCAGCGACCGCGGCAGGCTCATTCGCGGCATTGTGCCTGACCGCCACGTACGCGCCGCCAGCCGCAGCGGCAACGCAGCCGGCGGCGAGGGCTCCGATGGCCAGAGATTTCGAAAACATGGCAAGCTCCTGAATACGGTCTCTTTGAGCAAGAGCCGTGCCCCGGGCGCGCAGGAGAATTCTAGCGAAAACCGAGGATTTTCGCCCGAAATCCTGGGGGTGAGAGGCCGTTCCAGGACAACGGCTGTCCTATGATCAGGACCCCTTTTGCGGGAGGCAGATCAAATCATCAAATATTGTGGGGCTTCGTCTCAGGCACCCGAGTTGCACTCTCCAAGGGGTTCGAACGTTCGCTGCGGAGGTCTTCCATGCGCCGTGCTGTGCTTGTCGTGACCGTCCTCGCGTTCCTTGCCGGTAGCGCTGAAGCTCTGACCATTCGAGATGTCATCGAACTGTCCCGCGCCGGCCTCGGGGACGAGGTGCTGCTGGCGCTCATCGAGGTGGATCGGGGTGTGTATTCGATCGACACGGCCACGCTCAAGCAACTGAAGGCCGCTAGCGTCAGTGAACGGGTCATCGTCGCGCTTGTCCGCGCCGGGCGCGAGATACCTCCCGAACCGACGCCGATGCCGGTCGCAGACGATCAGGCTCCGGCGCCGCAAGTTGTCGTCATTGACCACCACGTCGATCAGCCGCCGCAGGTCGTCGAGCGTGTGCGCGAAGTGCCTGTAGCGGTCCCGGTTTATATTCCCGTCATGCGTTCCCGGCTTCATCGGTCTGTCGATGCTTCGGTGGACACGTCGAATTTCATTCCGTTTCAATCGGGTCCTCCAGCGGCTCGGGCGGTGGAGCCGAGGAAGACCGAGCCGGTTTACTGGGGATTCGGCGGCAAGCTACGACCCGACGCGTGGGATCCCACCCCGGCGGGCGTCAAGCCGCACGATCGTCGGAGGTAACTTTCTTCTTCACTTGCCGCCCGATCCGGACGGCGGCTGGCAGTAACGCGGCGGTTCCAATCAGCAGGTCGCTCGTTCGCAGGCCGTTCTTTGCGGACGCTGGCGATGGCCGATCGAGGTCACAGTTCAGATTGTCTGGGAAGGGCTTCGCCGGCATCTCGCCGCGTGCCCGACGCTCCTCGTAGTCGCGCTGGGCGGCCACTCCAATTTTCTTTTTCTCGCCCGGGACTCGTTCCCCAGGCTCCTTTCCGTAGGGCGACGCGTGTTCGATCTCGGCGTTGAGTTCGGCGCCGATCAGAATCGCCACGCCCGACAGATAGAACCAAAGGAGCAAGACCATTACGCCGCCAAGCGTTCCGTAGGTCTCGACGTTGTAGGTGTCGAACCGCGCGAGATAGGTCCGGAAGCCGATCGACACGATGATCCACAGCGCCGCCGCGAGTACCGACCCCGGTGTGATCCAGACCCAGTCCTGTTCCGCATCAGGCGCGAAGTAGTAGACCAAGGCAATGGCTGTGGCGATGAGTACGAATACGAGCGGCCACTGCAGCACCATCCATGTCCACTTGAACGCCACACCAAGATGCATCGCGTTGGCGACGCGCTCCGCGAGCGTAGGCCCTGCGATGATGAGCGTCATCGACGCCAGGATGAACACCGCAAGCCCCACGGTCAATCCGATGGCGACCAGTCGCACTTTCCACCACGAACGGCTTTCGGTGATGTCGTACGCCGCGTTGAGCGTGGTGGTCATCGACATCACGGCGGCGGAACTGCTCCAGATGGTCAGCAGAAACGCAAACGTGAGCAACCCGCCGGCGTTGCTTCCAGCGATCTTTCCGAGTTGCTCGGTGACAATTTTGATGACATCAGGGGGCGCGACGCGGCCAAGCATCCCGACGACCTGGTCCATCAGGTTTTCAACCGGGAAGAAACTCGCGAGCGAGATCATCGCGAGGATCGCCGGGAAGAGCGCAAAGAAGAAATAGTACGCCTGCTGCGCCGCAAGATTCAGCACATCGTCGGCGATCGTCTCCTTGACGGTTCGCTTCAGCAGAGTTCCCCAGCTCAACGGCACGTGAAGGTGGGCCAGCATGACGCTGGTTGTGGGTAGCAATCGCATTGCCAGCGGCTTCGGAATCTGTGCTATAAGGCGGCGTTTGCCGTTAAGGGTTTGTGCTTCAGGAGGATGTATGACTCGAGCTCCGCGACGTCGCGTGTTCCGCTTCGCGCTCGCGATCGTCGCGGTTGCCGCCGTGATGCCGAGCGGCAACCCGTCTGCCCAATCCCGCGGCACCCCGGCGAAGCAGAAGATCGACGCCGATTACACCGCGAAAATCAAGGAGTACCTGCAAGATCCGCGGATAACCAGCGAACTCGTGGATCATCTGCCAGCCTCCGAGACCGTCCCGACGCCGCTCAAGTTCTTCGGTCGAATCGTCGGCACTCCGGGCGAACTCACCTACGCCAAGGACATCTACCGGTACTACGATGCACTCGACAAGGCGTCTGACCGGATAGCCGTCTGGAGAATCGGAAAGACGGAAGAAGGGCGTGACATGGTGCTGTTGGCGGTGGCCGATGAGGCAACCCTCAGGCAGATCGACAAGTACAAGGGCATGCTGGCGTCGCTGACAGACCCGCGGAAGACCAGCGAAGAGCAGGCGCAGCAGATCCTGAAGACCGCCAAGCCGATCTACTGGATTACGAGCGGCATGCACTCGACTGAAACGGGCGGTCCGGAAATGCTCATTGAACTCCCGTATCGACTGGCGGTCGAAGAGACGCCCTTTATCCAGACGATCCGCAACAATGTCATCACGTTGATTACGCCGGTCATCGAAGTCGATGGCCGCGAAAAGCAGGTCGATACCTATTACTTCAACAAGAAGCAGCCGCAGGGAGCGCCGCGGCTGCCGTTGATGTACTGGGGCAAGTACGTCGCTCACGACAACAACCGCGACGGGATGGGGCAGTTTCTCGCGCTGACGAAGAACGTGACGAAGACGTTCCTCGAGTGGAAGCCGACGATCATGCACGACCTGCACGAGCAGTCCACGTATCTGTACGCGTCCACCGGAACGGGGCCTTACAACGAATCGATCGATCCCATCACGATCGACGAATGGTGGGTACTCGCGAAGACGGAAGTCATGGAGATGACCAAGCGTGGCGTTCCCGGCGTCTGGACCTACGGGTTCTACGACGGGTGGACGCCGAACTACATGTTCTTCATCGCGCACTCCCACAATGCAATGGGACGGTTTTACGAGGTGATGGGCTACGGTCCCGACAATCGCACCGTCACGGCGCAGCCCAATACGACAAGCCGTGAGTGGTTCCGCCCGAACCCGCCCCTCCCGTCCATTCAGTGGGGTCCGCGCAACAACACCAACATTCAGCAATCGGCGATTCTCATTGCGCTGAACCACGTCGCCAGGAACAAGGACACGTATCTCGAGAACTACTGGCTCAAGAACAAGCGCGCGCTGGAGAAGGGCACGAAGGGACCGACCTATGGCTGGGTCATCCCTGGAACTCAGAGGCGGAAGGCGGATGCAGCGGACGCGGTCAATGAATTGCGCCGGCAGGGGCTCGAGATTCACACGGCGCCGGCCGCATTCAAGGCTGGCAACGTGGAGGTGAAGGCCGGCGATTACGTCATCCGAGGAGATCAACCGTACCGCACGCTGGCGGACATGTACTTTTCGATTCAGAACTTCTCACCGGCGAACCCGCGTCCGTACGACGATACCGGCTGGACCTTCCAGTTCATGCGAAATGTGGTCGTCAAGCCGATCACCGAGAAGCCATCGTTCGGACAACTCGCGCTCCTGACGACCGACGCGAAGGCGCCAGGCGGCATCGAGGGAAACGGACCGGTTCTCATCGTCGATCACACGACGGAAAACAACCTCATGACGTTCCGCTTCAAGCATCGCGACGTGAAGATGCAGGCGGCAGAAGAGGATTTTGAAGCGGCAGGACGGAAATTCGCCGCTGGGGCGTTCATCATTCCCTCCGGCGACCGACCCATGCTCGACGCATCGCTGAAGGCTCTTGGCCTGTCGGCGTGGGCGGTGGCGAGTGCGCCCACCGTCAGGTCGCACGACCTCGACATCCCGAGGATCGGGTACGTGCACAGTTGGGCCAATACGCAGAACGAAGGGTGGGTGCGGGCGGCGTTCGATACCTACGGGGTGCCGTACACGTACTTCGCGGACATCAAGCTGCGCGATGGCAACCTGCGGCAGAAGTACGACGTCATTGTGTATCCGCACGTCGGGGGAAATGCGCAGTCCCAAGTCAATGGGATTCCGAAAACCGGGACCGCGCCGCTCCCGTACAGGAAGACCGAGGCCACGCCGAACCTTGGCGCCCAGGATCAGGCGGACGATATTCGCGGCGGCATGGGATGGGAGGGCCTCAACGAGCTCGTCAAGTTCGTCCGCGAAGGGGGAACGCTCATCACAGAAGGCGCGACGGCCACGATTTTCCCTGAATACAACGTCACAACAGGCGTGACCGTCGAGAGTCCGGATGGACTCTTCGCACGCGGCTCGATCATGCGCGGCGTCTTCGCCGATCGTCGCAGTCCGATCGCGTACGGCTATGACGCTCAGGTTCCGGTGTACTTCAACCAGGATCCTGTGTTGAGCGTCAGCAGTGGCGGAGTCGGTGGTTTCGGCGGCCGTGGCGACGGGAACATTCCGGGCGTTGGCATGAACATCACACCGATGGCCAGTGCTTCGTCGCAGCAGCGTCTGTCGGTCTGGGATCCGGAATCACCGGCGACGCCGGCGCTGAGCGCTGGTGGCCGCGGGCAGCGAGGCGGGGGCGGCCGCGGCGGTGAGGTGCAGGGTGGTGGACGTGGCGGGGGACGCGGGGGCTTCGGCGGGGTTGGCGGCGACGAAGTGCGACCGCGCGTCGTACTGCAGTTCCCGTCCAACGCCGAGGACATGCTGCTGTCAGGCACACTCGTCGGTGGTCAGGCGCTTGTCAACCGCGCGCAGGTCGTCGATATGCCGCTCGGTCAGGGGCATGTGATCGCGTTTGCCATTCGTCCATTCTGGCGCTGGCAGACACATGGCACGCACTTTCTCGCGTTCAACGCGATCCTGAACTAGAACGATCTGGATGCTGGTCGCCCCGCGGCCAGGACCAGCACCTCGCCGGCGCAGTAGAAAAAGGGGACAGTCCCCCTTTTGCGGAATCGGACACTGCCGCAAAAGGGGGACTGTCCCCTTTTTGCGTTTTCGGACGGCCCAGGGGACGTAGGGTCGAGGCCAGACCGTGCGTCTTTGCCATTTGGTGCGTCCACTCTGCGTCTCCGTACGGCGCCCCACGCACGACCGACTGCCTGACGGTGAGCAGTTCCTCTAATCCAATGTCTCCGTTCACCCAGTCACACCAGCCGGAAGGCCGCTCGGTCGGCGATGCAGACAGCGCCGGTCTCCATTCGCTTGGGTTCGTCTTCAAGCTTGACCAGGTCCAGTCCTCCGCACGGTGCACGAGATTCGCCCGCAGAGCGTTCGCCTCGACATACCTCAGGACGGTGAGAAGATGCCGGCCTGGCTGCACCAGGAAATTCTTGAATCTGCCCTGATACAGGTGACCGGTGCCGGTACTGCCGTAATGCTGATGGTATCGCCGCACGTGCGTACCTAGCAGCCACTGCATGTACGCAGAAAGCGCAGCACTGGAATCAGGCTGCACCACGAAATGCACGTGATTGGGCATGAGGCAATACGCAATCAGCGGTAATCTCACGTGCGTTTGCGCTTCGGCCATGAGACGCAAAAACGCCCAGTAATCCTCGCGCTTGCGAAAGATCCTCTTCCGGTCATTTCCGCGACTCAGCACGTGTTGAACCATGCCTGGCGGACAGCAGCGGTGCGTGCGTGGCATGTGGATGTGACATCGGATCTCAAGACTCGTACCCGCCACTGCACGATTCACGGCTGCCCGCGTATTATCGGCAGGTGGGGCGAACCCAGGACGTCATCATCATCGGCGCCGGCATAATCGGCTGCGCGATTGGGCGTGAGCTCGCACGACGGGGCGCCAGCGTGAGGATCTTCGAAAGCCGAAGTGTTGGTGCGGGCGCAACGCATGCATCTGCTGGCGTGCTCGCGCCGTACATCGAGGCTCACGAACGGGGTCCGCTATTCGACCTGACGCTCCAATCGCTTGCGATGTATGACGAGTTCATCGCCGAGGTGTCGGGGGAAGCCGGCATCACTGTGGAATACCGACGCTGCGGGACGCTGGAAGTGGCGATGGACGCCGCGTCTGAGGTTCGGCTTCGCGAGAGTGCCACGCGGCCTGACGAAGGGAACGTGCTGCAATGGTTGGACGCCAGGGGCGCTCGTTCGCTCGAGCCTGCGCTTCCAGAATCGATACGTGGTGCGCTGTTCGCTTCCCTCCATGGCTATGTTGCGGTTCCGGAGCTGACGGACGCACTGGTTTGGGCTGCGCTCCGACATGGCGCCCAACTTGAGACAACCGATCGCGTCACAGCCGTTCAGCCGATGGACAAGGGACTGACAGTCGTGACCTCTGACGGGACGATGTGGTCGGCAGGCCGGGTCGTTGTCGCGGCGGGAAGCTGGTCGGGGCAGATCGCGACAGAGCCGGCGCCCCGTCCGCAGGTGAAGCCGATCAGGGGACAGCTACTCCGCCTGCGATGGCACGCCGAGCCGCTCCGACACATCATCTGGGGACCCGGATGCTACATCGTGCCCTGGGAGAATGGGATGGTTCTGGTGGGGGCGACCGTGGAAGACGTCGGATTCGACGAACGTGTCACCGTTGCGGGCGTCCGTGGATTGCTGGACGCCGCCAGCGAGCTGTTGCCAGACGTACCACAGGCGACATTCGTAGAGGCACGCGCAGGGCTTCGACCGGCGAGTCATGGCGGACTGCCGATCATCCGCCGATCGTCCGACGAGCTGCCGCAGCTCATTTACGCGACCGGCCACTATCGCAACGGTGTCCTGCTCGCGCCCCTCACCGCCAAGCTGGTCGCCGATCTCGTTTTCTGAGAAAAAGGGGACAGTCCCCCTTCTGCAAAACCGGACAGTCTGGGAAAAGGGGGACTGTCCCCTTTTTCGCCGGGTGTCCGGTTTTGCGAAAAGGGGACAGTCCCCCTTTTACCGCCGCACGCGCTGGACGCGGTCGAAGTTAATGACGGCCAGCTGGTAGTCGAGATACGCGCGCTGCTCGTTGTCGCGAGCGACTGCGAGGTCGCGCTGCGCTTGAATCACCAGAAAGCTCGTAGACATCCCCACCTCGAACCGCTTCTGCTCCGCGTCGAGACGCTGTTCCGCCAGCTCACGACCGAGTTGCGCCGTCTCGATTCGCTGCCGGTCTTGTTCCAGCCTCAGCGCCGCGTCCCGCACCTCGCGGACGACGGTCAACTCCAGACTGCGGAGCCGCGCCGTGGCCTGGTCGCGTTCCAGCCGCGCGCGCGCGAGGTTCGCTTCTTCGAGGCTGCGGCCGACCGGATACGTCAGCGTGAATCCAACCGACCAGGTTGGATAATCGGCACCCAGCACCTGCCCGAGCACCGATCCGAATGACGTCTCGTCAGCGCCCACAACTGTTCCAGGGAAGCCGCCGCTCCTCAGCAGACGGGTACCTCCCTGACCGTTCGTGAGATACGTGGCCTGCGCGCGGAGATCGGGCATCGTCTCGTTGCGAGCGAGCAGCACAGTCGTATCCGCGTTCTCGATCAGCCGCCGCGCTTCGACGATATCGGCGCGCTCGCCCAACGCGCGCCGGACGGCCGCATCCACATCGGGCTGGACGCCAATCGGCGGGACTCGATCCGCCGGTTCGAGCCGCAGCGTCCAGTAGTCAGCCCGTTTGGGATCGAGCACCAACGTACGCAGAACGTCCTGCGCCTGCAACGCCTGAGTTCTCGCGACGATCAGATTCTCCCGCCGCTGCGCGACTTCGGCGCGGGCGCTGACGAGATCGAGCGGCGGCGACTGACCGACATCGACGCGCGCGCGGTTCGTCCGCTCGAGCTCTAACGCGAGATCGAGCGAGCGCTGCTGCACTTCGACGGCGGTCGTCGCGCTCACGAGCGCCCAGTAAGCCGCCTCGGCGTTCGTGGCGACCTGCGACGCGCGTTCCTGCAACTGCACATCGGCAATGGAGCGATTGCGGCGAGCAATCTCGAGCTGCGCACGCGCCGGATCGAGTTTGAAATTTCGCAGCAGCGGCTGCGAGATCGCCGCTCGCAAACTGGACGTGAGCGACGGGGTGAACGTCGTGATCGGGTTCGTCGTCGTCGTTCTCGCGGATGTGAACGAGACGTCGTAGGATGTGCCGCCCCACGGCAGGAGCTGCGTCAGCCCCGCACTGCCAGACCAGAAGCGCGTCTGGAGGGACGCATCCCCGGAAAAGAAGTTTGTAGAGGGCACCGTATCGCTGTTGCGGAGAAGCGAAGACGTGGCGGTCGGCACGAACGCGGCGCGCGCCGCGGCCACACGCGCGTCGCTGACGAGCGGCTCGTACCTCGTGACGGCAAGGTCCGGATTGTTCTCCGTCGCGAGCCTCACCGCTTCGTCTCGCGTCAGACGAAGCACGGTGCCCGAGGTGTCAGCAGGCGGCGCCTGAGCACCCGCGACCGATGACAACGACAGAACAAACCCCGCCAAAAGTATGAGGATCACGCCCTCCTTCTGGCCGATCGAAGTGCGCCAGCAATCCCGACTACCCAGAGCCTTCATACGCCCTTTCTCCGAAGTATGCTGAAACATGGCAAAAATACCGCAGGACGAAGCACGTCAATTGATGCAGAATCTGCCTGGTTGGCAACTTGATGGTGAGACGCTACGGCGGCAGTTCACGTTCCCCGGATTCGCCGATGCCACAGCGTTCGTGGTCCGGCTTGCGTTTGACGCCGAAGCGGCCGACCATCATCCTGACATTCTGGTCCAATACAAGCGCGTCACGCTCGGGTTTACGACCCACAGCGCCGGCGGATTGACGAAACGCGATTTCGATGGCGCCCGCGTGGCGGACGCACTCGCCGCGCGCATGGGCGGTTGATGCAGCTCAAGAACACCTACAGCTCGCGGGAAGTCGCCGCGATGACGGGACTCACGGCCCGTCAGCTGCAGTGGTGGGACTCGCGGCGGTTGTTTGCTCCCGCCATTCGATCGCACCGGACACCCGCAGGTGGCTTCACGGAGCGGCGCTACACCCCCGTCGATGTACTGGAACTCATGGTCCTCGCGGAGCTTCGGCGCCAGGGGATCTCGGTCGGTCGCATCAGGCTGTTGCTCGATACGTTGCGTCAACAGTTCGGCGTCCGGTTGTTTGATGCCATTGGCGGTGGTGGTCCTCTTACGCTGCTTACCGACGGCACAGATATCTACGCACGCACCGCACATGGAGAGTTTTTCAATCTGTTGAAAGATCCGGCACAGCCGCTGCTGGTCATTGGCGACGAACTGCCGCTCAAGGAACTGACAGCAAGGGCGCGTGGGCACAGGAAGAAGAAGCGCGGAGCGACACGCAAGGGCGCGGCGCAGGGGCGTGACGACCGCGCCTAACCGATCGGGAACACCTTATCGAGTCCGTCGGCCGGCCGCGGAATCACGTGCACGCCGACAAGTTCACCGACACGGCGAGCAGCGGCCGCGCCAGCATCCGTCGCCGCTTTGACGGACGCCACGTCGCCGCGAACAATCGCGGTCACCAGGCCGGCATCGACCTTCTGCCATCCGACGAACAGGACGTTGGCAGCCTTCACCATCGCGTCGGCCGCCTCAATCATGCCCACGAGGCCGCGCGTTTCCACGAGGCCCAGCGCTTCGCCGGGAAGTTCCTTTGCCATGAGTCCTGTTACTTTACAGCTTCCGGCTTCCGGCTTCCAGCTTCCGGCTTCCAGCTCCCGGCTGTTACTGAATGCGGCCGCGCGCGGAAATGTCGAGACGCTCGAGCGGTAAACCGCCGCTCACGAGCCACGCGTCATCCACCATATTAGACACGACACAGGCGTGGTTCGGGACGATACGTACGAGGTCGCCTGGTTTCAGCGTTGATTCACCTCGGACGCGCACGGTCGCATGTTCCTCTGACAATCTCTCGATGAGCAGCCCGCGATCCGGCTGCGTGCTGTCGAGCGATTCGAGCACAACACCGAATCCGCCGACGTCACCGGCTCCGCGCGCGAGGTCGGTCGTCAGCGTCTTGCTGCCCGCGTCGAAAATCAGGCGGTCAGGTACCGGCCGACTCACCACACGCGATAGCACGGTAAGTGCACAGTCGTCCCACGACGCAGATCCCAGTTCAACCTGCGTGCGATCGTAATACACATAGTTCCCGGGCCGCAGTTCGGTGATGCCTGCCTCACGAACGCTGTAGCGAGCCGTAGGAGTGCTGCCGACACTGACTTCGTCCACCTGAACGCCCGCGTGCCCTGCCTTCTCCTTGAGAGTCGTCAGCAGACGCGCCTCAGTTGCGGCAATCGCCGCAATTTCCGCGTCAGACACCGCGCCATACGAATGGCCGGCGTGGCTGAGCAACCCGCGAAAGGTCAATCCCGGCAACTCTGCGACGCGCGCAATGAAATCCGCGGCCCCGTCGGCCTCTGGATCGATACCGCAGCGATGCAGGCCGACGTCCACCTTGACGAGGACGTCTACCGTCGTGCCGGCTTCGACGAAGATCCGCGACCACTCTCGCGCGACGGTGAGGTCATCGACAATGAACGAGAAATGCGTGCGATTGAGCAGTACCAGCACGCGCGAGGCATTCGCCGGGTTCAGAGGGTACGGGACGCGGATATCTGCGATGCCGGCGTTGGCGAAGATTTCCGCCTCGCCGAGCTTGGCGCAGCAGATGCCAACCGCGCCGCGCGCGACCTGGATGTGCGCGATGTCCGTACTCTTATGGGTCTTTGCGTGAGGCCGCAGACGGATCTGCCGGGCATCGACGGCAGCCTGCATGCGCTCGATGTTGCGCTCGAGCTTCTGCTGATCGATGAGGACGGAGGGGGTGCGAAGAGAAGCGAGCGTCACCCGTTCAGCTTACAGGAGATCAAGAGAGTCTTCACAGGAGGTCAAGAGTTCAGGAGACAACCTCCTGGTCTCCTTATCTCCTGTGAATATTCTCTTGATCTCCTGATCTCATGTGAAGAGCCCCAGCGGCGAGGGCGCCGTGAAACGCGGAAACACGGCGCGAGTGTCGGTCAGGCCGAGATGTCCGCGGACCACCTCGTTGAACACCGCACGAAAGTCGGTGGTCACTGCAAGGTCACGCCCGTCGTAGCGCTGTTCTCTCGCCAGCCCCGGCCACCGACCGTAGATCCGGCCACCCCGTACCGCGCCGCCAATCACCATCATGGCGTTGCCGTGCCCGTGATCCGTGCCGCGGTTCCCGTTTTCCGCGACCGCTCGTCCAAACTCAGACATCGTCAGAATCACCACATCCTGCATCCGATCGCCGAGGTCACGAACAAGCGCCGCGATGCCGCGCGCGAAATCGTCGAGGCGAAGGGCGAGTTGACCGATCGCCGCCCCCTCGTTGACGTGATGATCCCAGTTGCCGGACTCTGCGAACGCAACCTCCAGACCGACATTGGCCTTGACGAGTTGGGCAATCTGCCGGAGCGCCTCGCCGTACGCCGAGCGGGGATACTCTGCGCCATTCTCGGGCGCGTAGCGTGAGGGGTCCGCTTGCTTGAGCATCCGAATGGCGTCGAACGCTTCACGCCCGGTGGAATGGAGCACGCGATCGGCTGCCGCCGCATACTCCGACTCGAACGAGGACTGCACCATGTCGCTCGCCTGGCCGGCTCGTATCCCGAATCGATCGATCTGGCCGATCGCGAGTGCGGGTGCGAGGCCTTGCAGCGCGCGAGGCAACTGCGGCGCAAGCGCGACGGCGCGAAATGGAGTTTGCGCGTCGTGTTCCTTCGCATGGAGGTAGCGGTTCAACCATCCATCCGGCGTACTCTTCACGCCTGGAGTCGCCGTCTCCATGTAATCCTGCGCGTCGAAGTGCGAGCGCGTGCCGTCAGGTGAGCCACAAGCGTGAACGATGGCAAGCTGGTGCGCATCGTACAGTGGCTTGAGCGGTTCGAGGCGAGGGTGCAGGCCAAAGAAGCCGTTGAGGTCCAGCGCCGACTGCCCATCCCTGCCAGGCTGCGCGATGGCAATCGTCGGTCGCGCGGTGTAATAGTCGCGCTCAGCAAAGGGAACGATCATGTTCAGGCCATCAACCGCGCCGCGCTGAAAGACCGTGATGAGCACGCGGCGACGGGTCGGGCCGGCAGCTGCAACCGTTCGCGCGAGGAACTCGGGCGCGAACCCCAGACTCACCAGGGCCAATCCACCGTTCTTCAGGAAGACTCGGCGCGACAGCATGGCGTCCTACCTTTTCTGAAACTCGGGAGACCCGAGGATGAGTGCAATCGACTGCGCGGTGGTGGTCGCCTTTGCCACCGTCGCGCGCGTCGATGCAGAAACATCTCCGGCGAGAGCCGTCTGGAACAGCGCTTCGCGGTCTGGAGCTGCAGACGCGTCAATCGGTCCTCCTCGTTTCAACCCACGCAGCTTGCCCTGGGTCAGCGAGACGGCAAAGTTCATTCGGTTCAGCAGTGCGCCAGTATTGACCCAGGCGTCGGCACGATCGGCATAGCCGGTTGGCGGCTGGCAGAAGTACAGCGGCATTCCCAATTCCCGCAGCGCCTGCACCATCGGCAGTGCACCAGCGACGTCGACCTCCGCGGCTCGCGTCGCACTCACCACGAACTCGTACGGGGACTTGACCTTCGCACGGTAGGCTGCTGGCGCGAAGAATTCCGGCGACGTCACGATCGTCCGGACGACTTCACGAATGTCTCCACCGGTCTCGCGAAAGCGCGCGGCAGCCCGATCGACGAGCGATGGCGGTGGGACATCGGCCACAAACTTCCGCGCAAGTTTCGTGGCAACGAACCGGGCGGTCGAGGGATGCGCGGCCAGAATATCCAGCACCTGTTCTCCGTCCTTCTTGCCGCCGCCCGCCTTGATTCGATGTCCCAGCACGACCTTCTCGCCGTCATCGTGGATCCGCGGCTCGAACCTGAAGCTACCTCCCTGGCGAGGCATTTCGATCGTCCATCCGGTAAACGCCCGCGCGACTTCCTGCACGTCTTTCTGGGTGTACCCGCCGTCGACGCCCAGCGTGTGCAATTCCATCAGTTCACGCGCGTAGTTCTCGTTGAGCCCGAGCGGCGGGCGATTCGGTTGATTCGCGACCTGCGGCACACCGCGCCGACGCAGAAGTTGGGCCCGTCGTGCCACTCGGTCCTGGTTTGGGGCGGCACTCTGCCAATTATCGAGATAGAACAGCATCGCGGGGCTGTGCGCCGTCGCGCCGAGCAGATCCCTGAACCTTCCCAGCACGTGCGGCCGGATCACGTCCCGCTCGTACTCGGTCAGATACAGGCGCGTGGCACCCTTGCCCGCAAACACGTTGAAGTGGTTGAACCAGAAATCAACCAGCACTTCTTCCAGTTGACGGTCGCTGTGGACCGCCCGAATGAGTCGCTGTTGCGAGAGCTCAGCGAGGACCGAGCGTTCGGCTCGCATCGCGTCCATTTGGTCCGGCGATCGCAACTCCCTGCGAGTCATCTCGGGGTCAGGCGGGGTTGCCCCCCCCGCACGGGCCTGCCGCTGTTGTTCACGCCGGCGCAGCGTCAGGGCGGGAATGTAGTACTCCTCCGCCAGTTCGCGCGTCGATTTCTGAAGCGTCTGGAACGGCGCCAATCGAGCCGCAATCTCCTCGTCTGGAATGCGCTCGGGGTGAAGTTGTCGATCGATGTATTGTGCGAGTCCGACGCTCCGCACGCGCGCGATCTCGCCAGCAGTGGGGCCGAACCCGATGCGATTGAGCACGTGGACAATCGTTCGATCGTCGGGCGAGGCTGGGACCGCTGCCGCCTTCTTCTGCGCGAGGAGGTCGGGGCCCGCAATCAGCAAAACCGCCGCAAGGAGCGCCAGCAGCGCTTGCCTCCCGAACGAGGCGCGACCAGCCTCCGCACTGATAAATGTCATCCGACGGTCACTCATAATGTGCACCTGCCACGTTAGACCACTGAGCGGGCCGCAGGGTTAAAACTCGCGTGTTTTCAGGAAATCCCGCCACCGGTCCACGAGGTCCCTCTGCAGCCCGCCTGCAGCGGCGTACGCCGCGGCATACGCTTCGAACCGCGCACGATCCTCCTCGAGCGTGCGCGTGCTGCGTCCATTCGCACGCCCCTCGTAGATCAGGCGGAGTGCCAGGAACAATCGCTCGGTATCCTCGCGATGCCGATCGAGATAACGGTCGAACACCGCCAACGCTTCGTCCGATTTCCCTGCCATCGCCAGTGCCGTCCCGAGGCGAGGTTGCACATCAGGGTCGTCTGGCCATCGTCCAGATGCTTCTTTCAACAACTCGACGGCCTGTTCGATTTCCCGCTGTCGCAGGAGAGCATCTCCGAGAACGACATAAACCAATGGCGTGCCACTTTCAGAGACGAGGGACGTCTGCCACGCCGCCGCCGCGTCGCGATCGCGCCCGTTGGCGGCATAGCATGCGCCCAGATAGAAGATCGCGGGAAAGAATTCCGAATCGGCCCGAATCGCCTCACGAAACCTGGTTGCCGCTGTCTCGAAATCGCCCTTCGCGTACAGCGTCAATCCCTCGAGGAAGGTGGCGGCCAGGGCGTGGCCCGCGCTCTTTGCCACGCTGGCCGCTGCCTCGAGTTGGCCACTCTGCGACAGCTTCGCAACCTCCGGTGGGATCGGTGCTCGACCATCCGCACCCATTCGATCCACGAAGGCCGTGACGACATGCGGCGCCAGGACCGACGCGCGCTGGAACGGATCGATCCGAACAGAAAAGGGTGCCGCTCTTCGCGCTCCCGGCCGTCCGCGCCCGGCACCGCCGGCACCAGCCGTTGACGATCGAACGATACGGAACGGACGAACCAAACGCGCCGTCGTTTTGCCGCCGATAGTCACGATGGCGCGAGCGTAGTACTCGCCGGGAGGAAGCAGGCCGATCGGGACGATGCCTTCAGCAGCACGACGTGACGTGGAACTGACCCCCTCATCGAAGCGCGCCGCCGTACCGTCGAGTGCACGGGAATCTTCGCGTGCTGCAACCTCGAACGCGACTTTCAAGTCGTTCCAGACGCCAGGCGAGTCGGCACGCAGCTCGAGATAGCCGTGCAGCGACTCCGCATCGACAAATTCGCCGCTCACCGTGGGCGCGGCGGTGCTTTCGGCGCTTCCAGGCGATTCACCGATGAGCAAATCACCGAGGCGTGCCGGACCGGCCCCCGTGAGTTGCGCCTTGAAAGCATGTTCGACGCTGCCCGTATTGCCGGAGTCGTCTGCGACGGCGAGCTTCAGTCCGTAGACGCCTGCCGTACGAGCGGAAGCGGCCGTGACAAACGACTGCGTTCGGTCTTCACGAATTGGCGTCTTCACCTGTCGCTCGAATTGGCTCGCGACGACGTCACCGTTTGGACCCATCAGTGCGTAGCCCGCGGCCACTTCGCCGGTGGCTCCCTCCTGCCGCTGGATTTCTGCAGCGATGAGAATTCGCAGTCCGTCGCCGTCCCGATCCGGGAACGTATAGGCGGTCACTCTCAACGGAATATCGGTCAGCAATCCCGGTGAACGCAGAGCCTCCGCCACGACCTCTTCGTTGCTGTGCGGGCGAGGAGGTAGGACGCTGAACTCCTGGCGGGCGCGCACTTCGATGTTGCGACGATCGGGAATGTCGATCTTGATCTTGTGTGGCTTGCCATCTCGATCGCCAGGCTCCGGTGCGAAACCGAGCAGGTAGTGACCGGACAGCTCTCGAGTCAAGCGCTCGAAGATATCGTCCGCGTTTCCGACGACTCGGTAGAGCGATCCGCGGGTGAGCCCGGCGAGCAGCGCGAGACCCTCCTCGGCAGCCCCGACATCCTCTCCACGCGTGGTGGATCGTCGTGGTGCCGAGGCGTCAGCGGCACCTGCGTCAATCCGCAAGACGTGGAGCGTGACGCGGCCTTTTGCGGCGAGCGGTCCGAGCCATGCCAGCGCCGATCGGTCTTGATCGATGACGAGCGCCTCCGACAAGTACACGATGGTTTTCGGCGTCTGACTGGCCGAGAGGCGCTCCATGAGCACGCGTAATCCCGCGAGCGCGTTCTTTGACCGCAGCCGCGCCTCGCTCACGACCTCGCGCGCTTCGGCCGTGAGTTCCTGCACGCACACCTGGCGATCGGTCCCAGCACACTCTCGATCTGCCGTCGTGTTCAGTGCCGTCTGGTCGCCTCGGTCGATCCGCAGCGCTTCCCCCACGCCCACCCGCTGCAGACCTGGTGTCGCGAGCGCCTGGCCGGCAATCCTCGGAAGCTGCGCCTGGATGAGCGAGTGATTGGCTGTGAAATTGATCTGCGGACCTGGACCGGGGATCGCAAAGAGCGCGACCCGATCCATGGGAGAAAGGCGTTTGATAAATCGCGTCGCCGATTCCGCCGCGCCACGCACGCGACCTGGCGATATGTTCCCCTGGTCGATCACCAGCATCACCAGCCGGCCGTTGGCCGCGTCGAGATTCGAACTGTAATACGGCGATGCGGCAGTGGCGTGCGCTGCAGGCGCGAGACGGACGAACTCGGCCGACGAAATCCGTCTCGGCGCACCATCGACCAACACGCTGAAGTCGTTCGCAGCGAGGTTGTCGATTGGACGTCCTTCGCGATCGAGGACGTTCACATCGACAGCCACGACTTCCGCTTCGGCTTTGAATCGGGTCCGTCCCGCCGCGCTCGGCTGTTGCGCGATCGCCATTGTCGCAAAGAGTCCCGCAGCAACGCTGGCCAGCGTGGGCACCATCACAATATTCAGAAGCGGCGCGCGTGTCATCGTCTGCTCAGGCGGTAGCCCTGTCTGGCGCGGACCGTGTGCCGGCCTCCGGCCACTTCGACGCGGATGGTGTGCCATCCGTCGTCTCTCCGATTGTCCGGCGCCGGGTACGACAACAGATACTGGTGCCTGAGGTCCTCGAGGACCTCACCGAACACTCCATCGAGTCTGGACGCGTCATCGGTAAAGAACGCTCGCCCCCCACTGACGGATGCGATCTGCTCGAGGAGCTTTTGCAGCGTCGGAGCTTTTACGGCGCGCCCGAGACCGATTGCGTAGATGGTGGCATCGCTTCCTTCGGTCGTTCGAATCGCGGCATCGAGTGCGGCATGGCTCGATTGGTCGTCGCCGTCGCTGAAGAGCACCACCGCGCGGCGGCCCGACTGACGGCCGAGGATCTCGATAGCGCGGATGACGGCGTCGTAGAGCGCGGTTCCGCCCCAGGCACCGAGTCGATCGACGGCCCGAACGCGCGTCGCTGGATCCGTCGCGCGGCGTGCCGGGGTGAAGATGTTTTCGTTGAATGCGAGTACGGTGACCTGGTCGGACGGTGAGAGTTCAGCGAGGAACCGTTTTGCCGCCTGCTTCACCGTAGCGATGGAGTCACGCATGCTTGAACTGACATCGAGTGCCGCCACGAGCTCGAGCGGGATGTTTTCCGACCCGAAGTGCGTGATTGGCTGCGCCGTACCGTCGTCGAACACGCGAAAGTCTTCCCGCGTCAGCCCGCGCACGAACCTGCCGCCGCCGTCGGTCACGACGGCGGTGATTTGAATGACGTCGACATCAACGTCTTCGGTGACCGACAGGCCCCGTGTGTGTACCGTATCGACGAGGCGAGTGCCCGTCCGAAGCGTCGCGGCGACCCTGAATGTGTGCTCCGCGATCCGTTCTCCCGCGTCCCATTCACACTCGAAGGGGGGGCGAGCGACCGTGCAGATCTGATGGGCGTCGGCAAAAAACGTGACCTGAGCGACGTCGCGCACAGCAGTGGCAGGCTCGATCTGGGCAACCAGGCGAATGGAACCGGCGACGTACGCGCCCTCAGACGGGGTTACCAGGCGAATGGTTGGCGAGAGCGTTTGCGCGGCCAGGCCGCATAACAACAGAGGTGGCGCCAGCGCGAACCGCATCGGCCGCATGGATCAATGGCGAGTTTCGGGTAGCGTGGCCGGAATCAGTGCGCCACCAGCCGAGAGCGCGGCAACATAATCAATCAGGCGTTCTCGCGGCAGGCTGCGAGCGGTCCGCTCGAAGGTCGGCCAATCGTCAAAGAAGGCAGGCTGTGCCTGGTCCAGCACATCCTGCGTGGCGTAGGCCAGAATGCCAGGCGCTAAAGTAGCCGGTAGTTTGGCCTCCGCGAGAAACTCCGCCACGCGCAACGAGACATCCGCGCCGCGAGTGGCGAGGTGACCAGTGGACGATCGTCCCGCGCGCAACTCCCAGGGTTCCGCCGACGGCATCCTGAGGCACAGGCAGCCGTCGAGCGTCGCGGTTGCAGCGCCCCACGCATCGTAGTGGCGCGCCTTCGCTCGAGGCGAACCCAGCCAGAACAACTCGACGAGCGAAAAGCGAGACAACGCCTGGTCGCGTTCGTGCTCGACGGTCCATGCCAGCGCTTCCCGGCGCCATTCGCTCAAGCCGGCATCGCTCGCCACGCGCTCGATGTCCGAGCGATTGTTCTGGATGCCCGTGATTCTGGCGCGCCCGCGCTCAATTGCTGTCGCAACATCGCCAGGCGTCGGCGCGGACTCGGCGATCGGGCCGAAAAGCGCCGCGGTCAACGTCGCGGCGGCACGCACGCTCGTGCTCAAGGTCGGCTCACCGGGCATGTCGCTCTGATCCAGACGCCGGAGCGCCAGCCGGGAGAGGGCAACATCCAGCGCCAGCAGTGAGCCGGTCACGCGCCACCCGGAACGATCGCCGTGTTCTTCGCGCGGCAGTCGCCACGCCGCGTTTTTCGGTGCTCCAACGCCATCGTCGAGCGCGAAGTCGTGACGCAGTGCCGCGTCGCCTGCCGAGACCGCGGCGCCCTCTGGTTCACCGAGATGCAGCGCGTAGACGATCGACATCAGCGTATCCGCGAGGGCCTGTTCGAGCGCGGTGCGGTCGGCATCGGTTGCGGCGCCGAGCGCCGCCAGGCGCGCGTCGAGAGTCGAACGCGATGGCGCAGTGTCGCGCAACGCCGCCCGTTGCCGATCTCTCACCCGGTGGAGCCGGCGCAATTCAGCCGTTGTCGGATCGACACGGTAGCGGCGCCCTTCCCATTCGATAACCTGGGGCTGAGCGGTCGTATCTCTCACGCCGGCGCAAGCCGCGAGGATCGCTTCTTCGATCGGATCGGCGGCGTCTGCTTGAAGGGGAAACGCCTGAACGAGCTCTTGGCGCAACCAGCCGGCGAAGGCTGCGCCGTAGCCGGTATCTCCGGAAATCGGAAGGGCGAATAGCGAGGCGGTGAGGTCGGCGGCGCGTCGCGAATCGATGCCGCGCATGCGAGCTGCCCGGTCGATGATCGCGAGCGCGCTTTGAAATTGAGCGATGGCCGCGCGGCGGCGCTCTGGTACGTGGATATTGTTCAGAAGCGTTGCCGTCCGTGCCGCCGTTGCATACATGGTTGGGCTTTTCGCGCCAATGCGCTCGAGCGTCAGCGCCAACGCAGGAAACGCAGACACTCCACGAAGCGCGGTCAACAGCGTGCCGTCTTCTCGCGTCGCCGTTGGGAAGACACGTTGCGCAAACAGGAAAGTCTCAAGACGCCGCCGCCCAAGTGGACTGGGGACGAGCGAGATTCGGCGCGCCAGCCAGCCAGGCTCAATCGCCGATACGTCCGCGGCGCTCGAGTCTGACGGGCTGGGCGGTAGATCGGTCGTAGCTTCATGAAATACGGCGTCCCACATCCGGCGGCTGGCAGGACCGCTCAGCTCTCCGCGATCGGTCGCGGTCGCCAGCGATATCACCAGGGACGGGTCGAGCGCTGGACGGACAAACGGACGGTCGGGCGTGTGCCACTCAGGGGCCGCCGCCTCGAAGACATCGAGCAACTCGCGCACGCGTTCGAGGCGCGCTGCCTCGGATTCGCTCGATCCCAACACGACCTGCTGACGATGGAGGTCGAGATGCGCGACGGTGTCGTAGAACCACGCCAGCCGGCCGTTTCCTCGAATCAGCCGTTGCACAAATGCAGAAGGTCGTATGACATCCGCCCCCACGACCGCGGACCAGAGCGATTCGGCCTCGGTTCCCCCCGGTACCGATACACGGCCGCCCCGCACTCTGATGCTCCGACCAAACGCTGCGAACGTGCCAGCGTTCCGGCGAAGATGCAGCAGCGTCTCCCGATCCGGCCCCAGCCACCCCAACGTGTCATCGTCCAACGCTGCAAGTCCGTGATAGAGGAGGGCCGTCGCCCGCTCGGACAGGATCGCGGGAATGATCTCTGAGTCGCGTACCTGGCGGGTCAGCAAGGTTTCGCGCCAGATCGAAGCATCGAGCGGGAGAGGTACGCGGTCGCGCCCCTCGTCCATCGGATGGCTGAACTGCTCGGTAAGAATCGCGCGTCGCTTTTGATCCTCGACGCTTGTGCCGTCAGGGGAATCGAAAGCGAGCCTGACGATCGACACAATGAGCTGGCTCTTGTCGGCAGGATCGAGTCCAACGCTCGTGGCAAGTTGGGCGACTGTGACAGGCAGGGGGACGGAGGTCCTGACTGCCGGCTGCCGGGCACCGAGCGCGCCATAAGACACGAGCAGTATGCCGACGAGTGCTGCACGCGCGCGCAGCAGTCCGGCGGGGCTCTCCATGTGGCGTCATTTTACTCTCGCAGCACCTCAGCTGCGCGGCGGATGGCTGCAGCCAACTGTCTTGCCTGCTCGGCGGCTCGGGGTGCGTCGTGTGCGTCAAGCGCTTCGGAAACGCCGGGAAATATCTCTGGTGCGTAAGTGTACTTCGGTGCGTAGACCAGGTGCCGGTACCAGGGTCGTCCGGGAATGCCGGCGCTCGAAAGAAAGGCACGCTCGAATCGCAGCATCTTTCGATTCAAAGTGAGCAGTCCATCACCATCGCTTCGTTCCAGGGCCGTCTCCCGACGTCGGTCAAACCCCGCAGCATTGGTGCGCAGGGATTCGATCGCTGTCCCGACCTCTCTCATCGCGGCGGCGATCGGCGGGTCGAGGGGTTTTCTCGAAAGCTCGGTCCTGCGGCGCAACTCCATGAAGAAGTCGTTCAGACGATCCGCGGCGGCAGACGGATCGAGCGGAATGGCATCGGCGTTGGCGAGCCGCAACGTGGCAAGCCCCCAGATCTTGACGAGTGCCGTGTGGTACAGGAATCCTGGATCGCCGATGCGCGAAACCCAATTGTGATTGTCGTACATCGAATGGTAGACGCCGTAAGGCCCATCAAACGACAGGTCGGCAATCGGCACACCAAGATGATTGAGAAACACGGTGTAATCGGACCCACTGCCGAGCCTGTTGTTCACGAGCTCGTCGCTCGATCCGGTTGGAAGCGCGCCACGGTCTTCAGTTCGCCTCGCACGCGCGGCGGCAGCAACCGGGATGCGGAGACGTGGATCGCCGACAGCCTGCGCGACGTCGCCAATCAGTCGATTGAGTGACGGGACGGCCGCGGCGGCGAAATGCGGGCCGGATGCGGCACTGTCCACGTTCAGGTAGGCGACCGCACTGTCCCGCAGCTTCTCCTGATGCTCTTCACCCCACTCGGTAGACGAAGTCAGCGTGAACTCCTCGGCGTCCCAGCTCGCAAAAACGATCGTGCGTTTTGGTCGCCATCCACCTTTCGCGAGACCGCCAAGCGCATTCACGAGTTCCATGAGCGCAGCAGATCCGCTCGAGGGATCGACGCCGCCGTAGACCCACGCATCACGGTGGTTGCCGACGATCACGAGTTCATCGGGGCGTTCGCGTCCCGTAATTCGTCCTGTGACGGTCCAAATGGGACGAACGAGGTCATCCGATTTCACGCGCAGCCTGACCGTCGCCGGCCCGGGCCCAGTGCGGTAGGTCATCGGAATGCCGCCCTGCCAGCTTTTGGGCGCGATCTGACCGCTGAGAGATTCCAGGATCGGCCGCGCATCTTTGTTGGAGAGTGGTGCGCTGACGATCCGCGGAAGCGATGTGGCGCTTCCACGATCGATGCGGCGGGCTTCCGGAATCGATGCCCATCCAGGCGTCAACGGATCGCCCGGAACCATGAAGTCGTAAACGATGCCGCCGCGCTGGATGTGGCTCGGCGGACCCCAGGGCCCATCAGGATAGACCTTGCCCTTGCCTTCACCGTCATCTGCCGGATCGGAATAGATCAGAATTCCCGCCGCGCCGCGCTGCTGTGCCGTCAGCGCTTTGAAGCCGCGATAGCTATACGGTACTGAATACCGAACCAGGACGATACGACCGCGAACCTCGATGCCTTGTGACGCGAGCCAGTCGTAGTCCGAAGGGTTGCCAGATCCCGCATAGACGACTTCGCCGGTGACGTCGCCGGACGCGGAGTAGGCGTGATAAGGGATGCCGAGGTCCTCCGGCGGCGCCTGCGAGTACGGATCGCCAGCTATCGGATCTTCTCGCATCGACGCCCGCCAGGATCGCGGCGTGGTCATCTCCACGCTCACCTCGAGTGGCCAGGGAAGCAGCACATCGTGCGTGGAAATCTGCACGTCGTCGAGACCAGCAGACATGAAGTTGCGGGCCGTCCAGTCTGCGAGTTCCTTGTCGCGCGTCGAGCCAGCGATGTGGGGCGTTGCGGTGAGAAACTTATGGGCTTCAATCAGACGATTGGCGTCGGGGAGCAAGACGAATCGCTCTTCGAGCTGACGCTGGGCCGCCGAACCCTCGCGGGTAAACCCAAACAGGTTCCGCGGCGCCCGCTGAATGGCCGTGACGGCGACGCATGCGGCGCACAAACCTGCGACCGCCAACCTCCGCACTCGCACCAGCGTCACCTGAGATCCTTGAGAATCTCGCGCGCGGCATTCTGGCCAGAGCCACCCGTTATGCCTCCGCCTGGATGCGTGCCCGAGCCGCAGAGATACAAACCGTGAACCGGCGTTCGATAGTCCGCCCAACCGAGAAGCGGTCGGGTTGAGAACAACTGATCGAGGGCACGCTCGCCGTGGAAGATCTGTCCACCGGTCAACCCATACTCGCGCTCGAGATCCACCGGTGTGATGACCTGGCGATGTTCGATCGTCGATGACAAGCCGGGTGCGTATTGTTCGATAGTGCGAACGACCGTGTCGGCGAGCGCATCGCGTTCGTTCGCCCAGTCTCTGCCGCGTGCCAGTTTGTACGGCGCAAATTGAACGTATGCGGACAGTACGTGATGGCCGGGGGGCGCAAGCGACGGATCGGCAAGGGATGGAATCGTCAATTCGATGAACGGCTCACGGGACACTTCGCCGTACTTCGAATGATCGAAGGCCTTTTCCAGGTAATCCATCGACGGGCTGATATGAATGCGCCCGCGAAGATCAGCAGCGGCGTTGAGACCACGAAATGTAGGAAGCCCGCCGAGCGCGAGGTTGATCTTGGCAAGACTTCCGGCGCACCGATAATTGCGGAGCTTGGCGAGGAAACTGGGATCGAGTTCGATCGGGTCAACGAGCTCGAGGAGCGTTCGCTTCGGATCGGCGTTCGACACCACCGTGTCGGAGGAAATTTCTGAGCCGTCTGACAGCCGAACGCCGGCTACACGGCCGTCCTTGACGAGTATCCGCGTGACGTCAACAGCCAGCCGGATTTCGGCCCCAGCCTCGCGCGCCGCGTCCGCCATGGCCTTCGTGAGCGCTCCCGGTCCTCCTTTGACGGTGATGCTCCGGCCGGTGGGAGTGGGATCGACGGCACCGGCAAGAAGCAGCAACGCGCCCGTGCCTGCCGACCATGGCCCCGCGTTGGCGCCAAAGATGGCGCGCGACGCGATGGTTGCCTGCACCACGTCGTCGGCGAAGTATTCGCTGACGAGATCGGCAACGGCCATCGGCAGCCACCGCAGGAGCCGGTGCCCATCAGTTCGTCCCAATGCGCGGAACCGTCGGCCGACCTTCAGCAGGTCCCACAGTTCGCGTGGGGCGGCTCCATCAAGCGACGGCGGCGTGATTTCGAGGAGCGGCGCAAGGAACCGGCCGAGCTTTTCAAAGGTCTCGCAAAACGATCCATAACGCGACGCGTCCGGTTCAGAGCGTTTGCGGATCGCGTCGGCCGTCCGCCCCCGGTCCTCGAAAAACGGCAACGGCGCGCCGTTTGGATCGAGTGCGACGGTGTGCGGATCGGCGCGGACGAACTCCACGCGTCGAGCCAGCCGCATGTCTCGCACGATGGAGTCGCGCAGGAGGCCCGCGGTGTGAGCCAACGTGGGGCAGCGATAGCCGCGTCCAATCTCCGCGGTTACCGCACAGCCGCCAACCGTACTTCGCCGCTCGAGAACGATCGGCTTGTGCCCCGCGCGTGCGAGATACAAAGCCGCAACGAGACCGTTGTGGCCGCCGCCGACAATCAGCGGGTGTTTCATCTCACGCGCGAGCGGCGGCTGGCGAACCGACGTCCTTCAAAATTCGCATTGCCGCGTTCCGGCCGGGCGCCCCCATGATTCCTCCACCTGGATGTGTGGCAGATCCACACAGATAGAGGTTGCGCACGGGAGTGCGGTACCTCGCCCATCCAGGAGCAGGGCGGAGAAAAAACAGCTGCTCGAGCGTCAGCTCGCCTTGAAAGATATTCCCCTCCGTGAGTCCCCACTCGCGTTCCAGATCGAGCGGAGTGACGACTTGCCTGTGGCGAATGATATTGCGGATGTTTGGCGCGTACTCGGCGATCGTGTCGATCACGGTATCTCCGAACGACTCCTTCACCTCGTCCCACGATCCTTCCTTCAAATGGTACGGAGCGTACTGGACGAAGCAGGACATGACATGTTTTCCCGGCGGCGCGACCGAAGGGTCCGTCAGGCTTGGAATGACGATATCGATGTACGGACGACGTGAGTAGCGGCCGTATTTCGCCTCGTCGTAAGCACGCTCCATGTATTCGACACTCGGTGAGATGGAGATCGCGCCGCGCAGATGCGCGCCTGCTCCAGGCAACGATTTGAAGTCTGGCAGCGCATCGAGCGCGAGATTCACTTTGCCGGATGACCCTCGGAACTTGTAGCGACGCACGTCCGCGGTGAATTCCTCAGGCAGATGCTCTGGCCCAACCATCTTGAGGAACGTCTGATGGGGGTCGACGCTTGAAGCCACGACGCTGGCGGTGAGGTAGTCGCCGTTTTCCAGCACGACGCCGACGGCGCTTGCTTCTTTCACGATGATGCGCGACACGGACGTGCCAGTTCGAATCTCGGCGCCTGCTTCGCGCGCGGCTGCGGCGCAGGCCAACGAAATCGCCCCGGTTCCGCCGCGCGAGAGTCCCCACGACCGGAATGCGCCATCGATCTCTCCCATGTAATGGTGGAGCAAGACGTACGCTGTCCCGGGCGACCGAACACCGAGGAACGTGCCAATGATTCCAGACGCCGACATCGTGGCCTTGAGGACATCGGTTTCGAACCATTGATCCAGAAAATCCACTGCGCTCATCGTCATCAGCTGGATCTGGTTGTACTTGGCCTCGTCCGAGAGGGCCTGGAAGCGGCGTGCCAGAAACAACAGGTCCTTCAGTCCACGCGGCTCGAGCGTCGTCGGATCCGGCGGTGTCATCGTCAGGATCGGTTTGACGAAGCGGCCCATGTCGACCATTGCCTTGCCGTACTCGTCGTACGCTTCGGCGTCTACCTTGGAATGACGAGCGATCTCGCGGCGGGTCTTCGCATGATCGTTGACACGCCACAGATGGTCGCCGTTCGGCATCGGTGTGAACGTGCCGTCGAGCGGGAGAATCTCGAGGCCGTGGCGTGGCAGGTCCAGCTCGCGGATGATCTCCGGTCGAAGCAGCGACACGACGTAGGAGCAGACGGAGAACTTGAACCCGGGGAAGACTTCCTCAGTCACCGCCGCCCCGCCCAGTACGTGCCGCCGTTCGAGCACGAGCACTCGGCGTCCCGCGCGCGCGAGGTACGCGGCGCTGATGAGGCCGTTATGCCCGCCGCCGATAACGATAACGTCGAAGTTTGAACTCACGGCACGAGCACCTCGCACGTCGCACGTGATGCGTGGCTACTACTATAATTCGTCATGCCCATCGGCACAGCGGTCCACGAGCGCACGTTTCCGCTCTGCGAGAGCTTGAACTACCGCGAATGGTCCGGCTATTACGCGGTCAGCGCCTACGAGACGCATCACGAGCACGAATACAACGCCATCCGCAACGCGGCGGCTCTGATCGACGTGTCACCGCTCTTCAAATATCTCGTCACCGGGGCTGATGCCGCGCGCTTCGTGGATCGGCTAATCACGAGGGACGTCAGCAAGATGGCCGTGGGGCAGGTGTACTACACCCCCTGGTGCGACGAATACGGCAAAGTCATTGACGATGGCACCGTGTCGCGTCTCGAGGAGCAGAAGTTCCGATGGACGGCGGCCGACCCGAGTCTACGATGGTTTCGACAGAATGCCGCGGGTATGAAGGTCGAAATCGAAGACATTTCTGAAGAGACTGCCGCTTTGGCATTACAGGGGCCAACCTCGGCGGAGCTGATGCGTGCGGCATCAACCGCTGACCTCGACGGCTTGAAGTACTTCAGGGTCACCCGCGGCACGATCGGTGGAGTGCCGGTCGAGATTTCGAGGACCGGCTATACGGGAGATCTCGGCTACGAAATCTGGATGGCGGCGCGCGATGCGGTGCGTGTCTGGGACGCCCTCATGCTGCACGGGAAACCGTTCGACATCAAACCCACTGGGATGCTGGCGCTGGATGTTGCGCGGGTTGAAGCGGGACTGCTCCTCATCGACGTCGATTTTTTCAGCAGCAAGAAAGCGCTGATCCAGGACCAGCTCTATACGCCCTACGAGATGGGGCTCGGTCGGCTCGTCAATCTGGACAAGTCGCGATTCATCGGACAACGGGCGTTACGCGAGGAACACGCGAGAGGGCATCGCCGTCAAGTCGTGGGGCTGGAATTGGACTGGACCGAAGTCGAGCGCCTCTTTGAGGCGGCGGGTCTCCCGCCGGCTGTCGGCGCGACGGCGTCCAGAGTAGCGGTCCCGATCTACCGTGGCGGCCGGCAGATCGGAAAGGCCACCACAACTACCTGGTCACCGGTGTTGAAGCGAATGATCGCGCTTGCGACCCTTGATCGTCCGCACTACGCCCAAGGAACGGTGGTGCAGGTGGAGGTGACGATCGAGGCGGTTCGCCACCGCGTGGGGGCGAGGGTGGTCCGGACCCCGTTCTTCAATCCCGGGCGGAAGACTGCGCCGCCGGACAAGCCGCGCGCCAGCGCGGCGTTATCAAACAATGCGGTCTAGCGAGGCGGAGCCTCGATCGTCTGAGGCGCAGCCTCGCTGGATTCATGGAGCGCGACGATCATCCGATCGAACGCGTAGAGCAGATCTTCTCGATTCGAGTACGGCCCGGGCTTGTAAGCGCGCGACGAGATACCTGCCTGCGACAGCTCGCAGACGTGCCAGTCCTGCCGGTTTGTCAGGTCCCAGAAATCGATGGCGTCTGCCGCGCTGAAGCCCTCACGCGCGAGTTCAGAGGGCTGGAAGTGCCACTCGCAAATATTGATCGTCCGATCCGGCGCCACGGGCCACAGCGTATGCACCATCATGTAATCGGGGTGCAGGCTCAAGAGCATGTTTGGAAAAATCGCATAGTAGTAGACGCGACGTCGATCGTCGGCTGAGAGCCCTGGAAGAAACGCGCGGCGGCACAGGCCGTCAACCGACAGCGTCTCGACGCCGGGCCGAAGATCCATCCTGCCGCCCATGTAAGTTGCCTGACGCGGTTCGTTCTCCCCGCTGAGGTAGTGCGACAGCTTGTTGAGCGCCGGGTGCAGATTGGGGCAGTGCAGGCACTCGTTGTAGTTCTGAACGATCAGTTTCCAGTTCGCCTTCACGTCGTAGACAATCCGTGCGCCGAGCCGGAGATCCTGCATCCGCCACGGTCGAAACTTGTCCGGCAAGTCACCAAGTTGTGTCAGAAGCGGCGACGCCCCGGCATCGAGGTTGAGAAACACATGACCGTCCCAGGTGTCCACCTGCACCCGATGCAGCGGGTAATCGTCTTTTCGAAAATGCGGCACCTCGTCCATGTGCGGGGCGCCAATCAAACGTCCGTCCAGATCGTAGGTCCACGAGTGATAGGGGCACTGGATGCTGCCGCTGAATGCGCCACTGTCCGCGGTGCACAAACGTGTACCGCGGTGCCGGCAGACGTTGTAGAACGCATTCACCCGCCCGGCCGCAGCAGGACCGCCATTCACGACGATGATGCTTTCACCGAGGAGTTCGCGCACGAAGAACTGTCCAGGTCGTTCGACTTGTTCCGTACGTCCAGCACAGACCCACATCCGCGCAAACAGGCGCTCGACCTCGACGTCGAAAAACGTTCGATCGACGTAGTAAACGGCCGGCAGGGTTTGCGCCGTCGCCGGCATGACTTCCCGAGGCTTGACGACCAGTTCGTCCATGGATGGTTTGATAATACAACCTGCTCATGCCGAATCAGATGCCCAGAGAGCCCCCGACGCTTCGCCGCGAGCTTGGCCGCTGGGACGTGACCGCGATCGGGGTCAACCAAGTCATTGGTTCCGCCGTCTTCGTCCAGCCTGCGCTTCTTGCGGCCCTCGTGGGCGCGTGGAGTCCGTGGCTCTTCGTGGCCGTCGGCATCGTCTCGATGCTGATTGCTTTGTGCTTTGCCGAAGTCAGCAGCCGCTTCGAAGGCACTGGAGGGCCTTATTTGTACACGCGCGCGGCGTTCGGGCGGTTCGCGGCTTTCGAAGTGGGTTGGATGATGTGGTTCACGCGTGCCACGAGCTGGGCCGCGGTGATCAACGTGCTCGCGACGTCGATCGGTTTTTACTGGCCGGGAGTGACTTCAGGCTGGCGGCGCACGCTGCTCATTTCCGCAATCATCGGCGTGATCACCTGGATCAACGTGCGAGGCATCCGCCAGAGCAGCTTCGTCGTCAACGCCTTGACCGTGGGAAAGCTCGTTCCGTTGATCCTCTTCATCACCGTTGGCCTGTTTGCGATTGATTCTTCGAGGCTTGTTCCGGAGACCGAGCTCACGTTTACGGCAGTGTCGTCGTCTGTGTTGCTCCTCATCTTTGCATTCGGCGGGTATGAGATCGTCCCTGTCACGGCGGGAGAGACGCGCGATCCGCGCCGTACCGTTCCGTTCGCCCTCATCATGACTATCGTCATCGTGTCGATCGTGATGACGCTGGCACAGGTCGTCGCGCTAGGGACTCTACAAGATCTTGCTCAGTCAAAGACGCCGCTCGCCGATTCCGCCGCGACGTTTCTTGGCGCAGCGGGCGCAGCGCTCATCACCATCGGGGCAGTGTTCTCCACCTCCGGCAATAACATGGGACAGGCGCTGTCGGGCTCGCGTAATCTCTTTGCGCTCGCTGAACAGGGTGACCTTCCGGCGTTTTTTGGCCACGTGCATCCTCGCTACCGGACTCCCGTGACGGCGATTCTCATCACTGCCGGAGTGGCGCTCACGCTGGCCCTGTCGGGGACATTCGCGCGGCTCGCGCTCGTCAGTGCGGTCAGCCGCCTGATTGTGTATGTGTTCACCTGCGCCGCCGCCTTGAGGCTGAGGCACCCTCGATTCGCGACCGACGTGAAGCCGGCTGTCTTTGTCGTACCATTCGGCCCCGTGATCCCCATCGCAGCCACGCTTATCGCGCTCGCGACTCTGGCCGGGGCGCGGCCGGAGCAGCTCGTTGCCGGCGCCATTGCCTTGGTCATCGGTGCCGCGCTCTTCATCGTGGCCTCGCGATCGATACGGTCGGAAAGGTTGACGACTACATGACGCGTCGAATCCTGTTCGTCTTGTTTGCCCTGCTGCTGACGGTCCGGGCCGCGGCATTCGCCCAGTCGGTCGTGTTCGTGGTGCGGCACGCCGAGCGTGCCGACGCCGGGATGATGGCCGCCAGCGGCGCCGATCCGGATCTGTCAGCCGCTGGTCACTCGCGGGCGGAGGCACTCGCCACCGCGCTGAAAGATGCGCGGATCACAGCCATTTACGTCACCGAGTTCAAACGAACGCGACAGACCGCCGAACCGCTCGCGAAACTGCTCGGTCTGGAGCCGGCCGTCCTGTCGTCCAAGGACACCGATGGCTTGGCGCAGCGGGTCAAATCTTCAACTGGGAACGTGCTGGTCGTGGGGCATTCCAATACCGTCCCCACGCTGATCGAGGCACTCGCCGGCGAGGCTGTGACGGTCGGCGATTCGGACTACGACAACCTTTTCCTGGTGACCAGCGGCGCGGCTCGCTCCGTGTTGCGTCTCCATTACCGGTGAGGGCGACTCGAATTGTCGGCGTCACGTTGCTGTTGGCTGCCATTGCGAGTGGCGCCGATGGTCAGCCGCGAGAGCTGGATGCGCTGCGTCCTCAGGAATTGGCGCGGGTCTGGGACGTGGAACACGTTTCACCGCCGCTCCCCCCTCTTCTGGATCATCGAGAACTGGTGCGGCGGCTCGAGGAGTTCGTTCAATCCTCGAGCGGCCTCCTCAGGATGGAGAAGGCTGGGGAATCGATCGAGGGGCGCACCATCTATCACGTCACGGTGGGAAAGGGACCCTACCACGTTCTGCTCTGGTCCCAGATGCACGGCGATGAGCCGACTGCAACGGCAGCGCTCTTCGACGTGTTTGATTACCTGCGGCGCCGGCAGAGGGAACCGGCAGTCCAACGCTTGCTGGGCACTTTGACACTGCATGTGATCCCAATGCTGAATCCGGACGGTGCGGAGCGTTTTCAGCGCCGGAATGCACAGGGGATCGATATCAATCGCGACGCTCTTCGCCTTCAGACGCCCGAAGGGAAAATCCTGAAGGACATTCGCGACCGCTGGCGTCCGGGCGTCGGATTCAACCTGCACAACCAGAACTGGCGTACTTCGGTAGGCGATCCCCCAAAGCCAGCCTCGATATCACTGCTGTCTGTGGCGTTTGATGCCGCGCGCAGCGACAGCGAAGGGCGTCAGCTGACGAAAAAGCTCTGCGCCGTCATTCGCGATGCGCTCGAGCCCTTCGCGCCTGGCCAAATTGGCCGCTACGACGACGAGTTCGAGGTGAGGGCATTTGGCGACAACGTCACACTCTGGGGAACGCCGGTGGTGCTCATCGAGACGGGCGCCTGGCCATCGGCGCAACCGGAGGCGGCACTCGTTCGGCTGAACTTCATCGCGATCCTCTCCGCCCTGGACAGTCTCGCGAGCAAGAGCGTCGAGCGGGCCGATCCGCAGCGCTATGAATCGCTGCCCATGAATCAGTCGCGCGCCTTCTACATCCTCGTACGCAACGCGACCGTCATCAACGGTGCGGGAGTCCCGCCCTTCATTGCAGATGTCGGGGTCATTGCCAATCGTCGCGTGCGCCTGGCCCCAGGGTCGCGTGACCTTCAGGTCTCCCTCGTCATCGATGACATCGGCGACCTCCGGACGTCCGGCGGTTTGACGACGATCGACGGGACCGGGATGACGATCGTGCCGATTGAGGAAGATCTCGAAGTTGGACGAGTGGTGGACTTGCCGGAATGGAAGTCGAAGCGTTCAGCATCGATCGCGGTCGGAGAGTCAGCCCGATTCGTGCTCCTCAAACCTGCACAGGAGCCGGGAAAGTACGTCGTCGAGCAAGTGATCAGGTAGCAGAACGCTGGCAGCTAACTCAGTTCGTACTGGCCCGCTCGCGCTGGTACACGACCTTCCCGTCGAACACCGTCACGACGGCCCGCGCCGTCGCGAGATCGGTGAGCCTGGATTTCGAACTGAAGACATCGTCCGAAAGGATGACGATATCCGCGAGCATGCCGGCCGTCAGCGTGCCCTTCCGCTGTTCGTCGAAGGAGGCCCAGGCCGAGCCGGAGGTGTAGGCATCGATAGCCGACTTGAGCGGCAGTTTTTGGTCCGGATACCAGCCGCCTTCGGGCCGACCCTCTGGCGTGGTGCGGTTGACGGCGGTGTGCACGCCGAGCATGGGATTCAGTGACACGACGGGCCAGTCGCTTCCGAACGCGAGGCGTCCCTTGGCGCGCGCAATACTCCGGTACGGCCATCCGCGTGACGCGCGTTCCTCGCCGATGTTCCGCGTCCAGACATCGATTTGAGCGGGGCTCGGGCTCCCATGGAACGGCTGCATTGACGCGATCACGCCGAGTGCCCCGAAACGGCCGATGTCTGCTTGATCGACGGTTTCAACATGTTCGATGCGATGGCGCCGGCCGCGTGCTGCCGGGGGATTCGATCGTTCGGCGTGCGCGTACGCGTCGAGCGCCATGCGGATCGCTCGATCGCCGATCGCGTGCGTCATCAGTTGCCATCCCCGCGCGTCGGCCAGGCGCACGGAACGGTTCAACGCATCCGGCGCAATCGTCGGCGTGCCGGCGTCGGCTCTGTTGGAGTACGGCGCCAGCATCGCCGCGGTGTGCGATTCGATGACGCCGTCGAGGCTGATCTTCAACGCCCCAGACTTGAACAGTGCGCCGTCCGCGTATTTGTGCCGCAGCTCCTCCAGACGCTCGAGCGCCGGCTCATCGAGGGTTCCGTTGGTCGAGACGGCGGCGTAGACGCGCACTTGAAGATCGCCAGCCCTCGCGGCGTCATCGAACAACTCGAGATCTTCGATCGTCGTCCCCGCAACCTGGACGCTCGTGACGCCGTAGCGCTGCGCTTCGGCAACCGCGGCGCGCAGCGCGCGCGCACGGTCCTCACGCGTGACCGGCGGCACGAGATGTCGGACGAGTGCCATCGCAGCTTCCTTCAGCACGCCTGTCGGCTCCCCCGTCCGCGGATCCTTCACGATCGTGCCGTTTGTCGGATCCGGTGTCCGCCTCGTGATCCCCGCCAGTCGCAGCGCCTTGGTATTGACCCAAACCGTATGACCGTCGTAGCTGACGAGGTGAGCGGGACGGTCGGAGACAACGGCGTCGAGCAGTTGACGAGTCGGGAGGCCGCCCGCAAAGGGCTGGTAATACCAGCCCCGTCCGAGAACCCAGGGGCGATCGGGGTTGGCGCTTGCCCAGCTTCGGATGCGCTCCTGAATCTCCTCGACGGTCGTCGCGTCGAGCAGATTGATCTTGTCGAGCGCCAGACCACCGCCGATGAAATGGACGTGTGCGTCGTTGAATCCTGGGATGACGGCGCGGTCGCGCGCGTCGATCACCTGGGTCTGTGGACGCCGAAGCCGCAGGATGTCGCGGTCGCTGCCGACGCGGACGATCTGATTGCCACGCACGGCAATCGCTTCGGCCATCGAACCAGCGCCATTGGCCGCATACACGGTGCCATTGTGAATAATGAGATCGATCGGCCCGTCGCTGTCGTCTCGCTGCGCGCCGACAATGAGTCCGGCGATGAGCGTCGCGGCGACAATTGCGACGACGACGAGTGTGGTGAGCCGGGCCGCCATGTCGGTCCTCCGGCCGGGCGGTCAGTCGCCGGCCTCGCTGTCCACTCGCCTCGCCCGAACGCGCGGCAGGGAACGTGTGGGGACGGCATTCTAGCATGTAGGACGTGGTAGATTCCCCCGCGTGTCCCCACACCCGGCTGCACCCGCCGGCCCGGCGGCAAATGACGCCGATCGCCAGTTGGTCCGCGCGATCGGGCTTTGGTCGGCCATTCTCTTCGTTGTCGGCAGCGTCATTGGATCTGGCATCTTCCTGACAACCGGTGTCATGGCGGCGACGATTCCGTCGGTCTCGCTGCTGCTCCTGGCGTGGACACTCGGTGGTGTGCTGGCGATCGCCGGCGGCCTGACCTACGCCGAAATGGGCGCCATGTTTCCGCGCTCGGGCGGCGTTTACGTGTTTCTTCGAGAAGCGTACGGAACGCTGCCCGCGTTTCTCTACGGGTGGGCCGCGTTGCTCGTCGTGATTAGTGGCGGCATCGCTGCGGTTGCCGTCGGCTTTGCGGAATACCTCAGCTACTTCTTTCCGGCATTGTCCCCGTCGATCCCCGTACTGAGCGGTGATCTGGGTTTTGCACGGATCTCCATTTCCGCGGGTCAACTGGTGGCCGCGGCCGTCATCGTGGTGATCGGTGCGATCAACTACGTCGGCGTTCGCCGTGGCAACTTCGTGATTGTCGTGCTGACGACTGCCAAGGTTGCGGCGCTGGCCGCGTTGCCGATCATGGCGATTCTTGCGGCACGCGTGACACCCGTCCTCACGCCAGTCGTCCCTCCGGACCTCGCCCGGCCAGCTGCCGCATTCGGCGTGGCAATGATTGCGGTGCTGTGGACCTACGAAGCGTGGTACTTCGTCACCTACGCGGCGGGAGAAATCAAAGATCCCCAGCGCAACATTCCCCGAGCACTGATCGGAGGGTTGTTGCTGCTGACGACGATCTATCTCGTCGTCAACGTGGCGTACTTCTTCGCCCTCAGATTGGATGAGATGAAAGGAGTCACGCGGATTGCGGAGCGCGCCGCGACCGCGCTCGTGGGACCGTCCGGCGCCACGTTCGTCGCGTTGACGGTAGTCGTATCGACGTTTGGCAACAATGTCGCTGCGATGCTGGCAGGGTCGCGGTTGCTGTTTGGAATGGCGTCTGACGGGGTGTTCTTCCCCTCGTGCCGGCGCGTTCACGAGCGCTACCGCACGCCCCACGTGGCAATCGTCGCGCTCACGATCTGGTCCGCAATCCTGGCGCTGTCGGGATCCTACGAGCAGCTGTTCACCTACGTCATGTTCGCATCGATTCTGTTCAGCGTCGCCGCAGGCGCGGCGCTCTTCAAGCTGCGTCGCGATCGGCCCGACCAGATGCGGCCGTATCGGACCTGGGGCTATCCCGTCGTGCCGATCGTGTTTATCGCGGGTTCAGCGGCATTCGTGTTGAATACGCTGATCGAGCGGCCGGTCGAATCGCTCACCGGTCTGGGGCTGCTGGCACTGGGGCTTCCGGCGTATTGGTACTGGAGCAGGTGATTCGTCCGTGCGCTTCGCCATTCTTGGTTCAGGAGCAGTAGGCGGCTATTACGGCGCAAGACTCGCGCGTGCGGGGCACGATGTCACGTTCATTGCGCGAGGTGCCCACCTCGAGGCGATACGCGCTCGCGGGCTGGAGGTTCGCAGCCCGATGCTCGGCGATTTCGTCGTCCACGCACGCGCGGAAGAGGACACGAGCAAAGTCGGAACCGTTGACGTCGTCATTGTCGCGGTGAAGACCTACGACAATCAGACAGCGCTGCCTCTGGTCAGGCCGTTGCTCGGACCGGGGTCGGCGGTGCTCACGCTCCAGAACGGCGTGGACAGCGTGTCGGACCTCGCGGCAATCGTCGGCGAGCAGGCGGTTGTGGGTGGCACCACTTACATCGCCACGGCGTTGGCGCAGCCAGGCGTTATCGAACAGACGGGAACACACCGCCGCATCGTATTCGGGGAAGTGTTCGGCGTACTCCCGCGCGCAAGCGGCCGCGTCGCTCAGCTTCACGAAGCGTTCGCCGGGGCGGACATCCAGTCCGAACCGACCGCAGACGGTCGAATTCCAATCTGGGAAAAATTCATCTTCCTCGTCGCCCTCGCGGGATTCACGGGAGGCGCACGTCTGCCGATTGGGCCGGTCTGGGCGGACGCGTTCATCCGCGAGAAATTTCTGGATGGCTGCCGGGAGGTGGAGCGTCTCGCCCGGGCCGAAGGTGTCCCCGTCGCGCCCGACGTGATCGATCGCATCAAGGTCTATATCGACGGCATTCCCAAGTCGATGCGATCGTCCTTACTGATTGATCTGTCCCAGGGAAAACCGATTGAAGTGGAGGCCTTGCATGGATCGGTGGTCCGGCGCGCCGCCCGCGTGGGGGTGGACGTACCGATCATGTCGACGTTGTATGCGGTGCTAAAGCCATGGGCAGTCCCGCCCGTTGGATAAGCGCATCGTAGCGCGGATTCCCTCTGAGCCCGCTCAGCACTCGATCGACGCCCATGAACACCACGCCGCCGACGTGGGCGTCAACCATCCGCTCGAGATAATCGATTGCCGTTTCGTCGTTGCCAAGCAGCTTGTGAACGATGGCGTACGCGAAATATGCAGGTGGCCCGGCGCCGGCTTGATCCATTAATTCGAGCCGTTTCAGCCAGTAAGCACGCGGACCGCCGGCACGAAGTGCCGCCAGAAGCTGCTCCCCATCGAGCGAGATACCGAAGCATCGTTGTTGCGAGATGAGGCGAGCGGCCTCCTCGTAGCGGCCAAGCGCATCGTAGGAGGTGATGAGCACGTTGCCGGCCTCTTCCAGATCGGGCGTGGCGGCGCGGATTCGCAGCGCTTCCTCAGCGGCGGCGAGATCGTTGCCGGCAAAGTGATGGACCCAGGCCACACCCATGTTGACGAACGACGAGAGCGGGTCGAGGTCTCTCGCTTTCCGAGCCTCGGCAAGCGCTTGGTCGAACCGCCCGCAGGTGCAGAGGAACAGGCCGTAGAACGAGTGCGCCGTCGCGAGCTTTGGGTTGAGCTTAATCGCGCGCTGGAACGCGCGTTCAGCGGCCGGCCAATCACGCACCCAGAAGAAGCTTTCCAGGCCAAGCGAGACGTGTGCTTCCGCCAGGTCCGGATCGAGCGCGATCGCCCGTTCGGCGGCCGCGCGCGCACGCGGAAACCCGTCCTGCGGCGCCACGTATCCGTAATAGGCCATCGCGCCATACGCATCGGCAAGTCCCGCATAAGCCACGGCGTAGGCCGGGTCCAGCCCAATCGCACGATCGAAGTGCTCGAGCGCCTGTCGAATACTCTCAGGTCGCCATTTGTTCCACTGATAGCGACCGCGCAGGTATTCCTGGTACGCCTCCGGGTTGGCCGTGTGGTTCTTTTTCAGCTTGGTTTTTTGCCTGGGCGTCAGCTTCAGCCGCAGCGCCTCGGAGATACGCCATGCGATCTCCTGCTGCACCGCCATCACGTCGTCAATGCGCTGACGGAACTGTTCGCCCCACAACTGCGATTCAGAGATGGTGTCAACGAGCTCAGCCTGGATTGCGAGCATGTCGTCGTATTGGGCCACGCGGCCCGTGAGTATCGTGCGGGCGTTGAGCGCCAGACCAACGGTCGCCGGATCAGCCTGGAGTCCTTTGTATCGAAACGCCACGCTGCGCGGGACGACGCGGAGGCCGCTCAGTTGCGAGAGACTGTTGATGATGCTCTCGGTAATGCCGTCGATGAGATATTCGAGGTTTGGATTGGCGCCGGAGTTTACGAACGGCAATACCGCCAATGATTTCCCACGAGGACGGCCGGTACGAGTGGCGACCGCCGCCGATCCGGTCAGGATGGCGCGTAAGGCCATCGCAACGTCCTGCGCGCCGTCAAAACGCCGGGATCGTTCGATGTCAACGCACCGCGAGACGATCCTTCTGAGCTCCATTGGTACGAGCGGGTCTATCGCCGAAATGTCCGCCGTGCCGGTCAGAACTTGCGCAAGTGTCTCCTGCGGTGTTGTACCGGTAAACAGCCGGCGGCCGGACAGCATCTCGTAGAGCACACAGCCCAGCGCAAAGACATCCGTTCGACCATCCACTGCCTCGCCGCGCACTTGTTCAGGAGACATGTAGCCAAATGTTCCGAGTACCGTTCCCGCCACGGTCTGCGCCATGGTCGGACCGTCTGCAGCTCGTGTGAGTCCTTCCAGTCGATGAACGGCGAGTCCGAAATCCAGAATCTTTACGTTGCCGTCGTTGGTCAGAAAAATGTTTTCCGGCTTCAGGTCGCGGTGGATGATCCCGCGTGCGTGTGCCGCAGCCAACCCGTCGGCGACAGAGGCGGCGATTGGAACCGCTTCGCGCCACGGAATTGGTCCCCGCTCCATCCGTTCGCGCAGGTTCTGGCCTTCGAGTAGCTCCATGACGGCACAGGGCAATCCTTCAGCCGCCACCATTTCGTAAATCGACAGAATCGCCGGATGGGACAGCGAAGCAACCGCCCGAGCCTCGGTTTCGAATCGACGGCGCATCTCGGGATCCGCCGCGATGTGTGCGGCCATCACTTTGAGCGCCACGTCCCTGCCCAGGCGCGGATCGCGCGCGCGATAGACCTCTCCCATTCCGCCAGAGCCTATCGGCGCCACGACTTCGTATTGCGCGATGCGATAGCCCGCCGGAAGTGTCAATGGTTAACCGTGGCCTCGGCGCGGTAGGCACTCATCCCACCGGCGAGGTTGAAAACTGAGGGGAAACCCGAGCGGGCGAGCAGGCTCGCCGCGAGGCTCGATCGATACCCCCCCTCGCACAGTGTGGCGACCGGGAGCGAGGCCGGGATCTCGGCAATTCGTGACGGCAGGGAACCGACGGGAATGTTCAACGCTCCGGCGATCTGCCCGCTCTCGAATTCGTCGCGGCTTCTCACGTCCACCAGGGTGAACGATGGTCCTCGCATTTGTCTCTGGAGGAGCTCACGCGGACTGATCTGTTCAATGCGGGAAACCGGCAGGCCGGCATCTTGCCAGGCTTCGAGACCGCCAGCGACATACCCGAGAAGACGATCGATGCCAACGCGCAGCAACTGGCGACGAAGTTCGTTCCTCACACCGGCATCTTCATCGCCGAAGAGAATCACCGGCGCCGACACGGGGACGACAAATCCTGCCCAGTAGCCAACCTTCGGTCCGAAACCAATGTTGATCGCGTTCCCGGGATGACCCGCGGCAAACACGTCAGCAGGCCGAACGTCGAGTAAGTACGCACCCTGGAGCATGGCTGCATGAGCCGCGCCAGGCGTCAGCAATTGATGGTTCGGTAAACCGATTCCGAGGCCAAGGATCGCCGGACCGGACTGGTTCACCCGTTTCAGCTCAGCGAAGTACGGCGGCGTTTCCGGCAAGTCAGCGAGGACCGCCTCGACGAATTGCTGCTTGGATCCGTACTTGAGCATCGGATTGAATCTCCGCTCCTGACCGATCGTCGAGTGCGGCTCACGACCGATTCCGGTGCCGCACAACGAGCCCGCGCCGTGGCCGGGATGCACTTCCACATCATCCCCGAGCGTCAGCAACGTCTCTGTAAGAGAGACGTGAAGCCGACCGGCCAGTTCCCGCGCGCGCTCGGGTCCGAGCAGATCTGGCCGTCCAACGGCTCCCACGAACAGCGTGTCGCCGGTGAGCACCCGCCTGACCTCACCCGGTTCCTCGACCAGGACGGAGATATGTTCGGGCGTGTGTCCGGGAGTATGGAGCAGCTTGATCGCGACGTCGCCCAGCTGCAACGTTTCCCCCGGCTGCGCTTCGTGATGTTCGAACTGCAAACCAGCGCCCGGTCCAGAGACGACGGTCGCTCCAAGCGCTGCCAGCTCGCGCGCTCCCGAGACGAAGTCCGCGTGGACGTGTGTTTCGATGGCGAATCTGATGACGAGATGGCACCGTCGAGCGTACTCGACGTAGACGTCGATATCGCGGCGCGGATCGACGATGGCGGCCTGGCCCGTCCGGTTGCAGGTAATTACGTATGAGCTCTGCGCGAGCCCATCATCAAAGATGCGGTGAAACATGCGGTAGAATTTCGAGTTTCTCCGATCATAGCACCCCGATTCTCGTGCCAGTCTTTGACATTACTGCCGGCGTCGCGATTGTCGTCATGGCCGTCGGCGCCCTGGCAGGCACGCTTGGGGCTCTCCTGGGCGTTGGCGGCGGCGTCTTTCTCGTGCCGTTTTTGAATGCGGCACTTGGTCTGCCGTTCAACGTCGCGTCGGGCGTCGGTCTCATGACAGTGATTGCCACCTCGAGCGTTGTCTCCGCGACCAGCTCGGACCGACGTCCGGCGAACCTTCGTCTGGGGATGGTTCTCCAGATTGCCTCGAGCGCGGGTGGATTACTGGGCGGCATCTTCGTCGTCCGGCTGCCGCATCACGTGCTGTACCTGATGTTTGCGATCGTCACGGCGGCGATTGCACTCGTCGTGGTGTCCCGCCTGGATCGGCGAAACGTCATTCTCGACAAAGCGACCGATCCCGGTCCGTTCGGTGGGCGCTTTTTCGAAGAAGAGAGCCGGCAGGAGGTCGTCTATCGCACGCGCAACCTTCCGGTCGCGTTGTTGGTGTCGCTCGTCGGTGGGAGCATTTCGGGTCTGCTCGGGATCGGCGGCGGGATCCTGCAAGTGCCGGCGTTGAATGCGTGGTGCGGGGTGCCGCTGCGAGTGGCCGCGGCCACGAGTGCCGTGATGATTGGCGTGACCGCGGTGGCGTCGGCGCCGATTTACTACGCTCGTGGCGACGTGATTCCGGTTCTTGCCGCGTCAGCGGTGATTGGTGTCCTCCTCGGCTCCCGGTTCGGATTCTGGTTCGGCGACCGCGCGCGCGCGAAGTGGCTGAAGATGATCCTGGCTGCGGTCCTGGTGGCCGTGTCCGCCACGTACTTTTCAAAGGCGCTGTGACTTCCAGCTCCGGTCTGCGTGCATTCGAGAGGACGCTCGCGTATGTCATGCTGACCGGTGTCTGGCTGAGCGCTGCGTGCCTCGCCCTCGCACTGTCGGCATTGCTGATTGCACCGCGGTTGACGACGGCTGAAGCGCTACTCCGAATCGGGCTCATCATTCTGATGGCGACGCCTGTCATGCGCGTTGTTCTTTCAGTTGTCGAGGCGATTCGACGAAGGGACTGGTTCTGGCTCTGGACGACGATTGCCGTCACGCTGATTCTGGTGGGGACGATGCTGTACTCGCTGCGGACAGCTGCCTAATCTATTCGAGCCCCGAGCCCGGATTACGTCGCCTCGCGCCGGCCATACGCCTCGGGGCTGGTGGGGATTCCAGACTCGCTCATGCCAGCTGCCGCTTCCTTGAGCCGTTCGTGGGCAGTGACGCGCATTTTCTCGAGCAATTCCGCTACCCGCTGTGCCTGGAGCACGATCGTCGCGAGGTCGCGCTGCAAGGCTGGATCGGGATACCCACGCTCCAACAAGTCGCAGTGTCCGATGATCGTCTGCAGAGCGCCGTTGATGTCGGAGGCGATCGCCAGTGTTTGGTCGGACATCGCCTCGATCGTCCGATATTTTCCAATCAGCATCTGGAGTTGCTGCGCGACGCACGCGACGGCGAAGATCTCCGCGATCGGGCGAAGTGCGTCGATATGCACCTCCGAAAATGCGTCCTTTTTTCTCGAGACGACATTCAGCGTCCCGACTGTCCGCCCCTTCGAGACGAGCGGCATCAGCAGCGCAGAATTGAATCCGGAATTGTAAAGAACGTTCGCATCCAGAAACTCCGGCGCGGCTTCCCGCATGTCGTTCAGAATGAGCGGCTGAGCTGACCGCACGACATAGCCGATGGCCGTGCTCTCGACCTTGAACGTCACCTCGGGACGCGGTCGCGAGCGGCGCTCGTTCTCGCGCACCCGCGCCGTGTAGGTTTGAAATTCCTGACCGGTTTCCGTGAGAAGTGCCAGCCCGGCGCGATCGCACGGAACGATGCGGATGATTCGAGAGGCAAGGGCCTGAAACGCCAGTGGCACGTCCACCGAGCGGGCCACGATCTGCAGCATCGCATTCTGTGTTTGCAGCTGCTCCATCTCGTCCATCGCCGAAAGGTGCGCGCGCTCCTTTTGTGAGAGCCTCGTCGAGAGCGTTTCGATTCGGCGGCTGGCGAGGACGGCGAGGACGAGCATCACGACCCACGCCGCAATGACCTGCACGAGGACGAGAGGACGACGGGGCACTCCTCCAGCGAGCCACCAGGCGACTGCCTGGATCACGGCGAATGCGGCCACGAGGCCCCATATCACCCACACCGGTGCGCACGACTCTTTCCAGTTCATCTTGTTCGTGAAGATTCGGCGCCAGAAGGCTGCACGCCTCCAGTTCCGACTATACAACGGAACATCTCGAGCGCCCCTTCTCGTTCGCACGGCGAGACAAGGGGAAATCCTTCGAGTACGTGCGAGAATTCCCCCGCGTCGATGCCGTAGAGCTGCGCGGCCAGTGCCTGTTGGCGTGCTCGCCATTCAGCGCGATCGTGCTCTGACAATCGCCGGGCAAGTTCTACGAGTTCGATGAATGCAGGATCCGTGCGCGAGGGTTTTGGCATCGGCAGTTGCTCGATGAGTGCGGCGGTCACGTGGGTGCTCACACGCATCCGAACCAGATAGTTGGCGACGAAGCTGTTGAGCAGGGCGCACAGGAAGTGCTGAGCATCCAGGTCTGACGGTGTTTTGAGGCAGAAAACGGTGTGGGTAGTCACGACCCCCGACGGGATGATGGCGGCGATGAGTGTGAGGCGATTCGTGGAGGAAGCCACGTCACGATAGGCGAGGCGAGGGGACGCAAACGAGCGATTCGGAAGAAGCCGATGCGCGTCCGTCGAGAGGATGGTGAACCGCGGGTGTTGAACGTCCACTCGGAAGGGCTGCAGATGTTTTCCCTCGACAACTGGTAGCCCGGCACGGTCAGTAACGAAGTGCGGGCGGTCCTCTGTGGCATTCAGTTCACGACCAAAATGGAGGCCCCATCCCTCGGGATCTTTGAGGGGCCGGTGGGCGAATGAAATTCGCGAGAGCAGTTCGAGATCGGAAGCCGACCGGATTTCGGGGATCGCTGCGAGTTCGCCGGTCACGCGCGTCAGGACAGCACGAGGCACGAAAACGGCGGCTTCGTCGACGCCCAGATCAGAAAGCTTATCGAGCGTTTCTGCGGACCGTATGCCTGTTCGAAGCGGTAACGCCGAAGTGCTCCCGCTTTTTGTCAAGGCCAGGAGCGTGAACTTGACGCTGCGGTGGATCGGGAAGATTCGATTGCGATTCTCGCAAGTCGCGAATGTGTCAATCGTCGTCTTATCCAACAGCTCACGGCGCAACGCGGCGCATCCGTGATCCGACGCCAGGCCAGCCGGCACGATGAATCCGAGCCGTCCATGACGCCTGAGGAGCGACAAGCCGCGCTCGACGAACAACTGATAGAGGTTCGAATGCCCGTTGCCCTGAAGCGCGTAGATGCCAGAGTGTCGAGCGAAGCGCGCGAGCTCGCTGGCAGGTGTTGCGGGTGACGTTTCATCCGCAGGCTTGTCGGCGCGCAACATTTCCCACGGCGGATTGCCGAGGATCGCGTCGAACCCGGGTTCGGCGAGCGGTTTGCCGGTTCGCTCGAAGAACACTTCCGGAAACTCCAGCGTCCAGTGAAAAAATCGGCGGGCCTCCGCCACTGCGCGCGCGCCGTTGAGAAGTGGTTGTGAGACGTGCGCGGGAAGCATGGCCCGTCCGCTGAGCGTCTCCCGGACGAAGGCATCGAAGACGCGACCGTTGTCGCCTCCGACGAACCATGCCGCGCACCACAGGTCTGCCGCCTGTTTCCATCGTCTGAGCGGCGCGCCGGCCCCGCAGAGACGTGCGAGTGTCCGTTCCTTGTGCTTGACTTGATCGAGCGTGTCGTCTGCGTCGTGCGCGAGGGCAAGCCGGGGTGCCACGCTGGCTCGTAGTTCGTACTCGAGGTCGTCTACCGAGAACAGAGGCAGCGAGCCTGGGCGGCTGCGCTTGCCGCGATCGGACGGAGGCTGCCGGTGGATGTCCACGAGCGACGCTCCGAGGAGACTGTCGCCGCATTGAAGATGATGATCGAGAAACGTCAGCGGGCGATCTCCGGCAAGCGTCGCCAGCCACAGTGACAGACGGGCGAGCTGCACGGCCATCGGGTTGATGTCGACGCCGAAGAGACAGCGCTGCGCGATCACGCGACGAAACGCCGTGCGGTCTGCTTCGGTGATGTCAGATGGCGTCAACGCCTGGTCGCGAACCAGGGCCTGTTCGTAAGCGTGACCCAGGTAGCGACAGGCTCCGACCAGGAATGCGCCGCTGCCCATCGCCGGATCGAGGATCCGCAGCCCCAGAATCGTTTCCGGCGACGCTTCATCAACTAACGGAGCCAGCGTGCGGCGGACGAGGTACTCGGTCAGCGAGCGTGGCGTATAGAACGTGCCGGTCGCTTTCCGGTAGCTGCCGCGTCGAAGTTCCAGTCTGCCGGAAGTGGAGGACCCGCGGACCACGTAGTCGAGGACATGCTCGTAGACGGCTCCCAGTTGCTCCACACCGAGATCCGCGTACGCGATGCGCTCACGCCGATCCCTGGTTTGCCGGGTTGTCAACGCCAACAGGGCCCGCCCTACGGCCGCATCGTCGAGCCGCAGCGAATCTGCGAGCGGAGCATCGCTCGGAGAGAAGAGCCGGCCGTTGAATGCCGGCACTCGCAGCGGTCCCGCGCGACATCCGCGGTGGGCGAGTCGCGCGATGGCCTGCAGCGCTTCCCAGAGCCCACGCGACGCCGCCGTGGATTCGAGCGACGAACGCAACGACTCGATGGTGTAGTTGTTCTTATAGGTGGGATGCCAGTGCGGCACCAGTCCACGTGCCTCGGCGAAGAGCAGAAAGAGCACGCGATAAATGACGGTCAGTGACTCGTCGAGCGCCCGGCCGGCAGCCCGATCGCGACCTCGCGCCAGGAACGCACCTCCCAGTTCGGCGAGCGCCTGCTGCACGCCGCTCTTCAGCGAGGTTCGAACCGTCGCTCGGTGCCGCTCGCACAACTCCACGGCTCGATCCAGAATCGGTGTGCCGTCAGCTGAAGACATCGAGCCGGCGCACAGCAGCGTCCAGAAAACAGGAAAGGTCAGCTCGTCCTCGAGCGCCACCGCAAGTTCGAACTCGGCAAAGCGGCGCGAGTACGCACGCCTCGCGTCGAACACTCGCAGTGAAGGACCGTTGACGCAGATGCACCACCGTACGTCGTGTCCAATTCCGTGGGTGACCGCCTCGCGCCAGCGCCGTGCGGGATCCGCTCCCCACGGCGTGACGAGGAGGACCGCAACGTCATTCCCTCCCACACGCAGAACGGCGTAGGGAGGAGCACCGGCACGATTCAGCAGGATGGCCTGAAAACCCAGATGAGCCGCCAGCGGGAGCGCGAGAGTGTCGAGAACCGTACGGGCGCTGGCCGTAGGACCCAGCGCGACGTGCACAGTGGCGTGCCACGCGTGCAGCCGCTGCTTGACGCCCGCGTCGATCCCTGCCAGGGTCCGTGCTGACAGCGCCCGCATTTCGGATCCTGCAAGCGCCTCGTGCGAGAGGAGCGACCCCGATAAGCCCCGAATCGTCACCGCGGCGGAATCAACAGCAACGCCCGCAGATTGGCCGATGAACTGATCGCCGGTTCGTCGGGATCCGTTTGTCGCTCAAGACGGTCGGGACCGAGTGGAGCGCTCGTTCGATGGACCCAGTCGCCCGCGCGGGGCTGGCGACGCTCGAAGAGACCAATCTGCACGAGCTGTCGAGCGGCCGATCCGTGCAGTTGCTGCAGCGATCGAGCACGAGCGTGAGTGCGCGCCCACGCTTCGTGTGCCTGCACGTGGATAGCTTCGGCCCGCTTCCGCACCAGTCGAGCAACTGCCGGCACGGCAATCTCGAGGACCTGCGGAAGCAAGGCAGATACGCACCCCCGGATATGTGACACCTTCCGGGACCAGGGCCGCAGATCAATTCGGCAGTGCAGAGCGACAACCGTTCGCTCCACAGTCTCTCGCCAGTGCAGGACCTTCAGCTCGAAGATCAGCACGATACCGGATGCGAGGGACGATCTGTAAATAGCCGTACACGGGATATCTCTACTCGCGGTCGGTCTGATGGATCTCCGGCTGCCGAGAAGAACACGCCGGCCCTCGAGCCGTCGCGCTTCGATGACCGCGTCAGCATGAAGATCGATTGGGATGCATGCGCCGCGTGGTGTAGGCGTCTTGTCCGGCCGCGGCGGTTCGCCGTCGAACACGGCTTCGGCAATCCGAGACTCCGTCAGCCACTCCAACCACGCATGCCCCCTGGAGTCGGACCATGCGGTTGCGCGCCGGGCTAACGGTGCCACCACCAGCGTCTCCGCTGTATCCGCGGCAACCAGAGCGATCTCGTGGACGCGGCGCGTCTGACCGATGCGGTCGACGCGTCCGGTCCGTTGCAGCATCCGCGCAGGGTTCCACGGCAATTCGTAATGGACGACTGTCCGGCATCGCTGCTGCAGGTTCAGTCCCTCGGCAGCGGCGTCGGTCGCGAGCAGTGTCGCATGGCCTCGAGCAAACTCGGTGAGCGCCGCGCGCCGTTCGGCCGTCGTCAAACCTCCGTGGATTGCACAGGTGTGAAGACCTCCGGCCTGCAAGAACCGCTGAAGACACGCCAGGGTGTCACGATACTCGGTAAAAACGATCATCGGTTCGCGGACCCGCGTCAGAAGTTTCTTGAGGGCCCGCACTTTTGATTCCGTTTCAGCCGTGTCGCAGGCACCGCGAATTGATTCCTCCAACCAATACTCCTCAGTGGCGCGGTCCTCGAGTATCCAGGAACCGAGCGACGTATCCGGCACCATGTCATCCTCCGCATCCTCATCGTCCTGGAGGGGGAGAAGCAGCTGTCGCTGCCGGACAATCACCTGCCCGGTCAGCAGATCCTTTCGGCGTCGAAGCGACAGTTCGAGCGCCGCCGCGCTCGAGAGCGCGCGCTTTCGCAGGATGGTGCTCACGAGACGAGCGTGGGGATTGCCCGTTCGCGCCGCTTCCGCCCACATCAGGGTCGTATACCGCTCGAGGCTGCGATGCATACGCCGTTCTGCCTCGTTGAGACGCACGAGGACGACCGAGCTGCGCCGTGGTTTTACGGCCTGCGACGCTCGTCCGCGTTCAAATATCGGAATGTCTGCGTCACCGGGGAACGATCCGATGCGGCATAGCCCCGCCAACTGTGCGGGATCACCCGGTGGAGTTGCGGTCAGCAGCAGGACGCGCTGAGCGCGGGCGGCAACCGCATCGACGGCGGCGCGCCGGTCGGTGGAGAGCGTTGCGGCGTGCGCCTCGTCCACGACGAGCAAGTCCCAGCGGACATCTTCGAGAGGGCGCAAGGCTTCCGCCCGCTTGACGAAGTCAAATGACGAGAGATAGGTGCCCGGCAGCGACCACGGATTGACGTCGGGTGGAAGCGCGCGGGCGACCTCGCGCAGCCACGGCGCATCAGCCACAATCGGTTCGAGACTGAACCGCGTGGTGAGTTCTTCGCTCCATTGCTGGCGCAGACCGGCGGGGACGAGCAGCATGGCGCGGAAGCCATCATTCCGCAGGGCCAACTCACGAAGAATCAGCCCGGCTTCGATCGTCTTTCCCAATCCCACATCGTCTGCAATCAGCAGACGCGGATGACCTTCGCGCAGCATGGCGATTCCAGGCTCGAGCTGATACGGCAGGAGGTCGATGCTGTCAGGATAGAAACGGAGTCCGCCGTACGGATACGCGTCGGCCAGCAGCTGCGTGAGCCGATGCCACCACGCGCGTCGCGAGACGATGGTTACGCCATCGTGGCGAATGCGCCGGGGACGATCGAAGGGCAGGAGAAAGGTGTGACGCCGACGGTCGCGATCTGCGTCGACGCGCAGCTCCTCGCAATCGGGGTGCTCGGCGCAGCCCACGACCGTCCAGTTCTCACCACGGAGTGTGAGCCGATCGCCCGGTTGCCAGCCTGTTGATTGAGATTGAACGGAGCCGGGAGCATCCACGGCTGCGAAGGAACGCAACCGGAATGCCGGTGCCTGTTGCTAGTGAATGCTGCGGATTTGAGCGAAATGTGGAGAATTCTGCAATGCCTCAGAGGTCCGACCACCGCGAACGCTGCGTACTTCCGTTCCCCGTTCTCTCCTAGTGCTCGCGGGGCCCCACCCCCGCTCGCTGCGGCTCGACTCGCTTCGCTCGCTCGCCGCGGCCGCAGGCGCTCCGTCCTCCCGTTCCCTACCCAGCGTCTCCCGACCTCGCTTCATCAAGCGCGCGTCGCGACACGATGACCGGTCGCGAGCCACGTTCTTTCTTCACTCCCGCGACCGCCGGGACGCGGACGCGGCGGATGCGGCATCCCCGTGGCAGCGTGACACCAGAAATGTGAGGGGGCAGTTTCCAAGCGTTCATGAGCTCTCGAAGATCGTCCGGTTGTGGCGGCTCGGTTTCTGGCGCCATCGCCGGATGATCGGTCCGCGCCCAGGCCGCGAGCGGCATGTGCCGAAACACGCCCGGGCCGACATGGTCGTATTCCTCGCGGAACTGCGCAAAGTGATCGGAGGTGACGAGCGGCGCGTTTGCCGCCGCCTCGCCGGCGGCGCCGCGCGCCGCGCGCCGGGTCCTCTTACGTTGCGCCGCGCGTTCCTTCGCCGTTTGCTCCTTGCGTTCGGCTTCAGCTGCTTCGCGAGCACGTTCGAGGGCGTCCTGACGCTCGCGCTCGGCCGCGGCGGCCCGCTCGCGTTCGGCGGCCGCTTCCTCTTCGAGGCGCCGACGTTCGGCGCGTTCGCGTTCGACGAGCGCCTCGGCCTCGAGGCGCTTGCGGTCGGCCTCGAGCCGTCGCTGTTCCTCGTCGCGGGCCCGTTTGGCGGCGGCGGCCATTTCTGCTTCGAGGCGCTTGCGTTCTTCGATCCGCTTCCGCTCCGCGGCCTCCGCTTCCTTCCGTAACCGCTCGGCCTCGCGTTCGCGTGCGGCGGCTGCCTCGGCTTCGATTCGGCGCCGTTCGGCTTCTTTCGCTCGTTCGGCCGCGAGCTTCGCCTCGAGCTTCCGGCGTTCGTCCTCGCGAGCCTTTTCGGCGGCCGCTTTTGCTGCCGCTTCCGCCTTCTTCCGTTCTTCTTCGCGGGCACGATCGGCTGCGGCCTTCGCTTCGGCCTCCGCGCGCTTGCGCTCTTCCTCTCGCGCACGTTGCGCGGCGGCCTTGGCTTCCGCCTCGAGTCGCTTGCGTTCTTCTTCCCGCGCCTTGTCGGCGGCGGCCTTTGCGGCGGCTTCGGCTTTCCTGCGCTCTTCTTCGCGTGCGCGTTCGGCTGCGGCCTTGGCCTCGGCCTCCGCGCGACGCCGCTCCTCATCGCGGACACGTTGCGCGGCGGCCTTGGCTTCCGCCTCGAGCCGCTTGCGTTCCTCTTCCCGCGCCTTTTCGGCGACCGCCTTCGCCGTGGCTTCGGCTTTCTTCCGCTCATCTTCGCGCGCGCGCGCGGCAGCGGCTACGGCCTGCGCTTCGGCATCTGCACGGGCGCGTTCGGCCTCCTCGCGGAGAAGCTCGGCGCGTTCACGCTCCGCCGCCGCGGCGGCCTCGAGGCGAAGCCGTTCTTCCTCCAGCCGGCGTCGCTCTGCCTCACGCTGTTCGCTCTCTTCCTCGGCCGCCAAAACAGCCAGCGGGACGTTGGTGATGAGCGGTTGCGGCGGTGGCGTGGCGGGCGGAGCCGACGGCTGATCGTTCCTCGCTAGCGCCGGGGGTGGTTCGCTGCGACGCCATTCAAACGGCGAATCCCACGCGGACTCACTCGTTGCGGCCGCCGCTGGTGCGTCGGCGAACTCCCGCGGATTGATTCGTCCACGGCCTGACCCGGCGAATGCGTTGGGGCTATCAACCTGGGCCTCGAGTTGCGCGACGCGGTTGCGCAGGTTCGCGACGGCCTCTTGCTTCATCTGAGCCGAGCGCGCGATGAACGTCCGGATCTCTTCCGCAAAAAGCTCCGGGTCGCATCCTGCGATGGGCTCCGACTCTTTCTTCTTCCTGAACTTGCCGAGCAGTCCGCCTTGCGACACGCGGGAATCGTCATCGGCGCGCGAACCCGCGAGCTGCGGGATGGTATGGGTCTGGAGATGCTCGGCGCCCTCGAGTGCACGAAGATGGGTGATGAGTTCTTCCTCGTCGCGCGGCGACAGCAGGGCGGTGACGAGAATGACGTCGGGAATCTGCGTATCGATCGCCGTGATTGCGGCGTCGCGTGAGTCGACGAGGACGAGATCGGCTTTGACGATTTCGCGGACCACACGCTTGAGGGTGGTCGCCTGCCGGTGATCTGGTTCGATTGCGAGGACGAGCGCCACTAACTCTTCACCATGAAGAGGAACAGCACGAGACCGCCCGCAGCAAACACGAGGAGCGGCGCATTTTCGATGCTTTGATGCCGGAGCGCGCCGATCAGGGCGGCCCCGAGATCACCAAGGCGATCTCCCCATGGGGAGAGGCCATCGCCGCCCGCGAATACTTCCGTGAACCTTTCCTGAACGCGAGCGTCCACCGAAACGAGCGCGGCGAGAATCGCGACGAACACCGCGGCCGAACCGAGCGTTTGGCGAAGTTTTCGATTCATGAATGTGCGAGCCCCTGCTTCGCGGTCTCCGACACCTCCGGATTCGCAAGCCGTATGCCGCGTGCAATTGCCCCGTCGCGCGCGCGCTAAACAGCGCGCCATGAACAATTAGATGCAGCTTCGTGGGGTGCACAGGAATGCATTGCCACCGGGGACTGTTCCAACACACACCAAATTCGCCGGAGGGGTTACGAAACTGACCAGTGGCGCCCGCCGCCGGCCCCCTTCCGCGTTCACCACTTACGGCGATCGCGCGCGAGCGCGGTGCGCGACAAGTTGCCGTGTCGCGCGGACTTGCAGGCTCGCACACGGTTCCGCACATCACGCGTGGCATACCCGTTGCGATAAGGCCGCCCCGGACGCGGCGTGTCGCCGCGCCGTTTAAACACTTGCGGCGACGCCGCAACATCGGTACCGCGAATATGCGGTGCCCGTTCCTCGGGGGAGGAAATCATGTCGATGCTGATCAACTACGTGAAGTCGTTCGCGAACCAGGAAGAGGGCCAGGACCTGCTCGAGTACGCGTTGCTCGTGGCGCTTATCGCATTGATCGCGATCGGTGCAGTGGGCATGGCCGGCGGTGCGGTGAACACGATCTTCACCAACATCGCGAACGCGTTGACCAACGCGGCGTAGTCACGGCGTCCGAGTGGACTCGCTTCCAGTTCGCTGGAAGCGAGTCCCTCAATTCCACTTCAGAGACAGATTTGAGGAGTTCGTGAAGAGGAGCTGTCAGTTCGGAGGAGCTGTCATGCAGTCACCAGTTGCCGTCGCTTTGTTGAGAACGATCGACACGCGGTTCCGACGACCTGAGGAAGGTCAGGACCTGCTCGAGTACGGGCTGCTCATGGCGTTGATCGCGATTATCGCCATGGGTGCGGTTGCATCGTTGGGAACCACAATCACTAACGTGTTCTGGACGGCGATTGCGAACAATTTCTAATCCGGCGTTCGTAGCCCTTGCGGCCTTCGCACTGGCCGCAACGGTGATCGACATTCGCACCCGCCGCATCCCGAACGCGCTGACGGCCGCAATGGCCGGCGTCGGGGTTGGATTCGCGGCAACCGGAACGAGCGGCGTATCGCTCCTGGCTTCGATGGCTGGATTCGCTCTTGGGCTCGCGCTGATGATGCCGGGACATGCGCTCGGCGCAACCGGCGCGGGTGACGTGAAGTTGATGGCCGCTGTGGGCGCCATGGTTGGACCCGGCACGGTCGTTACAGCGTTCGCGTTCACAGCGATAGCCGGCGGGGTCATGGCCCTCGCGATAGCGATCAGGCGGCAACGCCTTCGCGCCACGCTCGCCGGCACGGGGAGACTCATCGCAGGACCTGGCGGAGCAAGGCAGCAGATTGGTTCGGCCACGGCCTCGAGCCGCTTCGCGTACGGACCGGCGATCGCGGTGGGAAGCTTGCTCGCGGTGCTCGCGAGATAGGTTCCGAAAGGGTTCAGAAAGAGTTCTGAGCGGGTTCCGAGAAGGTTCCGAGAAGGTTCCGAGGGGTTCCGAGGGGGTTCCGAGGGGTTCCGAGAAGGTTCAAGGTTCAGAGAGCGCCTGCGGCCCGAGCGAGCGGCCGGAGGACAGCCCGGCGAAGCCGGGCCCGCGAGCGAGAAGCGAGTGGGGGTGGGTCCCCACGAGCAGTGACAGAGGTTCAAAGGGTTCAGAACTGATTCAGAGGCGGTTCTGAGAGGCCGTTCAACGTGGGGCCCCGCGAGCCCCAGACATGAGGACAGGGCCATGAGCAAACGATTCATGAAAAACCAGCGCGGGTCGGCGTTGATCGAGACCGCGATCACCATACCCATCGTCCTGCTGGTGTCGGTCGCGATTTTCGAGTTCGGCCGGGCGTATCAGACCTGGCAGGTCCTGACCAACGCGGCGCGTGAAGGCGCGCGCGTGGCGGTCATCCAGGGCATGACCGACCAGCGCGTGCAGGATACGGTTCGCACCTATCTGACGAGCGGCCGCATCACGAATCCAGGTTCGGCCGCGGTCAACATAAATCGCAACGTGCCCATCAACGGCGGTGACACGGCCTCCAGCGTCACGATCAGTTACCCGTTCAATTTCATCGTTCTCAACCCCGTCGCTCGTCTCGTCGTGAGCGGCACGAACACCGGCAGTGCGCCGGTGACGATGCAGTCGGTCGCGACGATGCGGAACGAAAGCTAGGGAGACTCCAATGCGCAGCCGAATTTTCGCAGTTCTCGCCATCGCCATCCTCGCGGGGGGCGGCCTGGCTTACGGCACATACAACTTCATGCAGAACCAGCCGGTCAAAACGGTGGCGACACCGACGCAGCCGGTCGTGGTGGCTGCCGCCGACCTTCAGCTCGGCGCCGAAGTGAAGAAGGAGGATGTGACCGTTGTGAACTTCCCCGCCGGTCAGGCGCCGCAGGGGTCGTTCTCCAAGCCGGCTGACATCATCGGGCGCGGACTCATCGTCCCCGTCGTGATGCACGAGCCGATTCTGAGCGCAAAGCTCGCTTCCAAGGAAGCGGGCGTCGGACTGCCACCGGTCATTCCCGAGGGCATGCGCGCCGTGTCGGTCCGCGTGAACGAAGTCATTGGCGTGGCCGGTTACGTGCTGCCCGGAACGCGCGTCGACGTCGTCGCCACGGCGAGCCCGACGAACGAAAAGACCGACACGACCTCGAAGGTCATCCTCTCGAACGTGCAGGTCCTCACCGCCGGCACCCGCATGGAGCAGGACCAGGAGCAGGGCAAGCCGGTGCAGGTGACGGTCGTCACGCTGCTGGTGAATCCGGAGCAGGCCGAGCGCCTGGCGCTGGCGAGCACCGAAGGCAAGATTCAGCTCGCGCTGCGCAACCCGCTCGACCAGGGCGCTCCGCAGACGCCGGGCATCAAGACCTCGGCGCTCGTCGGCAACGTCAAGCAGGCGCCCGTGCGGCAGGTCGCCACGAGTGCACGGCCGAAGGCGGCCGGACAGCCGGTGACGCAGACGGTGCCAGTGGTCGTGACGCCGACGGTGGAAGTGATTCGTGGCGACAAGCGCGCCACCGAAGTGATTCGGTAAGACTCAAGCTTCGGCTGTCAGCCTGCGACTGTCAGCTCGAACGAACGCACGTGTCCATCGCTGCCCGCCAGGAGCTGGCAGCTGAGAGCTGGTAGCCAGGGAACTGATAGCTGATTCGGAGGACCCAAAATGATTTCGGCATTCACGACGGAGCTTCGCAAGCCTGCGCGCATTGCGGCGCTCGTGGTCGCCATCATCGTCATCCTTGTGGCCGCCCCGCAGGCGCAGCAGGGTCCGGCTTTCTCGCCGTCGCCGGTGACAAACGGCGCACCCGCGGCCGTTGACGCGCCCGTTGACATCGACCTGCTCGTCGGCCGATCGACGGTGCTCAACGTCGGAGCGACCATCGCCCGCGTGTCGTTGACGGTGCCGGACATCGCCGACGCACTGGTCACTGCTCCGTCGCAGCTGCTCATCCACGGCAAACAGCCGGGCACGATCTCGCTGTTCGTCTGGGATCGTGGCGGCGCCATCAAGACCTATGAGGTCAAGGTACGCCGCGACCTGACGCCGCTCATTGCGCACGTCAAGCAGCTCTTCCCTGGCGAGCCGATCGAGGTGCGGGGCAGCGGCAAAGACGTCATTCTCTCCGGAACCGTCTCCGGCCAGTACGTCATCGACAAGGCCGCGGCGGTTGCTGGGGGCTACGTCGAGAAGAAGGAGAACGTCGTCAACCTGATGAAGCAGCAGGAGGGCATTGCCTCCAACCAGGTTCTCCTTCGCGTGCGCTTTGCGGAAGTGAGCCGCAGCGCGCTGCAGGAACTCGGCATCTCGCTCTTCTCCGACGGCAACAACAACTTCAACGGCCGCACCACGACGCAGCAGTTTGCCGCGCCGTTCTTCGATCAGCAGAACAACATCCAGGGGAAGAACCTGGTGTTCAGCGACTATCTGAACCTGTATGTGTTCGACCTGAAGAACCAGATTGGTGCGGTGGTCAAGGCCATGCAGACCAAGGGCGTGTTCCAGAGTCTGGCGGAGCCAAACCTGATCGCGCTGAACGGCAAAGAAGCCAGCTTCCTGGCTGGTGGTGAGTTCCCCTATCCCGTGCCGACGGGTCTCAACCAGATCGCGATCCACTTCAAGGAGTTCGGTGTCAGGCTGAAGTTCACGCCGACGGTGCTCGGTGGCGACCTGATCAATCTGAAGCTCGCCCCCGAGGTGAGCTCGCTGGACTTCAACAACGCCGTCGTCATCGAAGGCTTCCGCGTGCCGGCGTTGACTTCGCGTCGCGCCGACACGGAGATTGAGCTTCGAGACGGGCAGACGTTTGCCATCGCAGGTCTGCTCAACAACACCGCGCTGTCCTCCATGCGCAAGGTGCCGGGCATCGGCGACATTCCGATCCTCGGCTACCTGTTCCGCAGCCGCGCTTACCAGAAGGATCAGACGGAACTCGTCGTCATGGTGACGCCGACGATTCTGCGCAAGGATTCGACGGGTGCTTCGGAAGGACTGCCGGCGCTTCTCGAGCCGTATCTCTCGAAACCAAATCGGACGTATCCGAACCCGAATCCGTACGTCGGTTCGCCGCGCTATCCGAGCAGCCGGCAGGAGGCGCCGAGCACGAACCCAGCCCCGGCGCCGGCGCCAGCGGCGCAGCCGCAGGCATCGCAGAACCCGTATTCACAGTCGCCCCGTCCGGCGACCGCGCAGCCCGAGCGCGTGGTAGCGCAGCCGGCGGCGCCGCTTGCCAGCCGTCCGATTCAAGGCGCACCTGCGGCGACGCCACTGTCGGCGCCCGTCACCAGGTCAGCACCCGCAGCCGCGCAGCCGCGCGCTGACGTGAAGCCGGTCCAGATCAGCGAGGAGCAGCGAAAGGCGATCGCGGCGCAGCAGAGGCGTGCCGAACAGCAGCGCATGGAAGCAGACCGCAAACGCGCCGAGCAGGCGGCCATCGACGCACGCCTGAGAGTGGAGCAGCAGAAGAAGGACGAAGAGGCGCGGAAGCTTGCCGACCGTCTCGAGAAGGAGCGCGCCAAGCGCGAAGCGGAAGTTGCCAAACGGAACGCTGAGATCGCCCGGAAGAAGGCCGAGGAAGACGCCAAGCGGGAGAAGACCCTGGCCGAAGCCGCCGACCGGCTGAAGCAGGCGCAAGCCGCATATCAGGCGGAGCTCGAAAAAGCGAAGGGCAGCAGCAATGACAAGTCAAAGAGTCAGAAATCCTCTCAGCGCCACTAAGGCGGTTTGGGGGAGTTAACGGGGTTAGCGGGTCAGCGAGTCAACGGGTCAGGCGTTCAGAGGAGGACGCAAGACGCGCCGCGGGCGCGTGGGGGAGTCCGAGGGGCACAGCCCCTCGGATAAGAAGAGTGTTAACCGTTCTCACCCTCAGAGGTGATGTCATGGCGAATATGAATCGTGTTCGACGGCTCGCACGT
>JBAROV010000158.1:0-18198 GCA_049642465.1 Vicinamibacterales bacterium
GGTGTGGCCCGCACGGGCACGCTGACGGTCGCCGGGCAGACGGTGACGATTACCCAGGCGGCGGCGAGTTGCAGCTACAGCGTGTCGCCGACCACGGTCTCGGTGCCCTCGACGGGCAGCAACGGCAGCGTCGCGGTGACGACGGGATCGAGCTGCCCGTGGACGGCGACGAGTGCCGTGAGCTGGATCACCATCACCAGCGGCGCGTCGATGTCCGGTCTCGGCTCGACGAACTATTCGGTGGCCGCGAACACCGCCGGTGTGGCGCGCACGGGCACGCTGACGGTCGCCGGGCAGACGGTGACGATTACCCAGGCCGCGGCGAGTTGCAGCTACAGCGTGTCGCCGACCACGGTCTCGGTGCCTTCGACGGGCAGCAACGGCAGCGTCGCGGTGACGACGGGATCGAGCTGCCCGTGGACGGCGACGAGTGCGGTGAGCTGGATCACCATCACCAGCGGCGCGTCGATGTCCGGTCTCGGCTCCACGAACTACACCGTGGATCGGAATCCGACGGCTTCAACCCGAAGCGGCACGCTCACGGTCGCGGGTCGGACCGTGACGATCACCCAGAATGCGGCCACCCCGCCAGCGGCGCCAACGGGGTTCCGCGTGGTGGGTCAGTAAGCTCGACCAATTCTGAGCACGTGAGTTGCATGGCGGTTCGGGCATGGAGCCTAAGCGCTTTCCTGTGGCCGATATTGCCGAAACGTTGGAGTTGCTTCCGATACTCGACGTGGGATCCTGCGAACCCTTGAAGGCTGCCGTCCACAGTGCCGCGCTCGGTCTCTGCGCGCTCATGGGCCTCTACAACGCGGCGGCCTGGCTCAAGCGGCGCCAAACGCACCTCGCCATCAACGCGGTCATCTATCTCGCGGCAACGTATTGGGAACATCGCCACGTCGCCCACCACGTCGTCTGTTTCAAGCCGTCGCATTCGGCCGCCCCAAATACAAGTAATGAGGCGGCGAGCCCGATGTCGATCGAGCCTAGAGCGGCGTAGGCGGGCGGGCTTCGCGGCGGCCCGGACTCTCTTCAGGATTTGCGATCGCTCGTGCGGGGCAGCCGTTTGAGGAGAGCGTTTGCCTTCCGGAACCAGGGGCGCTCCCGCCGTTTGATGTAGGCCGGCATCGTCCGCTTCTTGGCCAGTATTCGTTCAGCCCAATCTCGCGCTTCGGCGGCGTGGCCGGTCGCCGCCAGAAATGCTGCGTAGTTGTACTGCGTTTCCGACAGTGTGGACGTTTGCGTCACTTCGGCAAAGCAGGCGGCGGCTTCTTCGTTACGGCCGAGCTTGCCGAGCGTGTAGGCGAGCAGACCTGCGGCGCGCTGATAGTCATACCGGGGATCGATTTTGACGACCCGGGTGAGGTCGTCGGCAGCCGGCTGAAAGTCGCCGAGTTCGATGGCGGCGAGCGCGCGTCGGTAGAATGGATCGACAGATTCGGTGCGCGACGAGATGACGCGGTCAAAGCACTCCCGAGCCTTCGCGTACTTCCCATCATCCAGATACAGGTCGCCGAGTTCTTCGTAATTGCCAATTGACGGGTTGTCGATGATCGCGGCTTCGAGCTCGTTGATGCGCTTGCGGCGCGAAAAGATCTGAAACGTTCCCCGAAGGAGACCCACATCGGGAACGACCTCGGCCACGATGTAAGCCAGCGCACCGAGACCACCGCCGATGAGGATGATCCAGAGCCAGAAGGTATCGGGCCGGCGACGGACGAAGTGAATGATCGCCAGCGCCTGGAGAATGATGCCGTATGGATAAAAAAGGCCGAGCATGCAGCGGCGCGACTATAACATCCCCGGCGGCCGCTATCGATGGCTCGTAGCGAGCGCCTCTTCAGAGACATTTCTCAAAATGGCCGCCACGCTGATAAACGCGTCCACGACCGCCGGATCGAAATGCGTCCCCCTGCCACGGGCGATGAGATCGACGGCCTCGTCGTGAGTCATGGACGGACGGTACAGGTTTCGCCCTACCGCGGCATCGTACACATCCACGATCGCCATGACGCGGCCGGCCACGGGAATCTGCGTCCCCCGGAGCCCTTGCGGGTATCCCGTGCCATCCCAGCGTTCGTGGTGCGTGTACACGATGTCTTTCGCCATTGCGAGCGTCGCATCGTCGCGGACGCCGACTTGTTGCTCCGCTTTGAGGATCACGTCGCGTCCGAGCACTGGATGACGTCGCATTTCCGCAAGTTCGTCTTCGGTCAACGGGCCCGGCTTGTTGAGGATGTGATCCGGAATGCCTACTTTTCCGATGTCGTGCAACGGCGCGAGGCTCGACAGCAGATCGATCCGCTCGGGTGTCAGCAGGTCCCGGTAATCGGAGTGGCGCGACAGCTCGTTCGCGAGCAGCCGCGCGTACTGCTGGGTGCGTCGCGAATGGCGCCCGGTTTCGAGGTCTCGCGTTTCGGTCAGCGAGAGCAGCGTCTGAACCATGAGGCGCTGTGCGGCGGTCTTTTCCCGGCCGGCACTTTCCGCTCGGCCCCGCTCGACCGTGAACTTTGCAAGTGTCATGACGGCCAGCGCGACGACGACACCAATAGTCGGCGACAGCGGTGAAATGAAAACCCCTTCGTTCGAGAGCAGCCACACAGCACCAGGCCACAGGCTGACGATCATGGATGTCGCGGCAACAATGCCAAGGACGATGCCGATGCGCGCGACAATGCCTGCGAGCAGGAAACCGAGGAAGATCACGGTGAGACTCTCGAGCGTCGAGCCGAGAGGGGAGCGCTGGATGAAATCTCCCTGCAGGAGATTGTCCGCGACCGTGGCCTGCACCTCGACGCCGGCAAACAGGGTGTCGAGCGGAGTAGCGACCACCTCGCGTGTCCCGAGCGCTGTGGTTCCGACAAAGACGATCTTGTTACGTACGACCTCTGCGGGAATCTCACCCGCGAGCACCGCCGCAGCCGACAGATAGGGGAACGTCCGCTTTTCACCGCGGTATCGCAGCAGCAGGCTGCTCTTGGCGTCTACGGGGACATCGAGATTGTCGAGTGTCAGTACGGAAGCATTGACGTTTGAGACGCGAAGCGCCATTTCACGCACCTGGCGGGCGCGAGAGACGGCCGCGAGCGCCAGACTCGGATAGACCCGGCCGTCGAGTTCGGCGACGAGCGGCACGCGCCTGAGAATGCCATCGGAGTCCGGCGCGGCGTTCAGAAAACCCGATGCTCCGGCTGCTTGCGCGAGAGATGGCAGGCTGCAGACGGCGCCGGTGGCTTTGAAGTACGGGGCTTCGGGCTCGTCCACGACGTCGCGCGACTGGAGGATCGCGAGGCCGACCGGGTGCAGTACGCACGCGTTGTCACGCCGCCGCCCGGACTCGAATGTCAGCCCGTAACCGAGGATGACGCGTCCTTCGCCGAGCATTGATGCAAACAGATCGTCGGGTGAGCGCTCCCGACTGCTGGCCTGCGCGTAGCGATCGGTCTCGGCAAAGATGATGTCGAGCGCGACGGTTGCGGCGCCGAGATCACGCAGACGCGCAATCAGTCGTCCGACAACGTCTCGCCGCCACGGCCACTGTCCCACGGCGGACAAACTCTGCTCGTCAACGTCGACGATGACGACGTGGCCTGCCGGTGCGCGCGGCGGCACCGATCGCAAGACGACGTCGTAGACCGAGTCGTCCAGGCGTGCCAGCAGTGCCGGCCGATGCACGGCGAGCAACGCAATCAGGACAACGGGAACGGCGCCGCAGAGGAAGACGAGACGAGGACGCTTCGCGCCGGAAGGAGCCCTGGTGGCCACGGGACGGTTACCTCACAGAAATCTCGACGCGGCGATTGTGGGGTTCGGGGGTGCGGTCCGGCGTGCGCATCAGGAGATCGGCTTCGCCGTGAGAGGTCACTTCGACGAGTGCGGCATCGAGTCCCGCTTCGACGAGGATGGTGCGCACGGTGCTTGCGCGCTTCAACCCGAGCTGGATGTTTGCTTGGGGCGAGCCCATCGTATCCGTGTGGCCAACAACGGTGACCTCCGGGATCGAGCGCTCCTTGACGGTTTTCAGGATTTCAGGAAGGAGCGCACGAGATGCGTCGGTGAGACGATCGGATTCGAACTGAAAATACAGGGTGAAGTATCGCGGTGGCTGCGGAAGTGCCGCGATGGCGCTCCCGAAAAGGCGGTTGACGTCCGCCTCGCTCATCGTGCTTACCGCGCCGGGGCGGCGATCGGCGGTGGCGTTCACCGCCTGTCGCGCTGCGCTCAGTTCCGTCGAACCGAATTCGTTGACGACCCGCACACGGCCCACCTTACCGTCTGCATCCGGCAACAACACAACTAGTGCTGGTGCGGGTGGCGCGGGTGCTGGCACCCGCTTGGGGCCGCACGCAATTGTCAGGGCCCCAACGAGCACACCGGGGATAGCCAGCGATCGCGCGCGCGTCATGCGTCCGTTTACTGCTCCTCGACCCTGACCGCCAGAGACGTGCCGCGAACGCCAACGATGGCCGACGGGGTCTCGAGGCGGATCGAATCCGGCGCGAGCCGGGCAATGCGGCCGGAGACGTACGCCGCGACGCCGCGGACGAACTTGATGACCATCCCGACGCCGCCACTTCCCGGCGCATACACGTAGCGATCGAGACGGACTTCGCTATTGGGGCCAAGCGAGAGCCGCGTGTCGTCTCTCAGCGTGACGCCGACGCTGCCGCCGTCGCCCGTTCGCAGACCGTCAGCGGCAAACACCAGTTCGCCGGCGCGTGCGGGAATCGTCTCGTTCGCACGCACGATGAATGCGGAGCCGGAAACCACCTTGATTCGGCCGGCAGCCGTTTGCTGCTGTGCCGCCGCAGGCGTTGCTGCCGCGAGGATGAGAGCGAGGATGCCGACCGACCGTCGCAGACTGGTCATCTGAGCCTCCTGAAACTCCAAATGCCGGGTCGTGCATCCTCGTGCACGCACCCTTGTCGAAATCGGACACGGACTTACGAAACTGGCAGTGTCGGGCCAGATCCGTCAAAAAAACCCTCGGAAAACAAAGGCCTGCCGCACAGTCTGCACTGGCCGTGCCGGGAGGGTCCCGGGACGGCCCGCCGGGCTCAAGGGAGGGGATGGCGCAGAATGTCTAGCAGAAGTTTCTGCAACTCGATGATTTCGGTGCGGACGCCGGTGCGCGTCTGCCACCACGCGGCGGGGTCGAAATCTGAATAGCGCGAGGCACGTATCACAACGTGAACCGGCTGATGCGTCAATGCGCGCCGAACCACCCGGCGCGTGCGCCGGGAATGGTCCGTGGTCGTGATCATGAGGATGCTGCGGAATCCACGTTCGGCGACCCAAATCGAGAGCACCTTCCCTTCGGCAGTCGTTCCATCCACCGGGGTTGGGATTCGCACGGGACTCACGACGCCAAGCGATTGGAGCTCTTCGAGCGCTCGGGATGCCTCGTCATGATGAGGGACGCCACGGCGCTGAAACTCGACATCCGCGTTTCGCGGTGGCTCCCCGAACACCGCGACCGTCTTCGATACGCCGGTTCGCACCAGGTCCACCGCTTCGAGGACTCCTGCGCTGCCGGCATCGACCGAAATCACGATCGCGTCGACCGGACTGACCGGATCGTTGGCGATCAACGCCTGTCCCAGCGCCCGAAGTGTTGCCACCCTCGTCCGCGGGACAGCCATCACGGCTATCCCGATCAGAACCAGGATGAGGACGGCCCGGATCCAGCGTCGCCGCTGCAGGCCCCGGCGTTGGCGTGAATACGTCATGCTTCATTGTGCAGTTTAAGCGCGGCGGCTCGAAATCTCGCCGCGTTGGCCATATGATGTTCGCCGGAGGAGCGAAATGACATTCGGCGCGGTCTTCTGTGTGGGCCTGCTAACTCTGTCGCTGACAGCCTGGCCAACTGGCTATGATGACGTCGTGCAGACACAGAGCGATCAGCGACCGCAGCTGACGGTCAAGCGGTCGGACGACTTCGAAGTGAACGGCGCCGGCGACAACGCCGCCTGGGGTCAAGCCGAATGGGTGCCGCTCCGACGGCGCCAGGCAGACGGTCATCCGTTCGAGACACGCTTCAAGATGCTGTACTCGAACACCGGGCTGTACTTCTTGATGGACGGCACGGATCGCAAGCTCACCGCAACCATGAACGAAGACTTCATGGATTTGTGGAACGAAGACGTCTACGAAGTGTTTCTCTGGACCGACGAACGCTACCCCGTGTACTTCGAGTACGAGATTTCGCCACTCAACCGCGAGTTACCCATTCTCATCCCGAATTTCGGCGGGCAGTTTCTCGGCTGGCGGCCCTGGAAGTACGACAAGGATCGCGCCATCCGCAAGGCCACCAGTGTGAGCGGTGGACCGAAGCAATCGGGAGCGTCGATCGAAGGCTGGCGGGCCGAGTTCTTCATTCCCTACAGGCTTCTGAACCCGCTGCAGAATGTCCCGCCGAAGCCGGGTACGCGCTGGCGGGCCAACTTCTATCGGATGGACCATGACGAGGGGAAGCGCACGCAATGGGAATGGGCGCGAGTCGGCTCTTCGTTTCACGAGTATCAGAAGTTCGGCGAGTTGATATTCGCCGATCGCTGACGGGCATCAGACGAGCGCGAGCTCGCCAGCTGACGCCGTACGAGTCCGCCGAACTCTGTTTCCTCGTACTGTTGCATCTGCGCATCGGAGACGAGGCGCGGCCGATCCGACCAGCTCCACGCCGCCCAGCCGATACCCAGCCAGCGCGCGTAGCGCGCAAGCGCGTCGCCCCACCTCAAGTGTTCGGGTCCGCCGCCCCACTCGCCAATGAACACTGGCGCCCGCCGAGCCAGCGAGCCGAATGCGTCGCGCCACGTCAACGGATGCTGCGCTCGGTGCCACGTGCGACGCTTCCGTCTGAGCGGCCGGCCGCACCACGGGTAGACATGCGTCGAGTACACGACATTGTGAAAGACTTCCGATGAACGGTCGCGGATCGTCAGCGGCATTCCGCGCAGGTCATAGGCCCAGTTCACCCCGGGAACGAATACCAGTGAGCGCGGATGCGATTCGCGAATAGTCCGGACGATCTGTCTCGCCCACGGTTGCCATTCCGCCATCGTCACGCGGCGTGACTTCAATCCGACAATGGCCCCTTCGTCAGCGATGTGTTCGAGGATCGTCGCATCGCCCCGAATCGGATCGTGAGGCTCGTTGAAGATGTCGAGAAGCACGGCGGACTCGGACCGGTAACGATCAGCGAGCCGCCCCCAGACGTCAATCGACGCAGCATTAGGAAGCGACGGCACCCGATTGGACGACCCGTCGCGATTCCAACCTCGTAAGACGTCCGCATCGAGCCAGTGGAGGTCGAGCAGCGTGTACGCTCCCGCACGCGAGGTCCAGTAGATGACCTGATCGATCGCGTCCAGATACGCATTCGCAGAGAACGCTCCTCGTCCGTTCAGCGCCCAGTCCTGATTGAACGGGATTCGCAGAATGTTTGCACCCCAGAGCCGAACGATGTGCTCGATCTCGGCTTCCGAGATACTGGCGCTGGCGAGAAAGCCATGCGCGCCAGGTTCTGCGTACTCCAGGCCGGAACGATTGATGCCGCGGAGAATGAGTGGCTGTCGCGATTCAGCATTGACAATCGCTCGGCCGGCAGTTGCGAGCCAGGGGAGACCGTTCGACAGCACACTTGAGGCTACTACGACGACCGTATCCGCACACGGCGTGACGTTGCGCAGGCGCGTGCACAAGGCGCACGGACGGTCATTGTCGGGCTATCGAGAGATCTCCCGCAGCCGATAGAGCGTGAGAACGCTTGGTGCAATGACGGATGACTCTGCTTCAGCAACCGTGAAACCGCTCGATCGTCTTCAGAACGATCGAGCGGGGTCCACGCAATCGTCCGCTCGATACATCCTCGTTGTGGATGACGAAGCTGTCGTTCGCGAATTCCTGACGCGTTGCCTCGAGCGAGACGGTTACCCTGTGAAACAGGCCGCCAGTGCGGCCGAGGCGCTCGAGTTGATGGTGGCTGATCCCGCAGCAGTGGTGTTGTGCGACATCAAAATGCCCGGGCAGGACGGCCTCTGGCTCGCCGAACGCCTCCACGCGCACTGGCCAAAGACGTCCGTGGTGATGGCGACGGCGATAGACGACCTCCAGACCGTCAACCGAACACGAGAGCTTGGTGCGGCCGATTACATAACCAAACCGATTCAGCCGGGTCAGCTGGTCGAAGTCATGCGGCGAGTGCTGATGGCTCGCAACGAAGAGGCACCTATGTCGGAGGATCCCGAACTCCAGGCCGAGCTTGCCGCATCCATGGAGAGTAAGATCGAGGCGGAATACACGCTTGAAACACCTGTCAGGTGTCCGGCGTGCGGAGAACGCATCGCCACGCTCAAAGCCGTTCGCCTGGTTCGGGCCCAGGTGAATTTCACGTCAACGCTTCCTCGCCGCGGGCGAGTGATTGCCTGTCCGAATTGTCTCGCCATCGTTCCCGCGGAACTCACCAACTTCTAATCGGCTGTTGACGCGCCGGCGGGGACCCGTACACTCATTGTCATGCGCCTGGGAGTTGCGTGGTCGCTCGTCCTCGCGCAAATGGCATGCAGCAGCGCCTCGACCGCGCCATCGGATCCCCCCTGCGTGACGTCGTGGAATATCGCGGGGCAGCAGCAACTCTCGCCAGGGGAGCGCGTCTTGTGGCAGGCGCCCATGACGAGTACCTGCCTTATCGGTGGCGGTTGGACGCTGCCGGTTCGGTGGCGATCGTCCCATCCCTCTGTCGCTGAGGTGGCAATCCTCGACAGCACATGCCGATCCGACATCTGCCAGAGTGTCGTCGTCACGGGCCGTTCGGCCGGTGTTGCGACCATATTCGCCACGAATCCGTCCGACAACGTTGAGAAAAGTGCGCAGATTACCGTTATCGATTCACCCGTGCTCCCGCCATCACAGGTGACGATTTCACTCCCTATCAGAGCGGCACCTGCCACGCAGCGATTCACGATCGGCGCTACGGCTCAATGGTCATCTGGAACAGTCAAGGACGTCACGTTGCTGGCCGACTGGAGCTCGTCCGACCAAAACGTTGCTACGGTTTCCGCGGGCAATGTCGTCGCCATCCGAGCCGGGACGACGCTCCTGCGCGTTGAGTACCTTGGAGTGTCGACCGAGATGCCGCTGCAAGTCCTCGACGCGTCGAAAGACGGTCTTGCCGTTGCGGCACTGACTGAAAGCACCGCGCTCGTCGCGTATGTGTTGACGTCGACAGCACAGGCCGAGCTGTCGGTTGAAGTTCGTGATGACCGCGGGGCATTTTTTGCGTCGCGAGGCCAGTCGGTCGTCCGCGGCGTGGGCATCGAAACGTTGCTGATGCCGAACGCGACGCCTCCACCCGAAGTCAGGACGATCTGTCTGATGTTCCGGATGCGCCCTGTGGGCGGCCAGCCGATCTCTGCCGATGGAGGGTGCCAGCCCCGCTGAGAAGAAGGTGCGACGTCTCAGTGACTGCCGCTCGTGAGTGTTCGAAGTCCCGTTGGCGGCGAGGGAGGCGTGGCTTGAGGGGGGTATAACGCCTGAACACCGGCGATGTCGTCCGCATCGAGTGTGCGATTGCTGACGTTGCAGCTCGACGTCGAAGGGTACATCGTGGCGCCCGGGGACGTCGAGTGACCAAGGCCCAGTGCGTGTCCAAACTCGTGGGTCGCAATGTCCTCGATGTAGAAACCGCTCGAGCAGCCGGTCGAGCCTGCAAAGAATCGGAACCCCGCGTCCCAGAACACGATGTCGGCGTCGATGATGCCTGAACTATTCGACCACCAGTAGGTGGTTGCGATGGCCGACCCATTCGAGGCGTTCCGGAAGACGACGAGATTGACGCCGTCGTTCGTGTTGGTGGTTTGAGCGCTGGCGCCCGCGAAGTCGAATCGAAATCGTGCGCGGGACTGCGCGGCCCATGCATCCGCTCCGAGGCGCACGGCTGCTTCCGCGGCCGGCGCCGACAGATCGAGGTTCGAGGCGTTCACGAAGTAATTGACTGCCGAGGAAGGCCAGCCACGGCTACTCGTGGTGTAGGCCGAAGTGCGGGGCGAGAGTACCGTCGCGATGGCGAGCAGTGTGGCGAGTAAGGCGAAGCGGGTCGTCGGCTCGAGAATCCGCATAGATCAACTACTGCCGCGCGGCGGCGATTGTGCGACGGATTTCACTGAGCGTCAGGCTGCTGCCCGGCACGCGATTCGATGCGTCGAGCTTCAACAGTCCCTGGCCGCGAAGATGGGGCACCAGAGCGCCGCGGCCGTTTCGTCTCAGATAGAACACCGCGCGCTCTCCAGGCACGAACGTCGTCAGGTCCGACACATGGAGCGTGAGGTCGCCAATCGTTCCCCCTTCGACGTCGATCGCGAGAACCGACTGTGCGTCACCCTTGAGGGTCTCTTCGACGGAAACTCGAACGGTCGAAACGATCAGGCGATCGCCGAATTCGTTCACCTGCCACTGGGGATTGACCGAAGATACGCGTCCGACTACCACGCGCTCGGCTCCGCGCCCGCGTTCGGCGAGGGCCACCGGAGCGTCCTGCGCCGCCGAAACGGCTGGCACGGAGCCGTGCAGCAACGCGATCAGACACACCATCTCCGGAATCCGTATCCCCGAGGTCATGCCCCCCATTCCACAACAACGGTGCCAGTCCGCTTCGTCAGACGCGACGAAGGCCAACGCCTTGATGTACTTGGACTTGGCGGCACCGAGCGGAGTTACCCGGTGGGTCAGGCGTTTCGCCTCGACAGCAAGGCTGTTATTTCGTTGTCAAATCTGAACAGTTTTTGGCGCCGTCCGACGCGCCAAAGTCACTTTCCGACTGCGTACAGTGCGTCGTCGGAACGAATGAACACTCGCCCGCCGGCAATTGCGGGTGAGGCGAGCTGGCGCGCGCTCAACTTGTTTCGCTCGAGTATGCGCGGCGTTCGTCCGGCCGCAACCACGATCGTCTCGCCGTCTTCGCTGAAGAGATAGATCTTGCCGTCGCCGGCCACCGGCGATGCCGTATAGACACCGCCCACACGATCTTGATAAACGCGCTCGCCCGTTTTCGCGTCCACGACGGTCAGCACTCCTACGTCGCCCGCCATGTAGATCAATCCGTCGTAATACACCAGCGATGAGATGTAAGGAGCGCCCGAGGGAATCTTCCAGGCCACATTCGTCGCCGCAACGTCCCCCTTGCCGCCGGGCTTGATGGCCATGAACGGGCTGCTGCGATACCCACGGCTCAGATAAATGAGTCCGTTCTGATAAATCGGCGTCGGGATCGGAAAGCGGTTGGCCTCTTCCACGTGCCACAGTCGTTGACCGGTCGCGATCTCATGGCCGCTGACACCCACGCTCGAATTGACGACAATTTCCGAGCGGCCGGAGGTGTCAACGATGAGAGGCGTACTGTAGGACGTCTGACCGGCGGGAGCATCGACTTTCCATTGAACGTCGCCCGTACGCGCGTCGAGCGACAGCAGGTACGAAGCGGGCTCGTGGTAACACACGAGGATGACGCGGCCGTTGTGGACGACAGGAGAGCTGCCGTGGCCCCAATTGATCTGAAACGGTCCATACGCGGCGCCAAGATTCTTCTTCCAGGCCAGCTTGCCGGAGAGATCTACTGCAGCAATCTGTCCGGTTCCAAATAACGCGTAGACGCGCTCGCCGTCGGTGACCGGGCTTGGCGACGCTAGATTGTGTTTCTCATGAACGGACGGTAGCGGGCCCTCGGCGGGAAGTTCGAATTCCCACACGCGCTTTCCGCTCGTCCGGTCGAACGCGCTGACCAGGAACGCGACATTCCCTTCGGTGGTGCGAGCGCCACTGCCGAGCGGACGTTCTCCCGCCTCGAGCGGATTGCCGCCCTGGACGAGACGCGGACCGGGCCGCACGACTCCGCTGCCAGCCTGCGACGTGACGATAACCAGATTGCCCCAGACGATGGGGGAGGAGATGCCAAGGCCTCGGACGGGTGCTTTCCACGCGATATTGTCGGTATCGCTCCAACGCGAGGGGAGCTTCGGCTCGCCGGACACGCCGGAGAAAGAGGGTCCACGCCAGTGCGGCCAATTTTCGGCCCCCAGAGTCGCGACCGCTGCCGTGAAAGCCGTAATAAGGACGACGCAGGTTTTTCGCATGCCCGTCATTCTCTTCGGGAGTCCGGGATGCCGCAACTGGGCACGCGCGTGCCCACATTTGCCGCCCGCGGACCGATTACAATCCTGCGCTTCTTCAAAATGCGAGCATTCCGAGGTTGGCTCGTCTTTCGCTGCTGCGAACGCCGGCATTCGGCGTCAACGGCTGAAATCGCTTGAATGTGTGCGGCGGTTCGAATGCCGGTTGAAGGTCGCCGATCCCTCTGAGCGGACTTTCGTCTCGCGCTCAGGGGAGTTCGCTCTCGCGGAGGCTTTGCGGTGCGCGTTCGTTATGTCGCTCCCCTGATAACGTTCGCCCTTGTGCCGGCCGTCTCGGTCGGGCAGGACAGGAATGCCGCGCCGGAGGTTTTTCGCAAAGCGAGTCCCGCGATCGTCACCATCACCACCCCTGACACTTTCGGCTCCGGCGTCCTCATCGATGCGGCTGGCGTCATCGTCACCAACCTTCACGTGATCCGGGGAGCTGAAAAGGCGATTGTCCGTCTGGCGAGCGGTGAGGTCTACGACTCGGTGGCGGTCGTCGGCACGGACCCTCAGAAGGATCTGGCCCTGGTGAAGATTGATGGCCGAGCGTTCCCTTTCGCGGAGATTGGAAACAGTGACGAGGCGCCCATCGGCCAGCCGGTTTATGCGATAGGAGCCCCGAAGGGACTCGAATTGACGATGTCCGAAGGGATCGTGAGTGGCCGCCGTGAGAGTCCCGCAGGGTACCGGCTGATTCAGACTTCTGCCGCACTCTCGAGCGGCAGCAGCGGCGGCGGCCTGTTCGACGACACCGGCCGTTTGATCGCCATCACCACGTCGAAGCTGGACGATGGCGAGAATCTGAATTTTGCGATTCCAGTCAATTACGTCCGTGATATTCGCGCGACATCCACTGCCTGGACGCTCGCAGAACTGAATGCTCACCTGAGCGCAACCAACATCACACCAGGGACATCGGCGTCTCCACTGACAACGGCCCTCGGCAGCATGCCGCAGCTCGCGAAGTTCTATACCAACACGGACGGGGACATCGCCATCGTCGAGCAATCGTCAGGCGGACGCGTTCGAGCGAGTTTCAGCAGCGGCGGCTTTGTCTACGCAACCGCCGAACTTCAGTGGGATCCGAGGCGCAAGGGATTCGTCGGGAACCGCATTCATAAAGCGCTCTGTGGCCGTGATGATCCTCGCGCATGGGACGTTGCGGTCGAACAAGAACTCCTGGTTCTCAATAGCAACGTCATTCGAGACCGTTCCACGCGACCGGTGACTGTGGACTGCACCAAGGGCGTCGTGCGTTCGTACGCGGCTCACGACGGTGTGTGGTACGTGCCATCTGTCGCTGACACGCCCGCTCGCTGACCCGCTTCCTGTTTCTTCTGCACCGCGCAACAATTCGGATCCTCGGCCCGACTTTCTGCTATAGCTATCGCCTCATGAAGACACGTTTTGCCGGTGGACTGTTCGCCCTGCTGCTCGCGTGGTCGCTGAGTCCCGCGGCCCAACGGCGCGACACGTCATCCATACTTGCTATCAAGGCTGGCCGTTTGCTCGACGTTGCCGGGAGGCAGGTTCGTACCGGCGCGGTGGTCGTCGTCGAAGGTGGCCGCATCAAGAGTGTCGAGTCGGCCGTGCCGGCCGGGGCCGAAGTCATCGACCTGTCGCAGCAGACGGTGATGCCCGGTCTCATCGACGCGCACACGCACGTCCTGTTGCAGGGTGATGCGACGGCGGAGGACTACGACGCGCAGCTCTTGAAGGAATCGATGCCGTACCGGGCGCTACGAGCGACGAAGGCGCTGCGAATTGCGCTGGAGCACGGGTTCACCACGCTCCGGGACATCGGGAACGAGGGTGCCGGCTTCACCGACGTCGATCTGAAGCGTGCGATCGACAACGGGATCGTTCCCGGGCCGCGGCTCTTCGTCGCGACCAAGGCGCTCGCGCCAACGGGTGCGTATGGGTTATCGGGCTACGCCTGGGAGCTCGACGTGCCGAAGGGAGTACAGATGTGCGACGGGGCAGAGGGCTGCCGTCAAGCCGTCCGCGATCAGATTGCTCACGGAGCGGACTGGATCAAGGTCTACGCCGATCGCGGGTACTTCCGGACAGCCGAGGGAACGATTCGCAGCCTGCCGAATTTCACGCTTGACGAGATGCGCGCCATTGTCGGCCAAGCGCACCGCACGCGGCGCAAAGTCGCCGCCCATTCGATGACACCCTCAGGGCATGAGATAGCGCTTGGCGCTGGCGTCGATTCGATCGAGCACGGCGACGTACTCGACGACAAGACCATCGCGATCATGGTCGAGCGCGGGGTGTTCTGGTGTCCGACGCTGACGGTGTCAGATTTCGTCGCCGGACCGCGGTCCGTTACCAATCCGATCTGGTCCGCGCTGCGCGACGCGGCACACGAGTCCTTTCGCAAGGCGTACAAAGCCGGGGTGAAGATCGCCGTGGGCAGCGATGCCGGCGGGTTCGACTGGGACAAGATTAACAACGCCGAGGAGCTTCGCCGCTATACCGCCCTGGGCATGACTCGGTGGGATGCGCTGCGGGCAGCGACGATCGTCCCGGCGGAGCTCCTGGGCCAGACCGGCACGCTCGGCACGATTGCGCCCGGCGCACGCGCCGATATCATCGCAATGCGCGAGGATCCGCTCACCGACATCACGGCGGTCGAGCGGGTGTCGTTCGTGCTCAAGGATGGCGTCGTCGCGAAGCACGTTCGGTGAGCGCGCGCCGTGCGGCGGCAACCCGATCCATCACTGAACGGCGAGTTGTTTCGCGAGATTCGCCAGCTCAGCGGATTCCAGCGAGGCGCAGAACTGGGGCACGTTGGCGGCGGGCATCATGCCGCCGTCAGTGATTAGTGCGGTCACCAGATCCAGCGGCACGCGTTCGAGATACGGGTTGCGCACGGAAATGGCTGAGGGCGCGGTGTCCCAGATTTCAGCTGGCGAGCCGTCTCGAGGAAGGATGTAACGAGCGAGCCCGGGCGCGCAGAACTTGTCGCGGCTGGCAGCCACATAGACGGGCACACCCACCAGCGCAGCGGCAGCCGCCAGCATGCGTGTGCCGACCTTGTTGATCAACCATTCGGGGGCAACGGCGTCGGCGCCCACAATCACCGCATCTCGGTCGCTCAGCCCCTCCGCGATGGCCGCGTCGGAGAAGAGCGTGACCTCGGCGCCTGCCTTCGCGAGCGCTGAAGCCATGTGGCGGCCTTCGAGCGCCGGGCGGCCCTCAGCGCACGCGACGCGAAGAGGCCTGACTTTGACGAGTGCCTCGAGCGCCTGCCGGACCGACGCACTGCTGGAGAGCGTGACGAGCGACAAGGGTCCGCTCTTGCGGGCACGCGGCGATGGGTCTAACTCGGAAAACCATTCAGTCGCGACCCGCGTCAGCGCCGCCGGCGCGCGCTGCACGCGCTGCACGAACCGTTCGAATCGTGCCGGCTGCCCCTCGTCGGTCACGGCGGCGAGCGCGGCGTTCCAGACAGGCGCCATGCCGGGCTGCGCACGGCAGAGAGCGCGAGCGATTCGAAGGCGATCGCCAGCGGGTCGGGACATGGCCTGCCGCAGGACGTCCAGCGCACGCGAGAGGATTTCCGATGCCCCGGATTCGCGATCGGAGGCGATCCCGGAGATGAGTGGCGTGAGATCGTCCATTGCGTCTCGCCTCGCCGCTTGTCAAGCTCGAGCGGCTAGTGCGTCGAGGAAGACGATGTGGATGCTGATGGTTGCAGGGTCACCTGCACGCCCCCGATAAGGTCGGCAAAGAGGTTGTAGAGCCACGCGGTAAGCCCGCCGACCACGAACCCGATGCCGCCGTACATCAGCGGCAAGAAGATAATCGCTGCGACGCCGAAGATCGCACCAGGAAACGCGCTTCCTCGACCATGGGCGAATGGAAGTCCCGCCAGGCTGATGACGGCGAAGAGGCCGCCGAAGATGAGTCCCATGGCCGCATACATGACGCCCATGATTTTGGCGACCGAGATCGGATCGATGTTCTTCAGTTCCATATGCGCTCCTGTTGAATGGACGTGACGCAGGCCGTTATATATCGACGCCACGTCTTCCGCCAGCGACAGGGGAACGGCCGGCGCGTTCAGAAGCGCACGCGGACGCTGAATCCGCGCGCTGATGCCGTGCCCTGTGAGCTGTTCGTCGCCGGTACGGCCGTCCGGGTGAAGATCACCCGATGATTGGAAATGGCGGCGTCGGTGACGGCGCCGACGCCCGCTCCGATCCCTCCACCCAACAGGCCAACCGCCGCGGCGAACGAGGGACCGTCGAACAGGCACCACTCTCCGGGACTGCAGCCGTCGGCGAGGACGCTGACGAATCCGATTGACAACCCCACCGCGAATCCGACGAGGACGCCATTCCAGATGCGGTCACGCGGCCGCTCCACGAACTGGATGGTCGCTGCCGCGAGTTCCTGCTGCGACGGCCCCTCGTCTACGACCAGCGAGGCCGACGCGAGTTCCGCGATCTTTCCCTTCACGAGCAGGCTGGGGCAGGGCGCCGCTGCACATGTGCCGTCGACGAGGACGCGGACTTTCTGGCCGATTCTCAAATCCGAGTCGGAGGGCGAGAAGATCTCCTGTGCGAAGGCCGAAGTGGGTCCGGCGAGCAGCAGGAGCGCGATCGTGAGGCGCAGCATGATTCCTCCAGGGCCGGGGGAGCGGCGGGACGACACTTACGATACCCAGCCGGCTGGCGACCGGCGTGATGGAACGCTGTGAAAGTGTGAATTTCGCGACGGTGGTGATGGATTTCGGCCGCGCGAGGCCGCGTATTCATCAGCGGCTGGACGGACGGAGGCTGAGTTACGGATCTGCCGATGATTTGGCCGGCGGGTGCGCGCCTGTTATCATCGAGTGTTCCGGACGCTGCGTCCGGCGCCCCTACTTCGTGTCCCCATCGTCCAGAGGCCCAGGACGTGGCCCTTTCAAGGCCAAAACACGGGTTCGAATCCCGTTGGGGACGTTCCATGATGGACGAGCCCGTCGAGCAGGTCTGGCTTGGTGTCGGCCTCCCAGCGCAGGCCGCCCTCGGGCTCGTCCCACAACGTCATCGGGCCCACCAGCCGCCGCAGCAGCAGCCGCGCCACCTTCGGCTCGGCCCTGAGGTCGGCCTTCCACTGCTCGGCGCGCTGCTCGAGGGCGGCGCGCAGCTTCTCAAGGTCCGGCCTCGGCGCTCGCGGCTGGCGCAGCGCGACGTCGATCTTCGCGATCTGCTGCTGGTGCTCGCGGACGACCGGGGCGATCGCCTCCGCCGGCATCCCCTTCGCCACGCTCGCGACGAGGTTTGCGACCTCGCCCGCCAGCCGATCGCGCTCGGCCTCTAGGTGCGCCGTCGGGTCGGGCGTGCCGTCCACCAACGCCAGCAGCTCTTCGAGGAAGCGCGTGCCGAGCACCTCGCCCTCGACGATCCCGAGCACGTCGTCGTCGGTCTCCGCGATCGGCAGCGCCAGGGTGTTCGTGCAGACGCCCGGCTTGCGGCGGCGCGTGCTGCAGATGTAGACGTTGGCCTGACCCTTCCACGGCGCGATCCGCGCCTCGAAGTGCCCGCCGCACTGCGGGCACACCAGCAGCCCGCCGGAGAGCAGATACTTTCCGTGCGCCCGCTCGGGCACGCGACCGCCCTTCGCCACCGACGCCAGGTAGCGGGTCCGCCGGTCCTCCCGCCGCGCATCGACCCGCGCGACGACGTCAGGATCGATGATGCGGAGCGCGGGGGCCTCTCGTCGCCGCCAATTCGCCTCAGGCTGCAACAGCATGCCCTTTTCCCGCGCGGCGCGCTTGCCAAGCTCGCGCCCGTAGGCTTTCTTCGTGCGTCCGTAGACGACGATGCCGCGATAGAGCGGGCGCGCGAGCACGGCGCGCACCGACGACGACGACCAGCCGTTCGGCCGACCCTGCTGCGCGCGGGGCGAGAGGGCCCCGACGCGGTTCAACGCGAGCGCGATGCTGCGCGCACCCTCGCCCTCGGCGAAGCGCTGGTAGATGTCGCGCACGAGGGCCGCCTCGGCCTCGTTGATCCGGCGCTCGACCTGCCCC
>JBAROV010000169.1:0-27604 GCA_049642465.1 Vicinamibacterales bacterium
GTGGCTGGGTGAGAAATCCGGAAAAACAAACAGCATCGGTCTCTGCGCTGCTTGTTTTTCCGGATTTCTCACCCAGCCGACGCCGGCCGAAGGCCGGCGCCCGGCACGGCCTCGTCGGCTGTTTGCACGCTAACGTCTTCGTGAGCTTCGAGCCTTCGTGATCTTCGTGAAAGCCGAAGGCATTCCGTGGCTAGGGCGTCGTGTCGTCGAGTCGTCGTGGCGTCGTGCATGCCGCAGGCAGCCCGTCACGCCGTGGCAGCGTGACAGCGAACAGCGCTCAAACCAGCACCAGCCCCAGCCACCCGTCTTCTTCCGCGGCCTCGACGACCGCCTTGCTGGGTCCAAAGGCTTCGACCACGCGATCGCGCTCGTCAACCGTGAATCCTGCGACAATGAGCGCGCCACCGGGCTTGACCAGAGCCATCAGCCGTGGCGCGTGACGCTGCAGCAGCGACCCTGTCAGGTTTGCTGTAACGACGTCGGCGGGCGCGAGCGTCGCATCCGAGACGTCGCGGATGTGTGCCTCGACGATCGAGTCCACCTGATTTCTGGCAACGTTCTCGCGAGCATTCTCGATGGCATCCGGATCCGCGTCGATGGCTGACACGTAAACAGCACCCAGTTTTGCTCCCGTAATCGCCAGCACACCGGACCCGGTCCCCACATCAACCATCGTCCGGCCGCGAAGATCGCGGTTTTGCAGCAGCACGATGCAGAGACGCGTGGACTGATGGTGACCCGTCCCAAAGCCGCGGGAGGGTTCAATGACGACGAGCGTGACACCCGGGCGCAGACGGTCGCTACGCGGCACATCCCAGGGGGGCGCGATGATGACGTTGCCGATTTGAATCGCTGGCAGATCGGCCTGAGTGCGCCGCGCCCAGTCCTCGTCCTCGATTTCGGTGCGTTCGATTTGAATGTGGCCAGACGTCGCCAGGTGGCCGATGGCCTCGGCAGCGCGGTCGCGCGCCTGCGGATCGCCAAAGTGCGCGGTCCAACGCAGCGGATACACCGGGTCGTCTTCGTGGATTGAGATGAGATCGAAGTCGGAGAGAAGCGCGACGAGACCGTCGCGATCCACCGCGGTGATCGTCTCGTCAAACGACAGCAGGAGCGCCGCCGAAGGCTGCAAGGGGACTAACCGAACATGTCTTTCACACGCTCGAAGAAAGGCTTGTCTTCGCCTTCCGTTTCGAGGAGCGCCCCAGGATCTGCGGGAAGTGTCCGGGCGAGTTCCTCGAGGAGGTGCTTCTGGTCCTTGTTCAGTTTCTTGGGGACCGCGACTTTTGCGATCACGAACAAGTCGCCGTGTCCGCGACCCGACACGTTGGGCATGCCCTTGCCGCGCAGCTTGAAACGGTGACCTGCCTGCGTTCCCGCGGGGATATGCAACTCCTCCCGTCCGTTGAGCGTTGGAACCTTGACGTTCCCGCCAAGCGCGAGCGTGGGGAAACTGATCGGCAGCTCGCAATAGAGATCGTCGTCTTCGCGATGGAAGAAGCTGTGCTCCTGAACGTGGACGACGACGTAGAGATCCCCGGGAGGACCGCCGGCGCTGCCATGTTCTCCTTCACCGTAGAGACGCAGCCGCTGTCCTGTCGCGATGCCGGCAGGAATCTTGACCGTGAGTTTGCGTTCGCGACTGACGCGCCCTGCGCCGCGGCACCCGGTGCAAGGCTTGGATATGGTTTTTCCGGTTCCGCGGCAATTCGAACAGGGACGCGCAACCGTGAGGAAGCCTTGCTGATATCGGAGTTGCCCCGTCCCACGACATTGAGCACACGTCTCTGCGGTGGTGCCCGGCGCCGCGCCCGAGCCCTTGCACGTGTCGCAGGTTTCCTCGCGCGGAATCTGGATCGTGGTTTCTGCACCCTTGGCAGATTCCTCGAACGAGATTTCGAGATCGTAACGAAGATCGGCGCCGCGCTGAGGCCCGCCGCGTCGGCGGCGCGAACCGAAGATGTCGCCAAACCCGAAGACGTCTCCGAGCCCTGCGAAGATGTCGGAAAAATCAGCGAAGATGGTCGGGTCGAAACCCGCACCCGCGCCTGCGCCCGCTCCGCTGACGCCAGCGTGGCCGAAGCGGTCGTAGAGCGCGCGCTTTTCCGACTCGGCCAGCACGGCGTACGCCTCGGCCGCTTCCTTGAATCGCTCTTCCGCCTGCTTGTCTCCGGGATTGCGATCCGGATGGTATTGCATCGCAAGCTTGCGGTAGGCGCTTTTGATTTGCTGATCGGTGGCTTCGCGTGCGACTCCGAGCACCTCGTAGTAATCGCGTTTGCTCACGCCTGTCCCTTCGCAACCTTGACCATCGTCGGACGCAGCAGCCGGTCACCCAGCAGATAGCCCTTTCTGAACTCCTCGATCACCTCGCCGTCCCGGCGTCCTTCTGCCGGCTCGTAGGAGACCGCCTGGTGATAGTAGGGATCGAAGTCCGCGCCGAGCGCTTCGATCGGACGAACACCGCGTTTGTGCAGGACGTCGAGCAGTCGTCGATACATCAGTTCGACTCCGCGGCGATACGCGTTGTCTTCGCCACCGCCGGCCCCGCCTTCGCGCTTCGCGCTATCGGGGGCTAGCAGCGCTCGTTCGAAGTCATCTACGAGCGGCAACAGTTCCGCGATGAGATCCGACGCCGCAGCTTCGGAAACCGACTGACGTTCCCGTTCCGTGCGCTTACGGAAGTTATCGAACTCGGCGGTCTTGCGCAGCAGCAGGTCGTAGTACTCGTCGCGCTGTTTCTCCGCCTCGTTCTGCGCCGGAACATCGGCGGCATCCGCGGCCGTCTCCGCCGCCTGAGAAGGGAATTCCGATTCAGAGGTGTGTTTCGCCATGCTTACGATTTTGACGCCATTCTGCTGATTATTTGCGACAGACTTTCGACGGCGTGGATTGCCCGCGAGTAGCGCATCCGCCTGGGCCCGATTACCCCGACAGCTCCGTTGCCGTTTCCGCCGGAGTATGTCGATACGACCAGGCTGAATCGCTGGAGATCGGGCGAATGATGTTCGGAGCCGATCACGATAGTTAAACCGTCGCCGCCCATGTAGTCGTCCAGCAGCTGTACCAGACGTGTCTTCTCCTCAATCATCCTGAGCAGGGTCCGCAATGTCTCGAGCGTGACGTCCGCATCTTCGCCGACGTCGACGTCATCCAGGAGGAGCGATGTGCCTTGCACGTAAACAACAGGCGACGCTTCGAAGTCGGCCAAAGTGGTGCTCGCGAGCTGCAACGCCCGCGCCATGAGCGCGTCGTAAAGGGTGCGTTCCTCGCGCAGCCGTTCGAGCACGGCTTCGCGGATCTCCAGGAGCGATCGACCCCTGAATTCGGTATTCAGGTAGTTTGCAGCCTGCTGTAGCTCGACTGCGCCATATCGCTCGCTGGGTTCCACGACCTTGTGAGAGATGTGGTTGCCCGCGACGATGACGACGAGGACTTTGCCCCCGTCGAGCTGCACGAAATCAAGGCGATCGAGGATCGTTGATTCCGGTGACGGAGCAATCGCAAACCCGAGTTGGTGCGAGACTCGAGAAAGCTCCTGAGATACGTGAGACAGGAGATCGTCAACCGTGCCGGCCCGGCGGAGTCGCGCTTCCAACTGAGGCGCAGTTCGTGGCGCGCGCCGTTCGGTCAGCAATTGGTCAACGTACGCTCGATAGCCGAGGTCGGTCGGCACACGACCCGCGGAGGTGTGCGGCTGGTGCACGAACCCCTGCTCTTCGAGGCGCGCGAGCACATTTCTCAAAGTGGCCGACGAGACACCAAATCCACGGTTTGCGAGCCAAAGCGACGATACCGGCTCGCCTTCGTCAATGTAGGCTTGCACCAGAACATCGAGGATGCGTCTATCCCGTTCCGTTAGTGCAGGATGGGTGGACATGGGGTCTTAGCAATCAAGCTTCACGACTGCTAAACATTATACCTGATCGTTTGCTTGCCCACCGTAGCGTCACGCGAAAGTGGGCCCACCGTAGCTTCAGCGGACCGCGGGCTTGCCCACCGTAGCTTTAGCGGAGGTGGGCTCTACCGGCAAGGTCGCGAGCGGCCGCCGCCGCGTTCGCCGCGACCTCGACCTTATCGACCCGTGCGAGGGAAAACTCGTCCACGAGGATGTCGCCATCGACCATGGTCAGCCGGACATCAGCTCCGCGGGCGGCGTAGACGATGGCGCTGTACGGCTCTGGAGCGGTAGCGAGGTGAGGGTGCTGCCGATCGATCAGGATCAGGTCTGCGCGATAGCCGGGAACGATGGCACCAAGCTCGTCGGCAAGGCCCAACGCCCGAGCGCCCTCGCGCGTAGCCATCCAGACGACGTCGCGGGCGGGGAGCGCACCCGGCTGCAACCGGACTGCCTGGAGGGTGGCCGCGAGTCGCATCTCGTCGAACATATCGAGACGATTGTTACAGGCTGCGCCGTCGGCGCCGAGCGAAACTGAGATTCCGCGAGCGCGCATTTCCACAATCGGGGCGATTCCGGATCCCAGTTTCAGGTTTGACCCGGGGCAGTGCAGGACTTTCACGCCACGCTCGGCGAGCAGCTGCTGTTCGGCGTCGGTCGCCCACACGCAGTGCGCCGCGCACAATCGCGATGTCGCCAGACCGGTGTCCGCCAGGTACTCGAGATTCGAAAATCCTCCCGATAAACGGCGAACGACTTCCACCTCCTCCCTGTTCTCGGATGCATGGGTATGCACGAGCGTGTGGTCTTTGCCGGAGAGCACCGCCACGGCTTCGAGCAGGCTGCGCGAACACGAGACGGCGAAGCGCGGTGCGAATGCGGCACGGAGGCGGCCCTGTGCGGCACCATCCCAACGCTTCTTCAATGCAAGGCTTTCGTCGATTGACGCGCTCGTATCTTCTCTGAGGCGAGCGGGTGTCGCGGCGTCCGCAGCATCCATCATGCACTTGCCAACGGTCGCCCTGAGCCCCGTATCGGCGAGCGTTTCAAAGACGACGTCCGTATCGTGCACGGTCTCCATCGTCAACACGCTGGTCGTTCCGGACAGGAGGAGTTCAGCCGCCGCGAGTTGCACTGAAGCGCGCAGCGTTGCCGGCGTATGCGCCGCTTCCATGGGCCAGACGCGCCGTCGTAGCCAGTCGAGCAGCGGCATGTCGTCCGCGTAACCGCGGAAGAGCGTTTGACACAAGTGAATGTGAGTCTGGATGAAACCCGGCAGCAGATAGCCACCCGCAGCATCGATGGTTCGATGGTGCGGTTCATCAACCGTGTTTCCGACGGTTGCGATTCGCCCGTTGCGCACTGAGACGTCGCCCTGGATCACTTCCAGGCGATCGTTCATGGTGACGATGGTGGCGTTGCGGATGAGAACCGACAAGGTCCCTTCGACTCGCTTCGCTCGCTCAGGGCAGGCTACTCGTGCTCACGAAGCGATCGAATGCGATCGACGTTCACGCCTTTCATGGACTGCGAACGATCGGCCACTCCGCGCCGCACGGCAATCATCTCGGCGACGATGCTGATAGCGATTTCGGCCGGGGTCACGGCGCCGATCGCGAGACCGATCGGCGCGCGGACGCGTTCCAGGCACTCGGCGGGCATGCCTTCTGCGGCGAGGGCATCAAAGATGCGCGCCACCTTGGCGCGACTTCCAATCAGGCCGAGGTATTTGAAGTCGCGGGCCGCCAGGGCGCGCATGGCCTCGAGGTCGTGTTGATGGCCGCGCGTCACGATGGCGACGAATGCGGCAGGGGGGATGTCGGCGGTGTGCAGCCATTCATCCAGCGGCGCCACGATGATGTCGCGGGCGTTGGGAAAGCGCTCGCGGTTGGCGAACTTCTCGCGATCGTCCACGACGTCGACGCGGAAGCCGGCATCCTCAGCGGCGCGCGCGAGATGAAAACCCACGTGTCCGGCGCCAATCACGTAAAGCTGGGGAGTCGGCGCCAGCGGATCGATATGGACGTCCATTTGACCTCCGCAGACGAGGCCATTCTCCTGAGCGAAGTCGTCGTTCAACTCGTAGTGGAGCAGTGCCGATCGCCCCGTCGTCAAGGCGTCGCGCGCCTTCCAGAACGCGTCATTCTCATAGCAGCCGCCACCGATCGTGCCGATGGTCCGGCCGTCGGCAAACACCAGCATCTTCGCGCCGACGCGCTGCGGTGTCGAGCCGCGCGCGCGCACAATCGTCACCAGCGCAACCGCTTCGCCGCGCTTGAGCGCCGCCGCCGCCGCAGAGAGCACTTCTTCGTTCAGATCAACACCTCGATGCGCGCGCGCTTCTTGGCCTCGTCCACGAACTGAGTCGCACGGTCCTGTTTTTTCTGCGACGACAGAAACTCGACAATCTGCCGGCTGACTTGCTCGAACGGCACCGTTGTCGCGGGCTTGCGGTCGGTTACCTTGAGGATGTGATAGCCGAATTGCGTCGTCACGACGTCGCTAATCTGGCCCGGCTTCAGGGAGAAGGCGGTTTCCGAGAAGGCGGGAACCATCTCTCCCTTCTCGAAGTACCCGAGATCGCCTCCCTGCTGCGCGCTGCCGTCCTGCGAGTGCTGTTTCGCGAGCGCCGCGAAGTTTTCGCCGCTGCGAGCGCGTTTGAGGAGGCCGGCGATTCGCGTTCGCGCCTGCTTTTTCGTGGGTTCCGGTGCGTTTGGATCAATGCGGAGCAGGATGTGACTGGCGCGAACGCTGTCTCCTTGCTTGAACTTTTCGGGGTTCTTCTGGTAGAAGTCGCGCGCCTCCGCGTCCGTTGCGGTGCCGACGTCCGCGACCTGGGCTTCCATCATTTTCTCGATCGTGAGCTGGACTTTCGCATCCGTCCGGAGTTGTTCTGCGGACATGTTCCTGGCCTCGAGCGCCTTTTGAAAGTCGGCGTCGCTTGCCGGTCCGCGCATCTGCTTGATGCGCTCGTCGATCTCTCCATCGGTCACGGTCACGTTTTTGGCCTTCGCTTCCTGGGTCATCACCGTATACGTGATCAGCTGATCGAGCAGATTTCGCAAAACCTGATCGCGGCGCTCGGCGGGAATGGGACCATTGCCGATTTCGATGTTTCGAACAAGCCGATCGAAGTCGGTTTTGGTGACGGCCTCGCCGTTCACGCGCGCCAGCACGTCGGGGAGCAGCACCGGCATCGGCTTTGGCGGAGCCGGAGGTGTGTCGGGCGCCTGGGCCGGCTTGGCGGTCGTGCCGGAAGTGGCGGCGGTATTCGATTGAGCGGCCGGCGGCTTGCGACAGGAGGCGGCCACCGCCAGAGCGACGATCAAAACGAGTAGGAAGGGTTGCTTGTTCAAATTGACACCAAGTCGCGCACGGCCTTTCAAATCGCTGGTCGACTGACAAGTTTACTACCCACCGACTGTGACTAGAACCGGGTTTCAACCCGGCTGGCCGGCGACGCCTGAGTCAACGGATGTCGAGGGTGATCGCGGCGCAGCCACATCGGGTCCGCGGCGCCGCGGTAGTCGCAGACCGGTTACCGGCGACTGACAAGCGTAAGGTCGGACCAGCGACCACCGACTGATGAGCGTCAGACGCGACTAGCGACTGACGACTAGCGACTGGCGACTGTCAGCGATAGCGCCCCTTTACCACCCGTGCAGTTGGCACACCTCGGTAGGCTCCGTCCCAGCAATAAATGCCTCGCGGAAGACGCGCGGACAGCCGGCCGCCGCGACTTTGCCCGTGTCGCGATCGATATCCGCGAAAGTGACCCCCTCGGGGACGGCAAAGGCGATGCTCGCTCGGCCGGCCAGCGCGCGGGTCATGAAGCTGGTCCAGATGGGTAGCGCCGCCTGGGTGCCACTGAGACCGAGAGGCTGGTTGTCGTCGAGCCCGACCCAGACAACCGTCAGCAGTTCGGGAGTGAAACCCACGAACCATGCATCGCGGAGGTCATTCGTGGTCCCGGTCTTACCGGCGGCGTCGAGCGTGAATCCGGCGGCCCGCGCGCCCGCGCCGGTTCCTTCGTTCAAGACGCTGCGCATCATGTTCGTGACCAGAAACGTGGTATCGGGTCGAGCGATTGTCCGAGGCGCGGCGGTTTGGACTTTCAGGTCGTTCCCGCCTGTCACGAGCCGCGTAATCGGTTTGAGCGGCTTGATCGTGCCACCGTTCGGGAAGATGGTGTACGCGGTCGCGATTTCGAACGGGCTCGCCTCGAAGACACCCAACGCGATCGAGGGATAGGGTCGCGGCGGTGTGCCGGCGCCAACACGCTTCCACAAAGCGGCGACTTCACCGTATCCGGCCGCTTCGGCGACTTTAACCGTCGCGGTGTTGCGTGAGAGGGCGAGGGCCCGCCGCAGGGTGATCGGGCCGTCGTACTCCCCCTCATAGTTGTTGGGTGTCCACGTTTGCTCGTTGAACGTGAACGCCGTCGGTTCGTCTCCGACGATCGATGCCGGTGTGACATCCGTCAAGCCTTCGGCATACGCATGTTCGAACGCGGCGAGGTAGACGAAGGGCTTGAACACAGAGCCGGGCTGACGTCGAGCGCTGACGACGCGGTTGTACTGCGACTGGTTGTAGGAACGGCCACCGACGAAGGCGAGGATTTCCCCGTTCCGTGGATCGATCGCGATGAGCGCCGCCTGCGCGCGCCGGCGCCGCCGCGAGAGGAGCTCATCGACGCGCGTGAGCCCTTCTCGCATCGCATCCTGCGCGAGCCGCTGCAGGTGAACGTCGAGCGTCGTGTAGACGTCCACCGTGCCCACCGACTTGTACTTGTCCTGCAATTCCTGGCTGATGAAATCAACGAAGTAGGGTGCTTCGGCCTCGAGCGCGCGCTGCGCCAGGACGAGCGGCTCCTTCGACGCACGCGCCGCCGCGTCTTCGCTGATGTAGCCGGCCTCGAGCATGCTGCGGAGGACGGTATTCCGGCGATCCTTCGCCCGCTCAGGGTTGTTGAACGGCGAGAGTCGGGAGGGAGATTGGATGACGCCCGCAATGGTCGCGGCTTCCGTCAGCGAGACGTTCGTAATGTCTTTCGCGAAGAACAAGCGCGCAGCCTCGGCGACGCCGTGAATCGCGAACGACCCGCGCTGCCCCAGTGAGACGTCGTTGAGATACAGCTCCAGGATCTGATCCTTCGAAAGACGCCGCTCGAGCGCGATCGACATGAACCATTCGGTCATCTTCCGCTGCGGCGTCTTTTCCGGCGTCAGGAACGTGTTCTTGACGAGCTGCTGCGTGATGGTGCTGCCACCCACCAGATATTCGTGTTCTCCGAAAATGTTCCGAAAGATCGCGCGGGCAATCCCAAACGGGTCAATGCCGTGATGGTCGTAGTAGCGCCGGTCTTCAATCGCCAGTACGGCCTGGACCATCCTCGTCGGGATGACTTGCAGGGGAACGTCACGCCGTTTCGACCGTGACGTGGTGATGAGCGCGGTGATGAGCGGCGCATCGAGTCGAACTCTGTCGACGGTCTTCTTCGCCGGCGGCAGTTCGAGTCGATCAATGCTCTGAGGCTCTCCCGATTTTCCGCGTGCGCCGAAGACCACGCGGACCACCTGTCCTTTTCGCTCACCGTCGCGAGGGATCAACACCAGCGTGTTGCGGCCGACGGTAAACTGACCGGGCTCTTCGCTGCGTTCCCGGTGCGAATAGCCCAGGTCGTTCAGTCGGTCGATGAGTTGACGAGGGCTCACCGACTGTCCCCGTTGCAGCTCGAAGGGCCGGGCAAACACCCGCGGGTCGGCTCGCTGCATCTGACCCTGGAGACGAGCGTCGATCATGCGGGCAAACACCGCGTAGTAGTAGCCCATGACCGCGCCGATCAGAATGAGGGGCACGCCGCCCCCGACCGCCACGTAGAACTTCCAGCTACGACCTTTGAGGAATTGCCATCTTGAAGTCTTTGCAGGCGTCTCTGGCTTGGCAGTCGTCGTCATAGGACCCAGGGTGGATGGCAGGCCGCCTTCGCCAAGGCGACGGCGGGCAAGTGTTTACCTTTAGACGCGAAAGAAGGGAGATCCGTCTTCGCGTCAGCTATTTGGGTTGCGCCGGGATGGGGCGCATTGTACTCCCCAGTTTTCGGCTGTTCGTGCGGAAATGTGCAGGGTCGGGGGCGGGTCTCCGGTCTCCGGTCTTTGGTCTCTGGTCTTTGGTCTTTGGTCTCTTGTCTTTGTTGTTAATAAGAGGCGAGACACGCGATTGCGCTCTTCAAGTCATCTTCCGCGCGCTTCAGGCTGGCCATTCGCTCCTCGAACCACCCCTGATCGTTGGCGAGACGTTCGCGCGAGACCTGGATCGCCTGCGCGACCACGTCCGGATTTGGTCCTCCTCGGGTCGTTCGCACCTCGACGAAATGTGCAGGACTGAGAATCTGCGCCAATTGATCCGACGAGTAGTGAATCGCGGTGCCGTGGGTCTCCGCGGAGATGCGCGCCAGAAGGGCGGGCCACAACTCCCACGGCTTATTCGCCGCCTCGGTCACCAGACGTGACGCGATGGCGTGACTCGTTTTGAATGGCAGGTTGTTGTGGCGGGTCAGCGTATCTGCGAGCTCGGTAATCGTGATCCAGCACTCGCCCGCGCGCTGTGCCATCCGCGCGGTGTCGAACTGGGCTGTTTCGAGCGCCGCGGCCGCGAGGCGAACGGCGCGTGCCGAGTCTGTGAACATGGTGACGACGAGCGGTTGCAGGTCGTCCTCGGTATCCACGATGTCACCGAATGGAGTGTTGTGGACGGCCACCACGATTGCCTGCGCCTGCCCGACGGCTTTGCTGGCAATGGCACGCGCGTGCTCGAGCGCGACCGGATTGCGCTTCTGCGGCATGACGCTGCTGCACTGGACGAACGCATCGGACAGCCGGAGGTACCCAAACTCCGCGGTACACCACAGCAACAAGTCCTGCAAGATGCGTCCGAGCCCGACCAGCATCACGGACGCGGCTGAGATACTCTCCAGCAGGTAATCGACCGTGCCGATGCTGCCGTACGTGTTCTCCGTCGGCCCCGCGAACCCGAGGAGCGCGCTCGTTCTCGTCCGATCGATCGGAAAACCAGTTCCCGTGATGGCGCAGGACCCGAGCGGGCACAGGTTGGTTGTGGCAAACGCCGCAGCGAGACGCACTCCGTCACGTTCGAGTTGCTCAACCGCCCCCATGAGATAGTGGGCGACTGTTGTCGGCTGCGCCGGCTGCGTATGTGTATGGGCCGCAAACACCGTGGCGCGATGGCGGTCGGCCACGTTGAGGAGCACCTGCCTCAGCCGCTGCGATCCGGCGATCAGCGCCAGAATCATTTCCCGCTGACGCATCCGATACATCGTCATATCGATGTCGTTGCGCGAGCGTGCCGTGTGAAGCCTTCCAGCAATGTCTTCGCCAGCGGACTCAGCGATTAGCCGTTCAACGTAGAAGAACAGGTCCTCATAGGTGCCGTCGAATTGAACTTGACGAACGTCCGGTAGAGAAACGCTGTCGAGCGCTTTCGCCAATGCACGCCCCTCACTCCGTCCCACAATGTCTCGTTCAACGAGCATCGCTAAATGTGCGTAGTGGACGGCCATGAGCGGAGCGAGAAAGAACGCTTTGGCGTCCTCGAAGTTCTCGTTGAGTACACAGCTGACGAATTCAGGCGCAAAACGCATCGATCAGAAACCGAAGACCGGAGACCAAAGACCAAAGACCAGAGACCAGAGACCGTCAGATCGTCAACACCCAGTGATGTCCCAACTCGAGCGGCAGCTCTTCCAACAGCCGATCGACGAGCGCCGGCCCGTAACGATTCAGAAAAAACCCCGCTCCCAGCGTCCGCTCCTGAGGCTGACCGAGCGGGAAGGCCTGCGCCTGCGCCCGCGTGAACTGCCGCCGCAGCGTCTCGTCGCGCTTCTTTGCCGCGTGAATCATCTTCGAGTGCAGCGTGCGCAGTTCGTGCTGCATCTTGCCCAACACCGTTCGTGCCGCCCCGACGAGCGTCGGGTCGAGCGCAGGCATTTCCCCGATCACGCGCTGCATACTGCGTTCGAGCGTTTGCTCGGCATCCTTGACTGCCTGTTCGAGCGACTTCGGCAACTGCGACTCGAGCAGGCGATTGAGCGCCGACTCATCCTGCGCCTGGAGCAGCCGCAGCGGGAGATCGTGTTTTGAGAGAAAACGTGCCGTGGCTGAATCAACGAGCGTTGCCGTCGCTCGCGGATACATCAGCGGCATCGGAACGCCGAAGTGTTTGTACACCCCTCCCAGTTGTCCGAGATACGCGAGTTCGCTGGGGCCGGCGACATACGCAACGGTGGGGAAGAGCGTGTCCTGCACGATCGGCCTGAGCAGGACACTCGGGCTGAAATGTTCGGGCCTCTCCGTCACCTCTTTCGCGAGAGCCTCACCGGTGAAGGACTCGTCGCCCACGAGGAACGTGTCGTCATGGTGGCGGATTGGCCGCCGTCCACCATCCAGATGGAATAGCGCCGCGCTCTCCGGCTGCGGCACAACTTGCGGCGCGTGTCCTCGCGCAGCGAGCGCCTCGCCAGCTGTAGCGGCAAGAGCCGATGTGCGTCCGGGCGACGATAGCTCGCGCCTGAACACGTCCGCGACGAGCGGCTTGGCCGCGGGGTCCGCAGAGTCAAAGACGATGAGCCCATACGGCCCGAGCAGCGCGTCGAGCCAGCGCGCAAAGGCATCCGCCATCTTGACGCCCGGACGATACGCGGCACGAAGTCCCGATAACGCCCACTCGGTGAAATCTGTTGGCGCGAGCGCGGACGCCAGCTCGTTGAGCGTGGCCTCAACCCGGCCATCGAGCACGAGATCCGCTATCGGCAGATGGCCAGCGCCTTCGAGAGCAGGCATGGTGATCGTTCGTGCCTGGAAATTCGCGTCGAGAACCGTGCACGTCGCGACTTCGTCCCAGTCATGATCCTCAGCATCGACCCAGAAGACGGCGACCGTCGGGGTGTTATGCGTGTCAGCCGTGCGGCGTGCGAGTTGGAGCGCGGTGATGGCCTTGAGCAGCGTGAACAGTGGCCCGCCGAACGCGCCTGCCTGCTGGCCGGTGACGATGGCAACGGCGTTCGGCTCCGAAAGCGTGCGCGTCGCGGTAAGCGCGGCGGGAGGTGCGCCGCGGCGCGTTTGCTGCGCTTCGACGATGGGTGCGATGTCCTGGCGGGAACTCGCGTGCTGTTGCACGCGTTGAATCGCATCGCGCCATGCGTCCGGCGATGCAGGATCGCCTGCGTAGAGCGGCGCTACGTGGTTGAAGTTGAAAGCGTAGTCGCCGGCGAGGGGACGGACCCAGGGTACTTGTCGGAGGTCGATGCTGAGCCGGCTCATCGGGCCCCGGCCGCGCTGACGGTCCACGGCCGTTGGCTCTGCAGGCACTATTCGTACTCTCTTATAGCCTTCCAAAACATGTCAAGGTGACTACCGGCGATTGGACGCGATCGGTCGGATAGGGGATCCAGATGGGGTTGGAGGCGTGCACAACTGTGCTAAATTGTTTCGATCCATTGACCAGAGACGATCCGTCTACCTTCACCCCACCTCCCGCCTTCGGCCCTTTCCGGGTGCTGCATCAAATCGGTGTTGGCGCTCTCGGTCCGGTTTTCCGGACGTATGAGCCGACGCGCGACCGCCTCGTCGCGGTAAAAGCCTTTCGGCTCGACATTACGCCTGAGCAGGCGAAGGCGCTGGCTGATGAGATGTCGCGTGCCGCGGACGCCGGATTGTTTCACCCGTCGATCGTCGAGCCGATTGCGGCGGGCGTCGAAGGAACCCTCGCCTACCGCGCAGAAGAATACGTCGCCGCGGAGTCCCTCGACGTCGCCATGCGCCACTATGCGCCCGCCACACCTGACAAGGTGCTGCCGTTCATCACGCAACTCGCAGGCGCGATTGACTTCGCGCGCGCCGCGGGCGTTGGCCACGGCGCCTTGCATCCGCGTGACATATTCGTCACTCCTGAAGAAGCCAGAGCGAGTGGATTCGGCGTGGTCGACGCACTCGAACGCGTCGGACTGCGAGCGCCGGTGAGGCGGCCTTACAGCGCGCCTGAGCGGATCGACGGACGCGAATGGGGCGCGGCCGCCGATGTCTTCTCGCTCGCCGTCGTGGCGTACGAGTTGCTGACGGCGCGACGGCCATCCGGGCTTGGCGCTGAAATTGGTCTGCTGACAGGAGCGCCGATTCAGGCGCACGCCGACAAGGTCTTTGCCGTCCTCGCGCGTGCGATGGATGCCGTTCCCGCTCGCCGTTACGCGTCAGCCCTTGAATTTGCCGCGGCCCTCGAAGGGGCGGCACGCGGTGAAGCGGTCGCGATGCCAACACCGGTCCTCGCACCTGTCATTCCAGCCGCGGTGCCTATTGCAGCCACGGTGGCCGCCGATGTCGGGGACGACATCTCCCATGAACGTGACGAAGACGAGGCGCATCATCAGTGGGTGCTGCGGGAACGTGAACGGGCTGAGGCTGAGCCCGCGACGCTTTTTCCGGAATCGGACGAACACGTGGAGCCCGAAGCAGAAGCCGATCAACTGTTGATCGACGCGGCTGCCGTAGCGGCCGACGATTCCGCTGCACGGTACCGAGAGGATTTCCAGTCCTCGCGGCCTCCTGTCAGCGGGCGTCTCCTCGAAGAGGAAGAAGCCGGAGAGGACTACCGCCCAGCGCCTGCAGTCATCCCTGCGCAGAGCTCGAGGATGTTGCCACTGGCCGCCATGTTGTCGCTCGGCCTGCTCGTCGGGTTTGCGGTCGGTTACGGCGTCGGGTCTCGGGAGCCTGAGGAGCCTCCAGCCGAATCAGCAGTCGCGTCTCAGGACCAGCCGCAAACGGCACCGACAACTGGTCCCGTGGGGAAAGCGTATAGTGAACAGACTGTCACCACGCCACCACCCTCCGCAGTCGCGGGTCGAACGTCTGCAGCTCCGCCGCCAGTTCCCGCCGATGCGCCGGCCTCGTCGTCAACCACCTCGGCCGCGCCGGCGGTCGCCTCGACAGGACGACTTGTTGTGCAGTCGAACCCGACCCGCGCTGGCGTCACGGTGAACGGGCAGTGGCGCGGACGCACTCCGCTCACGCTCGACCAGTTGCCCTTCGGCAAATATGTCGTCCGCATCGTTCAGCCCGGGTACGTAGTGTCGCGGGAAGACGTGTCGCTCTCTGCCAGTGAGCCGTCGCGAATGGTATCAACGCGTCTGCAGCGCCAGGCGGCTCGAGAAACCGCTCGTCCGACACGGCCAACTCCCCCTCAAGCGTCAACGCAGCCGCGAGCACCCCAGAGTTACAGCGGATCGATCTATGTCGATTCACGTCCCCGCGGAGCGCGGGTATTTCTGGATGGACGCAGCGTCGGGGTGACGCCGGTGACTGTTCCCGACGTCCGCATTGGCTCGCACGTGGTTCGACTTGAACTGGCGGACCACCGCCACTGGTCAACCACGACCCGCGTCGCATCCGGTCAGGAGGTTCGCGTGACGGGATCGCTGGATCGCATTCGATGAAGGCGACGCTCGCGCTGGAAAACGGCATCTGGTACGAAGGGGAAGCTGCGGGTGCTGCCGGAGAGACTGGTGGGGAAGTCGTCTTCAACACCAGCATGACCGGCTACCAGGAAGTGCTCACCGATCCCTCCTACGCCGGCCAGATCGTCACGATGACGACGCCGGAGATCGGCAATTACGGCGTGACATCGGAAGATCACGAGTCGCGCGTGCCGAAAGTGGCCGGCTTCATCGTCCGCGACGAGTCACCCATGGCGAGCAACTGGCGCGCCGACGGCACGCTGCGCGATTACCTGGTTGCCCACGGCATCGTGGCCATCTCAGACATCGACACGCGGGCGCTCACGCGAGTGCTGCGGTCGGCGGGCGTAATGCGCGGGATCATTGCGACAGGCGATGTCGATCCGCGCGAGGTCATCGAACGTGCGCGCGGGCTTGCCCCGATGGAAGGATCCGATCTCGTACTGGGGGTAACGTGTGAGCGTCCATTCGACTGGGCGCCACTGCCGAGCGACGAATTCACTCAGGAGCCGCAGCGCCCGGCGCGGCGACGGTTCCGCATCGCCGCGTACGATTTCGGCATGAAGTGGAACATCCTGCGCCGGTTTACGGCGTACGGATGCGACGTTCGCGTGTTTCCCGCAACGGCGCCTGCCTCCGATCTGCTCGCCTACAACCCCGATGGTGTCTTTCTCAGCAACGGTCCGGGCGATCCGGCGGCGCTGACCTACGCCATCCACAACGCACGCGAACTGGTGCGTGCGGACGTGCCGGTCTTTGGCATTTGCCTCGGTCATCAGATTCTGTCGCTCGCGATGGGCGGGCAAACCTACAAACTGAAGTTCGGCCACCGCGGCGCCAATCACCCGGTGAAGCACCTCGCAACGGGCAAGGTTGAAATTACCTCGCAGAACCACGGCTTTGCCGTCGATCCCGGGTCGCTGCCGCGAGACGTGCAAGTGACGCACGTCAATCTCTATGACGGGACTGTCGAGGGACTGCGACACGAGGAGAAACCGGTCTTCTGCGTGCAGTATCACCCCGAGGCGTCGCCCGGTCCGCACGACGCGGATTACCTGTTCCAGGAGTTCATCGACGAAATGGAACGGCGGGCATAGGCCGCCGACTGCGATCGAATTCGAGCGATGTTCGCTGAGTGAAATACGGGCGACGTTCGCTCCCAAGAGAAAAATGGGAGAAGGGAGAAGGGGAGAAGTTCTGGGTACCGGCGTCCCAACGGCTCGTCAGCATCGCAGCGCATTTTCGCGGCCGTCGGGCCGTTGTCCGGTTCTCCCTTTCTCCCTTTCTCCCTTTCTCTCGTTTTTCTCTTTCGGCGGCTGCCGCCACGAAGTGAGTCTGTGATGCTTGCCAGTACCTAATCTCTGATGCCCAAACGCACTGACATCAAGCGCGTCCTCGTGATCGGCTCAGGGCCGATCGTGATCGGACAGGCCTGCGAATTCGACTACTCGGGGACCCAGGCATGCAAGGCGCTGCGCGCCGAGGGTCTCGAGGTGGTGCTGGTCAACAGCAATCCGGCCACGATCATGACCGACCCGGAGATCGCCGACCGGACCTACGTCGAGCCGCTGACTCCGGAGGTGCTCGCGGCCATCATCGAGCGCGAACGGCCGGATGCGGTCCTGCCGACCGTCGGCGGGCAGACGGCGCTGAATCTTGCCGTCGCGCTGGCCGAGAACGGCACGCTGGCCAGGTACGGCGTCGAACTCATCGGCGCATCGGTCGACGCGATCATGGTCGCCGAGGATCGGCTCCAGTTCCGCGACGCGATGAAGTCGATCGGTGCGGACGTCCCGAACAGCCGCTATGTGCGTTCGATGGACGAAGCGTTGAACGCAGTCGACGAGATCGGATTCCCGATCATCATCCGGCCGTCATTTACCCTCGGCGGCGTCGGCGGTGGCATCGCCTACAACATCGAAGAGTTCCGCGAGATTGCCGGACGGGGAATCGACCTGAGTCCGGTCCACGAAGTGCTGCTCGAAGAGTCGGTAATCGGCTGGAAGGAGTTCGAGCTCGAGGTCATGCGCGACTGCGCCGACAACTTCGTCGTGATTTGCTCGATCGAGAACGTCGACCCGATGGGCGTGCACACTGGTGACAGCATTACCGTGGCTCCGGCGCTGACGCTCACCGACAAAGAGTACCAGCGCATGCGCGACCTGGCGCGCCGAATCATCCGTCGCGTGGGTGTTGAAACCGGCGGATCGAACATCCAATTCGCGATCAACCCCGAAAACGGCCGCATCATCGTCATCGAAATGAACCCGCGCGTATCGCGGTCGTCTGCGCTCGCGTCCAAGGCGACGGGATTCCCCATCGCCAAGATCGCGGCAAAGCTTGCGCTCGGTTATCACCTTGACGAGATTCCCAACGACATCACCCGGTTGACGCCGGCGTCCTTCGAACCCACGATCGATTACGTGGTCGTGAAGGTGCCGCGATGGGCGTTCGAGAAGTTCCCGCGGGCGGATCGGACCCTGACGACGCAGATGAAGTCGGTGGGGGAGGTGATGGCGATCGGGCGGACGTTCAAGGAAGCGTTCATGAAGGCTTTCCGTTCGCTCGAGCTCGGATCGAGCGGCCTCCTGTTCGGACAGTCCGGCAGAATCGCCGAAGGCGGACTGACGGTTGAAGAGGAAGCGGGAGCGCTGCAGCGCGAACTGAGCGTGCCCAGCGACAGGCGCATGTGGGCGGTGTTTCGCGCGCTCGAGCGCGGATGGAGCGTGGAAGACCTGCATCAATTGACGCGCATCGACCCCTGGTTCTTGACGCAGTTCTCGCAGATCGTCGAGTTGATGCGTTCGGCTGCCCTTGGCGGTCTACGTGGCGCATCGCCCGACATGCTGCGAACGCTCAAACGAGCCGGCATCAGCGACAGGGAACTTTCCACGGTCTTCGCCGCTGACGAGAGCGCCGTCAGAAATACACGCCTCGAACACGGGCTCAAGCCGGTATTCAAGCGCATCGATACGTGCGCGGCCGAATTCGAGTCGTTCACGCCGTATCTGTATGCCACCTACGAAAAGGAGTGCGAGGCGGAGCCGACACCGAAACCCAAGGTTGTCATCCTCGGCAGCGGTCCAAACCGGATTGGACAGGGCATCGAGTTCGACTACTGCTGCTGTCACGCGGCGTTTGCGTTGCGAGAAGAGGGCTTCGAGACGGTAATGGTCAACTGCAATCCGGAAACGGTTTCAACCGACTACGACACCGTCGATCGTTTGTACTTCGAACCGCTCACCTTCGAGGACGTCTCGGAGATCATCGCGCGCGAACGTGACGCTGGCGCGGACGTCTCATGCGTCGTGCAATATGGAGGACAGACGCCGCTCAAGCTTGCGCTGCCGCTCCAGGACGCAGGCATCAAGATTCTCGGCACCTCTCCCGACTCGATTGACCTCGCGGAAGATCGAGAGCGCTTCGCCAAGCTGTTGTGGGAACTGGGCATTCCTCAGGCGCCGAGCGGCACCGCGATGACGCCGGAAGATGCCCGTCAGGTGGCCGCCTCGATTGGTTTCCCGCTCGTTGTTCGACCGTCGTATGTGCTCGGCGGACGCGCGATGGCCATCGTCTACGACATGGGGGCGCTGGACCGGTACATGACGCACGCGGTGGCGGCATCTCCAGGCCATCCCATTCTGATCGACAAGTTTCTCGAGGACGCGTTCGAGCTCGATGTCGATGCGCTTGCCGACACGACCGGCGCGGTGGTCATCGGCGGCATCATGGAGCACATCGAGGAGGCCGGCATCCATTCGGGCGACAGCTCTTGCGTCGTTCCGCCGTATCTCGTGCCGGAACGCCACGTCGAGCAGATCCGCGACTACACGCGTCGCGTGGCGAAAGCCCTGAAAGTGGTCGGCTTGATGAATGCCCAGTTCGCGATCAAGGACGATGTTGTGTACGTCCTCGAAGTCAACCCCCGCGCATCCCGCACGGTGCCGTACCTGTCGAAGGCGACTGGCGTGCCGCTCGCCAAGATCGCCGCGCGCGTGATGGTTGGCAAAACGCTGGCGCAGCTCGGGCTGACCGAAGATCTGGAAGTTGCCGGCTATTTCGTCAAGACGCCCGTGTTTCCGTTCGTTCGCTTTCCTGGCGTGGACACCATCCTCGGACCCGAGATGAAGTCCACGGGAGAAGTCATGGGAGGCGGGGCGACGTTCGGCAGCGCGTTCGCGAAGGCGCAGCTCGCGGCGGGTCTCAGACTCCCGTCGGAAGGGACGGCCTTCATCAGCGTCAACAACCACGACAAACCTGCCGTGGTCCAGATCGCGCGGGCGCTTCGAGATCTCGGATTTCGACTCGTGGCTACGCGGGGGACGGCGAACTTTCTGCGTGCCCACGGGATCGAGGCCGCGATCGTCTACAAAATCAACGAAGGACGGCCACACGTCGGGGACGAGATTCTCAATCAACGGGTCCAGCTGGTCATCAACACGCCGTTCGGCAGGGAGTCCTTCTTTGACGATCGAACGGTGAGACGAATTGCGATGATGCACAGCGTGCCGTGCATCACCACGCTGACGGGCGCGGCGGCGACCGTCAACGCAATCAAGGCCATCAAGAACGAGACGCTGACCGTCCGGGCGCTGCAGGAGTACCACGCAGAGACCGCAACCGGTCGCGCGTGAAGAAGGTGCGGGTCAATTCCTGCACTGTGGCGACCGGGGTTTCGTCGCAGATTCTGCCAGGATTGGCATCTCCGCGCATTTTTCGCTCCTGATTCTGCAGCCGCTCTTCTTGCACATCGGCCGGCATGCGTGCGCCGGCGGTTCTGGCGGCGGTTCCTCTGCTGCTTGGGTGTGCCATCTCGCTCCTGGCATCGCCAGTCCTCCCGCCGAAGCTCGCCACTGCGGGTGTGGGCGCGGCGAGTCTTGCTCTGCTGGCTGCGACGGTTTGCGCAGCCGGGCGAGACGCCCTGCCCACGTGCGTCGCCATCATCTGCGGCTTTCTCTGCTCTGGGCTGACGCTCGGAGCCATCGCCGCCGAGCGCGCGTACGCGTCCCCGCTTCTCCTCTGGTTCTCGCATCATCCAACTTCTGAGCCGGTCGTCGTCGAAGGCACGCTCTGCGAGGATGCAGCAAAAACGAGCTTCGGCGTGTCACTGGCGCTCGATGTGGACCGGGTCGAGGGCAAACGCGTGGCGGGAGGCGTACGGCTGTCGGTCACGGGCTCCCTGGCTCCCTCAGCCGCGGCGGGCTGGCGGCGTGGCAGGCGCGTAAGAGTTCCGGCCATTCTCCGCGAACCTGCCGTTTATCAGGATCCGGGCGTACCAGACGATCGCGCCGCGCTCGCGAGACGAGGGTTCTGCCTGGTGGGGAGCGTCAAGAGCGCGGCCCTCGTTGAAACGGTGAGCAAAGGATCGCGATTGCAGGAGGGGTCCGCAGCCGTACGCGCATGGGCCCGGCGTCGTTTCACGGAATCGATCGGCCCGGTCAGCGAGCGTTCGGCGGCCATTGCGACCGCGATTCTTATTGGGGATCGGAACCGCCTGCCGCCGGACGACGAGAAACGTCTCCAGCAGGCGGGCACGTACCACGTCATCGCGATTTCGGGAGGGAACATCGCGATTGTCACGGCATTGCTCTTGTGCGTTGCGCGCCTTCTGCTCGTGCCGCCTCGACTCGCCGCCGCACTGACGATCGGCGCCCTGCTGTTTTACGCGCAAGTCACCGGACCCGCTCCGTCGGTTGAGAGGGCGGTGTCAGCCGCAGTCATCTTTCTTGTCGCGCGCGGCATCGATCACCGCGGTCCGCCGCTGAATGCATTGGCCGTGGCTGCGCTGCTCGCTGTCGCGCGTGCTCCGGTGTCGATTCTCGATCCCGGTTTCATCCTGTCTTTTGGTGCCACGCTCGGCATTCTCGTTGGCACGCCGCGGATCTTGAGCGCACCTCGACGGGATCGCTCTCCCGCAATCGTTCGGGCGCTTCGAGCGCTGCTTCGGGCGTGCCAGGCCATCGTCGCTGCAACGGTCTGCGCCGAATTAATCCTTGTTCCAGTCTCGGCCGCCGTATTCGGCCGCATCACCTTTGCCGGACTTTTCCTGAATCTCGTGGCAATTCCGCTCATGTCCCTCGTCCAGATCGCAGGCGCCGTTGTGCTGGCTGGTCCGCTTCCGGGTGCGGCGGTTCATCGTTGGTCTGTCCAAGTCACGCACCTGGCGGCGACAGGGCTTGTCGAGTCGGCGCGACTGGTCGAACTGGCTCCCTGGTTGTCCACGATGGTCAGTTCGCCTGCAGTGTTGTTGGTCGCCGTGTATTACGTCGCGGTGGGATGCCTGCTCGTCTCACGCTTGCGCGCGTATGCTGCTGCGATCGTCGCCGCCGCAACCGCCCTCATGTTGGCAGGTCCATCCGCACTCTCGCGCGATGCGGTCTCCGATTCGCGATTTCCACTTCGCGTGGTCGTGCTCGATGTTGGGCAAGGAGACGCGACACTGGTCTCGATGCCCGGTGGGCACGCGCTGCTCGTGGATGCCGGTGGCATTCCAGCTTACGGTCCAACAGAGGACGATGTCACGCCCGGATTCGATGTTGGCGACCGCATCGTCGTCCGGGCGCTGCGGGGGTTGAACGTGTCGCGGCTCACGACCCTCGTGCTCACGCACGGCGATCCGGATCACATTCTGGGCGCACCCGCAGTTCTCAGTGCGATGACGGTGCCAAGCATTTGGGAAGGAGTTCCTGTGCCGCCTCATCTCGGGCTTCAGGCGCTGCGCCGAATGGCGGGGGAGCGCGGAGCCACCTGGCGGACCGTCCAAGCGGGAGACCAGGAGCAGTTCGGGGAGGTCGAAGTGCGGGTGCTGCATCCCCCCGCTCCGGACTGGGAGCGGCAGCGCATTCGAAATGAAGACTCGGTGGTCCTGGAAGTGCGTTTGGGCGAAGTCTCGATCGTGCTCGCTGGCGACATTGGCAGGGAAGGCGAACGGGCGATCCTCTCGCGCCTCGAAGCCGGACGCCTCGCCATCCTCAAAGCCGGGCACCACGGCAGCGCCTCGTCCAGCACACCAGAATTTCTGAGGGCGCTCAATCCTGCGGCTGTGGTCTTCAGTGCCGGACGCAACAACCGGTTCGGGCACCCTCATCCAGCGGTGGTCGAGAGGTTTCGGGAGATGGGTTCAGCGATCTTTCGAACTGACCACGACGGGGCCGTGCTGGTGGAGACAGATGGAAGGACCGTGCACATGCGTGGATGGACCGGACGAGCGCTGGTGCTGCGGAGGACGCTCGCTCCCCGCTGAGAAACGAGACGCCCCAGAGTCTGCTGACGCTAAGCAGGCGACACGACGATACGGTGTGCTGCCGCATCGCACGAGCAACGCTCTGCTGCTGACGCCGGGCACGACGACACGACGACACGGTGTGCTGTCATCGCACGAGCAACGGTCTGCTGCTGACGCGGGCACGACGACACGACGACACGACGGACACGACGGCAAAAAAAGGGGGAAGAATGCTGAAAGTAACTTCGCCACTTACGCCAAAGCAAGAGGAGATTGTCGATGCCGCCATGGAGAGTGCTTTCAGTGTGCACCGGGCGCTGGGGCCGGGCTTCAAGGAAATTATCTATAAGCGTGCATACCTGCTTGAACTCGAGTCACGGAAGCTGAAATTCGAATCGGAAAAGAAGATCCTGGCCCGCTACAAGGAATGGCAGATTCCGGGGCAAACCATCGATTTGATTGTGGAAGAAATCGTGTTGGTCGAGCTGAAAGCAGTGCCCAAGCTCCGCCCAATCCATCGTCGGCAAGTGATCTCGTATTTACAGACGATGGATCTCCGAGTGGGTTTGCTCATCAACTTCAATGTGCAGTTGTTGAAGCACGGATTCCAACGACTCGTGAATTGATGGGGCCTAAAAAATGGCGTCGTGTCCGTCGTGTCGTCGTGTCGTCGTGAGTTTCGAAGGAACAATCCGTCGTTTCGTGCAGCCGCTCAGCGCGTCTTCACAGTGCGCCATACTTCTTCCATTTCCTCCAGCGTAGCCTCCCTCATCGATCGCCCCTGGGCATCGAACTCCCGCTCGACCGCCTCAAACCTCTCGCTGAACTTCTCATTCGCTTTCCGCAGCGCGGACTCCGGCTCGATCCCGAGTTTCCTCGACAGATTCGCGATCGCAAAGAGCAGATCCCCCATCTCCTCTTCGAGTCTTTCGCGTCCTTCTGCCGCTTCGAGCGTATCGCGAAGTTCCGCGACTTCTTCCTCGATCTTGTCGATCACTTCGCGTGAAGTTGGCCAGTCGAAACCCACAGCGGCCACGCGCGTGCCGATCTCATGAGCGCGCAGCAGCGACGGCATGGATTTCGGCACGCCTTTGAGTAAAGACCGCTTCACTCCAGCCGCCTTCTGCTCGCGTGCTTTGATCTCCTCCCACTGTTCGACGACCTTGCCGGCGGTATCGATCTTCGCGGCTCCTCCCGTCTCGTCACGGCCGAACACGTGAGGATGGCGTCGAATCAGCTTCTCGGAAATCGCTCGCAGCGAATCGGACACGGTGAAGCGCCCTTCGTCTTCTTCAATGCGCGCGAGAAAAACACCCTCGAACAGTAGATCGCCGATCTCGCCGCGCAGTGCGTCGTGATCGTCGCGATCGATCGCGTCGAGTACCTCGTATGTCTCCTCGAGCACGAATCCGCGCAGCGAATGAATGCTTTGCTCGCGATCCCACGGGCAGCCGTTGGCAGCGCGAAGACGTTGCATGATGTCGACCAATCGCTGGAATTCGCTTCCTGCTGAAGATTCGCCGCGCGGCCGTGTCAGTTCCTCGTCATCGTGCATCACGGCGACTATGCTAGCATTCCGTCGTGGAGAATCAGGAGGCGCAGGGCGTCACGTTTACAGGCTTCATTCTGTCGTTGGCGACCACCGCGGCCGTGCATTTTGGCGACATTGCCGATCCAGCTACGGGCGAGCGCGTGGAGCCCAATCTTGAAGCCGCCTCGCAGATGATCGAGCTCATCGCACTCATGCAGGAGAAGACCAAAGGCAATCTCAGCGACAACGAGGCCCGCCTCGTGGACGACCTCTTGTACGAACTGCGCATGCGCTTCGTCCAGGCGCAGCAAGGCGAGCGCCGCATCATCGAACCGTAATTGCAGATCACCTTTCTCGGCACCGGTACTTCCCACGGCGTGCCGATGATCGGCTGCGAATGCAGCACCTGCCGTTCCAGCGATCCTCGCGATCGACGCACCCGCCCCTCGGTCTTCATTGAAGCGGACGATGGGAGTGGGATTCTGGTTGACGCGGGACCGGACCTCAGATTTCAGGCGCTGACGCACGGGATCACGCGCGTGGATGCCATCGTCTTCACCCACGGCCACGCCGATCACATCCTCGGCCTCGATGACGTGCGGCGATACAACCACTTGATGCGGCGCCCGATGCCGTGCTACGCCGACGCGCGAACCGTGGACGACATCCGCCGGACATTCGGCTACGTGTTCGATCCAGCCACGCCGAAGGGGGGAGGCGTGCCGCAGCTCGAGATGTTTACCGTGGCCGGGCCGTTCTGTCTGGGGCGGCAGGAAGTGATTCCCGTGCCCGTGATGCACGGTGACCGCATGATTCTTGGCGTACGTCTGGGAGGCTTCGCGTATCTGACCGACTGCAGCGCGATTCCGGGGCCGTCCTGGCCACTGCTCGACGACCTCGATGTGCTCGTGCTGGATGCGTTACGAGAGCGTCCGCACCCGACACATTTCTCGTTGAGCGAGGCAGTTGACGCCGCCCGTCGCGTCGGTGCCGCGCGGACCTATCTCACCCACATGTGTCACGATCTTCCGCACGCATCGACGTGCGCAATGCTGCCGGCCAATATCGAACTGGCGTACGACGGGCTGCAGGTGCGCTGCTAACGTGAACATCGCGCATTATCCGGACGATCCGGTCGTGAAGTGGCACCAGCCGGTACTGGCGCTCGGCAACTTCGATGGCCTCCATCGCGGCCACATGAAGATCATCGATCGCGTGCGGCGACGCGCCGGCGAGCGAGCAGGAACGCCGGCGGCGATGACCTTCGATCCGCATCCGCCGCGAATCGTGCGACCTGATAAAGCGCCGCCGCTGCTGATGACCAAAGAACAGAAGATCGAGGCACTCGGCCGGTCGGGCATGCAGGGGGTGGCGGTGGTTCGTTTCAGTCCCGAGGTTTCACGCTGGGAACCTGAGGTGTTCGTCCGGACCGTGCTCGTCGAATGGCTGCACGTGGTTGAAGTGTGGGTCGGCGCGAATTTCCTCTTCGGCCATCAGCGGGCTGGGAACTACTCAGTCCTGCGAAGCCTGGGTGCGCGATACGGGTTCCGTGCGGAAAAGATCGATCCCGTACGGTACAAGGACTTCGTGGTCAGCAGCACGCGCATCCGCCGACTGATCGCCGAGGCGCGAGTAGACGAAGCCGGATCGCTGCTCGGCCACCATTACTTTATTGACGGGACCGTGGTTCGGGGCGCCGGCCGGGGACGCGAAATCGGTGTGCCGACCGCAAACCTGAAAACGGCAAATGAGCTGGTCCCTCCGGTAGGCGTGTACGCAACGTTCGCCACCGTCGACGGGAGCCTGCGCCCTTCGGTGACAAATATCGGCATGCGCCCGACGTTTGGGGACGTTCACGCGCCCGTCGTCGAGATCCATATTCTCGATTACGACCGGGATCTGTACGACCGTGACTTACGCCTGGCCTTCGTCCAGCGGCTCCGCGACGAGCGCGCTTTTCCCGATGTGGACACGTTGCGCGCACAGATCGACGCCGATTGCCGCAGTGCGCGGCGGCTCTTCAGCCGCATTTCACTGTAGAATTGTCCGACATGCCCGGATCTGGTGCAAAAGTGCCCGACGCTCCAGGGCTCGAAATGCGGCTATCGGTGCCCTCCGAAGGCCGCCTTGGCATGGTGGCCGGCGAACTGGCCGCGAAGGTTGCAGAATTTCTCGGCGACAAAGGCAGTTCCATCGGCGAAACCCTCGAACAACTGGCGTCCCGTGTGGCCGCTGCCGGCGAAGACATTACGTTCGAGTTCCGGCAGATCAATCGCGAGCTGGTGATTCAGGCTCGCTGCAACGGCCGTTCGTCAGAAGCCAGGTATCAGCTGCCGGCCTGAGCTGTGCGCGACACCGCGCCGGCGAGTTCTGGCACCTCGCTCAGATCCATGCGCCTGTTCAACACGTTGACGCGTCAGGAAGAAGAGTTTGCGCCTGCGCGCGACAACACCGTCCGGATGTACACGTGTGGATTGACGGTCTACGCGCGCGGACACATCGGAAACTTTCGGACGTTCGTGGCGCTCGACGTCCTGCGGCGAGCGTTGAAATATCAGCACGGCTTTCACGTCCATCAGGTGATGAATTTTACCGACGTAGACGATCGCACCATTGCGGAGGCGCAGAAGGCCGGGGTGGCGCTGCGCGAGTACACGAATCGATTCATCGACCTGTTTCGAAAAGATGCGGCTGGCCTCGGTCTCGAACCTCCGGAAGACACACCGCGCGCGACCGACGAGCCGAACATCGCCGCGATGGGAGAGACGATCAAGGCACTCGAAAAGAATGGCCACACCTACAGGAGCGACGGCTCGATCTACTTCAGGATCGCGACCTTTCCGGAGTACGGCAAGCTCGCGCGGCTGGATCATGCCGGCATCAAGAGCGGCGCCCGAATCGATTCGGACAAGTACGACAAGGAAAACGCGCGCGACTTCGTCCTGTGGAAGGCAACCAAACCCGGTGAGCCCACGTGGGACCCGGGTGTTGGCCCAGGACGTCCAGGCTGGCACATCGAATGCTCCGCGATGGCCCTGAGGTTGCTCGGTGAACCGCCGATCGATCTGCATGCAGGCGGAGTGGATTTGATCTTCCCCCATCACGAGAACGAGATCGCGCAGAGCGAAGGCGCAACGGGCCGGCCGTTCGCGCGATTCTGGGTGCACGTCGAACACCTGCTCATCGACGAAGAGGAACGCGGTCCCGAGAAAATGTCGAAGTCTCTCGGCAACGTTTTCAATCTCCAGGACATCGTCGATCGCGGGTTCCGGCCCTCCACGTTGCGATACCTCTACCTTGGGGTGCACTATCGCAAGCAGCTGAAGTTTTCCTGGACGGCCATGGCGCAGGCCGAGGAAGCGGTGAAGCGCCTGACCGACTTCTTGCTGCGACTGGACTCACTGCCGAAAACGGCTTCGTCATCGG
>JBAROV010000178.1:0-2061 GCA_049642465.1 Vicinamibacterales bacterium
GTATCCCGCACTGCAGCGGCTGCTGCTCAACGGCTACGTCGACGCCGAGTGGGGGCCGTCGGAAAACAACCGCAAGGCGCGCTACTACACGCTGACGAAGGCCGGCCGCAAACACCTGGCTGCTGAAAAGCAGGAGTTCGAGGAACTCGTGGCGGCCATCCGGCTGGTGCTCGAAACCGCGTAGGAGAGACACCAATGTTCAGGCTGTTTCGCCGGCTGCGCGCCCGACTCAAGTACCGGGACTTCGAACGCGACCTCGCGCGGGAGATCGAAGTCCATCGCGCGATGAAGCAGGCCGAGCTGGAAGCCTCGGGTGTCGCACCCGTTGATGCACGCCCGACCGCGGTCCGGGCGCTCGGCAACATCGCTTACATGCGCGAAGAGGCGCGGTCGGTCTGGATAGCGCGTTGGCTCGAAAGCACGTGGCAGGATGTGCGCTACGCCGCCCGTCAACTCCGGCGATTTCCCGCCTACAGTGCCGGCGCCACTCTCGTCCTGGCAATTGGCGTGGCTACATCGACCGTGGTATTCAGCGCAATCAATTCCACGTTTCTTCGTGCGTGGCCGGTCGACGAAGCCGATCGGCTGATCCTGGTGCAAGCCCTCCCTTCTCCGGACGGCCAGTTCAATTCGACGTCGGTCGCCGAGGCTCAATACCTGCGCGGCCACGCGACCACCGTCAGTCACGTGGCGGCATACCTGCGCGGCGGCGCGGTATTAAACGAGCCGCGGGTGGACGTCCAGTCGAGTGCCGTGACGGCGTCGTACCTCGCTGCGCTGAGAGTCCGCGTGACGCTTGGCCGGATGCTGACTGAAGACGATGAGCGCGCAGGCGCGCCGGCGGTTGGACTCATCAGCCATCACTTGTGGGAGACGGCGTTTGAAAGTGACCCGAACATCGTGGGCCGCACCGTTTACGTTACGAATGGGCCTCTCACCATCGTCGGTGTCGTTGAGCCGGGCTTCGAGGATGTCCATCGTCTGCGGATTGACCTGTGGGTACCGCAGGACCGCGCCGACATGACTCGTCCAGTTAACATCGTGGCGCGGCTGGCGGATGGCGTCGATGCGCCACGCGCGGCAGTCGAACTTCAAGCGCTCAGTCGTCAGTTTCGAAGCGCCAACAACCTTCCGGCGGCGGAGTTAATCGTCAGAAACACGAGGCCCATCAACGATCCGGGGAATCGCAGCGACATCCGGCAATTCCTGCTGCTCTTTCCCGCGCTCGGACTTTTGATGCTGCTCGTGTGTGCCAACGTCGGCGGTCTTATCCTCGCGCGTACTTCGGCCAGGCTGCGGGAGTTGGCGGTACGGCGGGCTCTTGGTGCGAGCCGGGGACGCGTCAGTCGGCAGGTGTTCACGGAGGTTTTGATCCTGGCGTTCGGTGCCGGGGCTTTGGGTCTGCTTGGAGCGCGGCTCCTGCCTCATCTGCTCGGCGACAGGATGCGAGTGGAACACTTCGCTCCCGACCTTTCCGTGTTCAGCGTCGCGTTCGTGCTTTCGTTCATCGCGGCTGTGCTGGCAGCGTCATCGGCGCTCTTTCGCGTTCGTCGAATCAGTGTCAGTTCGTTCATCGCTCGACAACACGGGACGGAACGCTCGAGTGCCAGCGCGAGAGCGGTCCTGATAGCGACACAGCTGGCCATAAGCACTGCCGTCCTCACGGGCGCGGGGTTGATGACGCGAGCGATCGTTCACGCGTCTGACAGCGAGCCGGGATTCTTCGTCGATGGTGTCCAGGTGTTCCGATTCGTCGGGGATCTCAGGTCGTTCCGGCTGTCGTCCGGCCGGCCCGAGCCGCCCGCCCACCTGGTTGAGATGGCAGTGCGATGGCGGGCAGAGATCGATGGTCTTGGACTCCCCCGGATCGCTTTCGCAAGTCACCCTCCTCTGAGTCGATCGATTTCGCTGGTCCCGATCAGGAAGCCCAGCGACCACGCGATGACCCGACGAAAGGTTTCGCAGCGATCTGTTTCGTCTTCGTACTTCGACGTGCTCGGCATTCGCATGCTCGAGGGACGGTCCCTGTCCGATGTGGCCGGCTCAGACGAACTCGTGGTC
>JBAROV010000187.1:0-7867 GCA_049642465.1 Vicinamibacterales bacterium
AGGGATCCCTTCTCCCTTTTCCCTTCTCCCTTTCATGATAGCCAATCCCCTTCGACGTAACGTCGCCATCATCGCGCACGTAGACCACGGAAAAACGACGCTCGTAGACGCGCTGCTTCATCAGAGCGGCATCTTTCGCGTCAACGAACGCGTGGCCGAACGGGCCATGGACAACACCGATCTCGAGCGGGAGCGCGGGATCACCATCCTCGCGAAGAACACCGCGGTTCACTATCGCGACACGCTCATCAACATCGTAGATACCCCCGGCCACGCGGACTTCGGCGGCGAGGTCGAGCGCACGCTGGCGATGGTGGATGGCGTGCTGCTGCTCGTTGATGCGTCAGAAGGTCCATTGCCGCAAACGCGGTTCGTTCTGAGGAAAGCCCTCGAGCGGCGTCTGACCCCAATCGTCGTCATCAACAAGATCGACAGGCCGGACGCACGCATTCAGGAAGTGCTGAACGAGATCTATGACCTGTTCATCGATCTGGACGCAGCCGAGGAGCAACTCGACTTTCCGGTGCTCTACACGAGTGCAAGGGCGGGGACGGCAAGTCCGTCCGCGACGGGCAAAGGTACGGACCTTCGACCGTTATTTGAGGCGATCGTCAATCATGTGCCGCCACCCAAGGGGAACCCGGCGGGCGGTCTGCAAATGCTGGTTGCCAACCTGGATTCGAGCGACTACCTGGGACGAATCGCGATCGGGCGAGTGTTCAACGGTCAGGTGCGCATCGGCGATCAAATTGCCGTGTGCAAGCTCGATGGCAGCATCCAACAGACGAAGGTGACGAAACTCTTCGCCTTCGAAGGGCTCAAGCGCGTGGATATCGACGAGGCCGCCGCGGGCGACATCGTCTGCCTGGCAGGGATTGAGGACATCACGATAGGCGAAACGATCGCGGGTATCGAGCACCCCATTGCGATGCCCCCGATCGCGGTCGATGAGCCGACCGTGTCGATGATTTTCGGCGTCAATACGTCGCCGATGTCGGGCCGCGACGGACAATTCGTCACTTCACGGCAGATTCGAGACCGGCTCGATCGCGAATTGCTCGGGAACGTGTCAATCAAAGTGGAGCCCACGGATACCCCCGAACAGATGAAGGTCCTGGGCCGCGGCGAGCTTCAACTCTCGATCCTCATCGAAATGATGCGCCGGGAAGGCTACGAACTGCAGGTCTCGCGGCCGGATATCGTTACAAAGCAGTTGAACGGCGGGACCGTTGAACCGGTGGAAGATCTCGTCATCGACGTGGCGGAAGAGTTTCAGGGCGTGGTCATTGCCCAGGTCGGGATTCGGCGCGGGACGATGACCAAGATGGTCAATCACGGAAGCGGCCGCATCCGCATGGAGTTCCGAATTCCGGCGCGCGGTCTCATCGGTTTCCGTTCGCAGTTCCTCACAGATACGAGGGGGACCGGTATCATGAACCACCTGTTCGCCGGCTGGGAGCCCTGGCACGGCGGGATACCCTCGCGAGCGACCGGCGCCCTCGTCGCGGACCGCGCCGGCATGGCCACGGCCTATGCAATCTGGAATCTGCAGGAGCGCGGGGAAATCTTCATCGAGCCGGGATCGCACGTGTACGAAGGCATGATCATCGGGGAAAACGCCCGCGCCAACGATCTGGACGTCAACGTCACGAAGGAGAAGAAGCAGACGAACATGCGCGCCTCCACCGCGGACGAAGCCGTGCGGCTGATCCCACCGCGTCAGCTGGGATTGGAACAGGCGATTGAATTCATCAACGACGATGAACTCGTCGAAGTCACGCCCAAGAGCATTCGATTGCGCAAGCGGATACTCGCGGCGAACATGCGCCCGAGAAGCACCACCTAATCTACAGACGTATCCAGCGCACCGGATTCGGACGCGATTCGAGAAAGCGTACAAAATCCTGGAAGCTGATGGACACGCTCGCCCGATTATCGTTGGGATGAAAAATGAGACGCTCGGCAGATCGGAGGTCGTCGTCCACGATCACCTGGACGTTCCTCGAGCCTTCGTGCAGCAATCCGAACACCGACACGGAGCCTGGCGTCACGCCAAGATGACTCATCAATCGTTCCGGCGATCCGAAACTGAAACGATCGTCCCCGATCACCTTCACGAGGTGTCGCAGATCGGCCTGTTTTGCGACGTCGAGAATCACGAGGTAATGGCGATCCCCTTTCTTGTTCCTCAGAAACAGGTTCTTGATGCCGACGCCCGGCACGTTTTTCCAGTGCTCTGCCGCTTCTTCGCCGGTGAAGATAGGCGGATGTTCGTGCGCCGAGTAGGAAATGCCCATCGCATCGAGCGCGGCATAGACTTTTTCCGCGATATCGCTCACGCCGCATATTCTAGTGGGCTGTATAAGTGACGGGTAAAGCGACCGCTCCGTTGTCGCGGCCGCAATTTCCGCGGGCCAACCAACGGGCGGCCCGCTTTACCTTTGACGCATACACGCCACTAGTGGGCCGTGGGAGTCGTGGACATGGTGACAAAGCTCAGCGGCAGGTTGGACGATGCGTTTCGATACGCACATGAGGTGCACGCCGAACAGCAACGGAAAGGCACCGCATCTCCCTACATCGGCCACTTGATGGGGGTGTCATCCATCGTGATCGATGATGGCGGGACCGAGGATGAAGCCATCGCTGCGCTGCTGCACGATGCCGCCGAGGATCACGGCGGACGAGAGCGGCTCGCCGATATCCGCCAGCGATTCGGCGAGGCTGTGGCGAAGATCGTTGAAGACTGCACCGACTCGTGGGAGGAACCCAAGCGCCCCTGGGCCGAACGCAAACGCGCCTACCTTCATCACGCAAAAAAGCTACCGGCCCAGAGCTTGCGTGTATCCGCGGCAGACAAGGTCCACAACGCGTACGCCATCCTGCGAGATTTGCGGAACATCGGAGAGGCTGTCTGGGACCGGTTCAGTGCAACGCCTGACGACGTCATGGCGTATTACGAAGGATTAGTGCGAGCGTACCGGGAGGCCGGTGGTGGCCGGCTCGTTGACGAGCTGGACCGCATCGTCCGCGGAATCCGCCGGGAGATGGGGTATTAGTCGGAGCTTCGCTCGTCAGTCGCTAGTCGTCAGTCGCTAGTCGCCAGTCGCTGGTCGCTAGTCGCTGGTCGCTAGTCAACCCATTTGATATAACGGATGCTTCGCGAAATGGAGCGATGAGAAAAGGAGTGACCCGGATGCGAGTGCGATATATGCGATCAGGGGCCATGATGCTGGCGGGCCTACTCGTGATGGCGGAGGCGGTCATTCCCGCTTCGGCGCAGCAGGCGGGCGTCAAGCTGCGCGACCCGGATGTCATCTACGTTCCTACTCCGCAGGAAGTGGTGGACGCCATGCTGGCAATGGCCAACGTGACTGCCAATGATGTCGTGTACGATTTGGGATCGGGCGACGGTCGGATTCCCATCACGGCGGCGCAGAAGTACGGCGCACGCGCGGTAGGCATCGACATCAATCCGCAGCGGATCCAGGAAGCAAACGAGAATCTGGCAAAAGCCGGCGTCGGCAATAAGGTCAAGTTCCTGAACCAGGACCTTTTCGAGACGGACATCAGCGAAGCCACCGTCGTGACGCTCTATCTCTTGCCGAGCCTGAACCTGAAATTGATGCCGACGTTGAAGAAGATGAAACCAGGCACACGAATCGTGTCACACAGCTTCGACATGGGTTCGGAGTGGCCGCCCGAACGGACGGAAGACGTCAATGGCCGATCGATCTATCTTTGGACGATCAAGTAACGGCATAGCCTTCGGCGGTCTCGTGACCGCCGAAGTATTCCTTCGCGTCGGGCCGTTTGATCTGCGAATGTGCCACCACCCGGTCCCGTCGCAAGCCTCGAAAGTCTTCGAGCGTTGACCACCCGCGTCGCTCGAGGAATTCCGACATTCCTGCCACCAGTTCACGGATGACGTTGGGGCCGATCGCGTGATCGAGCATGGCGGCCGTGCAGACCTGGACCGTGCCGCAACCGAGCAGAAAGTAGTTCAGCGCATGGCTGAAATCGGCAATGCCGCCGATGCCGGAGAAACTGCCCTCGGGGAAGGCGGCCGTGAGCTGCGCGATTTTCGCAAGTGACAAGGGCAGGATGGCGGGCCCGCCCAGGCCTCCGCTCGACACGTAACCGTCCACATTCATCTCGAACTCGAGTGTCTCGGGATCGATCAGCGGCAGCGAGGGAAACGTGTTGGAAGAGACGATCGCATGTGCCCCGCCGTTGAACGACGCCCTCGCTTCGGCCACGATGTCGGTGGTGGAGGGCGTGAGCTTGCACCACACCGGCACACGGGCCACGTCCTTGACCACCTTCGTGACAACCGAGATCAGATCCTGGTCCTTCCCGATATTCGATCCCATGTCCTGACGGTCCATGTGCGGGCAGGAGAGATTCAACTCGAACGCGTCCGCGCCAGCCTCCTGACATGCGGCCGCGAGCGTCTGCCAGCGGGACAATTCACGATCGCTGCCGCTACCCGCCATGATCGATGCGATGAGCACGCGATCGGGATGAGCCGCCTTGATGCGTTCGATCCGCGGAATCCACCAGTCGAGGGTCTTGTCAGAGATCAGTTCCCAGTTCCAGGACGAGTGAAGCGCCGTTCCCGACCGTTTCTGCATCGACAGACGAGATGACTCGCAGTCGGCGCGAAGGAACTTTGTTTTTGGCCCCTTGACGTTGATCACCGGATGCAGACCGATCGTCTTGGTGACCACACCTCCCCATCCGGCGTCGAAGGCACGCATGATGTTGCTGTCGGATTCCGTCGGCGGTGCTGAAGAGAGCAGAAACGGGTTGCGAAACTTCAGCCCGGTGAAGGTGACTGAGAGATCGGCCATAAGGCCTCCCTGATGTGGGGAGGCGCGAATTATGACATGTTTCGGGGCTTGGCGCCTTGACACTCATCGGCGCGGCGGCTAACGTTGCGGACCTTCGCAACAGCGAGCCCGGGGTCCACGCCGCGCGTTTTTTGCACGGTGGGGGGGAGGAGGGTCCATGAACCGCGTGGTACGCGGCGGATTGATACAGGTCAAGGCTGACATCTCGCTCGAGGGCGGCGCCGATGAAATCAAACGGCGGATGGTCGACAAACACCTGCCGCTCATCGAGGAGGCCGGCCGGCGCGGCGTCAAGCTCCTCTGCCTGCAGGAACTCTTCAACGGCCCCTACTTCTGCGCCGAGCAACAGTCGCGTTGGTACCAAATGGTCGAGCGCATTCCCGAAGGCCCGACCGTTCGCCTGATGCAGGACTTGGCGAAGCAGTACGGCATGGTGATGGTCGTCCCGATTTACGAAGAAGAAATCACCGGGATCTACTACAACGCCGCTGCGGTAATTGATGCGGACGGCAAGTACCTAGGCAAGTACCGCAAGCATCACATTCCTCACGTCGCTCCCGGCTTCTGGGAAAAGTTCTACTTCCGACCGGGCAATCTTGGATATCCGGTTTTTGAAACCGCGGCGGGCAACATCGGCGTGTATATCTGCTACGACCGTCATTTCCCGGAAGGGGCCCGAATTCTTGGGCTGAACGGCGCAGAGATCGTGTTGAATCCGTCCGCGACGGTGGCGGGCCTATCCGAGTATCTCTGGAAACTCGAACAGCCGGCCCATGCCGTGGCCAACGGCTACTTCGTCGGCGCGATCAATCGTGTCGGGTACGAAGCGCCGTGGAATATCGGTGAGTTCTACGGTCAGAGCTACTTCTGCGATCCGCGCGGACAGATTCTGGCGATTGCCAGCCGCGATCGAGACGAGCTGGTCGTCGCAGATCTCGACCTGAAACTCATTCAGCAGGTCCGCGACACCTGGCAGTTCTACCGCGATCGGCGTCCCGAAACCTACGGCGCCATTACGACGCTCTGAGTCAGCCGCTCAAACCAGTCATCAGCAATGGCATCTCTGCTCATCGCCAACGGGCGCGTCGTCACCGCAACGGACGATTACGCGGCGGATGTTTACTGCGAGAACGGTGTCGTCATGGCGATCGGCAGAAATCTGCCGGCGCACCGCTTCAGCGCCGATCGGACGATCGACGCCAAGGGCCAGTACGTCATTCCTGGTGGAATCGACGTCCACACGCACCTCAACATGCCGTTTGGCGGTACCACGTCCGCCGACGACTTCGAATCGGGCACCATCGCCGCGGCGTTCGGCGGGACGACGAGCCTCATCGACTTCGCCATCCAGTATCGCGGTCAGACGATGCGTCATGCGCTGGACGACTGGCGAAAACGCGCGGACGGGAAAGCCGTGATCGACTACGGGTTCCACATGATCGTCACGGAACTCGAAGACGCCGGCCTCTCGGAGATGGACCGCATGGTCCGCGACGAGGGGATCACCAGTTTCAAACTGTTCATGGCGTACCCAGGCGTCTTCATGGTGGACGACCAGACCATCTTTCGGGCGCTGCGGCGGACCGGGGAGAACGGCGGGCTCGTCTGCATGCACGCGGAGAATGGCGGCGTCATCGACGAGCTGGTCAAGGAAGCGCTGCGCAAGGGTCAGACTGCGCCGAAGTACCACGCGCTCACTCGACCCAGCCGGGCGGAAGCAGAAGCCACCGGGCGCGCGATTGCACTCTCGGAAATGGCTCGGGTGCCGATTTATATCGTCCACTTGTCGGCAGCCGATGCGCTGGAAAAGGTCAAAGAGGCGCGCGATTCAGGGCTGCCCGCCTACGCCGAGACGTGCCCACAGTATCTGTTTCTCTCGTACGACAACTACGAGGAGCCGGGCTTCGACGGTGCCAAATATGTGATGTCACCGCCGCTCCGGGAGAAATGGCACCAGGACGTACTCTGGAAGGGGCTGCAGAAGAACGACCTGCAGGTCATCTCCACGGATCACTGCCCGTTCTGCATGGCCGAGCAGAAGGAACTGGGGCGCAATGACTTCAGCAAGATCCCAAACGGCGCGCCAGGGATCGAAACGCGGCTCACGCTCGTTCACGATGGCGGCGTGAGAAACGGCCGCATCTCGATGAATCGATTCGTCGAGCTGTGTTCGACGACGCCAGCGAGAATGTTCGGACTGTTTCCCCGCAAGGGCACCATCGCGGTTGGCTCCGACGCCGACATCGTCGTGTTCGATCCGAACAAGCGGATGACGCTCGGGATCAAGACGCTGCATATGAAGGTCGATTACAACCCGTATGAGGGACGCGCCGTGCTGGGAGCGCCGTCAGCCGTCATCGTGAATGGAAATGTCGTGATCGAGGGAGATCAGTTTGTCGGGAAAAAGGGAGCCGGGCGGTTCCTCAACCGTGGGCCAAGCCAGGCTCCACTCGGCCTGTGATTGCCATCACCTCGCAGGCTGAACTTCCGGACGGCCGGGTCGAACTCCTGGACACGTCCCGCGTCGAGCGGAGTGCGCTTTACAACGAAGACCTCGCACCCGTTCCCATAGCGAAGCGAACCTGGACAACCTATAACTTCGCGGCGCTATGGATCAGCATGGCGCACTGTATCCCGACCTACATGCTGTCTGCGGGCCTGATGGCGGCCGGCATGAGCTGGTCGCAGGCGCTCATCACTGTGCTTTTGGGCAACACCATCGTCCTCATCCCGATTCTTCTCAACTCTCATCCCGGTACCAAATACGGGATTCCTTTTCCGGTGTTCGCCCGTGCTGCATATGGGACGTTGGGATCGAACGTGCCGGCGCTGATGCGCGCACTCGTCGCCTGCGGTTGGTTCGGCATCCAGGCCTGGATCGGCGGCGAGGCGCTCAACACGTTCTTCACGAGCATCGTTCCTGGCTGGAGCAGTCTTCTCGGTCCAGGGTTCGGCGGGCACACCGGTTCGGAGTGGTTGTCGTTTCTACTCTTCTGGGGACTGAACGTTTGGAT
>JBAROV010000188.1:0-6916 GCA_049642465.1 Vicinamibacterales bacterium
ACGCATCGGTCACCGACGTCGGCCGTCCCGACGTGTCGTACGCGATCGTGGTCGCGTGGGAGAGCGGATCGGTGACGCTGGTGAGCTGGTGGTAGGTCGAGTCGTACGTGGCGCTCGTCGTGACCGCGTCGCTCGTGCCGTACAGGCGCGTCACGCTGGTCAGGTTGCCATTCGTGTCATAGCCGAACCGCGTCACGCGGCTGAGCGGATCCGTGATCGACTCGAGGATCGGCGTCCCCGACACTAACGTAAACGTCGTCGTCTGCTGAATCGACTCGCCCACCGCATCGATGATCGTCGTTGGCCGCTGGCTCGAGAACGACACCCGACGGGTATAGCCGCGCGGGTTCGTCACCTCGGTCTGCGTGATCTGCCCACCGCTGGTCGTGTACGCGAAGTCGTAGACGCCCGTGTCCGCCTGTGTCTGGTCGTCCACGCGTCCCGACGCGTCGTACGTATTCGTGAGATAGGTAATGTTCCGGGGGTCCTTGATCGTCAGCATCCGATGCGACGTATCGTACGTAAACTCCGTCACGCCACTCTTCGCATCGGTCACCTTCCAGAGTCGCCCGCTGCCGTCGTAGGTGTAGCCGACGGTCCGGCCGGCACTATCGGCAATCTGCGTCACGCGGTCTGAGCCGTCGGTCGTGAAGATCAGCGTCCGGCCATTTGGCGAGTTGATGCGCGTGATCTGAATGCCGCTGCGCTCGATCGTGATCTGATTGCCGAACCGATCGCGAATGCCCACCAGACGGGCCCCGCAGGTCGCCAGCGAGCAGAACTGATAGACGGTACCGTCTCTGAGCGTCAGGTTCCAGCCTGGGCGTGATGTCGTCCACGTGATCACCGATTTGTAGAAGGCGCCGCGCGTGCCCGTCCCATCGAAGATCGCTAAGGTGTAGTCGGTGCCTGGATTGCGCCGGGTGTAATGAATGGCGCCGCCATTCGGCATCACCAGGTCGGCATAGCTCTCGAGATAATCGCCAACGAGCACCAGGTCGTAGGCATGCGACGCGCCAATCCCGAACGCCCGCGACGTGGCATCGTTGGTGCGGTACGTCCGCTTCATCACGAGCGGGAGGACATCCGGCAGCAGCAGATCGGTCTTGTCGTACTGGAACAGGCCCGTGCCCAGATCGACCGGGTCACCGCCGCCGAAGAACCAATCCCAGAGGGGGCCGAGGGAGGGCAACCATGACGGCGACGCCAGTTGGAGACAGTTCGAACTCCCGCTGCCACTGCCCGATCCCCCCGACCCACCGGAGCCACCTCCACCGGATCCGCCCGAACCGGACCCGGAATCCGATGAGGAGAGGCGGACGATGCGCTGGCCGTCGGCACTGACGGTGGCACGGTCGTAAATCGCCCACCCGCGCCGGTGTGCATCGTAGGTCCAGAGATCGACCGCGGATCCCGGGGGAAGCCCCGTGGTGTTGGGATACGTGATCGTGACGCGGGCTCCCGTCGGTCCTTCGATCCCTGCGCCGTGCGTCTGCATCGTGAAGAAGGCGAGCGGCTTGACGCCGGGTGGCACCGGCACCGGCGCGCGGTCCGCCGGGAGCGGGGTGATCGTCAGCGACTCCAGCAATCGCCCGTCGCGGCCGCGCAACGCCACGCCGGCGCCCACTTCGACCTCGAGGCCCGGCACGCGCGACGTCCTGGCGCGACGCACATTTCGCCCCGCGAGCGGCGTGCGCGTCGCCTGATCGATCGGCGTCAGCCAGACGACATGCGAGAGGACATTGGTGCGGCCGCTCGCGATGTCCACCTGGATTTCGTGCATGCCGTAGTCGCGCGCCGATGGTCCGGCGGCGTGCGCGTGCACCAGCATGACCTGCGTGCCGGCGGCGAGCGGTGACACGAGGAAGCGACCGGTTTCATCGGTCTGCGCGCTCGCCCGACCGAGCTGAATCGTGACGCCCTTCAGCGGCCGCCCCGCCACGCTCAGCACCTGACCGGCCAGCGCGGTGACGCCATCTGCCGCCTGCAGCGGGGCCAGCGATTGCAGCGGAGAGGCACTCAGCCCCGTTTTCCAGTTAGTGCTATCCGGCATCCAGATCGGCTCCCCGTCGGCTGTCGCGGCCGAGAGGTCGGGTGCCCGCTCCGTCGAGAACGTGACGGCCACGTTGTTCCCGGCCGTAATCTGATAGGTGCTGTCGTAGGTCAACGCAGTCAGCGGACGCACGAAGACGAGCCGTCCGCCTTCCGCTGGCACCGTCAGGCTCGCGAGGCGCCCGTCGCGTCCGATGATGCTGATCCCCCCGAGTTGTCGCGCGTCGACCGGTGCCGAGAACCGCAGCGCTATCCGCGCATCCACCGCCACGTCGGTGCTCCCGTCGACCGGCAACGACCCGGCGAGCTCGGCGCGATTCGGAACCTGAATCTCGGACTCCGCGCGCGTCTGGAACGCGTCGACGCTCGGATCGAATACGTCGACCACCGTCGGCCTCAGCCCCGCCCGGTCGAAGCCGCCGGAAATGGCGACCGTGCCATCCCCACGCAGGGTTGCCGTGTGATCGCGGCGCGGATTGCTCAAGAGCGTCTTCGTCGATACAACGGTGCCCGTCTCCGGATTCCACAGCTCGGCGTCGTCCAGGAGATCGCCGTCACTGCCCCCGGCGATGAGTACGCGCCCGTCCGTCAGGAGCGTCGCGCTGTGACGAGCTCGCGGTGTGAGGTTGGGAATGGAGATCGTCTGAAACGTCTGGAGCGCGGGATCGAAGATCTCTGCCGACCCCAGCGCGCGGCCCCGCGCGTCGATCCCGCCGACGATCAACACGCGCCCATCGGGAAGTATGGTGGACGTATGCCACGCGCGACCCTGCGTGAGCCCGCGCGCCAGCGGCGTCATGGCGCCGGTCCGCGGATCCTGAATCCGGGCGACCTCGGGCGTCGTCTCACCGCCCGTGACGAGCAGCCGCCCGTCCGACAAGACGGTGATGGCTTGTCCCGTGCTGGCGGCGTCATGCCGTGCCGCGGGTGCTTGCTGCTTGGCTGCGGGCACGACCGCGCCCGAGAGGGACAGTGTGCTGACGACAACCGCGTGGATCAGGATGGCTGAACGAAGTGGTGGGCGCATGGGTCTCTCCAGCCGGATTCGATCGTTGGAATCTCAGTGCGTCAGTGCATGCGGTGTGGGGTTCAGGGATTCGTCACACGGACTTTGATCGGCCCACTGCCTGCGTTCGTCGGGTCGATGAGCACGGTGTACGTGTCGGTGGTGGGCAAGGTCTGCGTCGCCAGGTTGAACCCCGACAGGATTGACGTGGAGGACGTCAGGACCGTGCCGTCGGCCTTCTTCAGCTTCACCGTGACGCTGCCGATCTTGTTGTCCGTGATACGCACAGTCACCTGCTGCGAGGCGCTGCCACTGAACGTGTAGACGGCGTTCTGCCCTGGCGTATCGAGCGAGAGTGACGTCGCTGGATCATTGACGGTCAGCGTGCCGCTCAGATCGGCGGGCACGTCATAGAGCTTCAGGGTCAGGCTGCCGGTGTTGGCGCCGGTGGGATCGACGCGCACCTTGTGCGTGTCCGTGCTTCCGAGGGTCGCGGGCTCGATGAACGTCGCCACCGCGCCGCTCACGGTGGAGGCGAGCGTGCTCCCGTTTGGATTCAGCAGTGACACGTTCGCGGCCACGCCGGCCGAGACACTCAGGCTCATGCGATGCGCCGACGTGCCGCTGTACGTATATTCCGCATTGCGGCCTGGTTCCGATGCGCCAATCGTCAGGTTGACGGCGGTCCCGTCCGTCTGAATGGTGCCGCTGATGTCCGCGGGAATGGCGTACGGCGTGACGGTCGTCGTACCGGTGGCGGTTCCAGTTGGGTCGACGAGGATCGCGTACGTGCCGGTCAGCGGCACGATCTGCGGCTCCATCAGGGTCGTCAAGGCACCCACCGACACAGTGGAGGCCAACACAGCGTCCGGTCGATAAAGGGATACGCTGCTGATTGGACCGGGCACGAGCTTGATGCTGATCCGCTGCCCGGCGGTCGCGTCGAAGATCAGCAACCCAACTTTTGCCGACGTCGTGATCGCCACCGAGCCGGAGGAGCCCGTCGTCGTGCGTCCGGTGTATTGCACGTCGCTGGCCGTGAACGGTGGCGGCACGACGAAGAAATCCGATGTGCTCGTCGCCGTCCCTGCCGGCGTCGTCACGCTGAAGTGGCCAGATGCCGTCTTGATCGGCACGCTCGTGGTCAGGCTGGTCGAGCTGCCGCTCGTCGTGACCGCGCGAGTCGCATTCAGGGAGAGGCGATTGTTCGCCATGGTGGCTTCGAAATTCGTCCCGCTCACGGCCACGGATGTCCCGATGACCCCGATGGACGGCGTAAAACTCGAAATCGTGGGCGTCGCCACGGCCGACGTCACCTGAAAGTTCGAACTACTGCTCACGGATCCGAGTGGAGTGGTGACCCCAATCGCGCCCGTCGTGGCCCCGCTCGGCACGCTGGTCGTAATGCTGGTCGTCGTGGAGGATGTGACCGACGCGGCGGTGCCGTTGAAGGTAACCGAGTTCTGGCTGGCCGTGGCGCTGAACCCGATTCCGTAGAGCGTCACGACAGTTCCGATGGGGGCGCCATTAGGCGTGAACTCGAAAATCGCAACCGACCCAGTGCTGTGCCGGACGATCGAGAGCAGATTGCCAACGGCGTCGTACTGGTAGACGGCCGCATCCCCGTTCGTATCGATCACGCCTACCAGGCGGCCGAGCTCGTCGTAGACATAGCGAATGGGACTCTGTGCGGTCAGGGTGGTCGCGAACGTTAGTACTCCGAGTACGAGCAGCACGGGGCGAACGGCGCGAGCCATAGCGACCTCGCAGCGAGAGTTAGGTCAATTGCCGGCTTCGAAACCTCTCGATGGCCGGGATGCCTTGTGTGAAATGGGTCGCATTCTCCGCGTGCCGGGTACCGAAAGCAATTCCGCAGCGGAGCTTTTTTCATCGAAAAGTGACCCGATTCGGTAGGGACCGATCCATGGAATTGAATTCGAAGGGCCCAATTCGGCCGGAGTGGATGTACGAGTGGAGATCGATCGGTCAGTCGTTCATCTGCAGAACGTGGAACTCAGAACGAACCGAGTTCGCCGAGGCGTTCGACTGGCTGTGCGACGCCGTACCGGATGCGCAATCGAGTCAGGAACTCGACGAGATGCACAGCATGCTGAAACTCTTGGCCATTGAGGCCGCGCGCACCTTCCATTCGACATACCACACCCGCTTCGGTGGCAAGCGGTGCAGGGACTTCGCCGTCGAGCGCACGCTGGACGCATGGAACGCCGCAACGCTCGATCCTCGCGGACGCCTTGCGTCGTGGACGGCTGCCTTTCTCTCGGCCTTCAACGGCACGCACCCGCCGTCCCCCTGCGAGCGCGCCGCGGCAATCCTCCGCTCGCGTTTCAGGACTCCGCCATCCGTCGACGCACTCGCCGCTGCGGTCGGATGCTCGAAGAGCGTGCTGACGCGAAGCTTCCGCCGGTGCTACGGCATGACGCCCGGCGAATATCTCACACGAGTCCGGTTGTTGTGGTTCACTGACGCCGCAGGGTCACCCCGCAGCTGCGCCGAACTCGCGGCCGATGCGGGGTACCGCAGCTATCACAACCTGTCCGATGCACTCTGGCGTCACACGGGCCTGACGCCGGGACAGGTTCGGAGCTTGAGCGACGCGCAGCTTCTGGACGTTCGAGCGAAGCTTGCCGTCGCCGGGTGATTCGCTCTAGTCAAACAAAAAGGGCGATGATCTTTCGACCACCGCCCACCTTCGCGCCTTCGGCGCTACGGCGGGCAAGCCCCACCGTTTGCGCAGAGGCGACTGACTACCAACTGACGACTGACGCGCGTCAGACGGACTAGCGACCAGCGACTGGCGACTGACGCGCGTAAGATGCTATTCGATCTCGTCCCTCGTAAACGCTTCTTCCGGTTCGACGAAGTACTCCATCTCCCGCTCCAACTCCAGCTCCTCCGGAGTCGGCGGCGGTGGTGGCGGCGGCTCGTCCGCCGGGATCCGCACGTGCCGGTAATACTCGAAGCCGGTGCCCGCGGGGATCAGCCGGCCCATCGTCACGTTCTCCTTCAGGCCGCGCAGGTGATCCACCTTGCCTGAAATCGACGCTTCCGTGAGCACGCGCGTCGTTTCCTGAAACGACGCCGCGGAGATGAACGAGTCGGTCGAGAGCGACGCCTTCGTGATCCCGAGCAGCAGCGGACGACCGGTAGCCGGGCGGCCACCGCTGGCGATCACGCGCTCGTTCTCTTCCATGAAGCGGTCGCGATCCACCTGCTCCTCGATGAGGAACTCCGTGTCGCCCACCTCCTCGATCTTCACCCACCGCATCATCTGCCGGACGATCACCTCGATGTGCTTGTCGTTGATGTTGACGCCCTGCAGCCGGTAGACCTCCTGGATCTCGTTGACGAGATACGCGTGCAGCGCCTTCTCGCCGAGGACCGACAGGACGCCACCCCAACGCGCACACAACGCGCGTCGGGGACCCCGGGCCTGTCGTGCGGATTGCTCGGCCCGTCCATCACTTCCGAGGCGGGGCCCCCTGCACCCCGCCAAGCGCTCTCCGCTCGCGGGGCCCCCTTGCCCCGCTCCGCTCCGAGCGCCTCGGCTCGCCGGCGCGGACGCGATCCCCTTCCTGCACGTTCACTTCAACGTGCGGGGGGCCCCACCCCCGCGCACACCCGCTCGCGGGTCGCGCTTGCGGGAGCCGCAGGCGCTCACGTGCACGCCACGCGGCAGCGAGTACTCTCTCGGCTCGCCGCCGTCTTCCGGGACGATGATGATCTTCCGCTGCCCCTTGACGATGCCGCCGTGCCGGACGACGCCGTCGATTTCCGAGATCACGGCCGTTTCGCGCGGCTTGCGCGCCTCGAACAGCTCGACCACGCGCGGCAGACCGC
>JBAROV010000191.1:0-5256 GCA_049642465.1 Vicinamibacterales bacterium
CTGCAGCCAGGCTTCGATCTCGGGTTCCCACCAGCCAACCGTGTTAGGTGACAACCGACGATGTTGTGGAAAACGGCCGGCGCGTTGTAAGCGCCAGACGGATGACCGACTCAGCCCGATTCGCTTCGCGACCTCGGGAAAGCGCAGAAATCTCGGCTCACTCGTCGGTGGTGACGGCAAGGCCCCACCACTGAATCCGACGACGATGCCGGCACCGGTGAGCGTGAGGTCTCCGATTGCGAGGTCCAGAGCTTCGACAACACGGCGGACAACTCCCGATGCAGATCGGACAAGACTCGAGCATCGTCCGTCATGCGACGCACGATCTCGGACGACCGGCCGTGCAAATCGGTGAGCCTCGCGATCAAGGTGTCACGAGCATTGGTTGTTGGTGAATGGTCGCTTCGTTCTGCTGCGGCGACGTTCCCCGCAGAACGTCGAACGGCGACATGACTGTTGGGCTTTCGCCTTTTTCGGGTTCGCATCGTCTCCGCGTACGCGCTAGGTGCTGCCGATGCACAGGTTAGCCGCTTGCCCGCAACCCGACTCGACACACTCAAGATGGCCGTTCGGTTCCTGGTCCTTCACCGCGACCGGTCAATCCGGCTTGTCACCGAAGGTCTGGGACCGAAGCCATTCCACGGACGCGTAGTGATGCTGGTAAACGAGCACACATTGAGCGCGGGCGAGATGGTGGCGGCGTTCGCGCATGAGAACGGATTGGCCAGAGTCGTAGGCACTCAGACCGGCGGCCAAGTGCTGGGAGGTGCCAACTTCGGTGTTGGAAATGGTTTCGTGCTTCGGTTCCCCGCCGCCGCGTGGTACACGTGGCGGGGCGCGGTTGTCGAAGGCCGCGGCGTGTCACCTGATGTTGACGTGCCGCTCTCATCGGACGAACTTCGTCACGGGAACGACAACCAGCTGCAGGCGGCACTGGACGCCGTGCACAGCATCTAGGCGGACGTCACACGCTGCCAGCTGGCGTCCTCCCTGACGGCTGGTGCACTCAGTGCACTGTCCCGCGCCACTCTCCGGCGGCTTGCTGCAGCGCACGGGCCTCTCGATAACAGGGCGAGCATTCCGAGAGGTGGTCGTACCAGGGATCGGAGATCGAGCGATCTCGCCGAGCGAGCTCGATCAATAGACGTCTGGGCGGGCAACCCACCCTCCTCGGATTTGGGTTTGCGCCTCCGAGCAGGACATCGATCTCGTTCTCGGCAACGAACGTCAATTCGTCTGGGCACCGGCGGCGCCAGTCCGAGGTTTTTCGGGGAACGCTGGCCGCCAACCAACAACGCAGCCTCGTGAGCACGGTCCCTCCTCCTATCTGTAGAACCCTGTCGCGCGCCAAAAGCTAACGGAAGCCTTGCGCGTTGGTCCTCCCCTATGAACGCGACGAACTCGGTAAACCTGACATCAGCAACCGTTAAGGGCGCTAGGCGAAGATACGGCGAATGTGTTACGCTCGCCTGCCGTGGCGCTTCGGACGTGCACCGTCAGCTTCAGCGGTCCGTCCGGTATCCGCCATTCAGTCGATGTGACGGCCGAATCCGTTTACGAAGCGGCTGCGTTGGGAGTGTCGGCTCTCCGGGAGAGCGGCTGGGCCGACGCTATGACGCTGGGAACCGAACTTGAGATTCAAGTCAGAGAGCCGCCCACGTGCCACCGCATCACAGTGCACCAGATTTATCGATGGTGCGATGGGATTGCGACCAGCCCCGACGAGACGCTGAAGAAGCGCAGACTGAAGCAGCTATTGAGCTGACCACTACGTCTGAGGTCTCGCCGGAGCGAAGGTTGATGCCCACCGTTTCAGAGTCGCTCTCGCAGCTCGAAGTGCTGGTCGTCGACTGCCAAGCCACCGCCGCAGCTCCGCATGGACATCTCCTCGAAATGGGTTGGGCGCGCGCCGGCACGACGACAACGCGCGCGGACGCGAGGCTGATCGCGCTTCCAGACGGCGAGCACATTCCAGCCGCCGTGATGCGCCTTACGGGTATTTCTGAAGGGATGTCACAGGCCGGCGTCGATGCGCACGAGGCCTGGCGTGCGCTGTCCAACGAAGCGACGACGCTCGCCCGTCAACCGGCGCCAACAGTCATTCACTTCGCTCGATTCGAGCAGCCGTTTCTCCGCGCGTTGGCCGGCGGGGCGCTTCCCCTCGACATCCTCTGCACGCATGACATTGCCCGGCGCCTCTTACACGAGCGTGTTTACGTGCCCCTCTGACTTGCCGCACCGCCGAGCGATCTCGCGGGTGGAGTGCCCCCACGCCTTCCAGAAGTACAGGTCCCGCTCTTGGGGGCTCAGGCGCGTGAGAATTTGTTGAACGAGGATATCGGTCTCGATCTGTTCCCGAGATCCGTCGCTGGCGCGAAGCGTGCCCAACACGGCGTAACTTGCCTCGGCATCGAGCGTTGCACCGACGATGCGCATCGACGATCGCCCGAGGCGCGATCGCGCGACATTCAGCACCGCGGTCCAAGTGAACGCCTCGAGATTGTCGACGGGTCCGTGCTCGGCTTCGTGCGCGGACACACGCTGTCCCGCCTCCTCGAACACTTCCGTCACAAATAGGTCGTCATCGAGCCGCGGCAGCCGGCTGCGAAATCGCAGTCGGAGATCGCGCAGGACAGCCTGAATCCGCGCCTGCAGCGGGCTGCCGTCGTCATCGAGAAACGTGTGTCTGTCCGCCGGTCCCATGGGGACACCACCCGTGTACTGGCAGCGGGCGTGCGGCGTCACCCGCCGCGCCATTATACGCGTGCCACCGCAGAACGACGCGCGGTCGAGGTAGTGAGATTTCGCCGCGAAAACGAGTCTTAAAGATCGAAGGCGAATGCGATGTCGCGCGCGCCGGCACCGTCGGGCGAGTTCGACCTCGGTTCGCAGATGCGAAGCAGCCGGAGAGGCTGGCGAGAAGGGAGGAGAAGTAAGCGCCAGGTGCAAGTGGGTCGACGGACTGAAGGCCCGACGAAATCGGCCGTCGCGAGCGAGGACGAAACTGCGCTCGTCACATCCTGATGCTTGCATGATTCGCAGCGCTCGTCAACGGTTTCGTTTGCCGGCTGTGTCCCGATGCCTCCCCCATCGCGCCTCCGCCGCTTTGCGCATCACGCGGCTGCGCTCTTCGGCGCCGACGTTTCGCCAGCGAGCCGCGCCGAGGCCGACAGCGGTTCGCTGAATCGGCGCTAGAGAGAGTTTTCTACTGGCGAGATCGAGGATTTCGATCGCCAGATCGAGCAGGGTTTCCGGCGGAAGGCCGGTCTGACGCATGAGACGTCGCAGGCGCGTCGTGCGCCGCGTGCCAAGCATCCGCGCTAGTTCGGCGGTCAAGTCTGAACTGGTCGATGAGCGTGGCTGCAAGATAGTTGTCCGTGTGCTCGCATGATTCGTTCGAAGCGGAGTGTAACACGTCACGGAGGGTGCCATGTGCGGTAGGTCCTGTCGCGTCGATGCGCGCCTTGCAGGCGCTCTGACTGTTGCCCTCATCGTTGCCCTGCCCGCCATCGCGTTCGCACAGGCGTCGCCGTGGGAGCGCGCGGCCAACAATCTCGCAGCGACCTTCACCGGGCCGCTCGCCCGTTCCCTCGCCCTCGTGGCCATCGTCATAGGTGGACTTATGTTCATGTACGGCGAAGCGGGGGCGAAACGGCAGATCTCCGGCATCGTCTTCGGTGGCGGGCTTGCGCTCTTCGCAGCGCAGTTCCTGGTCTGGCTTTTCTGAGTCCTGAGGCTGGTCTTATGCCTGATCGCCCGACGTATCGACCCGTCTACAAGGCGCTCCATCGGCCCCTGACGATCTGGGGCGTCGACCGGCGGCAGTTCTTCCTCGCGCTGTTGCTCGGTGCCGCCACATTCAACTTGTTCTACTCGTTCCTCGCTGGCCTTCTGATCTTCGCCGGACTGTACGGCGGTGCGCTGTGGGCGACGCGTCACGACACCGAGCTGTTGCGGATCCTGCTGGCCTCGTCGAACGTCCGGCGGCGCTACGACCCTGGGAAGCACCGGCCCGTGAACATGGAGGTCTCGCCGTGGTGAGACTCTCCCGCATTCTCCGGGACTACGACAACGCCGGCGGCCTTAACGAGCTGATCTCGCTCTGGGGCTTCGTCGACGACCACGTCTTCCTGACAAAGGCCGGCCACGTCGGTCTGGTCTACGCGGTTCGCGGTGTCGACTACGAAGGGCTAACCCACCAGCAGCGTCAGGCCCTGGTGCACCAGGTCGAGGCGGGACTGCGAATGTTGGACGACCGGTGCCGCATCTACCAGTACGTCGTCAAGCGTGCGATGCCCCCGATCGTCCCGGCGTCGTGCCTCATGCCGGTGGCCAGCGAGGCCATTCAGCGTCGGGCTGCATACCTGAACGCACGCCGGCATCACCTTTCGGACATTCGGCTCTATCTCGTGATCGTGTACGAGGCCCCGCACGTGGCGCGACGTGCCACCTCGCTCTCCCGACTGTGGAAAAACCCGCGCACGGCCTTTCGTGGCTGGCTCTCTTCAGACGCGACCGTCCGGTTGCTCGAATCCGAGCTGGATCAGGCCATCGCAACGCTGTACCACAAGGCGCAGGCGTTCGAGGTGCAAGTCAGCGAGTGTGGCCTGCGGCCCTTGCCAAAGAACGACGCGTTCCGCTTCTTCCGCTGCGTGGTCAACGACGATGCGCGGTCGACCGACACGGTGACGCTCGCGTACGACACCCACCTGGACTACTTCGTCTCTGACTGCGCGATCGAGTGCTATCGCGATCACCTCGTTGTCGGCGACCGCCTGGTCAAGGTGCTCTCGATGAAAGAGCCACCGAGCCACACGTTCGCTAGCGTCTTGCGCGACGTATACGAGCTACCCGGAGACCTCACGGCCTGCCTCGAGTGGCAGCGGATCCCGGCCGACCGGATGCGGCGCGATTTGCAGGCCAGACGCCGGCACTTTTTCAACAAGCGCGTCTCACTCGTGAACTACATCGCGCCCGACACGAAGCCCGAAGAGATGCTGACGGATGATTCGGCGACCGCGACCGTCCGGCAGCTCGGTGACGCGCTGACCGAAACCGAGGTGAACGGGCACTTCTTCGGACAGTGTTCGCTGACGCTGGTCCTGCACGGGCACGACGCGCGTTCCCTTCAACAGCAGGCCGCGGAAGCCAGGAAGGTATTCGCTGTCCACGACGGCCTGTTGTTCGACGAGACCTACAACCTGTTGAACGCCTGGTTGAGCGTCATCCCGGGGAACGGCGCTCATAATGTGCGCC
>JBAROV010000211.1:0-35017 GCA_049642465.1 Vicinamibacterales bacterium
AGGATGATCCGACCTGTGGGTGTACGCCGCCGTCGCTGGCCCTTAGCCGTGGGTTCGAGAAACGAGAGCCGGAGCATGAGCGCGACCCCAACACGCGCGTGCTCCACGGCCAAGCGGACAATCGGCAGGCAGAGATGCCCGACGTACGGCGTGTTACTGACGACCCAATCGACGGGTCCGAACGCCGGCCAGGACTCCGGCTGTGAGGCGTCGAGATGGAAGTCCGCCGGGCGGAGCGGATCGACGTCGTTGGTGAGAACCGACAGACCGCCCTCGCGCGAGAGGATGTCCGCGATCGCGCGACGACCCACGCAGGGCTCGAGGATACGGCCGGAGAGCTCCGGAAGGTGCGCCAACAGACTGCGTGTCTGCCACGGAGCGGTCTCGTAAAAATCCCGAGGACGGCGGCTCATCGGCCCGCATCCTCGGAATCCGTTGCAAGTTCGTTGCAAGATCCACCTTGCCCGCTCTGCGGCACAAAGTGGAGTTGAGGGGTTTTCTTAGGGAAAATTGGTCGGGATGCCGGGATTCGAACCCGGGACCCCCTGACCCCCAGTCAGGTGCGCTACCAGGCTGCGCTACATCCCGTGACGATCGCAGAGAACCCTTTCGGTACCTTCTCTGAACCCATTCTGAACCTTCTCTGAACCCTCTCTGAACCTTTGAACCCTTTCTGAACCCTTTCTGAACCCTTTCTGAACCCTCTCTGAACCCCTTCTGAACCCTTTCCGCCTTATCTCTTCTTCCTCCCCTTCTTCCCCTGTCGCTGCGCCGGCTGCTGCGCCACCGCCTTGCCTGCCGCCGCCGGTTTCACCGGTTCCGCCTTCAGCTCAAACCCGCCATGGTCTGGCGTCTTCATCTGCGCAGGGCGCCGCGACAACATCGACGCCAACTCTCGCAGCCCGCGTTTGACCTGAAGGATGCGCTCGCGCGCGTCAACGCCGAAAAGCGCGGCGACGTCTTTCAGCGCCTCCTTGTCGGCGTGGACATCCGCCCCTTCTTCAATCAGCTTCCGGCGCACGCCGGCAAGCGTCAGCCCTTCGACAAACAGCAGATGCTTGATGCGGAGCACGCGCTCGACATCCGATCGGCGGTACACGCGCGGACCGCCTTCCGTTTTCGTGACGCCGAGATCCGGGAATTCGGCTTCCCATGACCGCAGGACGTAGGACTGCACCTGGGCAATCTCGCACACCTCAGGCGGCCGAAACAGCGACCGGTTCGGGATCTCGACTTTGTCGGGAGGCATCGACGAGCTGCCCATAAGTATAACGCGGGGCCCCGCGGGCCGTGAGAAAAGCGATCACTTCGCGCTACACTGCGCGCGTGCCGTCGGCACCAGACGATCCCACGCGCCTCCAGCCGGCGCCGCCAAGCTCTTCGTCGGGCGGTCCGACGATTACCTCCTCGTCGGGCTGGCTATCGTCATCAGACGCCATCGATCACGGGCGCTTTGCCCCAGGTACGGTTCTCGGCGGACGTTATCGAATCGTCGAGCGGCTCGGGCAGGGTGGCATGGGCGAAGTGTTTCGAGCCGACGATCTGAAGCTTGGCCAGGCGGTCGCGCTGAAGTTCCTCCCTGCCGACGTCGACCACGATCCTGCGCGGTTGATGCAGTTGCACAACGAAGTGCGGATGGCGCGTCAGGTGTCGCATCCAAACGTCTGTCGCGTATACGACATCGACGAAGTCGATGGTCACACCTTCATCTCGATGGAATACGTGGACGGCGAGGAGCTGGCGTCCATTCTTCGGCGCTTCGGGCGTTTCTCGCCGGACCGCGCAACCGAGCTTGCCCGGCAGATCTGCGCGGGTCTTGCCGCGGCCCACGAACGCGGCGTCGTTCATCGCGACCTCAAACCTGCCAACGTCATGATCGACGGGAGCGGCAAGGTCCGCATTGCGGATTTTGGACTCGCTGGCCTCACGGGTGAAGCGCTTCGAGCGGGCACTCCCGCATACATGGCGCCCGAACAGATTGGCGGCGGGCAGGTCACGGCGCGGAGCGATATCTATGCGCTCGGCCTGGTGCTCTATGAGCTCTTCACGGGTCAACGCGCGTTCGAAGGCAAGAATCTCCCGGAACTGCTCCGCAAACGCGAGGAAGGGGCCGTCCCGCCGTCGGTGCTCGTGCGGGAGATCGATGAAGCCGTCGATCGGGCAATCCTGCGCTGCCTGGAGCTCGAGCCGGCCAATCGACCGGCGTCGGCCGTCGCCGTCTCGGCCGCGCTGCCCGGAGGGGATCCGCTGGCCGCGGCGCTTGCGGCCGGAGAAACACCCTCGCCCGAAATGGTCGCGGCGTCCGGCACGAGCAGCGCACTGGCCCCGCTTCCCGCGATGTTGGCACTCGCGATGACGGTGCTGGGGATCGTGACGTTGACGGCGCTCTCGGATCGCGTGTTGCTGACCGGTTATGTGCCGCTCCAGAAGCCGCCCGAGGTACTCGCCGACCGTGCGCGAGAGATCTCCCGTGAGTTGGGATACACCGACGTCCCCGTGGCCACTGCCTGGGGTTTCTCGGCGGACCGCGAGTTTTTGCGCTTTGCTCGAGACCGTGGGGACGGTGCCGCGACCCGCGACCGATTAAGGGCGGGACAGCCGGCAGTGCTGCGCTTCTGGTATCGAAGCAGCCCCGGAAGCATGGTCCCCGTCGGCACCGAGGAGCGAGTCACCCCATCGAACCCGCCGATGACAGTTCCGGGCATGCGTTCGGTCACGGTTGATAGTGACGGTCGCCTGGTTGACTTTTGGGCCGTCCCGCCGCAGCTCGAAACCGCTCCCCCATCGAAATCGATCGCCGCCCTCGAAGCTACCCCCTGGAACCGTCTCCTCGAACTGGCCGGCCTGCAGCTGGCCGACTTTCAGTTGGTCACACCGCAATGGACGCCCCGAGAGTACGCCGATGAACGCGTGGCCTGGGAGGGTCCGCTGCCCGGAATGCCGGACCTGCGGCTGCGGATTGAAGGGGCCGCGCACAGGGGACACGTCGTCTCGTTCCAGATGATCCACCCGTGGACACGGCCGCAATCGGTCGAGGAAACGCGCCGTTCGCCCGGCCAGAAGCTCGCGCAAACAGTTGTCGGGATCGCGCTGGTCCTCGTGTTGGCTGCGGCCGTACTCGTCGCGCGCCACAATCTTCGGAAGGGTCGCGGCGATCGGCGTGGCACCATGCGGATTGCCACCCTCGTCATGTTCTGTTCAGCCGTGGCGTTCCTCACCGGGAGCGCTCACTATGCCGATGTCGGAACCGAGGTTGACCGGATCTTTACCGCAGCCGGAAACATGCTGCTCGCCGCAGGGCTGTTGTGGCTGTTGTACCTGGCGTTGGAGCCCTACGTTCGGAAGTTCTGGCCGCAGACGCTCGTGAGCTGGTCGCGTCTGCTGGCTGGTAACTTCACCGACCCGCAGGTCGGCCGCGACATCCTGCTCGGAACGCTGTTCGGCGTCACAGTCGTCGTCCTCGGCCGGATTGATTTCGCACTCCGCGAGTGGATTGGTTTGCCCGTCCTTCCACCGCAGGTGCCGAATATCAATCAGCTCGAAGGTGTCCGAGAGGTCATCTCCACCGTCAGTGATCTGGTCTTTGGCTCGATGTTCAACTCGCTGTGGATCGTGTTCGGGCTGGTGGCGCTCAATCTGATCCTGCGGCGCCCCTGGGTGAGCGCCATCGTCATGATGCTGTTTCTGCTCACCACGTCCGCCGGCAGCATCGCCGAGGCACCGCCGTTCTGGTTCTCCACGCTGTTTGCGCTCACCCTCGTCGCGTCGATGGTGCTCATCCTCTTTCGCCTCGGGCTTCTCGCGAGCGTCGTGTTCTTCTTCGTGAATTTTGCACTCTCGAGTGCCATTCCAACATTCAATACTTCGGTGTGGTTCTTCCCGCAGTGGCTCGGTCTGATGCTGTTCATTTCGTCACTTGCGGTGTATGGCTTCTATGCCTCGCGAGGCGGCGAAGCGCTGTTCGGAAAACGCCTGCTCGACTAGAACCGGGGCTCGGGGCTCGCGGGTCGGATTGCGAGTCATCGCGTGCGTTTCCGGACCTGAATGCGGATGGGCGTGCCGGTGAGGCCGAACGATTCACGCAACCGATTCACGAGGAAACGTTCGTACGAGAAATGAAACTCCGTCGCCACATTGGTGAAGAACACGAATGTTGGCGGCGCGACTCCGATCTGCGCGGCGTACAGGATGCGTACTTCGCGTCGGCCTGGGCTGGCTGGCGGATGTACGGCGGTCACGGCGGCGACGAACCGGTTCAACTCAGCTGTTGGAATCCGGCGCTGCCGCGCTTCTGATACCTTGTCGATCGTCTCGAGGACTTTGGAGGTTCGCTCGCCGGTCGTGGCCGAGATGTGCAGGACCGGCGCGTACTCCAGGAACTTCAGCTGCCGGCGCAACTCCTCGTCGAACGTCTTCGAGAAGTCGGGACCGCGCCCTTTCATCAAATCCCATTTGTTGGCCGCAATCACGATGCCGCATCCGGCCCTGTCAGCCTCTCCGGCAATCGCTCCGTCCTGATCGGTGGCGCCTTCAACCGCATCAATCACGAGTACCGCGACGTCGGCCTGTTCGATAGCTTTCCGCGCCACGATCACGCTGACGGCTTCTACCTGACCGGACCGGGCAACCCGTCCTGGCCGTCGAATGCCAGCGGTATCGACAATGCGGAAGGTGCGCCGATGCCACTTGAGCACCGCATCAACCGTGTCTCTCGTCGTTCCCGGAACGTCGCTCACGATCGAACGCTCCTCGCGAAGCAACCGATTGAGCAGCGATGACTTGCCCACGTTCGGCCGCCCGACAATGGCAATGGCCGTTTCCGGGGCGGGCTCGACGCGCCCGGTCCCTTCCCCCGCCGGCAGCCGCTGCACGATTTCATCGAGGAGATCACCCACGCCATCGCCGTGCTCCGCGGCAATCTCGATCACCGGCTCGAACCCGAGCCGATAAAACTCGAGCGAACGGCCGCGCGCTCGCTTGTCATCCGTCTTGTTGACGACCATCAGCACCGGCACGCCAACCGTGCGGAGGGTCTCGGCGATCTGTTCGTCCCCGGGAACCAGCCCCTCACGGCCATCCACAACGAACACCAGCAGATCCGCACTTTCAACTGCGCGGCGGCCCTGCGCCACGACGAGCTTGTGCAGAGAGTCCTCACTGGCGCCGAACATCCCACCCGTATCGACAAGGCGGAACGTCGTTCCCTGCCACTCTGCCGGTAAAGTGTTGACATCACGAGTCGTTCCGGCAACCGGCGTGACAATCGCTCGCCGGGAACCCGTAATTCGGTTGAAAAGCGTGGATTTTCCGACGTTTGGACGGCCGACGAGCACGACGGCAGGGCTCCCGGAGGTGCGCTTCATCTGCATGTAAAGAGTGACTTAGACCGAAGCTTGACAGTGTAAGTGTATCTATTTATAGTAGTTACAAATCCCCAGGAGCGCCTAACCATGATCAAGGTTGACATCGTCAACGAGGTGTCCAAAGTCGCCGACATCACCAAGGTGAAGGCCGAGGTGGCGGTGGATGCGGTCTTCGATGCGATGCGACTGTCGATGCAGCGTGGCGAACGAATCGAGCTGCGCGGATTTGGCGTCTTCCAAGTGAAGCCTCGCAAACGGGGGATCGGCCGTAACCCACGGACCGGCAAGGAAGTTCGGATACCGCCGGGTCGCACCATCCGCTTCAAGCCAGGCAAGGATCTGCAAAACATCGGCGGTTGATTCTCGCCTGAGCGAAATTCCGGGATGACGGAACAGCACGAGTACGCCCCTTACGATCCACCTGCGCTCGGGACGTCTCGAAGCCGCGTCCGCAAGCACGTCATCCTGTTTGTGGCGACGTTCATCACCACAACTCTCGTTGGCGCAAGCCATTATGCAGCCTTCATCTCGGAGTTTAATCGCGTCGAACCGCAGCTGAACTGGTCGGTGCTGCTCGGCGGGCTCTGGTATAGCTGCGGAGTCCTCGGGATTCTCGGTGCACACGAGATGGGGCATTACGTCGCCTGCCGCTACTACAAACTGAATGCGTCGCTGCCGTACTTCCTTCCCTTCATCCTTCCGGTCAATGCCTTTCAGACCGGAACGCTTGGCGCGGTCATCCGTATCCGATCGCCCTTCCCGACGCGTGCGATCCTCTTCGACGTCGGGGTCGCAGGACCGATAGCCGGATTTGTCGTCCTGGTGCCGGTGCTGTTTATCGGGCTGGCCCGGTCCCAAGTCCTCGCGCTCCCAACGACGGGCGCCGGCGTGTATCTGGGAGAGCCGCTGCTCTTCCAGTGGGCCACTACTCTCGTACACGGCCCTCTCCGCGAAGGGTTGGGGCTCAACGCGCATCCGATGGTCTTCGCGTCGTGGTTCGGGATGCTCGCGACCGCCCTGAACCTGCTGCCCTTCGGCCAACTGGACGGAGGCCACATCAGTTACGCCGCGCTCGGACGATTCTCGACCCCGATCTCCATTCTGACGGTCACGGGTGCGCTCGTCATGACATTCATCTCAACGAGCTGGCTGGTGTTGACCGTAATGATGGTGGTGATGCTGGTGGTGCTGGGGCCGCGTCATCCGCGCGTGCTGTATGAATACGAACCCCTCAGCACGGGGCGCCGGCTGCTTGCCGTCGCGGCGCTGATTATTCTTGCGCTCTGCTTCACGCCCGTGCCGATTGAGCCTTATCAGCTCATTTCGCAGCGATGAACACGAGCTGACGGCTTCCTGCCTGCGGCACACTAATCGCTGCTCGTGCAGCGTGACTGCGAGTGCCGCGCGTCACAGGACTGTCATCGGATCGACATCGATGGTCGTCCGTCGTTTGAGCTCCGGTCGCGCTTCGAGAACGGTCTGAAGAGCGCGTCGCATAGGTGTGCGGCTGGGCCCCTTCATGAAGAACTGGGCGCGGTACTCGCCGCGCAACCGGCTGAGCGGAGCCGGCGCGGGCCCGAGCACTTTGTAGGGCTCGCCGCCCCGGCGTAGCGCCCTGACCAGATCGCCGGCGTCCTCCATTGCCTGCTGGCGCGTTCGACCTTTGACGATCGCATTCACGAGGGCGACGGCGGGCGGGTAGCGCATCGCCTGGCGATACCGGCTTTCCTCCGCGAAGAATGCCTCATAGTTTTGCCCTGTTGCATGGACGATGCTGTAGTGGGCGGGATGGAGCGTTTGGATGATGGCTTGGCCTCGGATGTCCCCGCGGCCTGCGCGGCCGGCCACCTGCGTCAGCAGCTGAAACGTTCGTTCGGCGGCCCGAAAGTCGGCGAGACCCAGGCCCACGTCGGCAGAAATGACCCCGACGAGGCTGACGCGCGGAAAATCGTGTCCCTTGGCGATCATCTGCGTTCCAACGAGCACGTCGATCCCGCCGGAGGCAAACCGCGACAGGAGCGCCGAGATTGCCCCGCGGCGGCGGATAGTGTCGCGATCGACGCGAGCGGCACGGGCATGTGGGAACTGAGCACGTATCTCGGCTTCAACCCTCTCGGTGCCGAACCCCATTTGCTCGAGGTATGGACCGGCGCAGTTCGAACAAGCCTTCGGTATGCCAATCGAGTAATTGCAATAGTGGCAACGGGCGCGACGCTCTGCCCGGTGGACGGTCAGCGAAACGCTGCAATTCGGACACTCCGTCGTTGACCCGCATTGCCGGCAGAACACCGTGGTCGAAAACCCGCGCCGGTTGAGGAGGACGATCGACTGCTCACGACGTTCGAGACGCTCGCTGAGCGCGTCACGCAGGGCCGGGCTGAGGATGACGTCGGGCCCTTCTGACTCGTAGACGTCGCGCATGTCGATGATCCGGACGTCCGCAAGCGGCCGGTCGAAGATGCGCTTTCGCAGCGGGACAAGTTCGTAGCGGCCGTTCAATGCATTCTGGTAGCTCTCGAGAGACGGCGTCGCGGAGCCCAGGACCGCCAGAGCACCGGCCTGTCGCGCCCTCATGACGGCAACGTCCCTCGCGTGGTATCGCGGGCTCTCTTCCTGTTTGTACGAGCCGTCGTGCTCCTCGTCCACGACGATCAGTCCGAGCGTCTTCAGCGGAGCGAAGACGGCCGACCGCGTGCCAACCACGACGTCAACATCTCCCCGCCGGATACGCTGCCACTGATCGTGGCGCTCACCGTCGGATAATCCGCTGTGCTGAATGGCGACCCGATCCGCAAAGGTCGCCCGAAAGATAGCGGCGACGGCCGGCGTCAGGGCGATTTCTGGAACCAGGATGAGTACGCCACGTCCGCGCGCGCTGACTTCCTGTGCGAGACGGAGATAGACCTCGGTCTTTCCACTGCCGGTCACACCGTGCAACAACGCCGTCGCAAATCGATCCTGGCCCGATAGCGAACGCAGACGCTCCAGCGCGCACTGCTGTTCGTTGCTGAGTTCCATAGGACCATTTTTTCTTTGCGCCTCGTCGGCAAAGGGATCGCGCTCGACGCGCCGCTTCCCAATCGTCACGAACCCTTGAGCGGCGAGCCGGGCAATCGTCTGGGACGAAATGCCGCGCGCAGCCAGATGCGAGGCGTCGATCCCTCCGGGCACGCCGCGGAGCAGGTCGAGAGCAACTCTTTGACGCGCACCAAGATGTCCTGCGGCCTCGAGATCCTGCCCTTGCGCCGAGAGGTGCACCGTTCGAACCATTCGGTGAGCATCTGCCGACCCTTTCAGCGGCTGCGTGAGCGTGACCAGGCCGTCCCGCTCCAGTCCGAGCAACGCCGCGTGGATGCCGCTTCCCCGCTTGCTGAGCGCGTCCACCCGAACCGGCTTGCCTCCCGCGAGCCGCTCCAGTATTTCGCGGCGAAGCCCGCGTTCTCCTGCGCCGCTGACGCTGGCGTTCAGCTGCGCGTATCGCTCACTCTCGATCCACGCCCGCGGTGGCATGGCCGCTGCCAGCGCTTCGCCGGGACCGCTCGCGTAGTACTCCGCCACCCAAAGCGCCAGCTTGACAACGTCGACCTGCAGGAACGCATCAGCGTCGAGGACGTCGATCAGGTCCTTCAAGATCGGGAGGACGGAGCGCCTGCGGCCCGAGCGAGGCGCCGGAGGGAAGCGGCGTGGAGCGCCGCCGCCGAGCGAGAGCGAGCGGGGGTGGGGCCCCGCGAGCACTAAATGAGGTTGGGAGTCCGGGAGATCGGGAGTCTTCAGATCCACGACAATCCCGGTCATCACTCGCTTTCCGACCGGTACGAGCACACGAGTGCCTATCGCGGGGATGTCAAAGCCGTCCGGCACCCGGTAGGTCAGCGCATCCAGCGCCGGCACCGGCACCGCCACACGCACGAGGGGCATCGACTACTCGGCGGGTTCCTGCAGCAGCGCGCGGACTTTCTTCATATCTTCCCAGACGTCTCGTTTACGCTCCGGGCTGCGCAACAGGAATGCGGGGTGAAAGGTCGGCACCAGTCTGGCTCCCCGATATTCGTAGACTCGTCCCCTGAGACGCGAAATCGGGTCCTGCGTTTTGAGCAGCGCCTTCGAAGCGAATGTACCCAACGCCACGATCACCTTGGGTTGAATGCTATCGATCTGGCGGAACAGAAATCCTTCACACGCCTCGACTTCGTCCGGATCCGGATTTCTGTTTCCTGGCGGGCGGCATTTGATCACGTTGGCGATGTACACGTCATCGCGCTTCAAGCCAATGGCTTCGATAATTTTTGTGAGCAGTTGTCCGGCGCGGCCAACAAACGGAATCCCCTGAATGTCTTCGTCCGCGCCTGGCGCTTCTCCGACGAACATCAGATCGGCATGTGCGTTCCCGACGCCATACACAATCTGTTGACGTCCCAGCGCGTGGAGCTTGCAGCGCGTGCAATCGCCGATGTCGTCACGGATTGCCGTCAACGCTTCTGCCTCGGAACGGGCGAAGAGGACCGGCACGGGAGGCACAGGATCTTCAGGCGAGGAAGCCCGGGCGCGCCAGCGCGAGTCCTTGCTTATTCCGGAGACGCCGAGTTCCTGGTAGAAGCGGAGGTGTTCGGCGAGATCTCGCGCCATTCACGACCTGACGGCGTCGAGTAACCGTTCGGCCCGGTCCAGAATGGTTGCAGCCAGTGCGCTTTTCGGTCCGAGCGGGAAGTTCTCCGTCCCTGTCGCGGAGATGAGCGTCGCCGCATTCGAGTCCGAGTCGAACCCCGCATCCGCACGTGAAATGTCGTTGGCGACAATGATGTCTGCCCCTTTGCGCGCCAGTTTCTCGCGGCCCCGCGCCACGGGGTCGCCGCTTTCCGCCGCAAACCCGACGAGCACCGGCCGCGCGCCCGTCCCACGCAGCTTTGCGAGCTCGCTGAGGATGTCCGGCGTACGCACGAGGTGCAGGTGCAAAGGGGCGTCAGTCTTTTCGATCTTCCCGTCGACCGGCGTCTTCGGTGTGTAATCGGCAACCGCCGCCGCCATCACCACGACGTCCGCGTCTGCAGCGGCCGCACGCATCGCAGCGTACATGTCCGCAGCGCTGCGCACGGGAAGCACTTCGACTCCAGATGGCGGCTCGATGCTTGTCGGCCCGGAGACGAGCACGACTCGCGCGCCTCGCCGGGTCGCCTCCGCAGCCACGGCATACCCCATCCGTCCACTGGACCGATTGCCAATGAATCGAACCGAATCAATATCCTCGAACGTGGGTCCGGCGCTGACGACGACAAGGCGTCCGAGCAGGGAACCGGTTGGCTGCAGAATCCGATCGGCGGCGGTAACGATGTCGTCGGGCTCGGCGAGACGTCCTTTGCCAATCCAGCCGCAAGCCAGATAGCCTGCGCCCGGATCCACGAACTGCACCCCACGGGCAGCGAGCATCGTCATGTTGCGTCGCACGGCCTCATGCTCGAGCATGTTCGTGTTCATCGCCGGCGCCATCAGGACGGGGGCCCGCGTCGCCAGGTACAGCGAGGTCAGGAAGTCGTCCGCAATCCCGTTGGCGAATTTGCCGATGATGTTTGCCGTGGCGGGAGCCACGAGCAGCAGCTTGATATCCGTGGCGAGCGCGATGTGCTCGATGTCGGCATTCGCCCCGCGTGCGAATTGGGTCGTGATGACGGGTCGACGGGTGATGGCTTCGAACGTCAATTCACCGACGAAGCGGCGCGCGGAGCGGGTCATGATCGCGGTGACCTCGTGGCCCCGCTTCTGCAAGCCACGCACAACCTCGACCGCCTTGTAGGCGCCGATGCCGCCGCTCACACCGAGCGCTATGAGTGACATCGTTGGTTTCCAGCTTCCAGCTGCCGGCTTCCAGTTCTAGCCGTGGGTCGCGGGCTCGATTTTCTCGACCTTGCGCTCTCGCACTTCCCGCTGTGCAAGCCTGACGGGCTTCTCGGGGCCAGTCACCCGGGGCGTACACCCCCGGAGCAGCTGACGCGCCCGCGCCCCGGCAATCACGACAAATTCAAACGCATTCGGAATCTTTGCTCTATCAACCACTCTCAGTTCCTTTCGGTAAACGTTTCGACGATCCGCTCGGCTGTTCCCCGAACGCAGCGCAAACGGGCGCGCTCGGCGGTCACAATGGCGTGCAACTGATCCACGGACGTCTCGAGCTCATCGTTCACGATGACGTAGTCGTACTCCGTGAAGGCGGCCACTTCAGCCCGTGCGGTCTGAAGACGGCGCTGCATGGCTTCTTCAGGATCCTTGCTGCGGCCGCGGAGCCGCTGCTCGAGCACTTCATACGACGGCGGCATGACGAACACACCAACGATGTCGGTGAACCGCTGGCGCACGAGCCGCGCGCCCTGGACGTCGATGACGAGGACCAGATCACGGCCCGCCGACAACTCGCGCTCCGCGTCGGCCGCACACGTGCCGTAGTAGTTGCCAAAGACGTCCGCCCACTCGAGGAAGGCGCCGCTGGCGATCATCGCTTCGAATCGGTCGCGGGTAATGAAATTATAGTCCACCCCGTCCGATTCGCCGGGGCGTGCGGGCCGGGACGTGTAAGAGCGTGAAAGGCTGAGATCCGGCAGGACTTGCACCAAACGCTCGACAACTGTGGTTTTTCCCGTTCCCGATGGTGCGGAAACGACGAACAGGAGTCCGCGGCGGGTATCCGAGGGGTTTCCCGTTCTCCCGTCCTCCCCGCCTTCGCCAAGGCTCCGGCGGGCCGCCGTAGCTTCAGCGGAGGCTGGCCGTTCTCCCGTTCTCCCGACGAGCTTCTCACTCGACATTCTGGACCTGCTCGCGCATCTTCTCGAGCTCAGCCTTCAGCGTCACGATCAGCTCCGAGACCACCGGCCCCTCCGCTTTGGAGGCGGTGGTGTTCACCTCGCGGTTCATCTCCTGCAGGAGGAAGTCCAGCTTTCGCCCGCACGGCTCCGGCGATTCGGACAGCGCCTGCCAGTGTTCGAGGTGGCCGCGGAACCTCACGATTTCCTCGCTGATGTCCGACCGGCCGACAAACTTCGCAATTTCCTGGGCAACCGTCGCTTCGTCGACGAGGGCGTCGGCACGCAACTCGCGCACGCGTTCGACCAGACGGCCCCGCATCGCCTCGAGGCCTGCCTGAGCCGCCGTGGCCACGCGATCGTAGAGCGCGCCGAGTTCAACGCGACGCGCGTCGAGGTCGGCGCGCAGGTAGGTCCCCTCCTGCGTTCGCATGGCGTCGAGCTCGGCGAGCGCGCCGGCCACGGCGCCTTCCACCATGGCCGCGAGCGCGCTCTGCTCTCCCACGGGCGGGGTGCTCTCGGCCTTCTCCCGAATCACGAGTGCCTGCGGAAATCGCAGCAGATCCCCTGGGGTCAATGCTCCGGCGACGATGCCACGGGCGCGCGCGCGCTCGAGCGCCGCTCCAAGCGCGGCGAGAAACTCGTCGTTCAGCTCGACCTCGACGGACGGCGTGCGGCGCTGTTGTATCGTCACGCTGACTTCCACGCGACCGCGGGCCACGTGCCGCTGCACCAGCGCGCGCAGCCGCGGCTCCAGCGTGCCAATCGATGGCGGGATCCGCAGCTGAAGATCGAGAAAACGGTGGTTGACCGACCTGACGGTCACAGCAATCGCCGCCGTCTCATCATCATGGCTCAGCGAGGCGAACCCCGTCATGCTCTTGATCATGATTGAACGGCCGGGGTTGTTCCTTCGGGTTCGCGATCAAACAGCTGGAGCGAGTACAGCTTCGCGTAGACGCCGCCGTGTCGCGACAGCAGCTCTTCGTGGCGCCCGATCTCCGCGACCCGTCCGCGTTCGAGCGCCACGATCTTATCCGCACGGCGGACGGTCGACAGCCGGTGCGCAATCACGAACGCCGTGCGATTCCGCATCAGGTTGGCCAGCGCGTCCTGTACCAGTTGCTCGGATTCAGCGTCGAGCGAGGACGTCGCTTCGTCGAGGATGAGGATGGGAGAGTTTTTCAACAAGGCGCGGGCGATCGCCAGACGCTGGCGCTGACCGCCCGAGAGGCGCTGCCCTCGCTCGCCGATGTCGGTCTCGTATCCGTGGGGCAGCTCGCTGATGAACTCGTGCGCGTGGGCCGCGCCGGCCGCGGCCTCGATCTCGGAACGGGACGCACCCGGGGAGCCGTAGGCGATGTTGTTTGCCACCGTGTCGTCAAACAGCACCGTTTCCTGCGTCACGATACCGACCTGACTTCGAAGCGATCGGAGCGTCACGTCGCGAATATCGAGGCCGTCTACGAGGATCGCTCCACCGGTCGCGTCGTAAAACCGCGGAATCAGGTTCACCAGCGTAGTCTTGCCAGCGCCGCTCAGGCCAACAATGGCAATCACTTCGCCGGCCGAAACTCGAAAGGACACATCCTGAAGAATTGGCGACGCAGCGGCGTCCCGGTACGCAAAACCGACATTGCGAAATTCCACGCTGTGCCGGAGCGGGGGAAGCGGTTTCGCATCGTCGCGCTCCTTGACTTCCGAATGCGTGTCGAGCAGTTCGAAAATCCGCTCGGCAGCGGCAATCGCCTGCTGAAGATTGGTATTGACGCGGCTCAGTTTCTTGATCGGCGTGTACATCATGAACGCCGCAAAGATGAACGCGAGAAAGTTCCCCTGCGTCATCTCGCCGCTCGAGATCCGGCGGCTTCCATACCAGATCAACGCCACCACCGCCAGGCCGCCCAGAAACTCCATCAACGGCGGCAACATCGCCACCGTGCTGGTGACCTTCAAATTCGTGCGATACAGGCGATCCGAGGCGAGGCTGAAGCGCCGGGCTTCGTGTGCCTCCGCTCCGAATGCCTTGACAATCCGATGACCCGAGAAGGCTTCGGCCGTGATGTGCGACAGCCGTTCGAGTTCCTCCTGGCTGCGGCGGCTGGTGCGGCGGACGCGCTGGCCAAGTCGAACCAGCGGATAGACGACCAGCGGGGCGCCCGTCACGCAGACGAGTGCGAGACCAAAATCCCAATAGAACAACAGCAAGGCGTAGCCGACGAGCGCCAGGCTCTCGCGCAGCAGATCGCCGATGGTTTCCGAGACGGCCTGCTGAACCTGCGACACATCGTTGGTCACACGCGACATCAACTGGCCCGTGCTCCGCTGGCTGAAGAACTCGGCGGACTGGTCGAGCGTGTGTCGGAACAGTTGATTGCGGAGATCCCGGACCACGCGCTGACCGATGTCGGTCATCAGGAAGGCCGAGAAATACGCGCCAAGGCCTTTCGTGAAGTAGGCGATCAGGATGGCCGTCGCCCAGAACGGCAGGTTGCCGTCACCGGGCAGCGCTTCGTCGATGATCGGTTTGATGAGATACGCGACGGCGGCCGACGCAGCGCCGTAGACCAGCATGGCCGCAAACGCCGCCGTAAACCGTCCCCGATACCGCCGGGAGTACCCGAGCAGGCGAGGAAGCGCGCTCACTCGGTGAACCGGTATTTCAGCAGCACCCACAGCGCCACGAAGCCATCGCGCCAGGTGATCTTCTTTCCTTCCTCGTAGCCGCGGCCGTCATAGGTGATCGGCACCTCGTAAACGCGATAGTTGCGCTTGAAGATCTTGGCGGTGAGTTCCGGCTCGATTCCAAACCCGGCTGACTCCAACGTCATCGATCGAAGCACCTCGACCCGCATCACCTTGTAGCAGGTTTCCATGTCCGTCAACATCGTGTTGTACAGCACGTTGGTGACCAGTGTCAGGAAACGGTTGCCCGCGTAGTGGGTGAAGAGAAACACGCGGTGGCGTCCGAGAAAGCGTGAGCCGTAAACGACGTCGGCTCGCCCCTCGCAGATGAGTTCGATGAGTTGCGGAAGTTCCTCGGGAGAGTATTCGAGGTCCGCATCCTGAATGACGACGAGGTCGCCGTTGACTTCCTGGAATCCGCGGCGGAGCGCAGCCCCCTTCCCGCCGTTCTGCGGCTGGAGAATGAGCTTGAAATTGTGCTTGTGCGCCAGGCTGGTCAGCACCTCTCGCGTGCCATCCTTCGACCCGTCGTCGACCACGATGAGTTCGATCCGAATCGGCACGGCCAGCACACGGCCGATGATTTCTTCGATAGTGTTCCGTTCGTTGTAGCAAGGCATGACGACGGAGAGCAGTGGATCCGTCAGTTGACCGCGGAGGCGCGACATCCTTAGCGGCCTGCCTTCAGGCGATATCCCGACGGATGCGCCTCGCGCCAGCGCCATGCGGTCTCGACAATCGTATCGATGTCCTCATAGCGTGGCTCCCAACCCAATTCACTCTTGATCCGATCGCTCGACGCGTAGAGGACGGCAGGATCGCCAGGGCGTCTGGGGCCCTGGGAGTACGGCACGGCATGGCCCGTGACGCGCTTGACTGCGTCCAGGACCTGTCGCACCGATGTCGGCCGGCCGTTGCCCAGGTTGTAGATCGCCGATTTCCTCCCGGCAATCAGGGCGTTCAGGGCCAGCAGGTGCGCTTCCGCGAGGTCTGTGACGTGGACGTAGTCACGAAGGCACGTGCCGTCCGGTGTTTCGTAGTCGTCGCCAAATACTTGAAACGAAGCCCGGCCCAGCGCGGCGTCGAGCGCGCGTGGAATGACGTGTTCCTCGGGATCATGGTCCTCGCCCAACTCCCCGTCGGGATCGGCGCCCGCGGCATTGAAGTAGCGGAGCGCGATCGACCGCACTCCGTAGGCGCGTTCGAAATGCGGCAGCGCCCGCTCAACCGCGAGCTTCGTTTCCCCATACGGGTTGATCGGACGCCTCGGATGGTCCTCGGTAATCGGCGTGCGCTCGGGGTTTCCGAATACCGCGGCCGTCGAGGAGAACACCAGATTCGTCACACCCGCCGTGACCATTGATTGGAGCACGGACCATGCACCCATCACATTGTTTGCGTAGTAACCCAGCGGGTCCCTGACCGACGCGCCGACGGAGAGCGATGCCGCAAAATGCATGACCGCGCCGATGTGCCGGCTCTGGATCGTATCGGTCAAACACGCCGTATCCCGGATATCTCCTTCGACCAGAGTTCCCGAGCCGCCGAGTGCGGCTTCGGCCGCGGGGCGGTGGCCCGCCAGAAAATTGTCGTACACGACAACCTGATGACCGGCCCTTCGCAGCGCCTTGACGGCGTGGCTGCCGATATACCCCGCCCCACCGGTCACCAGGACGGCCGTCACGGACGCCCCATCGAGAGGTACTCGAATCCCAGGGCCCGAATGTTCTGGGGATTGTAAATGTTCCGGCCGTCGAAGATTGCGGGATTCTTCATCAGCTTGCGCATCCGGGCGAAGTCGGGCTCACGGAACTCGTTCCATTCCGTCACGATCACCAAAGCTTCGGCTCCTTCGAGCGCGGCATAGCTGTTTGGCGCATATTTGATCTTCGATCCGAAGATTCCGCGCGCAACCTTGCTGGCTTCCGGATCGTAGGCCTGCACGGTCGCCCCTTCGGCGAGCAGACCCTTGATCAGCGGAACGGCTGGCGCCTCCCGCATGTCGTCGGTCCGCGGCTTGAACGCGAGTCCCCACACCGCAATCTTCTTCTTCTTCAGCGATCCGAGGCGCGACCGCAGTTTGTCGAGCAACCGGACTTTCTGACGCTCGTTGACGCTCTCGACCGCACGGAGGATCTGAAAGTCATAGTCGGCCGACGCGGCAAACCGCAGCATGGCCTTGACATCTTTCGGAAAGCAGCTCCCCCCGTATCCGACGCCTGGGAATAGAAATGCCGGGCCAATCCGCTTGTCGGCCGCGACCGCACGACGCACCTGATCGACGTTCGCGCCCATCGCCTCGCAGACGTTCGCCACCTCGTTCATGAACGAGATTCGCGTGGCGAGCATGGCGTTTGCCGCATACTTGCACAGCTCAGCGCTGGCGCAGTCCATCAGCATGATGGGTGCGCCAGTCCGCGTGAATGGGGCGTAAAGCTCGCGCATCAGCTCTGCGGCACGCGAGTCCTCCGCGCCAATGACGACGCGATCTGGTTTCATGAAGTCGTCTATGGCCGCACCCTGCTTCAGAAACTCGGGGTTGCTGACCACGCTGAAGGGCTGCCTCGTTTCGGCCGCGATGGTTCTGCGGACGCGGTCGGCGGTGCCAACAGGAACGGTGCTCTTGTTGACGATCACCTTGTAGCCATTCATCGAGCGTCCGATCTCGCGCGCGACCCCGAGCACGTGCTGCAAGTCGGCAGAGCCGTCCTCTCCGGTCGGTGTGCCAACAGCAATGAACACGATCTGTGAGTTCTTGGCGGCGCGGGAAAGCTCGGTGGTAAAAGTCAGTCGCTTTTCGGCGCGATTGCGCCGCACCAGCTCCTCGAGCCCGGGTTCATAGATAGGGATCTGGCCACGCTGCAGCGTCCGTACCTTGGCCGCATCCTTGTCGATGCAGACCACGTCATTTCCGTTCTCTGCGAAGCACGCACCGGCAACCAGCCCGACGTACCCACTGCCGACGACGGCAATCTTCATCCACGATCTCCCGCTCGATACAAACCTGTAAGGGTAGCATGGTACCATCGGGCGCGCGTGCGCATCGTCCTCGACTATCGACCAGCGCTCCGCGAGCGCACAGGGGTGGGCGAATACGTTCACGGGATGGCCTCGGCGCTCCGCGCGCAGCTTGACCCGGACGACTCCCTCGCACTCTTCTCGAGCTCGCTTCGCGATCGTCTCAACCCCGCGGTCGTGCCTGGTGCTTCAATCGTCGATGCTCGAGTACCCGTGCGTGTGCTGAATTACGCGTGGCACCGGCTCGGATGGCCGCCAATCGAAGTCTTCGCCGGACCAACCGATGTCGTTCACGCCGCACATCCGTTGCTGATCCCGTCTCGCTCGGCCGTTGGCGCCATCACCGTTCATGATTTGGACTTTCTCGACCACCCCGAGCGGACGCGCGCGGAGATCCGCCGCGACTATCCGACGCTGGTGCCGAGCCATGCTCGCCGCGCCGACCTCGTGGTGGTGAATTCGCGATACACGGCGGCACAAGTCAAAGGCCGACTCGACGTGCCTGCGGATCGCATCGTGGTTTGCCGGCCCGGTGCCCCCGGTGTGGCACGGCGTAACGAGCCTGGAGGGCTCGGACCGATTCTCTTCATCGGTACGATCGAGCCCCGCAAGAACCTCGAAGTGCTGTTTCGCGCCTACGCTCGCGTGCTCACCGGACGTCCCCACGTTCCTGAGCTGGTGCTCGCCGGGGGCACTGTCGAACAGTCCGCAGCGATTCTCAGAAACCTCAACGACGCGCCTCTGGCCGGACGAGTGCGCCATGTCGGATACGTCAACGAACCCGAGCGCCGCAGATGGCTCGAACAAGCGTCGATGCTGGTGATTCCTTCGCTCGAGGAAGGCTTCGGGCTTCCGGCGCTCGAGGCGATGACGATGGGCGTTCCGGTGATTGCATCGCGGCGTGGTGCGTTGCCGGAAGTCGTCGGGGACGCGGGGACCCTCGTGGACGCGCTCGATGATGTCGCGTTCGCGGCGGCGATTGACGCGTTGCTCGCCGACCCGGAAAGGCGCCGAATGCACGCAGACGCCGGCGTCGCACGTGCGCGCGAGTTTTCCTGGGACGAAGGGGCGGCTCGACTGCTGGCGGCATACCGCAGCGCGCTCGAACACAAGCGCGGGGTCAGACCCGCCGAACACAGGTTGGGCGCCAAACTGTGACCCGGCTGCGAATCGGCGTCGATGCGCGTGAGTTGCTGGGCGCCACGACCGGCGTTGGACGGTATCTCGGAGAACTCCTCGTCCGCTGGACGGCTCGAGCGGATGCGAGCGTGCGGCAGTTCCTTCTCTACGCGCCAGAACCGATTCCGTTGACGTTTCCGCCTCGCACCGTCGATTACCGAATCCTGAGGACTGGTAATCGACCCGGTCGCGGTACGTGGTGGGAACAGATGCATCTGCGCCGAGCCGTCGCGAAGGACCGACCCGAGGTATTTTTTGCGCCGGCGTACACGGCACCGCTGCTATCCGCGATTCCGCTGGCGCTGACGATCCACGACATCTCGTTCGTCGTGCACCCGGAGTGGTTCCGGTACCGTGAAGGAATCCGTCGCCGTTGGCTGACGCGACGGTCCGCAGATACCGCGGCGGTTGTCTTCACCGACTCGGAATTCTCGCGTTCGGAAATCGTCGCCCATCTTCGTATCGATCGTAACCGCGTGAAAGTCATCCCTCCCGGTCTTGCCGCTCGTCACGAAAGTGCGGCGAGTGCACAGGGCCGTCAACCGATCGTGTTGTTCGTCGGATCGATCTTCAACAGGCGGAGGGTTCCCGATCTGATTGCGGCATTCGCAGGTCTCGCACGCGATGTTTCTCAGGCCCGGCTCGTCATCGTTGGCGACGATCGATCGTGGCCGCCACAATCGCTGACTGACGTCGCCGCGCGTTTCGGTATTGCGTCGAGAGTGGATTTCAAGAGCTACGTATCTGACGCCGAACTCGCAGAGCTTTACCGGACAGCGTCGGTCTTTGCATTTCTTTCGGAATACGAAGGATTCGGGTTCACACCGTTGGAAGCGCTGTCTGCCGGCGTGCCGATCGTCGTGGCGGATACGCCCGTCGCCCGAGAGGTCTACGGCGCGGCAGCGCACTACGTGCCGGTTGGGGATGTGGCGCGCACCACTACCGTTCTGGAAGACTTGCTGCGTGGGTGGAGCAACGCGGCCGAAGCCATGCGGCACGCCCCGGATGTACTCTCCCGCTATTCGTGGGACCGGGCGGCAAACGAGACCCTTTCGCACATCGAGCGGATAGCCCAGCGGTGACGCGCGCAGCGACTCCTGAACTCTCCATCATCATCGTCAGCTACAACGCTCGACGAGAGCTGGAGGCGTGTCTGGCGTCACTGGCCTCGCACCCGCCCCGGACACCATCCGAAGTCGTGGTTGTGGACAATGCCTCGACCGACGGAAGCGCCGATGCGGTCGCCGCAAAGGCGCCCTGGGTGCAGCTCGTTCGTCAGGCGCAAAACAGCGGTTTCGCGGCCGGCAACAACGTGGGGATCAGGCGAACGAGCGGTGAGCTGATCCTGCTCCTGAACAGCGACACGGTCGTCGCGCCGGGCGCGATTGACACGCTGGTCGGGCGGCTACGGGCCTGGCCCTCGGCCGCAGCAGCGGGGCCGAAACTCGTGGCTGCCGACGGACACGCCGAATTGTCTTTCGGTCCGATGATCGGACCGTTCGCCGAGCTGCGGCAGAAAGCGGTCGTCGCTCTGCACGAACGTGGATTTTGGCCGGCTTCGCGATGGGTTGAGCGCCGCACGGACACCGAGCATCTGGTGGACTGGGTCAGCGGCGCCGCGCTTCTCGTGTATCGTCGAGACGCCGAAGCGGTCGGTCTCCTCGACGAGCGGTACTTCCTCTACACGGAAGATGTCGATTTTTGCGCCGCGCTGCGGGCGAGGGGACGGCAGGTGCTCTTCACACCGGCGGCGCAGATCACGCACCTGCGCGGCCGCTCGAGAGCAAGTGCACCAGATCGCATGAATGCGGCCTACCGACGCAGTCAGGTGGCGTTCTACGCGAAGCACCATCCGAAGTGGCTGCCGCTGCTGAAGCTGTATTTGAGGATGAAGGGCCAGTCTCCGTCCGCCTGATCTTTCGCCTCAGGGCGGAAGCCACGAAACTCTCTGCAGATCCACCTGATAAGATTCCCCTGTGCGAATCGCCATCGATGCGCGCAAACTGCGTGATTTCGGCATCGGCACTTACGTGCGAAACGTCCTGCGACACCTCTCGCGGATCGACCACGAGACCGAGTACATCCTGCTCTGCCGCGATCGCGATGCTGGCATTGCTGCCGAACTCGGCGAAAACTTCCGGGCCATTCCAGAATCCGCAGCCGCGTATTCCCTCCGCGAGCAGGTTGCGGTGCCGCTGGATCTTCGACGCGAAAGGGTGCAGTTGTTCCACGCGCCGCACTACGTGCTCCCTCCGCTGACCCCCTGTCGATCGGTCGTCACGATCCACGACTGCATCCACTTGCGCTTTCCGCAATATCTGCCGCACCGGTTGGGGCACGCGTATGCCCGCAGCGCCTTGTGGGTTGCCGCGCATCGGTCCGCGCGCGTGCTGACGGTGTCAGAAGCTTCCAAGCGGGATATCCTGAAGTACTTCAACATCCCGCCTGGCAAGATCGACGTCATCTACAACGCCATCGACGAGCGTTTCAACGAAACCCCGAGCGACGAGGACGTCTGGCGCGTGCGCGAACGGTATCAGCTCCGGGACCCTTTCATCTTGTACGCCGGGAACATCAAGCCGCACAAGAACCTGGAGCGGCTGATCGAATCCTTCTATCTGCTGCGGCGAGAAGGGCTCGAGCAGGTCAAGCTGCTCATCATCGGCGACGAGATCTCGAAGTACGCCACACTCCGTCGTGCCGTCCATCGATACAAGCTGCACCAATACGTCAGGTTTTTCGGGTTCGTCCCGGACCGCACGCTTGCCGTCCTGTATCGTCTCGCGGGTGTGTTCGTGTTTCCGTCGCTCTACGAAGGATTTGGCCTCCCGCCGCTCGAAGCGATGGCCAGCGGAACGCCGGTCATCACCTCCAACGTCTCGTCGCTGCCGGAGGTCGTGGGCGATGCTGCCCTCCTCATCGATCCGTACGATCCGGTGGCAATCGCCGGCGCCATGCGTCGTGTGCTCTCAGAACCGGCGCTGCGCGACGAGCTTCGGCGCCGCGGCTTGGCGCGCGTCAAGGAATTCTCGTGGGACCGGTCGGTCAGACGCATCCGCGAAGTGTATGACGAGGTACTCGCGAATTGAGGGTTGCCATCGTCCACGACTGGCTGACCGGCATGCGCGGCGGCGAAAAGGTCCTCGACGCCATTTGCGAGCTCTTTCCCTCGGCGCCCCTCTTCACGTTTCTCCACGTCAAGGGTTCGGTCTCCCCTCGGATCGAAGCGCGCCGCATCACGACGTCACTCGCACAGCGGCTGCCCATGGCGCACCGCCTGTATCGTCACTTTCTTCCGCTCTACCCGGGTCTGGTCGAGGCTTTTGACCTCGATGCGTACGATCTTGTCATCAGCAGCAGTCACTGCGCCGCGAAGTCAGTCGTCGCCCCGCGAGCCGTGCACGTGTGCTACTGCCACTCACCCATGCGCTACGCGTGGGATCAATTCGGCGAGTACTTCGGGCCCCGGCAGGTTGGGAAGCCGGCGAGCCTCGCGCTCCGGCCGGTGATGGCGGCACTGGCCCGGTGGGACCGGGCCACGGCAAACCGTCCGGACCGCTTTCTCGCGAACTCTCAATATGTTGCGGGCAGGATCCGCCGATACTATAATCGCCGGTCGACCGTTGTGTATCCGCCTGTAGATACGGACTTCTATCGTCCCGCCGGGTCGTTTCGCTCCCCGTCTACGCCAGGCTTTCTCGTCGTTTCCGCGCTGGTTCCGTACAAACGCGTGGACGTGGCGATTGAAGCGTGCCGCCAGGTGGGTGTGCCCCTCCGCGTTGCCGGTCATGGACCGGAACTACAGCGTTTGCAGCAACTTGGCGGAGGCTCGGTGGAATTTCTCGGGTGGAGAAGCGACGAGCAAGTCCGCGCGCTTTATCAGGAAGCCACGGCGGTGCTCCTGCCCGGCGTCGAAGACTTTGGGATGGTCCCGGTCGAGGCGCAGGCGTGCGGCACCCCCGTAGTCGCGCTGAACGAAGGCGGAGCCGCCGAATCGGTGATTGACGGGACGACTGGCGTTCTCGTTTCGAATCGGTCCACGGAGGCACTCGCCGCCGGGCTTCGTCGCGTGCTCGAGACTACCTTTGACGCCGCCGCGTTGCGTGCCAACGCGCTTCGCTTCTCTCGCCAGCGATTCCTGGCCGAGTTCCAGGCCGCCGTCGATGATGCGATAGCTGAAAAACTGAGTGCTTCTCCCGCCCGAATTCCCCCTGGTTCCAGGTCAGTGGCTCGCGAGAACCAGCAATGATGCGGCGGTACAACCGTCTACTCGTTCTCTTCTACGTCATCAGCGACTCCGTACTCGCGATGGTGGCCTTCATCCTGGCCTACATCATCCGGTTCGAGCTGCTGGCTGGCGTCTTCCCCATCACCAAGGGGTATCCGCCGCTCGAGCAATACCTGCGGATGCTGCCCTTCATTCAGGCGATCGTGCCGATTGCGTTCTATGCGCAGGGTCTGTACCACCTGCGGCGCGGCCGCACGCGGGTGGACGACTTCTTTGCGGTCTTCGTCGGCAGCATCCTGGCCGTCGTCATTGGCGTTGGCGGCACGCTGTACTTCCAGGCGTATTACGTGTCCGACGAGTTGAAGGATGCGGGTGCGTACGAGATCTCGCAGCTCGCCTGGGCCATCTTCCTCGTCGTCAACGTGACGTTCGCGTACACGTCGCGAGAGCTGATTCGCGAAACGCTCGAACGACGATGGAAGGCCGGGATTGGGCTCAAACGAGTGTTGATTGCCGGCGCGGGAGACCTCGGTCGCCTGGTGGCCGACAAGGTGCTCGAGCATCGTGAGCTCGGCTTCAAGGTCCTGGGTTTCATCGACGATCGCGCGGCGGGCGACCATATCGGCTATCGCGGTCTGCCGCTGCTCGGCACGCTCAACGAGGCCGACGAGATCATTCGACGAGAGAAGATCGACCACCTGTACGTGGCGCTCCCCCTCGAAGAGCACGTGAAGATGCTGGGAATCGTCGAGGCGACGAACCGCGAAGGCGTCGACGTCCACGTGGTCCCCGACCTTCTCCAGTTCATCGCGCTCCGCGCGCGACTCGAGAACCTCGATGGCGTTCCCATCATCAGTCTGAATGATGTTCCGCTCCGCGGGTTCAACAGCATTCTCAAGCGAGCGATCGACATGGCCATCTCGGGGGTGGCGCTTCTGATTTTCGGGATTCCGATCCTCATCATCGCGAGCATCATCAAACGGTCGTCGCCAGGACCCGTGTTCTACAAGCAAGAGCGAATGGGCCTCGATGGCAAGGCGTTTCAGGTGTTCAAGTTCCGTTCGATGTACAAGGGTGCCGAGGATGAGACGGGCCCTGTTTGGGCGCGCGACAACGACCCGCGCTGCACCCCGGTCGGGCGCTGGCTGCGCCGATTCGATTTCGACGAGCTGCCGCAGCTGTGGAACGTGCTCAAGGGTGACATGTCGATCGTCGGCCCGCGACCGGAGCGTCCCTACTTCGTCGAGCAGTTCAAGCACCGCATTCCGCAGTACATGCTCCGCCACAAAGTCAAAGCCGGCATCACAGGTTGGGCCCAGGTCAATGGCTGGCGCGGCAACACGTCACTCGAGAAGCGGATCGAGTACGACCTCTACTACATTGAGAATTGGTCGGTCACGCTCGATCTCAAGATTATGTGGCTCACGGTGCTGAAAGGACTTCAGAAGCACGCTTATTAACAAGGGCCTTTTCCCTTTTCCCTTTTCCCTTTTCCCTTTTCCTATTCACCATGCCACGAGTCGTCATTACCGGCGCTGCCGGTTTCATCGGTTCGCACCTGTCAGAAGCGCTGCTCGATCGCGGGTATTCCGTCGTCGGCGTGGACAACCTCCTGACGGGAAACACGGAAAACATCGCGCATCTCGTCAACCGTGATTTCGTGTTTCTGAAGCACGACGTCACCAACTACATCTACGTCGATGGGCCGGTTGATGCCGTCCTCCATTGGGCCAGCCCTGCCAGCCCGATTGATTACCTGGAACTGCCGATTCCCACGCTCAAGGTTGGCGCACTCGGGACCCACAAGGCGCTCGGTCTGGCAAAGGCCAAGGGGGCGAGGTTCGTCCTGGCATCCACCTCGGAGGTCTACGGCGATCCGCTCGAACATCCCCAGAAGGAGACCTACTGGGGCAACGTGAATCCGATTGGGCCGCGAGGTGTCTACGACGAGGCCAAGCGTTTCGCCGAAGCCATGACCACGGCGTATCACCGGTATCACGGTCTCGACACGAAGATCGTGCGAATCTTCAACACCTACGGACCGCGGATGCGGTTGAACGACGGCCGCGCCGTTCCCGCCTTCATGAGTCAGGCGTTACGCGGCGACGAGGTGACCATCTTCGGCAACGGAAAGCAGACTCGCAGCTTCTGCTACGTCAGCGATCTGGTGGACGGGATTATCCGGCTGATGAACTCGAGCGAAAACGATCCGATCAACATCGGCAATCCGCACGAGATGACGATCGAGGACATTGCCAGGAAGATTATCGAGCTGAGCGGATCGAAGAGTCGGCTGGTGTATCGCCCGCTCCCCGAGGACGATCCCAAGGTCCGCCAACCGGACATCACTCGCGCACGAACCCTGCTCGGCTGGGAGCCGAAAGTGGGGCTCGACGAGGGGCTCCGCCGGACGCTTGCCTATTTCAAACAGAAAGTCGCAGCCGACTAGGCCAGCTTCTTTGTCTCTGTCTTCGACCGCACTTTCTTGATTCCGCGCTCGATGCGTTCGGCCATCTCCCGCTCGGCCTGAAGCGCACGCATCGTCGACTGCGCCTCCTGAACCATCTGCCCAAGTCGGTTGACGCTGTCCATGACGTGGTCCATCACCTCTGTGTGCTCGCCGAGCGCTTCCATGTTCAGTTGCGCGTCCTCGAGCATGTTGACGATCACGCTGGTCTTGAGCTGGACTTCATCGACGAGCCGTTTGCGGCTTTCAATGGTCGCGAGGCGGGCTTCCGTGTCGTTGATGCAGGCAAGCACGGCGTCGACCTGCTCGCGCAGCGCCGCAACATTCGCGCGATGTTCCTCGGCGTGGTGAAGGTCCGCCTTGCTCCGTGCGCTGATCTCGTGAACGGTCTCGACTTCCTTCCGAACCGCCTCGACCACAGCCTCTCGCTGCGACAGAATCTGGATCTTGCTCTCGAGTTCCTCGGCCATCTGCCGCAGATCCGCCAGGCGTGCTTCGAAGGCCCCGATCCGCTTTTCGGCGAATGCCAGCTGGCTGCGCCGTTGCTCGAGCTGCTTCGATGTCGCCTCGAGACGCGAGATCTGCTCGTCCGCGGCTTCCGCCTGAGCCATCACGTCGCGTTGGCGGAGCTGAACTCTGGACAGTTCTTCTACGAGTTCTTCCTTGATGGTTGCTGACCGTCCCACTTCCTCGGCCAGGCCGTGGACCTGCTTCAACCGCTCGCCGACCTCGCTTGCGGTCGCGCGGTTTTGTTCGAGCATCTCGGCCAGCCGGCGTTCCTGCTCGGCAACGACTGCTTCTTCCCGCTGGACAGCGACGAACTGCGACTGCGTCTTCTCGATCTGCCCTTTCAGCTGCGAAAGCTGGCCCGTCAGCGGCAGCAGCTTCGCCTGGATCGCCGCGACGCTCTCGAGTCTCTGCTGTGCGTCGGCGACCTGGATGCCAACGCCGTCGATCTGACTGCGAAGCGCCTCGACTTCGGCACGTCGCGCAATCTGGTCTTCCATCTTGCGATCGACGTCCGACGTCAAGGCGGTCAATGCATTCAGCCGGGCTTCGACCCGTTCGACAAACTGCTGCTGCGCCGACATTCTCGTGATCTGTCGTTCGAGATCCTCTGCGGTCGAGACGAGGGCGGCCGCCTGTTGCGTGCCTGCGTCGACGATCGAGAGCCTGGCCGTAATCCCGGAAATCCTGGCATCGAGGTCCGGCAGTCCGGCGGCAAATGTCGTGGTCCGCTCGAGGAAACCTTCGAGCGCGGCCCGGTCCGTTGCGAGCCGGTCGCGAAGCTGCACCGTTTCGGCGTGCGCTTTGTGGAATTCCTGTATCTCTTGTCGCAGACCTTCGAGGTCCTGACGGCTATGTTTGAGGCTCTCGTGTTGCGCCGCGGTTTTGCGGCTGAGCTCATCGACGACGCCGAGCGATTCCTGCAGCGAATCCAGCGCGACATGCTTGCGTTGCAGCTCGTCCGCCTGGAGGTGCCACGCTTGCATCTGCTGCGACAGCTGATCGACGCGCTGTGCCAGCGACGCGGCGACGCGATCGCGCGCCGTCAGTCCTTCCATGCTCTGCTCCGCCTCGACGACGGAGGTCTGCAGTGCGTTGACGCGAAGGTCGAACGCCTCGAATTCGCGACGCTCGACGGCGAGTCGGTCGGCGTAGGTCCGCACGAGGTCCGTGAGTGCCGTGCGATCTTTTTCGAGCCGCGCCAGGTCGTCGGCAAGGCTGTCTCGCATCTTGGTGCCCGAGTCGAGCTGCGTGACCACGTCCCGCGACAGTTTCTCGACTCGCTCGATCATTTCTTCGGTCTTTGTCGCCTGGCGCGCCGCGTCGTTCAGCTTGTTGATCTGGACGTCCATGTTCCAGATCATTTCGTTCAGCCGGTTCGACTCGATGACCGCGTGTTCGACGGTGTGCTTCTGGTTCTCGAGCGCCTTAATCTTCTGGCCGACGTGTTCTGCGAGCGCGTTGAGCGACGCCATTCGCTCGTCGGTGGTCCTCGTCATCTCCTGCAGCTCGGCAAGCGGACCGAGCCTCTTCTCGATATCCTTGACCATGCTGACGGTCTCGTCCGCCTCGTCGCGCGTCTCGCGGGACAGCTCTTTGACCCGAGAAAGCTCTTGCGCGAGCTGGGCGGAAGCAGTTCGCAGCTGCTCGAACTCCCCTTTCAAGTCGTCCGTGCGGTCGCTGGATTCCTGCACCTCGGCGTGTGTCTGCCGCAAGTGCTCGCGCAAATCGTCCAGGGCTTCCTGATCCTGCTTCAGCGCATCCAGGCTGGCTCGAGTCTGCAGCGCTTGCGAGGACAGCGCCTGCATGGCCTGCTTTTGCTTCTCGAGCTCTCCATCCGGCCCATTGAGTTTCGTGGTGTCCTGCTCGGCCCGGGCTATCGCTTCTCCAAGCGCACGAAGGCGGGAGTCGAGGGCTGCAAGCTCCTTGGCCTTATCGTCCGTTTTTGACAGCCGCTCGGTCACCTCATTGAGGCGGGCGTTGGCCTTACCGGCCTTCTCCTCCACTTCCATCAATGACTTGCTGGCGCCAGCAAGCTTGGCGCTGTGCAACTGCACCTGGGTCAGCATGGTGCTCAGCGCGGCACGCTCTTCCTTCGATGCGGCGATGAGCGCCTGCAGTTCGGACAGCTGCTGCTGCTTGTTTGGTCCTTTTTTGAACGCGTCGAGCATGGAACGAGCTCCAATAAGCGGTCGGAATGTGGGTGAAAATTGGGGGCGCGTCAGGATAACCGGACGCGTCGTTCTGCGCAATTATCGGATCGGCGGCGGAGGCTCGTTAGTCTCGCGAGGCTCGGACTCAGCCGAGCTTCAAGACCTGCCGGGCGTAGTCCGCTGCCGAGACCAGCGTGATCGCCAACGACGCATAAATGCACACATTGACGATCTGTGAGGGACGCTCGAGGTAGTTGAAATAGAGCGTCACCACGCCGGTCAGGACGAAAACGGCTGTCGCAATCTTTCCGAACATGGAAGGGCGAAACGTCCGCGGGCCGACGGCAAGATTCACGACCGCCACGGTGAGGACGATGGCGACGTCCCGGCTGATGACGAGCACGGTAAACCAGAGAGGCAGGCGGTTTACGGCTCCGGTGTTGGGCAGCGTGAGCATCACGAACATCGTCACGAGCAGCAGCTTGTCCGCCATCGGATCGAGCCATGCGCCGAGCGTCGTCTTCTGGCCGGTGGCGCGAGCGATGAGACCGTCGAGCAAATCCGTGAGACCGGCGGTCAGGAAGGTCACGAGAGCCCAGCCGCGGTAGCCGTACAGCAGCAGGATGACGAACGCCGGAATCAGCAGCATCCGAAGGATGGTGAGCTGGTTCGCAGCCGTCAGATTCATCGGCGTCGGCGTTCGGCCAGATCCTCCAGCGCGCTGACGGCGGCCACCGCTTCCGCGCCAGTCACCGGCCGTGTTTGGTCGAAGCTCCCGTTTTCCACTGTTTTCATGACTCCGGCTTCGACACTGAGCGCTGCGGCTGGATAAACGAGGTGCCCCGGGCTGAGGTCGGGAAACTGGCGTTTCGCATTTCGCCAGGACGCCGCGAGCTTCGGATTCTCCGCAGCGATGAGCGACAGTGCACGACTCGCGGCTTGCGCAAGGTCGGCGCGGCGCACGATCGCGTCCGGCTGAAACGTGTGGTTTGGATACGCTTCCATCACCCCAGCGCGAACGACGGAAAGAATCCAGGGCGCGGCCCAGGACGTGCGCGCGTCGGTGATGACCGCGGCATTCCGCCCGCGCGCTCGCTTCAGCAAGGCGTCCAGCCTGACGCCGAGCAGTGCGGCCAGTTGGCCTCGAGTGAGTGTTGGTGAGCTTTCAATCGTTCGATATTCCTCCGGCATCGCCTCGAAGGCGGCGCGTTCGCGAAGATCCTCGATCTTGTTCGAGAGTTCCTCGCTCGGTTCGAGCGCGAGGGCCGAAGCATATGCGTCGATCGCTTTCTGGTACTCCGTCTGCGATTCGTAGATTTCTCCAATAAAGGCGAGACTGCGACTATCGTTCGGATCCAGCTCCGACGCCTTCTGCGCGTGCGCGAGCGCGGCGGCTGGATCGCCGTCACGACGCTCGACCGCGGCAAGCTCACGATACAGAAACGGACTCTGTGGGGAGACGGCAATCGCTGCCTCGTACGCCGTCCGCGATTCCTTCAGCCTGCCGCTGTCGGCCAGCTTGCGGGCCTCAGCGAGATCGTCCTGCAGACCTCGGAAACGCAACACTTCGACGCGGCTCCTCAACGTCTCGAGCTGAGGATCCGCACCAAGTGCAGCTTCGAAGCTCCTGAGCGCGTCCTCGCGCTCACCGAGCGCCAGGAGCGCTTCGCCGCGGCCGGCGAGCGCTGGCGCGTATCGAGGGTTGGCGACGACCGCACGGTCGAAATGCGACGCCGCCGACCTGAAGTCCCTGCGAGCCAGAGCCGCGTACCCGAGCCCGGCCTCAGCCGGATAGAAATCCGTCTTCTGCTTCAGCAACGTGCTGAAGATCCGTTCCGCATTGCGAGGATCACCCGCCTGCAGCCACCGCCACCCAGTCTCGTGGCGATCCAGATCCGCTACCGTCCCCATGCCTTGTGGAGGTGCCGGGTAAATGAAATCCGGAAACTTTGGCGCGGCAGTCGGCGGCGGAACGGAAATCGTTTTCGGTGCGCATCCGGCGGCCACGATCAACACCACGATCGCGATGGCCTGCGCGGCCCGACCCACCATGAGCCCGACGGAGGATGTCACCGGGCCGCCTCCAGCTCGGCGTGAAAGCGCCCCAGCATGCGCCGCGGAACTTCCGCTTCAATCGACACCCGCGTATCGGTGGATACATGCCGCAGAATGCGGCCGACTCGATAAATATGTGCGATCTGTTCGCGATCGGACTCGCTCGCGGCGTCGAATTCGAGCACCACCCGTGCTGTGTCGAGGGCAAGTCGCACTTCCATCGCCGCGATGAGTTCGTCGCGCCCCACGCCGGTCAATGCGGAAACGCATAGCGCGCCTGGATTCGCCGTCACCAGCCGCGCCCGCTCTCCTGCTTCGAGCAGGTCGCACTTGTTGAAGACGTCGATCGTCGGGACGGCCTGAGCGCCCACCTCCGCGAGCACCGAGTGCACGGCCGCGATATGGCGCTCGCGATCCGGACTCGATGCATCAATCACATGGAGCAGGAGATCCGCCGCGGCCACTTCTTCGAGGGTTGCGCGAAACGCTGCGACGAGGGAATGCGGCAACCGGTCGATGAAACCGACGGTATCGGACACGAGCAGCTCGCGACGATCGGGCAGACGCACCTTGCGCACCAGCGGATCGAGCGTGACAAACAGTGCATCCGAGGCAACTGCCGTATCTCCCGTCAATCGGTTGAACAGCGTGGTCTTGCCCGCATTCGTATACCCGACCAGGGCGACGATCGGTACGGCGGCGCGCTGCCGACGATCGCGCAACTGCGCGCGACGGCGCCGCACGGCGTCGATGTCCTTCGAGAGCACGCTGATGCGATGGCGGATCCGTCGGCGATCTGTTTCGAGCTTTGTTTCGCCGGGTCCTCGGGTGCCGATGCCGCCGCCCAGCCGCGACAGCGCGGCGTTTGCACCAACGAGCCGCGGCATCAGGTACTTCAGCTGCGCCAGTTCAACCTGCAGTTTGCCCTCTTTCGTCCGGGCGCGCCGCGCAAAGATGTCGAGAATGAGCTGCGTGCGATCGACGACCTTGCGGTCGAGCGCTTCCTCGAGGTTGCGCAGCTGCGCGGGGGAAAGCTCGTTGTCGAAGACGACGATGTCGGCGTGCATTTCGGCGCACGCGGCGGCAAGAGCCGTCACTTTTCCTTTGCCCAGAAACGTGGCGGGGTCAGGCCGCGGCCGGTCCTGCACCAGGCGCAGCACTACCTTCGCGCCGGCCGCTTCGGTCAACCCTGCAAGTTCGTCGAGTGAGTGCTCCGGATCGAAGCGTCGATGGGAACCGTTGAACAGACCGACCAGCGCCGCGCGTTCGCCAGTTTCCGGCGTGCCGGGACGCGGTGACGAAACGGCGTGCATTACTGCAGCGATTCTAGCACGCGGTCCCACGCGACCGCGCCGCTCCGACGCAGCACCGGACGCCCGTCTGCAAACTCCACGATCGTTGACGGAGGACCGCCGGGCGCGGGTCCGGCATCGAGTACCGCGTCGATTCGTCCGTCGAGCGCAGCCGCGACTTCGTCCGCGGTCATGGCCGGCGGGCCGCCCGACACGTTCGCACTGGTGGCGGTGATACACGATCCAAATGCCGCGGCGAGCGCACGGGCTACGGGGTGCGCCGGCACTCTCACGCCAACCGTGTTGAGATCGCCACTCAGCCGTTTCGACAGATCGGCTGCGGCCGGCACGACAATCGTCAGTGGTCCCGGCCACAACGCCCGCGCGAGGGCCAATTCACTGCCGCCGAACGTCCCGGCTTGCTGGGCCTGCGGCACATCCGCCGCAATCAGCGCGACGGCGGCGGAACGGTCGCGTTCCTTCACGGTAAACAGGCGATCCACGGCCGCATCGCTGCGCGGATCGACCGCGAGGCCATAGAGTGTGTCGGTCGGGTACGCCACGATCCCGCCCCGGCGGAGCACGTCAACCGCGGCGGAAATCGTTGTCGCGTCCGGCTCAACCGAATCGAGCGCAAAGCGAATCACAATTCTTCCGTGACTGGCGTCGACGCCTTCACGTCAGCCGCGATGCTCATCAGGCGCGAGACCCCAAATCCGACAAATATCAGCGCCACCGCGTCGAGCAGGAACACCGCTCGAATGCTGGTCGCCGCCAGAAAGCCGCTGATCACGGGGCTGAGCGCCAACCCGGTCAGCGATGCCGTGCTGAGCAGCCCAAAGCTGGCGCCGCGCGCCGGCGCTGGAATCACCCCACCGGCCGCGGTATACGCACCAGTCGTCGCGACGCCCATCGCCGCACCGAACAATGGCGTCACGGCGAACACCCAGGTGCTGTCAGGCGCGACGGCATACAACAACGCGCACGCGGCGGCGGCGGCCGCACCCCCTGCGATCACACTTCGTGGAGTGGTCCGCGCCAGCAAGCGCGCACACGCGTGGTTGCCGAATGCAGCGGTCCCGGCCGCCAATGAGAACAGGACCCCGGCCGCGAGGGGGACCCTCGGAAGCGGCGTGCCGAGCTGCGCCAGGTACAGCGGCAGAATCGGTCCAAAACTGCGATCGACGAACTGCAATCCGAACACCACCCCCATCAGCAGCACGAAATTCTCGAACGCGAGCACGGTCCGGAAGCTGATCGGTCCGGACGTCGCCTCATCGCCGTGCCTCACCTTCGGTTCGTGGTACATCACGAATACAAGTACCAACGCGACGAGATAGAACGTCGACGTGACGAGAAACGCGTGGCGCAACCCGACGAGTTGCGCCACCACGCCGCCGATGATGGGCCCAAGCGCCGGGCCGAGCCGCTGGGCGGTTTGCACCTGACCAATTGCGTGGGCAATGCGATCGACGGGCGCCGATTCGGTGGCCATGGTGAGCGCGAGCGCGCCGTAGCCGGCAAACAGGCCTTGCAGGGCACGGAGGGCAAACACCTGCCACGCTTCGGTGACAAACGCCATGGCGCCCATCACCACGACGAAGCTCGCGAGCGATCGTTCGACCATGATCTTGCGTCCGAACCGATCGGCCAGTCGTCCCCAGAACGGCGCGAGCAGCGCCGTCATCGCGGGAGTCACACCCAGACTCAACCCCGACCACAGGGCAATCTCCGCAACATCGTTCACACCAAGCTGCTGGAAATAGAGCGGGAGGAACGGCATCACCAGGGTGAATCCGGTGAAGCCGATGAAACTCGCGGCGGTTACCGCAAAGAGGTTTTTTCGATACGTCACGCGTCAGAACCGCACGCGCACCATTCGCGATTGTTCCACGTGGATGGTATCGATGAAGCGGACGCGCGGCGGGTTGCTCTGCATGACGACGGATGCCGTGCGAATGCCGTCGCCGAAGAACCGGACCCCTTTCATCAACGTGCCGTCCGTGACGCCGGTTGCGGCAAATGTGATTGACGCTCCCGACGCCAGATCGCGAGACGTGTAGATCTTCCGAAAATCAGTGATGCCCATCGTGCGGCAGCGCTCTTCGTGCGCGGCCGTCTTGACGACGAGCCGTGCGAAGATTTCCCCGTTCAGACATCGCATGGCGGCCGCCGTCAGCACCCCTTCCGGAGCACCACCCGTGCCCATCACGGCATGCACGCCGCTACCGACGACGGCAGCCGCAATGCCGGCGGACAGATCGCCGTCGCCGATGAGCCGGATGCGTGCGCCGGTCGCACGAATCTGCTCGATGAGCGTCTGATGGCGAGGGCGATCGAGCACGATGACGACGAGATCCTCGACATCCCGTTCGAGACATCGCGCGATCGTCTTCAAATTGTCCTCGACCGGCGCATCCAGACTCACGGCGTGCTTGGCGCTTGGCCCGACGACGAGCTTCTCCATGTACAGATCGGGCGCGTGCAGCAACCCGCCGCGGTCGGAGGTGGCGAGCACCGCGAGCGCATTCGGTGCGCCGGTGGCGCAGAGATTCGTCCCCTCCAGCGGATCGACCGCGATGTCAACCTGGGGAAAGTTTCCTTTTCCGGCGCGAGTCGCCAGTCCAACCTTCTCGCCGATGTACAACATCGGCGCCTCGTCGCGCTCCCCTTCCCCAATCACGATCGTCCCGTCGATGGGCACGGTATCGAGCGAGCGGCGCATCGCCTCCACCGCGGCCTGGTCGGACCGGTGCCCGTCGCCAAGCCCCATCGTGTGCGCGCACGCAATCGCCGCCTGTTCGACGACCCCGAGAAACTCGAGCGAAAGATCGGGATGACTCAAGATGGGCTTCCAGTACTCAGCGCTCGCGGGGCCCCCCGCCTCCGCTTTGCTTCGGCGAGGCTCGCCGTAGCCTTGGCGCAGGCGGCACCCTCGCGAGTTGCGGCTCGTCTCGCTTCGCTCGCTCGCCGCGGCCGCAGGCGCTCTTCCAGCCTGCCACGACCGAGCCCCAGGGCGCGTCGAATGGACTCCGCCTTCCAACTTCGCCTGCTCATTTATCCACGGCGGGCAGCTCGCAACGCGTTGGTCGATCCTGGCGGAACCCGAGGACGTAATCGGCCTGCATCAGCTTGTGGATCTCACGCGTGCCTTCGTAAATGACGGCGCCCTTGCAGTTGCGATAGAAGCGGCCGACCGGATATTCGTCGGAGTACCCATTGGCGCCGTGAATCTGCACGGCGGCGCCGGCGGCACGCTCGGAGGCCACGGTCGCGAACCAT
>JBAROV010000224.1:0-144516 GCA_049642465.1 Vicinamibacterales bacterium
CGACATCAGAGAAGCTCATGCCAAAAACGCGTTCACTCGCGTGGTCAGAATTGAAAATCGGCATCCTCGCGGTGGCAGCCCTGGCGCTCGCGGCGATGCTGATCATTGCTGTCGGCGGTCAAGGCGGCTTTGCCTGGGAGCGCTACGAGCTGAAGACAAAATTTCCAGACGTCAAGGGGCTGAAGAGTGGCGCTGTTGTCCGTGTTGCCGGCGTCGAAGTCGGGAAGGTCACCAACGTCGAGCTCGTGGGATCGGAAGTGGAAGTCACGCTCGAAGTGAATGAGGAGAACCAGCAGCGCATCACCACGGAATCGCGCGCGGCGATCGGCTCGTTGAGTCTGCTCGGAGAGCCGGTCATCGACATCACGCCCTCTACGAGCGGCACGCCGCTCAAGGACGGCGATTTTCTCCCGGCCGGGCGGGCAGCCGGTCAGCTGTCTGATGTGGCCCAAGGAGCGACAGAGTCACTCGATCAGATCACCGGCATGCTTCAGGACATTCGGGCCGGGAAGGGCACGGTTGGCAAGTTGTTCACCGACGACGCGGTGTACAAGGAGGTCCAGTCCCTTGTCTCCTCGGCGGAGATCGTCGCCGCGCACTTGAGCCGCGGGCAAGGCAGCCTCGGGATGTTGATCCGCGATCCGGCAGCCTACCGAAGTTTCAATGGCGCGCTTGCCGATTTGCAGGGAATGACCCGCCGGATCAGCGCCGGCGAAGGCAGCCTGGGGCGGATTCTCAAGGACGACGCACTGGCCAAATCGCTGACGTCAGCAAGCGGGAACATCGACCAGCTCACCGGTAAGCTCAATCGAGGAGAAGGTACAGCTGGCAAACTTCTGACCGACAAGGAACTGTACGATCGGTTCAACGCCCTTGCCGCACGGATCGACCGGCTCTCAGCCAATCTCGAAAAGGGCCAGGGTACAGCCGGTCAGCTGCTGCATGACCGGCAGTTATATGAGAACATGAATGCCGCAGCGAACGAGCTGCGGCAGCTCATTGGCGACATCCGAAAAGATCCCAAGAAGTATCTCAACGTGCGCGTCAGTATTTTCTGACGCCGTTTGCCATCACCGAGACGGAGAGGAATATGGCGAGGGACGATAGTACTGCCGCGGGCACGGTCATTGTGGCGTTCGTGCTCGGCGCGATTACGGGTGCAGCGGTCGCGTTGCTGATGGCGCCGGCAAGCGGAGAAGAAACACGCCGCAAACTGAGCGAACGGGCGCGTGAGGGGAAGAATACGTTTTCCTCCGCGCTGGAGCGGGGGCGAGAAGCCTACCAGCAAGCGCGTTCCGGGGGGGGCGTCAGCGGCGCGCAGAGGTCCGGGGACACGTTGTGAACGACTGGAGCAATCTCTTTCTCGGGACGATTGCCGTCGCCACGCTGATCATGGCGCTGGTGCAGATCGGCGTGATAGTCGTGGCATCGCGCGTGGCCCGGCAGACCCAGCAGACACTCAATACCGTATCCTCCGAGATTCGACCGCTCATCGCCAAGGCCACCGCGGTGGCCGACGAGGCGTCGCGAACCGCGGCGCTCGCATCGCTGCAGATGCAGAAGATCGATTCGCTGATTACGGATCTGTCGCGGCGCGTCGATGAGACCACCACGATCGTTCAGCAGGCCATCGTCACGCCTGCACGGGAGGGGATTGCGATTCTGGCCGCCGTCAAGGCCGGCCTGGCCGCCATTCGCGGACTTGGCGATTTGCGCCGAGGCTCGTCCCGCGCCGAAGAAGAAGATCCCCTTTTCATCGGCTAGGCCGGCGTGATAGAACGGGCTCGTCAAACCCGAGGAGCCCTATGTTTAATCCACAACTTTCGTCGGGCCGGGCCGCACTGTGGTTTGCCACGGCGGCATTTGGCGTGTTCGGTCTTCTTTGCACCGGCGCTGCCGCCGGACAGGGATCGAAATCGTCCGCCGCTGCCAAAGAGCTGGGTGACACGCTCGATCGACTCAAACTCGACAGCATAGCGGCGCCGGATCCGTCAGACCCTACCGCGTTCGTCGCGGCGCTGTACTTCCCCGGCGCGCAGCTGCTCGTCGTGTCAGCGAAGTACACGGCGCCGGTGCTGCTCACCGCCAAGCTCGCAAAGAAGGAGTATCGGGACATCTACATCGACCTCAGCTCGGCGTCGATCCCGGCGAGCAAAGTGTTCATCATGGATCAGGGGGCCAACGGCCTCGTCAAGGATCCGGGGGGCGATCCAGCCGACAGCTGGGAGCAGGGCAACAAGTCCACGTCATTCGACGGCGACTGGAAGAAAGCGAAGATGGCGAGCGAGCAGGAGTACGCCAAGACGTTCAGCGACGCCGACGCGCGCTACGCCCACATGCTGACGCTGCTCGCGGCTGAGGCGAAGAAGAGCGGGTCGGGTTCGTAGCGTACGCTACAATCAGAGTTTCCTGCTTGGGTTGGGCGCTTGGCTCAGTGGTAGAGCATCGCCTTCACACGGCGGGGGTCGATGGTTCGAATCCATCAGCGCCCACCAACCTTCGCTCACGTTCGCCAACGAGCGCGTGAGCTTCGGTTGCCACGCCTCGCGAAGGTTGTCCACCGCAGCGCGCCGCGCGAAGGTGGACCGACACAGCCTCCCTACTTCCGTCTCTCAGGCAATCTCCGCTCCGACGGTCCGTCGTAGATGTGCTCCTTTGGATCGATCTGGCGCATCGGCTTCTGCCGGACGCGCTCCTCTTCGGCGTGCGCCGCAATGCCCGGCACGCGCGAGATGATGAAGAGGGCATTGGCAATCGCCGGCGGTATCCCAATATCTCCGCACACCGCGGCAATCGCCCCATCGATGTTCACGGGCATTTCCTCGCGCCCGGGCTTCTCGTGCAGCACGTTCTCGACCGCCCGAATCATCTGAATGTGTTCGGCTTCCGCTTCGAGCTCCAACGCCATCTGGAAGAGTCGCGCGGCGCGCGGGTCTCGCGTGTGGAAGCGGTGACCGAAACCCGGCGGGATTTCTCCCGCGTCGAGGCACTTCTGAACGATTTGCTCAGCGGCGTCGCGATAAGACGCGCCGTGCCGCACCAGCTCGAGGCCGGTGTCGAGAAACTGCATGCAGCTCTCGATATCGCCGCCGTGGTACTTGCCAAACCCCAGGATCCCGGCCGCCACGCACGCGCGCAGAGCGGCACCGGTCGTCGCGGTGTTCCGCGCGGCGACAGTCGAAGGGGGCGTCGCTCCGTGATCGATGAACGACACGAGCACGGCCTCCATCAGCCTGCCAAGGGCGGGTGACGGCACCTCGCCCATCAAGAGCAGGTAAATGGCCTCGCCGAACGTGAGTCGTCCCATCACCTCGTCGAGCGGATACCCCCTCAGGATGATCTTGTTCGGCTCGATGCAGGTGAGCGCCGTGCGCCAACGCTCGTCGGTGCTCCGCCGCTGGCTCCGCCGCTCTTCCGTCACGCCCGGCTTTTCTCGCATCGGCATACTAGTGGACCGTCCAAGTCATGTCTGGAGCGGCCGCTCCGATGTCGCGACCGCGAGTTCGCGGGCCAACCAACGGGTGGCCCGATCTGAGTTTCGTTCAAAGCTCGCCACTAGTGGACCGTCCAAGTCATGTCTGGAGCGGCCGCTCCGATGTCGCGACCGCGAGTTCGCGGGCCAACCAACGGGCGGCCCGATCTGAATTTCGTTCAACCTCGCCACTAGATCGTCCCGTAAAGTCGGTCGCCGAAGTCCCCGAGGCCGGGGACGATGAATTTGTGGGCGTTGAGCCCCTGGTCGATCGCCGGAGTGTAGATCGACGTATCGGGATGACGTTGTTCAACGAGTGCGATGCCTTCCGGTGCGGCGACGATGCAGATCATGCGGATCTGTCGCGCGCCGGCGTGCCGCAGCAGGTCGAGCGCAGCCACGGCACTTCCACCGGTCGCGAGCATCGGGTCGATCATCAGGACATACGCACTCGTCAGATCCGCCGGCAACTTCGAATAATACTGCGAGGCGACGGCCGTCATCTCGTCGCGCTGCAGGCCGATGTGACCGACCCGCGCCGACGGAATCAACTCGAGCACCGCGTCGAGCATGCCAAGGCCGGCGCGCAACACGGGGACCACGACGACACCGCCGTCGACGCGGCGGCCGGGCGCACTTCCGAGCGGTGTCTGAACGGGGACCGCAGCGCTCGGGATGTCGCGCGTCGCTTCGGCAGCGAGCAGCAGGCTGATGCGCACCGCCATGCGGCGGAAGAGATCCCGCGGCGTGGATGCGTCCCTGAGGGTCGTGAGGGCGTCGTGTACGAGCGGGTGATCGACAATGTGCACCGGCACCGCTGTAAATATACAGCGCCTGCGGGCGCAGCGAAGCGATAACGTTAGAATCATCGTTCATGCCCTGGCGCACACTTCTGTCGCTGCTGTCCGCTGGCCTCATCCTCACGCAGGGCGCCCGGCAGCAAATCTCACTGATTGTCACGAATGCAATCGTCGTCACGATGGATCCGGCCGCGCGGGTGATTCAGGCGGGCGCGGTAGCCATCGACGGGCGGGACATCGTCGCGGTCGACACTGCCGCGGACGTGGCGACGAGGTTTACGGCCGCGGAGTCCATCGACGCTCACGGGCAGGTCGTGATGCCTGGTTTGATCAATACCCACACGCATGCGCCGATGGTGCTCTACCGTGGGCTGGCCGACGATCTCGCGCTGATGGAGTGGCTGCAGAAATACATCTTTCCCGCCGAGGCGAAGACCGTCACCCCCGAGTTCGTCCGCGTCGGCACCCGGCTGGCCGCGCTGGAAATGATTCAGTCAGGCACGACGACGTATGCCGACATGTACTACTTCGAGGAAGAGATTGCGAAGGCGACGCGTGACGCCGGCCTGCGAGCTGTGCTCGGTCAGACGATCATTCAGTTTCCCGTAGCAGATGCGAAGACGCCCGCAGAGGGTCTCTCTCGCGGCACAGCTTTTGTGAAGCAGTTCGCCGGCGACGATCTCATCACGCCGGCGCTCGCCCCGCACGCCATGTACACGCTGGACACGGCGATGTTGAAGGCGATTCGAGCGACGGCAGAACGTGAGGCGGCTCCGTTGATCATCCATCTCGCCGAAACGCGGGATGAAGTCGCGATCTCGAACGAGCAGCACAAAGCCTCGCCCGTCCAATACCTCGAGTCGATCGGCTTCTGGGGGAAGAGCGGCTCCAGGACGAGAGTGCTTGCGGCGCATTCGGTGCATGTGTCCCCAGCTGACATCCGGATCCTTGCGCGACGTGGGATTGGCGTCTCGCACAATCCCGAAAGCAATATGAAGCTGGCGAGCGGCACGGCGCCGGTACCGGCGATGCGCACCGCCGGCATCCCGGTGGGCCTCGGGACGGATGGCGCAGCCAGCAACAACGATCTCGACATGTTCGAGGCCATGCGCCAGGCGGCGTTGCTTCACAAGCTCCAGTCGGGCGATCCTCGAGTGCTCCCTGCCCGCACGGCACTGGAGATGGCGACGCGCGAGGGCGCGCGGGCGCTCGGTCTCGAACAATCCATCGGGTCGCTCGAGCGCGGCAAACGCGCCGACCTCATCATCGTGGATATGTCGTCGGCAAGGCAGACGCCGTTATACGATCCGATTTCGCATCTTGTGTATGCCACGCATGGAGACGACGTGCGAACGTCAATCGTGAACGGACGGGTGCTGATGCGCGACCGAAAAATGCTGACGCTCGACCAGGCCGCCGTCCTGGCGGATGCGGCCAGACAGGCGGCCCTGGTTCGCACGGCGGTGGGCAAGTGACCGTTCTGGTGACGGCGGAGCAGATACAGGCCCGAATCAGAGAACTTGGCGCCGAGATCGAACACGACCACCCTGTCGGTGAGGAAATCCATCTCGTCGGCGTGCTCAAGGGGGGGTTCATGTTCATGGCCGACCTGATTCGCGTGATGAGCGCTCGCGTGACGCTGGACTTTATTGCGGTGTCGAGCTATCAGCGCAGTACGCGGTCCTCGGGCGAAGTGCGCCTGCTGAAAGACCTCGATTCGGGACTCGAGGGGCGCCACGTCGTGATTGTCGAAGACATCGTCGACACTGGTTTGACGCTCACCTACTTGCAGGACATTTTGCGGGCGAGATCACCGAAGACGTTGCGGACGGCATGCCTCCTGAGCAAGCCGTCACGCCGTCAGGTGGACGTGAAGGTCGAATACGTCGGCTTTACGATTGAAGACAAGTTCGTGGTGGGATACGGGCTCGACTTCGCGGAGAAATATCGGAATCTCGCCCACATCGCGGTGCTCGACGGACAATGAAGCGTTTCGACATCATAACCGAGGCAGATGCACGAACGCTCGACGTTGGCGCAACCGTCGAGTTGACGCCGGGGGGGCACATCACGCCGCTCGCGCGTGACACGCTGGCCGCACGTCGTATTACCGTCGTGTCGGCAGGCATCCACGATGCGTCGCTTTCCGAAGACCTGACTCCGGTGAGCGACGTCAGACGTATCGCGATAGGAAGCGACCACACCGGGCAAACCTTGAAGCGGACGCTGATTCAGCGGCTGCGCAGCCGTGGGCTCGCAGTGAATGACGTCGGTTCAGATACGAATGACCCGGTTGACTATCCGGATGTCGCCGCCGCGGTGGCCCGTGCGGTCGCACGTCACGAAGCCGACGCCGGAGTGGTAATAGACGGAGCCGGAATCGGTTCGACGATTGCCGCGAACAAGATACCCGGGATTCGCGCCGCCAACTGCACGGACGAGACGATCGCGCGGTATTCCCGCGAGCACAACGGGGCCAACGTGATTGCGCTTGGCTCGACCACGCTGCCAGGCGAGACAGCGGCACGGATCCTCGATGTCTGGCTCGCCACGCCCATGCGAGAACCTCGGTACATTCGGAGACTGCTGAAGATCAGGCGGCTGGAACAGCAGGCCCGCTAGACCGCCATGTTGAACCCCCAGGACTTGCAGCGGCTGATTGAAATCATCACCGACGAGGTCATGTCGGTCCATGCGCCGAGGAGCGCGGGCGGCCAGTGTGCGTGCCATGCCGTTCTGACGGACTGTTGTCCGGATCGGCTGCGCGGAGTGTTGGACGCTGGCGCGACGCGAGTCGGTGTCCACGCCTCAGGCGGAGCGCCCGAGGGCGTAGCCGGGATGATCGATCACACCTTGCTCAAACCGGACGCATCGTTACAGGACATCGAAAAGCTTTGCCGAGAGGCCGCGCAGTTTCATTTTGCGACGGTTTGCGTGAACCCCACCTGGGTCGCCGCGTCCGCGCGCTTCTTGCGAGGTTCCGGTGTTGGCGTGTGTTCAGTCGTCGGGTTTCCGCTCGGAGCCACGACCCCCGACGTCAAGCATTACGAAACTCGCCGGGCCATCTTCGATGGCGCCACTGAGATCGACATGGTGATCAACGTCGGCGCACTCAAGTCGGGCGACCTCCGCACCGTGGAGTGCGACATAACGGCCGTCGTCGATGCATGCCGGCAAAGCCATGTTGGCAGCAAAGTCATCATTGAAGCTGCGTTGCTGACGGATGAAGAGAAGGTCACTGCGTGCGCGCTGGCAAAAGCTGCCGGAGCTGATTTCGTGAAGACCTCTACCGGATTCGGCCCGGGAGGGGCGACGGTGGCTGACGTGACGCTGATGCGACGTGTGGTTGGCTCTGATATGGGCGTGAAGGCAGCCGGAGGCGTTCGCGATCTCCAGGGATTGAAGGCGATGGTTGCGGCGGGCGCCACACGAGTCGGCGCAAGCGCGGGTGTGAAAATTGTCCAGGAAGCGGGCGGTCAGAAGCCGGCCGTTGGGTCGGCGGTGTCCTCCGGCTATTGACTTAACCTCCCGCCGCCGCGTCCCTCACATCCTTCAAGTCCCGCTCGTCACGCACGGTGACGATGCGCTCGGGGAAGGGAATCTCGATCCCCTCGGCGTCGAATGTTTTCTTGATGCGGCGGCGCAACTCCCTGCCGACATCCCATTGCTTCAAGGGGACGGTCTTGATCCGCACTTTCAACTGCAGCGCCCAATCGGTGAATGCATCGATCCCCAGCACCTCGATCGGCGCCAGGATGAACGACCCGAATGACGGGTCGGACTGCAACTCCTGGCCGATCCGGTGCAGCACGACGGTCACACGGTCGGGGTCTTCGCGATAGGAGACCCCGAGGTCCATCACGTAATAGGAGAAGTCCTTGCTCTTGTTGGCGAGCGTGTTGATGGCGCCGTTGGGAAAGACGTGCACCGTGCCTTCGATGTCCCTCAGCACGATCGTACGAAGGTTCAGCTCTTCGACGAGTCCACCGACGCCGTTGATGGCGGCCACATCGCCGACGCGTACCTGGTCTTCCAGAATCAGAAAGAATCCACTGATGATGTCGCGAACGAGCCACTGCGCGCCGAAGCCGAGCGCGACGCCGGCTATGCCCGCGCTCGTGAGGACCGGCCCGATGTCGAGGTGCAGCTCCTTCATCACCATGACCACCGCCACCGCGACAATGAGCACGGATGCACCTTTGTTGACAACGGAACCGAGGGTGCGCGCGCGTTTGGCGCGCTCGAGAGCATCCAGACCCGTGCCGCGGTTGAGCTCGTGCTCGAAGCGTTTGACGAGCAGGCCGACCGTGCGCACGAGCGCGTAGGCGAGGATGAAAATGAGCAGAATGCGGAGGCCCGACGCAAACGTCCATGCCGCAAGAGTAGAGAGATGAACCCCCGTTCGGGGTTGCAGACCGACGACTTCGAATGCCGGGAACAGCAGTACGCCAAAGACGAGCACAAACGTCGCGATGCCGACGAACCGGAGCGGTCCTCGCACGAGCGGACTCGATTCGACGAGCGTGTCGCCGAGGACGGCACGAATGGCTGCGGCCACCGCACGCTTGGCGGTACGGGCCGAAAGCCAGGCGATGGCGCTGACAGCGATGACGGCAATCGCGACGAGATGCCACTCGACCGGTCCAACGAAGATGCGCTTCCAGGCAGGCATCAGGGGATCGTAACCGCAACATCCCTCAGCGCAGCCTGCACGGGAATCCGCAGGCTGGCCCGACATCCGGCGCGGTCGTCGCGGTTTTCGAGCAGCAGGCTGCCGCCGTGGCCCTCCGCGATCTGGCGGCTCAAGACCAGCCCGATCCCGGAGCCTCCCGGCTTGGTCGTGAAGAACGGGACGAAGAGGTTCCCCGTGTTGGAAAGCCCGGGCCCTTCGTCTTCGACCCACAGTTCCATCGCCGCCGGAGAGGATCCCTGGAGCCGCTGCCAGCCGACACGAACCCCGCCCCCGGTCTCACGCACGGCATCCACGGCGTTGCGGATCAGATTGATCAATAGCTGCTCCAGCTGGTCCTTATCGCCTTGAATGGTGAGTCGAGGCCCGGGTGCGACGAGAATGTGGTGGTCTTTTTCGAGCGTGACGACGCGGTCCACGAGCGTACCGATCTCGAGCGGTGCAAACTTCGGCGGAGGCAGTTTCGCCAGTCGCGCGTAGGCATTCATGAAGCGACTGAGGGACTCCGAACGGGAGGCGATCACGCCGAGCCCTCGCTGCACGTCGTCCTGCCAGTCGGCCGGCGGCGGGTTGCGATCGATGATTGAGGCCAGGCTGCCGGCAATCGATTTGATCGGCGCCAGCGAGTTGTTCATTTCATGGCCGATCACACGGATCAGCCGTTGCCAGGCTTGACGTTCTTCTTCGCGGAGCGGCTGACTCAAGTCGGAGAGGACGAGCAATTCGTGCGGCCGGCCGCCTTGGCGAAAATGACTCCGCCGGATTTCCCAGCGGCCGACGCCGCCAGGAAATGCTGTGTTAATCACGCGTGGCGCCTCGCCGCTGAGGCATTCGTTGAGTCCGAGTTCGTCCGCATGCCGGTCCAGCAGGCGTTCCGCGGGCTGGCCCAGAAGCCTCGCTCCCGCACGGTTCACAAACTTGAGCTTCTGTTCTTCGTCGAAGGTGAAGACCGACACGTCAATCTCTGCCATCACCTTTCGCAGCAGCGTGGTCGCCTCGAGCGCATCCAGACGCTGATGACGCAGAGTCTCCACGAGGGCATTGACCTCGATCATGACTTCGCCCAGCGGATCGCCGCCCCTGGCGCCGCGCGCACGAATCGAAAAGTCTCCCTCGCCGAGCGCGGCCAGGAGATTCGACAGCGTCTGGAGGGGGAGCACGACGCGCTCGCGCAAGGCAAATGCAAAGCCAAGGCAGACCGTGACGATGAGCACCGAGAGCGTCCACTGTACTTTCGGTGTGTAGTCGCCGGTCCAGAGAAAGATCAGGGAAATCGCCGCGCCCGGAAGTGCGGACGCCAGCGCCATGAGCAGGATGCGTCGGTCGTGGCTCAACCGCGGTTGACGTCGGGGGGTGGCGGTCATGAAGGGAGGAGCAACAAGTATTTATTCTAGCGTCGCCCGACGTCGGCTGGAGGTATGGCCCCGCGCTGGAGGCGCTGTGCGCCACCCGCGAGCCCGCGCGTCGCTACCGATTCAGCGGTTACGGTGATTGACGAAGCTCGGAGCGAGTGGGGACCTTGTCGGCTCCGATTCAGTTGGTTTATGGCGAGCCGTTGCGTAAGACTCTCGAATCCTTCGACAAGATCGGAGGACGCCAGTTACTACAGCCCGAACGTTTGGAGAGTGAGCTCCGCGGGGTGACCCGATCTCCCGACCTCCCGACCTCCCGATCTCCCGTCCGTTACAGTCCGTACCGCTGCAGCCGGCGGTAGAGGGCGCTTCGGCTCAGGCCGAGCGCCTTCGCGGCCTGACTGACGTTGCCGTCGAAGCGAGTCATGGCCTTTTTGATGAGGAAGCACTCGACATCTTCGAGGCTCATGTCCTCGAGCCGGCCGCCGCCATCCTTCGTCGCTCGCAGTCCCAGATCGCCGGACTTGATGAGCGGTCCCGGCGCCATGAGGACCGCGCGCTCGATTGCGTGATCGAGCTCGCGGACGTTGCCAGGCCAGGGGTGCTCCAGCAACATCTGCATCGCCCCGCTTTCGAACCCGGTCAGGCGCTTTCGATAGCGTTGCGCGTGCTGGCGCAGGAAGTGCTGCGCGAGGAGCGGCAGATCCTCGCGGCGATCGCGCAGCGACGGCAGGCGAATCTCAATGGTGTTCAGGCGGAAGAGCAGATCCTGCCGGAACCGCCCGTTGGCCACTTCCTCCCCAAGGTTCGCGTTGGTGGCGGAGATAATGCGGACGTTCACGCGCCGCGTTCGCGACGAGCCAAGACGTTCGAATTCTCCTGTCTCGATGACTCGGAGCAGCTTGGCCTGCTGACTGAGGGGCACGTTCGCAATCTCGTCCAGGAACAGCGTGCCCTGATCGGCAAGCTCGAACCGCCCCACGCGATCCGCCTTGGCGTCGGTAAACGCGCCGCGAACGTGGCCGAAGAGTTCGCTCTCGAAGACCCCCTCGGAGACGCCCCCCGAGTTCACGATCACCATCGGTCGCGATGCGCGACTCGACACCGCGTGGAGTGCTCGTGCGACGACCCCCTTCCCCGTGCCGTTTTCGCCGAGAATAAGCACGTTCGCATCGGAGGGGCCGACACGGGAGATGACCTGAAGGACGTTCTGCATCGCCGGTGACTCGGCGATGAGCTTGGTCATGCCTTCGCCGCGCAGAAGCGAGTTCTCGGCTTCGAGGCGCTGCCCCTTTCGCAGGGCCTGACTCAGTTCGATTTGCGTCCGAATGATCGCCAAGAGCCGGGCGTTGTCCCAGGGTTTTTGAATGAAGTCGCGTGCGCCGCGGCGCATGGCTTCGACAGCCACTTCCACGCTTCCCCATGCCGTCATCACGACGACCGGCAGCGTCGGGTCGATCCCTTGAATTCGCGAGAGCAGGTTGAGCCCTTCTTCACCCGATGTGGTGTCGCGGGCATAGTTCAGGTCGATGAGCGCGACGTCGAATTCCCGAGCTTCCAGCGCAGCGAGGACGCCCGCCGGCGAAGACGCGGTCTCGAGGTGAAACCCCTCGGCTTTCAGCAAAAGGCGCAACGCTTCCAGCACGTCCGCCTGGTCGTCCGCGATCAGCACGCGCGGGTCGGCAGACCGGGATCGTTCGCTCGCAGCGCGTTCCTTGAGATGGTCCGTGATCAGCACTATTCAGTCCTAAGCGCAATAAGCGGGTCAATTTTCGTGGCTCGGCGAGCCGGAAAGTAGGTCGCGACGAGCGCGACCAACGCCAGCAACGACGCAGTCGCTGAGAACGTCCACGGATCTCTGGCGCTGACATGTGCCAGCAGATCGGCGGGAACCACCCACGTCAGCGGAAGTGCGAGCAGCAGCCCGCACGCGATGCCGGTGGCCACGAGCACAACGCTGTGGCCCAGCACGAGGCGGAGAACAGACGAGGTGTTGGCGCCGAGCGCCATTCGCACGCCAATCTCTCTGGTACGCTGTGTCACCGAGTAGGTTGCGACGCCGTAGAGGCCGATACACGCAAGCAGCAAGGCGAGCGCGCCGAACGTCGTGATCAGAATGACATTGACGCGCAACGGTGCAAGCGATTGCGCGACCTGATCGTCCAGCGTACGGATGTTGAAGACAGAGAGCGTCGGATCCAGTTGCTGAACTTCACGGCGGATCGCGGGTGAAAGCCCCGCAGCGTCTCCTTCGGCCCGAACGTGCAATGCTGCCGCTGGACTGTAATTCTGGCGCAGCGGCTGATAGATGAAGGGGATGGGGCCCTCCGCGACGCCGTTGTACTTGGCATTGCGTGCGATGCCGACCACCGTCGTGAACCCATCGTCTCCAAAGAACTTGAAACGCTTCCCGATCGCGTCCTCGCCGGGCCAGAAGCGCTGGGCCATCGTTTCGTTGACCACGACGACCAGTGGCGTACCCACGGCGTCCGCCGGCGTCAAGTCACGGCCGCGGACCAGCGGAATATTCAGCGTCTGCAGATAACCCGGACCGACCGAGTTCACCTGTACGAGAATCCGATCGCGAGTCGTCGTATCGGCGCCTTCAGGGAACACGCTCCGGGAGAACCCACCGGTGAGCGGGGCGTTTTGCGCGACGGCGGCGCTGCGAACTCCCGGGAGTCCCGACACCCGTTCGGCAATCTGCTGGTAGAAAACCTGACCGCGCTCGGGCGTGTAGCCTTCGCGGCCGAGATTGAAGGCCATGACGAGCACGCCCTTGCGTTCGAACCCCGTCTCGATCCTTTGTGCCTGCCGCAGGCTGCGAACGAACAATCCGGCTGCAATCAGCGAAACGAGTGACAGCGCAATCTGCGCAACCACCAGCGCCTGACGAACGTTCACGACTGTTCGCCATCCGCGGCGGGGCGATCCTCCTGGAACGCTTTCGTTCTTGAGGATCGGCACGACGTCTGGCCGCGACGCCTGCAGCGCGGGCACCAGCCCGAAGAGCACGCCTGTGAGGATCGCGAGCAACATCGTGAAGATCAGGACTCGCGCGTCGAGCGCCAGGTTATCGTCGATCGGCAGCGGGAGGGGCAGTTGGGTCGACGCGAGCGTGTCGACGAGCCAGAACGCGAGCAGCAGGCCCAGCGTGCCGCCGATCAGTGCCAGCAGAATGCTCTCTGTCAGCAGTTGCCGCACGAGCCGGCGACGCGGAGCGCCAAGTGCGAGTCGAATCGCGATCTCTTTTCGCCGACGGTTGGCCCGGGCAAGCAACAGATTCGCGATGTTCGCGCACGCGACGAGCAGCACGATGCCAACGACGGCCATCAGGATGGCGGAAATCTGGACGACCTGTGCGCCCCCCTGACCGCCCGGGTTCAGGCGAGCATCGAGCAGCGCCCACGCGCCAGCACTCCGCCCCTTGTTGTCGTTCGGGAAGGCTTGCTCGAGGTTGGCGAACACCGCCTTCATGTTCGCGCCAGCCTGCTCGATCCCGATTCCCGGCTTCAGCCGGCCGAACGCGAACAGGAAGAGGCCGCGTCGCTGCTCATACCAGTCGAAGTTCGGCTGCACGACCTCGTGCATCGACATCGGAACCCAGACAGAGGGACCACCCCCAAGCAACGTTCCCGTGAATCCCTTCGGCGCTATACCAACGACCGTGAACGGCGTTCGGTTCAGCGTGAGCGTGCGACCGACGATTGTCGGGTCTGCGCCAAGGCTGCGTTCCCAGAAGCCGTAGCTGATGATGGCAACCGGTGTGGGTTTCCGATCTTCATCTGGCAGAAATCCTCGTCCGATGCCAGGTTGAGCCCCCAGCAAGGAAAAGTAATTCCCCGATACCACCTGGACAGGAATCGGCTCGGACTCTTTCCCCGCGCTCCAGTTCACCTGGGCGAAGGTAAAGGCCGCCATGTCCGTGAACACCTGGTTCTGGTCGCGCAGGTCCTTGTAATTGAGGTGGGACAGGGGCAGATTGCCCGGATTTCGCTGGTCGGTCATATAGACCGCAGCGAGGCGATCGGACTCAGTGACGGGGATCGGTTTCAGGAGCGCGGCATTGACGAGGCTGAAAATCGCGGTGTTCGCCCCGATGCCGAGCGCAAGCGACACGACAGCCACGCTCGCGAAGAGGGGACTCTTCGCGAGCATGCGAACGGCATAGCGGAGGTCGCTCATACAAGGGAAAAGGGAAAAGGGAGAAGGGAAAACGGAAAACTTCTCCCTTTTCCCTTTCAGTGTTCTATGTGGAACCCGCTCTCTTCGAGTTCCTTTTCGGCCCGTTTGCTGCCGTCTTCTTCGACGACACGACCGTCGAACAAGTGGATCGAGCGATCAGCGTGACGGGCGTAGCGTGGATCGTGGGTGACCATACAGATGGTGGCTCCCTCGCGATGCAGTTCGCGCAAGAGTTCCATCACCGCCTCGCCGTTCTTCGAATCGAGGTTTCCGGTGGGCTCGTCGGCCAGCAGAATCGAGGGTGAGCCGGCGACCGCGCGCGCCACCGCGACGCGCTGCTGCTGACCACCGGAGAGCTGGCTTGGGAGGTGCTTGGCGCGGTGCGCCATCCCGACCTTCTCGAGGGCCGCCATCACACGCTCTTTCCGTTCCGCCGACTTCATGCCGCGATAGGTCAGCGGCAATTCGACGTTCTCGTAGACGTTGAGATCGCCAATCAGATTGAAGCTCTGAAAGATGAACCCAATCTCCCGGTTGCGGACGCGGGCCCGCTCCGACAGCGGAAGATCCGCGACCGACTTGCCGTTGAGGATGTACTTCCCCTCAGTAGGCGAGTCGAGCAGCCCGAGAATCGACAGCAGTGTCGACTTTCCGCAGCCTGACGGTCCGGCGATCGCGATGTACTCGCCGCTCTTGATCTCCAGGTGAATGCCCGCCAGGGCGTGAGTCTCGACTTCGTCGGTGAAGAACACCTTCGTGACGCCGTCAAGATGGATGAGCGGTTGTCCGGCACTGGTCATCGTGTCTCCTTTTATTGATGCTCGCGGGGCCCCACCCCCGCTCGCGCTCGCTCGCGGGCCCGGCTGCGCCGGGCGCCCCTCCGGCCGCTCGCTCGGGCCGCAGGCGCTAACCAAGCTCGAAGCTGGCAGCTGGAAGCTGGAAGCTGGCAGCTAACTCGTCAAACGTATCCGCTGATATTCGTCGTAACTCGACATGTCCGAGAGGATCACCCGATCGCCCGGCTGCAGCCCTTCGATGATTTCGATCGTGTTCACCGAACTGCGACCGAGCTTGACGTTGGTGCGCACAGCCTCGCCGTCGGCTCCGACCTTGAAGAGGCCGACGGTGCTGTTCTCCTGACCGAACGCCGGACGTCCGACGTAAATCACGTTCTCCAGGAGCTCAAGTCGTATCGTGCCATCCACGCTCAGATCCGGCCGCGCGCCCGGGGGCAGCGCGCCTTCGAGCGTCACGTCCACGCCGACCGTGCCATTTGTCGCAGCCGGGTCAATGCGCGAGACGGTCCCCTTCACAATGCCATTGCGCGTGTCGATTTCAGCGGGCTGGCCGATCGCGATGTCCTTCGTTTGTGTCTCGGCGATCCGCAACTCCGCTTTGAGATTGGTAGGATTTGCGACCCGAGCGAGGTTCGTGCCCGGCGCCACTTGAGCGCCGCGCTCCACTGGCACCACCTGGAGCACGCCTTCCATGCTCGCCTTGACTTTGAGATCCTCGAGTTGGCGCAGGCGAAGCTCGTAGGCGGCGCGACGCTGATTGACCTCTGCCTCCTGGGGCGCGAGCTGCGACTTGATGCCGTTCTGCGTCATGTCGAGCCGCCTCTGCTCGATCGCCAGCCGGTTCTCCAGCTCTTTCACCGCGGCGCGCGACTGCTCCAGCGCGATTGCCGAGATCAGTTCGTCTTTCGCCAATTGCTCGTTCGCTTTGTTCGTCAATACCGCGTTCTTGTAATTCGCCTCGATACTGGCGACGTTCGACTGCTGACTGAGAAGCTGACTTTCGAGTTCCGCCTTGCGGTTTTGGTACGCGGCTTGTGCGGACTGGTGGGCGAGCTGAGCTTCCATGACCGACTGCTGAAGCTCGGGGTTGCTCAATTCCAAAATCACGGTCCCTGGTTTCACGTGCGCGCCCGGCCGCAGCACGATCTTCTCGACCCGTCCCTGCGTGGTCGCTGGAATCCACCGGATATCTTCCGGAACCAGCGTGCCCGACCCGCGAACCTGCCGGATCATCGATCCGCGCTTGACCGTGTCGACCCAAACGGTGGCGCCTTCGACAGTGGGGGCGGCGGGCTTGAGCCGGGAAACGCCAACCGTGATGAGGACGATGACGACGAGAGCCGCGGCGGCGTAGAGAGCGCGACGCAGTTTCTTCTTGCGGATGACGTCCGGGGAGCGAGCAATATCAACCATTGGAAATGCCTCTGTACTGATGCCGGCATCCAGAAAAGGGACTTCGGCCAGTGCAGATCAAGCAAAAGCAGGTGCCACGACAGTGAACCAGCGTAAACACCTGATAAATACCGACTTAACTCAGAAATGCCGAGCGGAGACTCTTGCGCCTTTGCCCGTCTGCGGAACCCGTCCGTCCCAATTCCGGACACGAGCGTCAAGCCGTGCATGAATTCTAGCGACCTGACCCCTCATTGGACGAGATTGCGACGCTCACGGTTTAGAGAAATCGTGAGTCGTCCGTCCTTGGCCTGTGCCACTGGATGAGTGAGGATCGGAGTCTTCGCTGGACCGCAACTCACCTGCCCGGTCAGGGCATCGAACTGCGACCCGTGCCAGAGGCACTGTATGGTCCCGTCGATCAATACCCCTCCGGCGAGCGAGCCGCCGCGGTGCGTGCACCGATCCTCGAACGCGGTGTAGCCCTCGTTTGTGCGCGCGAGCACCACTCGCCGTCCGTTGATCCACAGCAGCTTCATCTGACCGGGCTTCAGGTCGTCGGCGTGTCCGACGACTATCTTGCTTTCATCCGAGGCTTGCACGTCCGCTTCCTGCCACTTCCCGGCATTCGCGTAGCGGTGATCCACGCTGATCAGGTTTCGCGTGACGAGTGTCCCGCCGAGATATCCGCTGTACATCAAAAGCGCTCCGCCGATGGCCTCGAGGAAGAGTGTCAAAACTCCGGGCGTGAGCGCGTCTCCGCGGGTGAACCAGGCGGCTGAGAACAGGGCAATCGCGCTGACGTTGCCAATCGCGTGTCGGGTCGCGCGTGTCTTGCCGGAACTGTTTGGCGGGACGCTGTAGACGTAATCGAGGAGGCCCGGAACGGCCGCGAGCAGCCCCGCCCCGATACCCGCGACCTGAAGGTGTGCACCAGTCGCCCAGAAGGACGGCACGTTGCCGATGACGCCAATCACGTCGAAAATCAAGGCGCCCGTCAGAAAAGCAAACGGAAACGGAATCAGCGCCGGATGAATCGGATGACTTTTGAACTGCGCGCGGCTCCTCATTTCAACCTCCAAACTACTCCGGGGGCCCGGCCTCCCGCCCCCGGCACGGGGAATGCGAAGGAAGGCGATCGCTTATGAGCGAGCAGATGAGTGACCGTCTTGTGACTGAACTCGTGGAGGCCGTCAAGGAGATCGTCCGCAAGGAACAGACGGAGCGGCTCAGGGACGTCTACCTCATCGGTGACATCGAGAAAGACAGTGCCAAGGCGGTGATCGAACGGCTCAGAGAACTGGCCAATGACGGTCCAAAACCGATCACGCTCTACATCAACAGCGCCGGGGGTAACGTAACGGATGGGCTGGCAATCCATGACGCGGTCCGTCATCTCGTGTCGTTGGGCGTTCCGATCACCATCGTGGTGCAAGGGATGGCGTACTCGATGGGATCCGTCGTGCTACAGGCGGCGAGTCCAGGGCGGCGCGTGGCCTTCCCGCATTCGTGGATCATGATTCACGAACCCGCCAAATGGGCCGGCTGGCAGTCAACCACCGCAGCAGCGCAGCACCTCGACCGTTTGAAGCAAATGCAGAGCCAGATATACCGAATCCTCTCCGAACGATCCGGCCGTCCTCTCCGCCAAATCATCCGGGACACGAAGCGGACGGACTTCTATCTCGACGCGCAGAAAGCCAAGGACTACGGCCTCATCGACGAAGTACTGGGGCCCGCCGACAAGGCGCTCGGCGTTGATGACGCAGCTGCGCTTGCCGCGGCACCAGAGCCGCGTTCGCCGCAGACGCCCCCGGAGACCGCTGAGATTCAGCCCGCCGCGGCGACGAGTCAGCCGCAATTCCCCGTCGAGCCCGGATCGCCGCCTACCAGTTCCGATCCCGCGATCAATCGATCGAAAGCCTGACCGTGATGCTTTCCGGCGCGCGCCGCTCGCCCGCCGGAGCTTGCCACGAACTTGTTCCGCAAGCGTAGGTGGGTGGCACGTCCGTTGCGACGCAGCAGGATGTGACTGGATCGATCCCAGTGTGGTGGAGGAGCTGGACTATTCACGATGTCGAGTGCCGATGCGTTTCCGTTCCCGACTCTCCCGGCTCCATTGCGTTTCGCCATCGCGCTGGCGACGGTTGGTCTCGTCTACTTCACTGAGCGCACCTTCGGCTCATTGATTGACGATGGGAGCCAGTTTCTGCTGCTGGGCACCGCCGTCATGGCAAGCGCCTGGTTTGCTGGGACTGGACCTGCGCTCGCGGCCACCGTGTTTGGTGCCGTACTCGGCGCGTGGGATACATCCACCCCCGGCGAATCGTCGCGTGCGGCACAAACGCATCTCGCGCTGTTCGTCTCCCAAGGCCTGATCCTCACCGGCCTCATCTCGGAGCTGCGCGCCGCCCGCCGTCGAGCGGAGCAACAAGCGCGCGAGGCACAGGCGGCGCGGCACGAGAGCGAAGCGGCGAGCCGTATGAAGGATGAATTTCTCGCGACTCTCTCGCACGAACTTCGAACGCCGCTGAATGCCGTACTCGGGTGGGTTCACCTGCTCCGCACCTGCAAACTGGATCAGCCGACCTGGAATCGCGGCCTCGAGTCTATCGAGCGTAACGTCCGGCTGCAGGCACAGCTCACGGGCAATCTCCTCGACATCTCGAAATCGCTGACTGGCGAATTGCGGTTGGAGCTGCGACGCATCCCGGTGGCGGATTCGATTCGCGAAGCGGTGAGCGCGGCGGGAGCGGCGGCGCAGGCGAAGGAGGTGGGGATCGAATGCCATCTGCCCGAAATGCCGGCAATCGTGCTCGGTGACTCCGTCCGGCTGCGCCAGATCGTCTGGCATCTCATTGGCAATGCCGTAAAGTTCACCCCGCGCGGCGGGAAGGTCGGAGTGGACGTGACAACTGATCCCGATTTTGTCGTGATCGCTGTCCACGACAGCGGACCGGGCATCGCGCCCCAGTTTTTGCCGCGGCTGTTCGATCGGTTCACCCAACAGGATCCATCTCCGACACGGACCGCCGGGGGCCTTGGCGTGGGGCTGTCGCTCGTTAGAGAACTCGTCGAACTGCACGGGGGCACCGTTCACGCCCGCAACCTCGACAACGGGACGGGCGCTATCTTTACCGTCAGGCTGCCTCGGCAACCAGCAGGCATTGTTGACACACCTCGCATCTGTACTACGACCGTCGCAGGATCGCTCGGGCCGGGACGACGACTCGACGGTGTCCGCGTGCTGGTGCTCGACCGCGATGCGGAGGGTCGTGACGTGCTCCGCGCAGCACTCCAACAACATGGCGCGACAGTGCGGACTGTTCAGAGCGTGGCAGAAGCCCTCGAGGCGCTCGAGGCATGGCGCCCCGACGCGCTCGTCACCGACAGCGCATCTCCGAATAACGACATGTACGCCCTCATCGGCAAGGTCGAATGGCTCGAAGCTGATCGGGGCGGCCGAATTCCCGCCGCCGCCCTCACCGCATATGGACGGACGGATGAGCGCGTCCGGCAGATGCTCGACGCCGTGCAGTGCGACCTGCCAAAGCCTGTTGAACCCTCGATCCTCACAGCCGAAATCGCGCGGCTGACCGGCCGCGAGCGCCGTCGTGCCGAGCGGGCCCAGTGACACGGGCATGACCGTCGAGAGTTCTACGCGGCGACTGTCGGCCGGCGTCGAAGTGTCAGGCGAACGCGCGCACGCGCGCGTATGGGCCCCCGCGTGCCGATCGATTGACATCGTCATCGAACCGCGAGAATGGGGAAGTCGACGCATTGTGCCGCTGACGCGAGATGCGGACGGGTTTTTCGAAGGATTGACCGATGCGCAGCCCGGCGACCGCTACTGGTTTCGACTGAACGGCACGACGCTCCGGCCGGACCCGGCGTCGCGATTCCAGCCGGAGGGTCCGCACGGGCCATCCGAGATTGTCGACCCGTCGAGTTTTCCCTGGACTGACGGACAGTGGGACGGCGTCGCGGCGGATGGCCAGGTGGTGTACGAGCTTCACGTCGGGACGTTTACGCGCGAAGGGACGTGGCGCGCTGCCATGGAGCAGCTGCCGCACCTCGCCGATCTCGGCGTTACCGTGATCGAGATGATGCCCATTGCCGAGTTCGCCGGGCGCTTCGGCTGGGGCTACGACGGCGTCGATCTCTATGCACCGACGCACTTGTACGGACGTCCCGACGATCTCCGTGCCTTCGTGGATTGCGCGCACGCGCTCGGCATCGGGGTGATTCTCGACGTGGTGTACAACCACGTTGGTCCCGACGGCAACTATCTCGCGGAGTTTGCCGCGGAGTACTTCACGGATCGCTATCGAAACGACTGGGGACGAGCGCTCAACTTCGAGGGTGCGGCGCCCGCTCGGATGTTCTTCGTCGAGAACGCCGGCTACTGGATCGACGAATTCCACTTCGACGGCCTTCGTCTCGATGCAACCCAGGACATTCACGACGCTTCGCCGGAACATGTAATCGCATCGATTGTTCGGCGCGTTCGCGAAGCTGCCGGGTCTCGACGCTCGTACGTAGTCGCCGAGAACGAGCCTCAGCATCCACGCCTCGTGCAATCGCCGTCCACGGGTGGCTATGGCGCCGACGCGCTGTGGAACGATGATCTCCATCACACGTCGATCGTCGCGCTGACGGGAATCCGCGAAGCGTATTACAGCGATTACACGGGCTCGCCGCAGGAGTTCATCTCCGCCGCCAAGTACGGTTACCTCTATCAGGGGCAGTGGTACCAGTGGCAGAAAAAGCGGCGGGGTGAACCCGATCTGGATTTGCCGGGGCACGCGTTCGTCGCCTACCTGGAAAACCACGATCAAGTGGCCAACACACCGTTCGGGCGCCGTCTCCACCAGCTGGCGAGTCCGGCACGACTTCGCGCGTTAACGGCGCTGACGCTGCTCGGACCAGCCACACCGATGCTCTTCCAGGGGCAGGAGTTTGCCGCATCAGCGCCCTTTCTCTATTTCGCGGATCACACGGCGGAACTGAACGAATCGATTCGAAGCGGACGACGGGAGTTCCTGGCGCAGTTCCCGAGCCTCACGGACCCCGAACTGGTCGCTGTCCTGCCGTCGCCGGTCGATGCGACCACCTTCGAGCGATGCAAACTGGATCTCGGTGAACGCGAACGCCACGCGACCGCGTATGCACTTCACCGCGATTTGCTCGCGCTCCGACGATCGGATCCGGTGATTCGGCGTGCGGCGCACGAGCGGCCCGACGGCGCGGTGTTGTCTGCGACAACGTTCCTCCTCCGATACCGCGGAGGCTCGGCTGGCGATCGCCTGCTGATCGTGAATCTCGGCTGCGACCTCGATCTTCTTCCCATCCCGGAACCACTCCTCGCGCCACCGGCACATTGCCGGTGGGCCCTCGAGTGGAGCAGTGCGAGCGTCCGCTACGGAGGGCAAGGCAAGGCGCCTCTCCCAGAAGACCATCTTCATGTTCCCGGTGACACGGCGGTGCTCCTGACGTCGCAGCGAACATCCGCAGAAGCTCGAGAGAACGGTGACGGAAGCTCTAACCACTGATCTGACGAGGACCATTCCACGGCCGAGGGATCGTGCGGCGCCGGATGGCACGATCACCCGGCTCGAATGGCTCGTGACGAACGGCCTTGGTGGCTACTCGTCCGGGACGGTAGCAGGCGCTTTGACGCGGCGGTACCACGGACTCCTGGTGGCGTCGCTGCCAGCGCCGCTCGGGCGCATGGTGCTCCTGAATCATCTCCTCGAGCGCGTCCGCCTCCACGATCGGAGTGTGGTCTGGCTCGGAGACGAAAACGAAGTCGCTGGTCCAAACGCTGTCGACCGCACCGAGCACCTCGTGGAGTTCCGCCTCGAACTTGGACTGCCTGTGTGGCTCGTCGAGTTGCCGGGCATTTCAATCGAGAAGCGCGTGCTCATGCCGTACGGGCAGAACACCGTTCATGTCACGTACGAGCTGGTCAAAGGGGAGGGGCCGATCCGCCTGTCACTTCGGCCGTCGATCCAGTTCCGGGGGTACGAAGAGCCCGTAAATACCTCGCTCGTGGATAGCTACGTCTTCAACGCCGTCGGCAACCGCTACCAGGTGTCCGCAGGCCGCAATTACCCGTCCCTTCGTTTCCTGATGTACGGGGACGGCGCGGCGTTGACCCTGGACGAAAAAGGTGCAGCCGCCGTGCCCTATGACATGGAGCGGATGCGCGGCTACGACTCCGTCGGGCCGATGTGGAGTCCCGGTTATTTCCGCGCAGATGTTTCAAATAACCGGCGCGTCACCCTCGTGGCATCGACCGAGCCATGGGAAGTCATTCAGTCGATGATGCCCGCTGAAGCGGAGCAGGCGGAACGGGAGCGCCGGCGCCGGCTGCTGGCGATTGCGGGCTACGCGGAGAAGCCATCGTTTGGTGCGGAGCTTGTGCTCGCGGCGGACCAGTTCATCATCACGCCTGCCGGCCGAGCGGAGGAAGCGGCACGCGCCAGGGCCGCCGGCGAAGAAGTGCGCACGATTATCGCCGGCTACCACTGGTTCACCGACTGGGGTCGCGACACGATGATCAGCCTCGACGGGCTGACGCTTGCCACGGGACGTTTCCGGGAAGCCGCGTACATCCTGCGCACCTTCGCGCACTACGTGCGAGACGGCCTGATTCCCAACATGTTCCCGGATGGCGCTCGCGAGGGTCTCTACCACACGGCCGATGCCTCACTGTGGTTCTTCCATGCCGTGCACCGTTACGCCGTGGCGACCGGCGACATGGACACCGTTCGCAGCCTGCTCCCGCCGCTGACGGATATCGTTCAGCACCACCTCGCTGGCACGCGTTTCGGCATCGGCGTCGATCCGGCCGACGGTCTGCTGAAGCAAGGTCAGGAGGGCGTTCAGCTCACCTGGATGGACGCGAAGGTTGACGACTGGGTGGTGACGCCACGACGTGGCAAAGCGGTCGAGATCAATGCGCTTTGGTATAACGCACTGCGGCTGCTCGCGCGTTGGTTGAGTGAATTGGGTGAAGGGGACCACCTGGGCCTCTCGGATCATGCCGAGCGCGCGCGGCGGGCGTTCAACGCGCGCTTCTGGTTCGACGAAGGTGGCTACTTGCACGACGTCGTCGATGGCCCGAACGGCAACGATTCGGCGTGCCGACCGAACCAGATCTTCGCGTTCTCGCTCGAACACCCGGTGCTCGATGAGTCGCGATGGGCGACTGTACTGGACGTCGTGCGAGCGCGATTGTTGACTCCCGTCGGTCTACGCTCGCTGGCGCCCGGCCACCCCGACTACAAGCCGAAGTACTACGGCGACCTCCGGGCGCGGGACGCGGCCTATCATCAGGGCACTGTGTGGGCGTGGCTGATCGGGCCGTTGCTCGACGCGTGGCTTCGAGTTCATCCAGGCGATCGCGAAGGCGTCCGCCGCGCGCTCCAGGGGTTCAAAGCCCCGCTTGCCCAGGCGTGCGTCGGCACGATTGGAGAAATCTTCGACGCCGAGGAGCCATATACTCCCCGCGGATGCGTTGCGCAGGCGTGGAGCGTTGCCGAGGTGTTGCGCCATCTGCGCTCCGTCGAGTAACCGGCGCTGATCCGAACGTCCGAGTCGCACTACCTCGTCGCAGTCATCCAACCGGGCAAATAAACAAGACAGGCTTCCTCTCGATAGAGGAACCTCCCACGATACTTTTGTAATGCAAAGTACTGCAATATGGCCGTGGATTTGAGGAAGTTGGGCTGGGATGCCCGGTTCGAGAAGGCATTCGCGCCTCACGCGGAACGGGGACTCCTCGCGGCACGCGTGAGCCTTGAACACACGCACATTTATCGGGTCTTCTCGGCGGATGGTGAACTGCTGGCGCGTGTCGCCGGCCGCTTGCGGCATCACGCAGCGGCTCGAAGCGACTATCCAGCCGTGGGCGACTGGGTGGCCATCGCGCCGGACGCTCACGGCGGCGAGGCGCGAATCCACGCCGTGCTCCCGCGGACAAGTCGATTTTCACGTCGCGCAGCCGGCGACGTGACGGAGGAGCAGATTGTCGCGGCCAACATCGATACCGTCTTCCTCGTGTCGGGACTCGACGGGAATTTCAATCCTCGCCGGATTGAACGTTACCTGGCTGTCGCGTGGGAGAGCGGAGCGTCGCCGGTGATTGTGCTGAACAAGTCAGACCTCATCGACAATGTGGATGCCCGAGTCGATGATGTGACGCGGCTGGCTCACGGTGTACCGATACACGCGATCTCGTGTCGCACACCCGATACACTCGACGTGCTGCACTCATATCTCGGGGAAGGTCGGACGGTGGCACTGCTGGGATCGTCCGGTGTCGGCAAATCGACCATCGTCAACCGGTTGATCGGACGCGATGTGCTTCGCACCCGCGACGTGCGCGAGTGCGACAGCCGCGGTCGTCATGCGAGCACCAGCCGGCAACTCGTGCTGCTCGAAGACGGAGGCGTGCTTATCGATACACCTGGGTTGAGAGAACTGCAGCTGTGGGAGACTGGCGACGGCCTGAGCGGAGCGTTTGCCGACATCGAGACACTGGCGCAGGACTGCCGTTTTCGGGATTGCCAGCATCGCGCGGAACCGGGCTGCGCGATTCTCGCGGCGCTCGCCGAGGGAACCCTCACGCCGGAACGTTTGGCAAGTTTTCACAAACTTCTGGATGAACAAGCCTACCAGGCGCGTCAGCAGGATGAGCGCGCGTTGATCGAGGAGAAACGGAAAGGAAAGATCGGCGCCAGGGCGTTGCGGAAACACCTCAAATCGAAGGGCAAATGAGCGTTCTCTCAGTCGTCGATGCACGAAAGACATTTGGCACGGTCAAGGCGCTCGACGGCGCATCGCTCGAACTCCGCGAGGGAGAGCTGCTCGCGTTGCTCGGGCCAAACGGCGCCGGCAAGACGACGCTGATCAGGGCAATTTCCGGACGCGTGCGGCTGGACTCCGGAGGAATCCGTGTGTTCGGCCGACCGGTAGACGGTCGCCGGACGCCTCCAGAGCTCGGGATTGTTCCGCAAGAGATCGCGCTGTATCCGCTGATGACCGCTACCGAGAACCTCCAAGTCTTCGGCCGGCTTCAGGGTCTCGCCGGCGGAGACCTCACGCGGCAAGTGGATTGGGCACTTCAGACCACCGGCCTTCAGGATCGTGCGACTGAACCCATTCGCCAGTTTTCGGGCGGAATGCGGCGGCGGCTGAACATCGCCTGCGGTGTCCTCCACAAACCGCGAATCGTCCTGCTCGACGAACCCACGGTCGGCGTCGATCCCCAGAGTCGCGATCGCATCTACGACGTGCTCGCCGAACTGACCGGGAGAGGCGTGTCGCTGCTGCTCACCACGCATCACCTGGAAGAAGCGGAGGCGCGCTGCTCGCGAACCGTGATCATCGATCACGGTCGCGTGATTGCCGCTGGCACACTCGGTGAACTTGTCGACCAAACCGTCGGACGTTACCGGCTGGTGACGCTACGGCTCGATGCCGCAGCCGGACCAGCCACGGCGGCTGAGATCATCCGCGGTGCGCGAACGATTGAATCGGATCCGCTCGATCCTCGGGTGCTCCGCGCGCGGATGCGCGATGTCGCCATCGAACTTCCGCCGCTGCTTGATCGAGTTCGGCAAGTGGGGCGATCGGTGGACGACGTGGAAGTGAAGGGACCGAGTCTGCAGTCGGTCTTCATCCATCTGACCGGAAGGGAGCTGCGCGAGTAATGGGCACGCTGCTTCGGATTGGCTGGACGAATCTCAAGCGCGATCGAGTGGCCCAGGCGCTGACCTTCCTGCTGCCCATCATCTTCTTCTCGATCTTTGCCTCGGTGTTTGGGGGGCAGCGCGGCGACACGACACCGCGCATCCGCGTTGCGGTGGTGGACGAGGACGGCAGCGATTTCAGTCGCCGGGTCGTCGCGGGGATGAGCAAGGAAGACGGGCTGAGCGTGCAGACTGGAACATCGACCGACCGTGACGCGCAAGCGCTTGACCGGCAATCCGCACAGAAGATCGTACGGAGCGGAGAGGTGCCGATTGCCGTCGTGCTTCCGCGCGGGATGGGCGCAGCCTTCGCGGAGCGGGGTTTCGCGGCCGACGGTCCTAAAGTGCAGGTGCTCGCGGACCCGAGCGACCCCATTGCTTCAAACATGGTTCAGGGCCTGCTGCAGAAGGTCGTGATGACCGCCGCCCCCGATCTGATGATGGCTGGCGGAATGAGGCAGTTCGAAAAGCGTGCCGGCGCGCTGACTCCGCAGCAGCGCGAGGCTGTGGCGCAATGGCTCCCGCAGCTTCAGGCGAACGCGGCGCGGGGCGATGGGACCGGATCGGGATTGGGCATGGGGGTTGGCATCGATGTCGTCGACGTCATGCGGACCGATGACCGTCGCGGATCGCTGATTTCGTTCTATGCCGCAGGCATCGGCGTGATGTTCCTGTTGTTTTCGTCGGTTGGCGGCGCGGGCGGCGCGTTGCTCGAAGAGGCCGAGTCTGGAACCCTCGAGCGCCTGCTTTCCTCGAATATCGGGATGAGCGGTGTCCTCGTCGGTAAATGGCTCTTCCTGGCGATCATGGGTATGGCGCAGCTCACGGTGATGTTTCTGTGGGGCCGGCTGATGTTCGGGCTGCCGCTGTTTCAGCACATCCCCGGGTTCCTCGTCATGACGGCAATCACAGCCGCGGCGGCGGCCGCGCTCGGCATGGTGCTCGCCACGCTCGCCCGAACGCGCGCGCAACTTTCCGGTTTCTCCACCATTCTGATCCTGACCATGTCGGCGCTCGGAGGCAGCATGTTCCCGCGCTTTCTGATGAGCGAATCCATGCAAAAGGTGGGATTACTGACGTTCAACGCGTGGGCCCTCGATGGATATCTGAAGGTCTTCTGGCGGAACGCACCGCTCTGGCAACTCTGGCCCCAGGTGCTCGTACTCTCGACGTTAACGGTCATGTTTCTCGGCGCGGCGCGAGTGTTGGCGAGGAGGTGGGGTGGGTAGGGGATCGGGTCGAGGAATCCGAGCCTGGCCTGCGGCTGCCTTTCTCTTGGGGTTCTCGTTTATCGCGTGCGGTGACCTCGAAGTCGTCACGAACATATACGCGACGGCGCTCGAAGCTCGCCCGGCCGTCGAACGTGGCTGGATTCCGCCGATTCTGCCGGCAGGCGCTCACGACATCCGCGAGGCGCATGACAATGCCGGAGCGAGGCGATGGGGCCTGTTCAGCTTCACCGCGGAGGATGCGGACGCCTTGCGCTCCCGGCTGGGTCCTGAGTTGAATTTGTCGGCTGTTCGGGCGGATGCCCCTCCCCGTATCGAATGGTGGCCAATCCTTCTTCGCGGAAGCCTGGATGGCGAGCGTCTGGCGGCCACTGGCTTGAAGGGTTATCCCGTGGCTGGTCAACAGTTAGTGATTGCAGTGAACTGGAACCAGCGGCGCGCGTATTACTGGTCACGACAGTGAACGGGTCCTTGCATCCCCCACTAGATGCCAGCTGACACGGACGTTCGGCGGCCGCCTCGTCGCGCAGCCCGAGACATCATCGACGCGGTGTTGGAGAACCTCCGCAACAACCTGGAGCCCTTGAAATACACCGTGCTCGCCCCCAGCCGGTTCCTGGTGTACCTGCACCCGACCGAGTACGCCCGAGTTGAAGGAATCATTCCCATCCTCGAACAGGAAACCGTCCGAGCCCTCACCGAAGAGCTCGCGAAGCTGAATCGCCGGCCGGGTTGGCGCAGGCACGTGGACCGGTTTTTTGGTGCCTCGCCAGAAGTGACGAACGCCGCGACTGAATGGCACGTCGAATTCCTGAGAGACCCGGACGATGAACTCCAGGAAGGCGACATTCTCGTAGATTCCGAGTTGCTGCTGCCCGCCGCGGAGGATCTTGGAGCCGGGGAACGGACGCGGCGCGTCACCACACGGCACGTGACGCAGCGGAATCGAGTGGCCGGGGAGGCCGATGCCGCACCAGCGACGGCCGCCCGGGTCGAGGTGGTTGAGCGGCCGGCGGCCGGCGCGCCACTGCTTGCGCATCTTCGCTACGAAGACAATGCGGGAGCTCACACCTACGACATTGCGAAAGACTCGGTGACCGTGGGGCGGGGAGGGCTGGCGTATCGGGTTGACGTCCGCATCGAGGCGTCCGCCGACGTCTCACGGGAGCACCTTCGACTGCGGCACGATCCGGCGACCCGGAAGTTCTTCCTGGTGGACTTGAGTTCGCTCGGTACGAGCGTTAACGGAAAGCGTGTCCCGAAGGGATACGAGGAGGCTGACGGCAGCAAACGGGAGAATGGCGTTGAAACACCGCTCCCGGATCGAGCCCGGATCGGACTGGCTGATACCGTGTTTCTGGACTTCGAGGTGCGCCGCTGATCTCCGTTCTGCTCCTCGGACGTTTTGTGGTGCTCGCCGCGCTCCTGCTCGCGGCCGCGCTCGTCGTCTGGCTGGCGGCGACCGCCGAGTGACCCCCTTCACGTTCTTCGATGCGCGTTGACACGGCACTGCCCATCGGCGATACAAAAGGCATGTTTCACGCTGCCGGCGACTCCCATCCGGGGCTGCAGCGAAACGAGAACGAGGATCGCTTTCACGTCGATCCCCTCCGCGGCATCTTCCTGGTCGTTGACGGCGTCGGCGGTCACGCGGCCGGTGAGCAGGCCGCGGACACCGCCGTCGCGATGCTGCGCGCGCGCCTCGAGCGTGAGACCGGTCCTCTCGACGACCGCATTCGCGAAGCCATCACGATCGCCAATAACGAGATCCATCGGCGGGCACTGCTGCGGCCCGAGTGGAAGGGGATGGGCTGTGTGCTCACGGTCGCCGTGGTGAACAACGGCGGCGCGACGATCGGGCACGTCGGCGATACACGGCTGTACAAAATCCGGCGGGGCGAGATTGCCAAGATCACGCGAGATCATTCGCCGGTTGGTGAGCGGGAGGATGCGCATGAACTCTCCGAGGCGGAGGCGATGCGCCATCCCCGCCGCAACGAGGTGTACCGCGACGTCGGAGCGGAGCCGCACGAACCAACCGATGCGGAGTTCATCGACATCCAGCACGTCCCCTTTGAGCCGGACGCGGCGCTGTTGATCTGCAGCGACGGCCTGAGCGACACCGTGCCGTCGGCCACCATTGGTCGCGTGGTTCGCGAATATGCTGGCCAGCCAGACGAGGTCGTCCGAGCGCTCATCGATGCGGCAAACGACGCGGGCGGCAAGGACAACGTGACAGTCGTCTACGTGGAGGGAAACCGTTTCAGCGATTCGCAAGTGAATCGGGCCGCGCCGATGCCCGAGCGCGTTCCGGTGTCCATTCCCCATTCGACTGCTGCAGTTGAGCCTGCGCCATCGTCGAAACGATGGGTGACGGTCTGGCTGACGCTCCTGCTTCTCACCGTCGCTCTGTGGGGAGCCTGGCGGCTCGGGGTGCGGGTGCCATTTAGCGTGCCTTCGAGTCTGCGTGGCCTGTGGCCGTCTTCGTTGTCGCTCTCTTCGCCACCACGTACCATCGTCGTCCAACCAGCCGGGTCGATTGCGGCGGCGATGGAGCGAGCGGGGGCGGGTACCGAGGTGATCGTGGAGCCGGGAGAGTATCGCGAGCAGCTGCGCCTCAAGAGCGGTGTGCGGGTGCGCAGCCGCGTTCCCGGCGCCGCGTCGCTCCGGTTGCCCAGCGGGGCCTCCGAAACGGATGCCGCGATTCTTGGCGCTGACGTCGAGGGCGCCGAGGTCTCGGGATTCAAGATCGTCGGAGACTCAGCGACGCCGCTCGGCGTCGGTGTGTTCGTTCGGAATGCGGGCGTCGTGATTTCCGAGATCGAGATATCCGGCGCAAAACTGACAGCGATTGAAATCGCGGCCGGGCGCACGCCGACCATCCTCGGCGCCGACGTCCACGACAATCCTGGCGCCGGTCTGACCGTGCGCGCTGGCGCGACACCTCGCGTCACGCACAGCCGGTTTGCCCGTAACGGGATATCCGATCGCGCCGCGGGCGCGATCGTCATTGATAACGGCGCGAAACCAGACCTGAAAGGGAACGTGTTCCACGGCATCCTTCCGGAATCGCTGGCCGGTCTGACACCGGTTGATCGCGCGCAAATCAAAACGACGAACTGGTTTGTGGCAGCAGACGACCCCGGCGGCGGACGCCCAACGCGTCCAGGACGAGGCCGGCCATGACGATGGTGTTCAACCGCGTCGGGCCGTACGAGATCCTCGAGCCAATCGGGAGCGGGGGCATGGCGCAGGTGTTCCTGTCGCTCGACACCCGATCGCAGCAGCGTGTGGCGCTGCGGCTCGTGCCAGTGGGCCGGGATCGAGAAGCGCGGGAAATCCTCGACGCGGAGCGACTCGGCGCCAGACTTCAGCACGAGTTCTCGACCGTGTGTCAGCTCGTTCCGCGGGTGTACGAGCATGGCGAGCTGCCCGATTACCTGTACGTCGCCATGGAATACCTCGACGGCGAGAACTTGTCCGATGTCATTGGACGGGGACGGGTTCAGCCGGACCGCGCGGTTTCGATCGCGCTCGAGCTGTGCGGGTTTCTCGAGGCCGCTCACGCCTTCGAGGTCACGGTGGAAGGGCGTCCGCTGCGGTCGCTGCTGCATGGCGACTTGAAGCCGCGGAACATTCGTGTCACCTCGGACGGTGGAATCAAGGTGCTGGACTTTGGGATGGCTAAGGCGCTCTCGCTCAGCCGCAAAGTCACTCGCACGGATTTCGGCACGCTCGGCTACATGTCTCCCGAGCGGCTGGAATCGGGAGAAATGGACGCGCAGTCGGACTTCTGGGCGCTCGGCGTCATCCTCTATCAGATGGTCAGCGGCATCGCGCCGTTTGCCGCGCCCGACACCAGGCGTCTCGAGCGTCTGATCGTCTCCAGGCGTCCACCGCCTTCGCTCGACGCCGTCTGCACGCCGGCCTTACAGGCTGTCGTCGCGAAGTTGCTCGCTCCCCAGCCGGAGCTTCGCTACGAGACCGCGGCAGCGATTCGGGACGACCTGTCGCGATATCAGGCCGGACAAGAGACTCGCGCGCAAGAGGAGGGTTGGCCCGCCCGCGTGGATGAACCTCCAACGCAGCGGACGACGCCCGTCCAGAGCGTTCAGGACGAGGCCACGCGCCGCACGCGCGTCGAGCCAGACGCCGAGGCTACCCGTGCGACCGAACCCGTGCAGGCTCGGCAACCTGCTCCGACCGTGCAGCCACAGCCGGCCGCTCAGGTAGCCGTTGCGAAAGCGCGCCGGCCTCGCCGCATTCGCCAGGCGATGATGATCGCGGCGCTGTTCCTCGTGATCAACGAAGTCATGATCGGCAACGCGGCTGAACGCGCCGCGGCCTCGGCTGTGACGCGAGAGCTGGGCGACATGGACGAGCTCTGGACGCAGTACGACCAGCTGGCTCGTCGAAGTTATTTGGGGATTGCGGTCGCTGGTCTCGAGCGTGCGCTGCAGCGCCGGACACGCGAACTCACCGACCGCGTGTTTGAAAACTACCGGAGTTCGGAGCCGACGGTTCGCGAACCGCATTGGAAGATGGCGAGAGAGGCGCTTCGCCACGCCTTGACAGCGGATCCCGGCGACAGTCGCATCAAAGCCTCGCTTCGGTACTGCGAAGGACACTTGCACCGGATCGACGGGGAAGCGAAGAAGGCACGTCGTCAGCTACCCGAGGCAAAGGAGGAACTCACGGAGGCTGTCGCGGCCTTTCGTGAAGCGGCGGAGGCTCGGGCTGGCTGGCCCGATCCGTTTCTTGGCCTGATGCGCACCTTCATCTATGGCCTCGAGGACATCGATCGGGGATCCGACGCGCTGAAGCAGGCGCAGAAACTGGGTTTCACAGCCGGCGCGCGTGAAACGATTCAACTCGCCGACGGATATCGGACGCGAGGCGAAACGCTCATGCGAACGGCGCGAACGCTCGAAGGATTGCCCCAGGAAACCGAATACCTGCAGCGGGCGGCAGAATCACTCAGAGAAGCTCTGACGCACTACGGTCGTGCCGCGGGCATGGCTGGCGTCGTGACGAGCGTGGTTCGGACTCAGCGTGCGATCGAACGGATCGAACTGCGTCTCGCTGAACTTGCCGAGCCGCAGATCGACATCGAGAAGGCCATCAAGGATCTCGTCCTATGGCGGTGACGGTGACCCGCGCACTCGAGCGCGATCGCCAGGGCGTCCGGCGCGCGCTCCAGCGTCCGGGCCACGGCGATCTCGTGCTCGTCGCAATCTCGGTGGTTGCCGCGATGATGGTTGCCGCTGCTTACCTCGGCCGCACGACGTTGTCGTCAAGGTTGCAGCAGGGCAGCGTGACCGTGAACCTGAACACCGTGCCTGACGCGGCGCGTCTCGAACCTGCGCTGGCACCAGCTTTCGACAACGCAGCCGATCGCCAACTGGCAGCCAGGGAGCTGTTCGGCTTTCTCGCTCAGGCGGAAGGTGGGAGACGGCGCATCAGGAACGTCGGGGCAATCACGCAGGCGGCGGTGCCCGTGGCGGCCATCGAGCGAGATGCTGATCTGCACGCTTATCAGGAGCGACTCAGGGCCGCGCGCGCTCGGGGAGAAAGTTCGAGCGTCGCACCACAATCGCTGAGCCTGCTCACATCGTCCGACCTGGCAGCCGTGAAACCGTTTCTCGTCGTTCGAGAGCGGAGCGCCGTCCGCAACGCCGTACTGCTCTGGACGGTGCTCTATCTGGCCGCGTTTCACCTCGTATCGCTTTTGTGGCGGGTGCGCGCGATCCGCGGCGATCGAGCCGCGCTGGCGGCCGTCCATCTGCTTACGGCTATTGGACTGGCGATAATGATCGGGCGGTCAGATCCGCTTCGCGACACGATGCTGTTCGTGCGCTTTGCTCAAACAGTTCTCGTCGGCGCAGGCGTGATGGCGCTGGTCTCGCTTGTCAACTTCCGCACGTCGGCTTTCCGGGAGTTCAGTTTCGTCCCACTCGCCGGCGCATTTCTACTGTCGCTCCTCCTGATTGTCTTTGGGAGCGGTCCCACAGGCAGCAACGCGAAGGTCAATCTCGGCCCAGTTCAGCCGATCGAAGCGATTCGGCTGCTCATCGTCCTCTTTCTTGCCGGATATTTTGCCCGGCGATGGGAACTCCTGAGAGACGTGCGCAGTGAGACGGTTCGAGGCCGATCGATGCCGGCCTGGCTCAACGTGCCGCGGCTCGAATACGTCGTGCCGGTGATTTTCGGCGTGATCCTGGCGCTCGGACTGTTTTTCGTTCAGCGCGACCTCGGGCCGGCGCTCGTCATTTCGGTTGTGTTTCTTGCGATGTATGCGATTGCTCGGGGCGGCGTGGCGATGACCCTGACCGGGTTCGCACTCGTCGCAGCCGGATTTTTCGTCGGATATCAAATCGGGATTTCCGCAACACTCATCGAACGGGTGCGCATGTGGCAGTCGCCGTGGGACAACGCAGCGCGGGGGGGCGATCAGATTGCCCAGGCGCTGTGGGCGGTCGCGACCGGCAGCACGTTCGGCACGGGGCTCGGCCTCGGGGACACCAGATATTTGCCGGCGGGCCACACCGATCTCGCGCTGGCGGCGGCCGCCGAGGAACTTGGCTTCGTCGGCGTGCTGGCGATCGGCGCTGCCTACCTCGCGGTGGTCTGGCGTGGAATGGCGACGGCACGCCGATCGTCAAGTGACTACACCCTGTTTCTCGCCATCGGCATGACGCTGCTCATCGCCGTTCCCGTACTGTTGATGACGGCCGGCGTCTTCGGCGTCGTGCCGCTGACCGGCGTCGTCACTCCGTTCCTGAGCTACGGGGGTTCGGCGATGCTGGCAAATTTCGCCGCCGTTGGCGTACTCGCGTCGATTCGCTCCGACAGGCACGCGTCGATGGAACTGCGCAGTCTGGATCGGCCCGTGCGATGGACTGCTTTTTCGCTAGGCGCCGGCGCGCTCGCGTCGCTCTTCGTGATTGCGCGCGTGCAGATCCTACGGGCCGACGAGATCGTTGTCCGGCCGCACCTCGGCATGCAAGCGGACGGCACGCGTCGATATCAGTACAACCCGAGAGTCCTCGACGTCGCTCGTGAAATTCCGCGCGGACGCGTGCTCGATCGGCGAGGCCTTCCGGTGGCAACAGAGACAGCAGCGCTGGCGCGTCCGGCGCGAGCCGACTATCAACGGCTTGGGATTTCATTGGATGACGCCTGCCCGGACCAGGATGCGCGCTGCTACCCGCTTGGCGGGCGTGCCTTTCACCTGCTCGGCGACGCGCGGACACGCCTCAACTGGGGTGCATCCAATACGGCATTTCTCGAACGGGACGCCGAGGCACAGCTGCGTGGTTTCGACGACCACGAGACGCTGGTTCGGACGGTCGATACTGGGGGTGGCCCGGCGTGGGCAGTGAGGCGCGATTACCACGATCTCGTTCCACTGCTTCGCCATCGTCACCAACGTGAACATCGTGCCGTGAAGGCAATTCTGACCAAGCCTCGAGACGTGCACACCACGATTGACGCAGCGCTGCAGGCTCGGACGGCGGCTATTCTCGCCGCACACGTGAGCAAATCGGCGTCGGGGCGAGGCGCAGCGGTCGTTCTCGACCCGGCGACGGGAGATCTGCTCGCAAGCGTCAGCTATCCATGGCCCGTTGGTGCGGCTCGTACGGAACCCGGCAAATCGTCCGACGATCTGCTCGATCGAGCGCGATTCGGCCTGTATCCTCCCGGGTCCACCTTCAAGATCGTGACGGCCGCGGCAGCACTGCGGCAAAAAACAAACCTGAGGGATTTGAGGTTCACCTGTTCGCGGCTGCCTGATTCGCGAGTCGGCGCGCGGATCTCCGGGTGGGGCCGGCCCGTCCGGGACGACGAGCTCGATCGAGTGCCGCACGGAACGATCGGCATGCACGAGGCGATGTCGGTGTCCTGCAACGCCTATTTCGCGCAACTCGCAGTCCGGCTCGGTCCAGAGGCGTTGATTGCGGCAGCGCAGCCGCTCGGGCTCTCGCTCGCTCGCGGAAACACCGCCGGCAATGTCCGCGACGCGCTGCCTCAGGTCGGCTATGGTCAGGGGGAAGTCGTGGCCACACCGCTTCGCATGGCGCGCGTCGCTGCCACGATTGCCGCTGACGGTGTGGTGCCAGACGTCCGGTGGGAGTCTGGCCCCGGAACGGGCGAACCGCACGTGTACCTATCGCGCGAGAGTGCGCGTCTTCTCGGGCGCTACATGCGCGACGTCGTCCTGTCGGGAACGGGTCGCGCGCTTCGCAATCACACCTTACCGATCGCGGGCAAAACCGGTACGGCGGAAATCGCGGGCGCGGCGTCGCACTCATGGTTCATCGGGTTTGCGCCGTATGGTCCCGCGTCACGCCGAGTGGCAGTGGCGGTCTTGATCGAGAATGCAGGTTATGGCGCCAGCGCAGCGACACCGGCGGCGGGGGAAATCTTCACCGCCGCGGCGGCGTCGGGGTTGGTCAAGTGACGCCTTCCGCCTTCGCGCGGAGCGCTTCGGCGGACCGCCGTAGCCTTGGCGGAGGCTGGTTGAGCGGAAGAACTGTTTTCTGAAGGAACCGTTATGGATCTTCTCGCGAAAGCTCGGAAGCTCGAATCGACAATCTCCCGGACGCTCGATGGCGCTGTCGAGGGGTTCGTCGGCCGGTCGCCGCGACAGCCAGTGGAGATCGTGCAGGCGGTGCTCGATAGCGCCGAGCAGCAGATTCAGCCGGCTGGGCGGGGGACGCGCGTCTTCCCGTTCAATCAGATCACGCTGCACGTCCTCGCGCCGTCGCGTTCCGACAAAGCGCGCTTCGCCGCGGTCGCGGACGGGCCACCACCGCTCGCGCAGCGCGTCACCGAACGTCTGAAGTCCACGGGCTGCGCGGTCGATCGTCTCGAGGTGCAGGTTCTCTTCGCACCGCGCGCGAAGCCAGACTGGCTTGCGCCCGAACATCACATCGTTTTCGATCGCGTCGACCTGCCGGCGCCGATCGAAGCACCGCCGCCCGCAGTGCAGGCGGCGGCCAAAATTGAATTGAGCGTTGTTTCCGGCTCCGCGCAGCGTCCGGCGTTCACTTTCAGTGGCGAACGGATCGACATTGGCCGTCGTGCCGAGGTGCTCGACCACCGGCAGCACCTGATTCGCATGAACCATATTGCGTTCACGGAAGGGGACAACGACGTCAATCGGACTGTCTCCAGAAGACACGCGCACATCGCGTACACCGCTGCCTCGCGAGAGTACCGCGTGCATGACGACGGGAGTTCGCGGGGAACCGCGATCCTCCGCGGCGGTCAGACGGTTCGCGTACCGCAGGGCTCGCGAGGGATCCGGCTCGAATCCGGCGACGAGATCGCCCTGGGCGAAGCGCGTCTGAGGGTCAAGATTCGCTAGCGGTGCGACCGCGGCGATCTTGTCGAGGCTTCAGCGCCACTGCTATGATCGGAGTTCCGGCGACGCTGCGCCTCAGACCTTGGGGCTCCGCCTCGCCAGACCGCATTGCTTGGCAACGCCGCGCTGAGACGCGGCTCGCCGACGCGCCCAGTTCCAGGCCGAGGTAGCTCAGTCGGTAGAGCACAGCACTGAAAATGCTGGTGTCACTGGTTCGATTCCAGTCCTCGGCACCATTCTCGACTTCGCTCGGTGGGGCCCCTTGACATTCCACTCTGCCCAAAAAACGTTCGGCCTCAGCTATTTAGATGGCATCAATGATGCTGCCTTGGACGTCCGGAGGCGTCTGGACGGCCTTGGTGTGGTCCGTCCTTACACAGGTATGTGAAGGATCTTCCGTCAGAGGAACGCATCAAGGCACGGCTGCGGGAGCTGACCGAAGACAGTCGGAAGCTTCGCGAAGAGCTCGAGGAGATGATCCGTCACGAGCCGAACCGCACCCGATCCTTCACCCACGACCGCCCCATCCGTACGGCGGCGCGCCGGCGAAAGCCGCGAACCTGACGTCCGCGGCGTCCACCCTGCTTCAGACCGCTGCCGGCTCCCCCTCCCGCGCCACCAACCCCAGTTCTTTTCGCACCCGATCTTCAAGGGTCTTGAAGACCGTGGGATTGTCTTTCAGAAACTGTTTGACGTTTTCCCGGCCCTGGCCGAGCCGTTCGCCCGCGAACGCGAACCACGTGCCGCTCTTCTCCACGATCTTGCGATCGACGGCAAGATCCAGCAGATCCCCTTCGCGTGAGATCCCCTCACCGTACATCACGTCGAACTCCGCCTCGCGGAACGGCGGCGAGACTTTGTTCTTCACGACCTTCACCCGCGTACGGCCCCCGACAACCGTGTCCCCGTCCTTGATTGCGCCGATGCGGCGGATATCAAGGCGGACCGAGGAGTAGAACTTCAGGGCACGGCCGCCGGTCGTCGTCTCCGGGTTCCCGAACATCACACCGATTTTTTCACGCAGCTGATTGATGAAGATGAGGCACGTCTTGGACTTGGACACGACGCCGGTGAGTTTCCGAAGCGCCTGCGACATGAGCCGCGCCTGCAGACCCATCTGCGCTTCGCCCATTTCTCCTTCGATCTCGGCGCGAGGCACGAGGGCCGCAACTGAGTCCACGACGACGACGTCCACGCCGCCGGATCGAACGAGCACTTCCACAATCTCGAGCGCCTGCTCGCCATTGTCTGGCTGTGAGACGAGCAAATTATCGAGATCGACACCGAGCTTTTTCGCATACTGCGCGTCGAGCGCGTGCTCCGCGTCAACGAATGCAGCCATGCCGCCGAGCTTTTGCGCCTCGGCGATGATCTGCAGCGTCAGTGTGGTTTTGCCTGAAGACTCTGGTCCGAAGATTTCGACCACTCGGCCGCGCGGCACGCCGCCGATGCCCAAGGCGTAATCGAGGCTGACCGCCCCGGTGGAGATAGCCGGCACCGCGGTGACGGCATCCTTTTGGCCCAGCCGCATGATCGAGCCCTTGCCAAACTGCTTCTCGATCTGGCCGACGGCCATTTCAATCGCCTTGAGGCGTTCACGGTCGTTTCGTTCTTCAACTGGCGGCATAGCGGCTCCTGATTGAATTAACTCCGTTGATGTGGCGCCGGTTGACCGCCGCCCATAGCAGTATGGAGACAGGGTGTGACAGGGGAGGTCATTCGACGAGAGGACATTCGGAGCGAGTGCATTCTAGGTTTGTGCCGGGGCGAAAGTCAAGCGCCAAAACGTGCACTGCTGCTCTCTAGACTCCTTTCTATCAAAGACTTATAAGAAGCGCCACTTTCGCCCTGCGGGTTCGGATGTTTCAGAATCCGCAAAGTGAGGCGTGTGCGGGATGCGGCGGTTTCTGCGAGTAAATTAGAGACATGCCATCGCCGCTGGGGCATGCCTTGGGCGGCCTCGCCGCTGGTTGGCTCGTATCCTCGACTTCAGGTCGCCATCGCGACCTGACGGACGCCGCCTGGTTCGCTGTCGCCGGCATGGCCGCGGACCTCGATCTGCTCGTCGGCGCTCACAGCGGTCCCTCGCACAGCATAGGAGCGACCGTCGGCGTCGGACTGGTCACGTGTCTACTTCGTCGGCGTTGGCGGTTCACGCTGGCTGTCAGCGCGGCGTACGCCTCCCACATCCTGCTCGACTGGCTGGGCAGCGACGCGGCGCCGCCGATCGGCATCATGGCCTTATGGCCGTTCACACGCGAGTACTACGAGTCCAGTCTCCACCTGTTTTACGCCGTCTCGCGGCGATACTGGCTCCCGAATTTCTGGAGTCTCAACGTCCGGGCAGTAGGGAGGGAACTCATGGTGCTGACGCCAGTGGCACTCGCGATCGGATTTCTGCGGTTGCGCCGACGTCAGTACTTGTAAAAGCCCTGTCCGCTCTTTCGTCCGAGATGTCCCGCGGAGACCATGCGGCGGAGGAGCGGACAAGGTCGATACTTCGGATCACCAAGTCCGGTATGCAGCACTTCGAGGATCGCCAGACAAACGTCGAGGCCGATGAAGTCCGCGAGGGTGAGCGGGCCCATCGGGTGATTCATTCCAAGCCTCATCACGGTGTCAATGGATTCGGCGGTGCCGACCCCTTCCATCAGCGCGAAAATCGCCTCGTTGATCATCGGCATGAGGACACGGTTCGCGATGAACCCGGGATAGTCGGCGGACTCGACCGCGGTTTTGTTGAGCCGGATACACAGCTCGGTCGCCGTCATCATGGCCTCAGCCGACGTGGCTTGACCGCGAATCAGTTCCACCAGCGACATGACCGGAACCGGATTCATGAAATGCATACCGAGCACCTTGCCCGCGCGGTTCGTGGCCGCTCCGAGCAGCGTGATTGAAATCGAAGAGGTGTTGGACGACAGAACGACGTCGGGGCGGGTAATCTGATCGAGTCGCGCGAAAAGCGACCGCTTCACCTGCGCATCTTCGAACACGGCTTCGACGATATAGTCGCAGTCGGCGACGCTGTCGACACTGGTGCCGGCGCTCAACCGGGCAAGGGCGGCATCACGATCGCCGGCGGTCATCCGTCCTTTTTCGACGAACCTCGCCATGCTTCGTTCGATCGTGGCGCGCGCCCGGTCCAGCGCGGGCGCTGCCGAGTCGATGAGCCGAACGTCGAATCCAGCCTGGGTGAACACCTGGGCGATACCGTTGCCCATGGTGCCCGCGCCAATCACGCCTACACGCCTGACGCTCATGGGTAGAGTTTACTCGTGTGGATATCGGGAGAACAGGTGCGAAAATGCCGCGTGCGAGTGCGCGGGCACGATTATAATTCGCGACTCATGAGCATCGACAGTCGGCGACGCCGCATCGCACGGTCGTTCACGGCTCTTGCCGTCACACTCTTCTACTTCTGCAGCGCACCAGCAGCGGAAGCGGGCCCGTTCTTCTTTTACAAGTTCACAGTCGTGGCCGACACGCGGACTGGCTTTCCCTACCAGAGCGTCAGCGGTTTTCCGAGCATCAACGGTTCGGGGCGCATCGCGTTCCGCGCCATCCTCACTGGCGGTGTCGAGGGGATCTTCACGCGGCTCGGCACCGCCGGACCGAACACGCTCGCGGATACCGGAAACGGCGAATTCTCCGGCTTCGGGATCGTGAACTCCATCAATTCGTTGAACACGGTGCTGTTCGTCGGCCTGAAAATCGGGTCGAATGAGACGACGGAAGTGTTCCTGCGCGGCGAGGGAAACTCCGCGACGCCGCTTCTGAGCTCGACCAGCAGTTTGCACAACTTCTGCGGAACGGAAATGAACATTCAGAAGGTCGCCGCGTTCCGCGCCCGGCGTGGAGACGGTCGAAACGAGATTCGGGCTCATGGGCCGCTGACGGGCACCTTCCGCATTATCGCGGTCGAGGGCTCGGAGTTTTCCTCGCTCGGCTGTGCGCCTTCGATCGATTTTGACGGCACCGTCGCTTTTACCGGAACGCGGAACGGGAGACGCGCGATCTTCACGCGCACCACGGGCAACCTGCTGACAGAAGTCGTCAACGACAACAGCGTGTTTGCGGGTTTCGGCGGCGTCGCGCTCAATCGGCAAGGCGGCCTCGCGTTCACCGCATCGCTTCAAGGCGGAGGGCGCGGGCTGTTTCGGATCAAGCAGGGCGTCCTCACGAGGATTGCTGACACCAATTCGCCAGGCGGCGATTTCGAGGGATTCTCGATCAACGAGTCCGGTCAGGTCGTTTTCGAACGTTCGCTCGGGGCAAACGGTTCGGCGATATTCCGCGGTCCTGGCACGTTGTTCGGACGGCTGATCGGAACTGGAAGCGTGCTGTTCGGACGCACCGTCGCATTTGCCCATGTGGATCGCGGTTCGCTCAACAGCACTGGCCAGATTGCCGTCTGGATCATCTTCACCGACGGGTCCGAGATGATCGCGCGGGGCGATCCCGTGAGCTTCCCGGACACAGTCCTAACGACGGGAGCGCTGCAACTGACCACCGCAATGGGAAAGAGCGTAAGCGTGGATACTCCGATCCCGGTGCCGCCAGCGCACATAACGCTGGCATTCGACGTGACGTTTCTCACCGCCGACGGTGAGCTCAGCGTGAAGCTCGGGGACGCGGTGGTCAAATCGATTGCCGCCAGCGAGCCCGGTGTGCCGCAGCATGTCTCGATTCCGATCGATGTCCGCGCGATGACAAAGGATCGCCCGCTCAATCACATGAGCACGCTTCAATTCAGTCTCACGGGCAAGCCGGGCGCCAGCGCGCAGATCGCCGATGTGGCGATCCCGGGGCTCTTCGCGGATCGGCTGGAAGCCGATCCGCTCTCGCGTTGGCGGACAGGGAACTCAGGCGGCGGGTCCGCGACCGTGGTAACCACGGGCCGTTTGCCAGTGAGGATTCGCGTCACTCTGCCGAACGCCCAGGCCGCATACGGCACCGTTGCGGTGCTCAGCACGCGGGAGTTCGATGCGACCGGTGATGTCGAACGCAGCTCGCTGCGTCTCTCTGGGTCAGCATTGCGAAAAACACTCGACCAGGCGGGAAAAGAAGATGTCGCCTGTCAGGTGCGGGACGTCAATGCCGACAAGCTCAACGATCTCGTTTGCGAGATCGACCCGGACGCGCTCCCGCTATTGAAGCAACAACAAAGGCGGCAGCTCGAGGCCATGACCCATTTCGGCTGGGGCATTGTCGGAACCGAGGCGCCACGCGCGGCCGCGCCGGTCCAGGCGAAGTAGGCTTCCCGGTCGGACTAGCCTCGCTCGATCGCCAACGCGACCCCGTTCCCGCCGCCCAGGCACAGCGCCGCAATGCCACGCGTCACGCCGCGGCGCTTCATCGCGTAGAGCAACGTTGTGAGAACCCTCGCGCCGCTCGCGCCGATGGGGTGTCCCAGTGCGACGGCGCCGCCGTGCACGTTCACGCGCGCAGGATCGATTCCCAGCTCGCGCATGACGGCTACAGCCTGCACCGAGAATGCCTCGTTGATCTCGAACAGATCGACGTCCCGCAGTTTCCAGCCGATCTTCGAGGCCACTTTCCGCACCGCTTCGACCGGGGTCATCATGACCAGCTTCGGCGGCAAGCCGCTGGTTGCCTGCCCGACAATGCGCGCCATCGCCGGCAAGCGGAGCTCGCGTGCCTTTTCATCCGACATGACGACGAGCGCGGCGGCGCCATCATTCACGCCGGGCGCGTTTCCGGCCGTCACCGTGCCGTCTCTCTTGAACGCCGGCCTGAGCGCCGCCAGCGATGCGGGGGTCGTGTCTTCGCGAATGGATTCGTCGCGATTGAAGATCAGCGGGTCGCCTTTTTTCTGCGGGATCGCAACCGGCAGAATTTCTTCCTTGAACCAGCATTCCCGCGAAGCCCGTGCCGCCTTTTGATGGCTCTCGGCAGCGTACTCGTCCTGCTCGGCACGGCCGACGGCGTACTTCTCCGCCACGACCTCGCCCGACATGCCCATGTGGCACTGCTCGAACGAACACCACAGACCGTCGTTGATCATCGAGTCGATGATTTCCGTGTTGCCCATTCGCAGGCCTTCGCGTACGCGGGGTAGCAGATACGGCGCGTTGCTCATCGACTCCATGCCGCCGGCAACCGCCACAGCGATATCTCCGGTCGCGATCCCTTGTGCGGCGAGCATCACCGCTTTGAGGCCGGAGCCACAGACCTTGTTGATCGTGAGTGCGGCGACGTGGTCGTCGAGCCCGCCGTTGAGCGCCGCCTGACGCGCGGGATTCTGGCCGTTTCCGGCCTGAATCACGTTGCCCATGATGCACTCGTCAACCATCGCGGGATCGATCCCGGCACGAGCCACCGCTTCACGGACCACGAGCGCTCCGAGTTCAGGAGCGGAAAACGGCTTCAGCGATCCGAGGAATTTGCCTGTGGGCGTGCGGACTGCGGAAATGATGACGGCATTGCGCATGACGATCTCTTGTATCTATCGACGCCGGTTCTACCTACGGCGATCCAGGATTTCGAGCGCGCGCACCGATTCGGCGCCGAGCAGGTGTTGCATGCGGGCCAGGATCGTCTCCGAGGCGCGTTCCACGGCTTGTCCCCAGTTCTTATCCCGCGCGGTCACACGAAGTACGCCGTCGACCAGCTCGACATTCGTGCTGCGCGCGGTGGCCGGCCCGACGGCAATCTGCCAGGCAAAGGCCGTTCGAGCCGCCGATGCTGGCTGACGCCGGACAATCTCAGCGAGGACTCCGGAGGAGAACTGTTGAATCTGAATCAACTCTTAGTCCCTCATCCTGATCCCTGATCCCCCATGCCCGTCGCTGGCAGCGATAGTATCAGAGCCAATGGACCTCATCCTGGCATCTGCCTCGCCGCGCCGCGCCGACCTCCTCTCCTCTGCAGGATTCTCCTTTCGCGTCGTGGCTGCAGAGATCGACGAGACGCCAAGAAACGGTGAAACGGCAGGCGAGTACGCGCTGCGGATGGCGCGGGAGAAGGCCGCCGCCGTGCATGTTCGCGCGGATGGGGTTCCGGTCCTCGCCGCTGACACGGTGGTTATCGCCGGCGAACAGATCCTTGGAAAACCGGAGGACGCCGCGGACGCCGCACGAATGTTGAACCTCTTGTCCGACACGGTGCACACCGTCCAGACCGCCGTGGTGTTGCTCTCGGGTTCCCAGAGTGCGTCCGAGCTTTGCAGTACCCGCGTCCATTTCCGCCGGTTGAGCCCGGAGGAAATAGCCTGGTACGTCGCCACCGGGGAGCCGACGGGCAAAGCCGGAGCGTACGCGATCCAGGGGCGTGCGGCGCGATTCATCGACTGGATCGACGGCTCATGGTCCAACGTGGTCGGCCTTCCGATCGCGACGGTCCACCATATGCTCAAGGCGGCGGGTATCACGTGATATTCTGGGGATGCCCATCCATCAGGCAAGTAACTGAGAGCGGAAGTGTTATGAAATCAAAATCCGCAAAAATCGGCGCAACTGTCATCGTCATCGCGTTGGCCCTGACCGGGCTCATGTACTCGACCCTCAGCGAAGGGACCGAGTATTACAAGCACGTGGACGAAGTGATGGTCGAGCCGGCGTCATGGCAGGGCAAACCGCTCCAGCTGCACGGGTTTGTCGTCGACAAATCGATCGAGCGCAAGCCGGACACTCTCGAGTACCGATTCCGGATCGAGAGCAACGGCAAGGTCGTGCAGGCCCACTACAAAGGAATCGTCCCCGACACCTTCAAGCACGGCTCCGAAGTCGTGTTGAAAGGGACCCTCGGGCCGGATGGATTTACAGTTGCGCCCAACGGCGTCATGGCGAAGTGTCCGTCGAAGTACGAACCAGCCAAAGGCGTGGCGCCCACTTCCTCGGGCGGCTGACGGCTGCCCTTCAGCGGTTCACTTATGCCCGCACTTGGAACGTTTCTGCTCCTCGCGGCGTTCGTCTCGTGTGCGTACGCCATTTCCGCGTCAGTCGTCGGCGCGCGCCGCCGGTCTTCTCGACTCATCGATAGTGGAATCGGCGCGTTTTACTTCGTCACCGCGCTGATGACGCTGGCGTCGGGGGTCCTGATTCACGCCTTCGTCACGAACAACTACGCCGTCAGGTACGTCCAGCGATACTCCGATGCGGCGCTGCCGCTTGGCTACAAGATCGCGTCTTACTGGGGCGGCCTCGACGGCTCGATCATGTTCTGGGTGTTTCTGCTGGCCATCTTCGGCTCGATGGCCGTGCATGTCAATCGAGAGCGATACCGCGAGTTGATTCCATGGGTGGTGGCGGTGATTGCCACGACGCAGATGTTCTTCATCTTCCTCATGGTGATCCACAAGAACCCGTTCTCCACCTTCCTGACTCCGCCACCGCTCGATGGCGAGGGGTTGAATCCGCTGCTTCAGAACTTCTACATGGCGATTCATCCGCCGTCGCTCTACATCGGGTTCGTGGCAATGACGGTGCCCTATGCCTTCGGCATCGCGGCGCTCATTACCGGTCATCTCGATGACGCCTGGCTACGTGCGGTGCGTCGATGGACGATGATCGGGTGGCTTGCGCTGTCGTTCGGCCTGACGCTGGGAATGCTGTGGGCCTACGAGGAGCTCGGGTGGGGCGGGTATTGGGGTTGGGACCCGGTCGAGAATGCCGGCCTCCTGCCATGGTTCACCGCGACCGCTTTCCTGCACTCAGTGATGGTCCAGGAGCGGCGTGGCATGCTGCGAGTGTGGAACGTCACCCTCGTGATCACCACGTTCTTCCTGACGATCTTCGGCACCTTCATGACGCGCTCAGGTGTCGTGCAATCAGTCCATGCGTTTGGAGAGGACCGCGAGCTGGCCTTCTTGTTCACGGTGTTCATGATCCTGATCCTGACGTTCAGTTTCGGTCTCGTGATCTATCGGCTGCCGCTTCTGCGTTCGCGCAACGAGCTGGACTCGTGGGTGTCGCGCGAAGCGGCATTTCTCGCCAACAACTGGGTGCTCCTCTTCTCGGCGTTCTTTGTCCTGTTTGCCACCATGTTCCCGACGTTGAGCGAGGCCGTCACGGGCGAACGGTTGACAGTCGGACCGCCGTTCTTCAACAAGTGGATGCTCCCGATCGGGTTGATCCTGCTGGTGCTGACCGGGATCGGTCCGCTCCTGGCGTGGCGCAAAACCACGTGGTCCAACCTGATCCACCAGTTTCTCTGGCCGTCGCTCACCGGCCTGGTGACGGGCGGCGCCGTCGTGGCGCTCGGTGTTCGGGTGTGGAGCTCCGGCATCTGCTTCGCGCTTTGTGGATTCGTCGTCGGAACGATCGTCCAGGAATTCGTTCGCGGAGCCCACGTGCGGCGTGGCGCAACCGGCGCGGACTTCCTGACCTCGCTCATCGGACTGGTGGGTCGATCGCATCGCCGCTACGGCGGATATATCGTCCACGTCGGCATTGTGCTGATGTTCTTCGGCTTTGCGGGTGAAGGCTTCAAGCAGGAAGAGCAGGTGCTGCTCAAGCCCGGGCAACAAGTGACGGTCGCGCACTTCACCGTGCGGCACGACGCGTTGACGGTGACAAGCGACGCGCAAAAGCAGATGGTCACCGGACACGTGACGGTGTTCGACGACGGCAAGTCAATCGGCGCGATGACTCCCGCGCGGTGGTTTTTCAGCAAGCGGGAAGAAGAGCCGACCACCGAGGTGGCGATTCGCCGCGGTCTCGGCGAGGACCTCTACATCGTTCTCGCTGGATACGATGCGGCGTCGCAGTCAGCGACTTATGCCGTGACAGTGAACCCGCTCGTGAATTGGATCTGGTTCGGATTCGCGGTGATGGCAATTGGAACCGGGATCGCATTGCTGCCCGAACGCGCGTATGCGTTCGCCGCGGCGAAGCTGCCGGCAGGTGCTGTTGTTGCCCCGGTCCTTCTCATGTTGCTGCTCCCGCACGTCGCATCGGCGCAGCACGTCGAAAACGCGCAGGCCGTGCTGGTTGTGCCTCGCAGCCCGCTCGAGCGTGAGCTGCAGGGCGAAATCATCTGCATGTGCGGAACTTGCGGAAGGAAAAGGATCGGGGAATGCACGTGCGGCAAGGCTGCCGAGATGCGCGACGAAGTCGCTGAACTCGTCCGCCAGGGCAAGAGCCGTGAGGAAATCTATCAGTACTACATCGCAAAGTATGGAAGTCAGGAGCCGCTCGCGTCCCCGATCGACAAGGGGTTCAACCGGCTGGCGTGGTTCATCCCGTATTTGGCGGGAGCGACGGGCGCCCTGGCGATCGCGTTGGTGGCGCTGCGATGGTCGCGGCGCGAGACACACCCGACGTCAACCGTGCGCGACGCCGCGGTAGAGAACGATCCTGAGCTGAACGCACGTCTGAACGATGAACTCCGCGACCTCGATTAACCGCGCGGCCGAACGAGCCGGGCCAGCGGAGCCGCACCGGGCGGGTGCAGTCCGCGCCGACGGGTTCAGGCCTGCGCATTTCTTCGTGCTGTTGTCATTACTCGGCGCCACCGTTGCCGTGGTGATGGCCAGACAGCCGGCGCCCGCGCACCTGGTGCTGCTCAGCGTGATGATCGGTACCGCGGGCGCCTGCGCGGCAGCACTGTACGCGATGCTCGCGCCGCTCGTACGCGCCGGGTCCGACTTGGACCGTACGCCGCTCTCCGACCGCGCGCGCGCCGCGCTCGAGCGCGAGAAGATGCTGGTGCTCCGCTCGATCAAGGAACTCGAATTCGATCGCGCGATGGGGAAGATTTCCACTGGTGATTTCGATGAAATGGCTGGGCGTCTTCGCGCGCGGGCGCTCGCCTTGATGAAGCAGCTCGATACGCCAGGTTCCACGTATCGTTCGACAATCGAGCGAGAGCTGGTGACGCGCGTCGAGCAGAGCGCCGCTGCGCAGCACGTCTGCGCGTGCGGCACGAAGAACGACGCGGATGCGTCGTTCTGCAAGCGCTGCGGGCAGCGCCTGCGACCCGAGAGCGGGCGGCAGCCTTGAGCTATTGCGAGCGCGAAGGCGCGAGCAGCGGCGCGTGGGGGTGGGGCCCCAAGCGCGCTGAGAAAGGTGGGGCCCCGCGAGCCCTGAATAACGCTGACAGAGCGCTGATAATGATCGCTGGAGTACGCTGGCGCCCCTTCTTTGCGGCGGTCGCGCTGTTCCTCACCATTCCGCTTCTCGTCGACGCCCAGGTCATGGATCCGAAGCAGGTGGCCGGCCTTCCACTCCCAGTCGGCGATGTGCCCACCGGCACGGTGACCGTCCGCGTCATCCGCGGATCCCTGTCCAACAACCTCTCCGATCAGGTCGTCGAGCTGTCCGTGGATAACGTCACACGGCAACAAAAGACCGGACCCTCAGGCAGGGCAGAGTTTACCGGCTTGCGTCCCGGCGCTCGGGTGAAGGCCGTTGCGCTCGTCGGCAGCGAGCGGCTGGAATCGCAGGAGTTCCCGGTGCCGGCCCAAGGCGGAATCCGAGTGCTGCTCGTGGCGACGGATCCCGAAGCGAGCCAGCAGGCCAACCCGGATCGCAAGGTCGCCCAGGAACCGGCGCAGGAGGGGACGGTCGCGCTCGGCGACCAGACACGATTCGTGTTTGAGCTGGGAGACGAATCGATCAACGTTTTCAATATCCTGCAAATCGTGAACGCTGGTCGCACGCCGGTCGCGCCCCGCGAGCCGGTCGTGTTTGATGCCCCACCCGAGGGGAGCACTGTGAGCATCCTCAACGGATCGAGTCCTCGCGCGATCGCCAACGCCAGGCGCGTTGCCGTCGCCGGGCCGTTTCCGCCCGGACCGACGCTCGTACAGTTCGCATATTCCTTTCCGTACTCCGGAGCGAGCGCAACGATCGAGCAGCGGATGCCGATCGCGCTCAACCAGGTCACGGTGATGGCGCAGAAGGTCGGTACGATGTCGCTTTCCTCAGCGCAGATCACCGAGCGACGCGAGGTCGCTGCGCAAGGCGAGACCTACATCGTTGCCCAAGGCACAGGGATCAAAGCCGGCGACGCACTCTCAATCTCTTTCGCGGGTCTTCCCCATAGCCCGACGTGGCCTCGCAACCTCGCTCTCGGGTTGGCCTCAGTGATTCTGGCGCTGGGTGCGTGGTCCGGTTTCAAGGGGAAGGGACGCGCAGTCGCCGTGAATCGTGCCGATCTGGAGGCGCGGCGCGATCGCTTGTTCTCGGAGTTGACTGCGCTCGAGCGCCAGCAGCGCGCGCCAGCGGACGGTCCTTCCGGCGGCAGCGCTTCCTTGAAACGGCGGAAGCAATTGATGACAGAGCTGGAATCCATCTACGCCGCGCTCGACTCTTGACGATTGACTTCGACACGGTCACCTTCGACGACGTCACCGTTGATTTCGGCCGACGCCGCGCACTGAATCGGGTCGGTGCTACCTTCCGCGCCGGCGAAGTCGTCGCGGTACTTGGACCCAATGGGGCGGGGAAAACGACGCTGCTGTTCGTCGCGGCCACGCTTCTCAGACCCTCGACCGGAGAAATTCGATTTGGCAAATGGCCGCGCGAGGCCGCCGGCGTGCGGCGCCGCATTGGCGTGGTCGGTCACGACCTCTACGTGTACTCCGAGCTTTCGGCGGAGGAGAACCTTCGGTTCTTCGCCCGGCTCTACCACGTCGCTGACGCCGAAGCGTGTGTGCACGCTGCGCTTCAGCAGGCAGATCTGGCGCGACGTGCGGGCGAGCCGATTGGCGCCTTTTCACGCGGCATGCGCCAACGTCTGGCGATTGAACGGGCGCTGATTCACAATCCCCGTCTCGTGCTCCTCGACGAACCGTTTACCGGACTCGACGAACCGTCTTCGGCAACACTCAAGAGCCGATTGAGCACCTTACGTCAGCGGGGCTGTATCGTGATTGTCACGACGCACGACATCGAAGCGGTTGACGGCCTTTGCGATCGTGGTGTTCTGCTGCACCATGGCCGCCTCTCTGACATCGAAGCGGGACCTGGCACCTTGAGAGAGCGCTATCGTCGCGCGATGGCTGTCGAGACAGCAGGGAATCTATCGGCAGAGAGGTAACGGAGGGTGACGGCGCGCATTTTCTGCGTTCGCGCCGCTGTCCGTGGTGAAATACGCAGTTAGCGCCGTATGCGTGATACGTTCACATTCCTTGAGGTCGTCCGCCTCATCGTGCTCAAAGACCTCGCGATCGAGCTGCGGAGCCGCGAGATCGTTTACACGACGTTATTCTTCGCCATCTCCTGCGTGCTCGTGTTTGCGTTCGGGTTGGTGCGAGAGGGGAGGGCAGTCGAGGAAGCAGCCCCGGCAATCCTCTGGATCGCGATTGCCTTTTCGGGCACTCTTGCGATCGGCCGGACCTTTGAGCGGGAACGGCAGAACGAAACGCTCCGCGCGTTGTTGGCGTCACCAGCCGATCGACCGGCGCTCTATGTGGGAAAGCTCGTCGGCGTACTGGGTCTGCTGGCGGCAGTCGAGTGCGTGCTCGTGCCGCTCGTTGCACTCATGTTTGGCGGCGCATTCTTCAGTCAGCTAGGCATGATTGTCGGACTGCTGGCGCTCGGCAGCACGGGGTTCGCGGCGGTGGGGACGCTGTTTGCGGCGATGCTGCTGCGCAGCCGGAGTCGGGATGTGCTTCTCCCCATCGTGCTGTACCCGATCACGGTCCCAGTTATCATCGCCGGCGTACGAGGGACGGCTGCGCTCCTGCAGCCAGAGCCCGCCTACGCGATGGCGCGCGCCTGGGGCGCCATGCTGGTGTGTTTCGACGTCGTCTTCATCACGCTGGCGTTGTGGACGTTCGAAGCCGTGATGAGCGACGGAGCCTGATGGCATGAAGAAGACATTCGCGATCTGGGTTGTCGCGGCGGCGGTGCTGTTTGCGTATGCACCAGTGGCTATCGGCCGCGCGCCGTACGAATCCACGATGGGCCTGGTGCAGAAGATCTTCTACTTCCACGTGCCATCGTGGTTCGCGATGTTTCTCGCGACCTTTGTGTGCGGCATCGCCGGCGTCGTCTTTCTGTTCACGCGGCGCCGGAGCGCTGACGCCGTAGCGGTAGCGTCTGCGGAACTCGCTGTGCTGTTCGGGTTGGTCGGCCTCATTACCGGTCCGTTGTGGGCAAGGCGCGCCTGGGGCGTGTGGTGGCAGTGGGATGCGCGCCTGACGTCGGCACTCGTTCTCTGGTTGATCTTCGTCGCGTACTTGTTGCTGCGGCGCTATGGCGGGCCAGGCTCCGATCGTCTCGCCGCCGGGGTCGCGCTCTTCGGCATGGCCAACGTTCCGTTTGTCTACTGGTCCGTGAACATGTGGCGCACCGTCCATCCACTGACCACGGTCATTCCCACGTTGCCGCCGTCGCTGCGCGGTCCGCTGTGGCTCTCGACCGTGGCGTTTCTTCTGCTCTGCGTCTTGCTCCTGTCGCTTCGTGTTCGCTTGGAGCGACTCCGGGCGGAGCTTGACGCCGCCTATCTCGCGCTCGACGACCAATCATGAAGACGTTCATCTCGTCCTTGCTCCTCGTGCTGACCAGCGTGGCCGTTTTCGGCCAGCCCCCCTCGAACCCCCAGGGTGGGTTCGTTCCAATCGATCAGTTGCCGGCTCCGGAATCGTTCCCGGCCGCGCCGCTGCTGATCGCAGCCTACGCCGTCGCCTGGGTGGCGGTGTTTCTGTATGTGTGGTCGGTGTGGAGGCGGCTCAATAAAGTCGAGAGTGAGCTTCGCGACGTGACCCGACGTGTTGAAGCGGGAAGGCGCCCGTGAACTTCTCTAACATGACGTCGGCGCATCTCATCTTCATCCCCGCCGTGCTGCTCCTTGGCATCGTCATCGGCTGGGTGCTTGGTTCGCGCGCGGCGTCCGATGCGTTCCAGGCCGAGTTGAAGAGGCGGGAGGAGCGTGCGTCGAGGAAATAGCTGATGACCAAACTGCAGCTTTTGGAACGGCGTGACGACTTCAATCGCGTCCACGGTGTCACCGTTCGGGCGATCGACAGCTTCACCGACAGCGACCTCAATTTTCGGCCAATGCCGGTGATGCGCACACCGCGCGAGTTGATCTTTCACATTTACGCGCAGGAACGAATACTCGCGGAAGCCGCGCGAGACGGACGGCTGACCATCGAGGCGGCAAACGCCTCCACGCCTGAAGAACCAAGCGGTGCCTCCGCACTCGCGTCGCTCGAGACTGTCGCCGATCTCAAGGCGTACGCCGAAGCCTGTCATCAGACCGCCGAAGGCATCTTCAGATCGATGTCAGACGACGACGTGGCCCGTCCGATTGAAGGGCCGTTCGGGACGTTTCCCGCTTGGCAATACTTCGCGTTCGCCCACGACGAGCACTGGCATCATCGCGGCCAGCTTTTCACCTATCTCCGGCTGCTCGGCAAGGAACCGCCGATGCTCTACGACTACTGACGTGCCGCGTCGCTGTCGCATGCCATGGTTGCGGTTGCTGCGGGTTCGGCGTACTGGTACTTCCTGGTGACGGCTCTGCCGTGAACGACGCCTACATGCGGACGGCGGTGATGACGTCGATCTTCTGCGCTGCGGCTTCCGCGCTGTACGTGATTGCCGATGCCCAACCTTCGCCCATCGTCGACTGGTTCTCGCTAGCGGGCCCGACACTCGCTGTCATTCTGTGGCTCGAGCGAGATGCTGCGAGGACCGGCGTTGGATCGGTTCACGACCTCGGGTTCCTCCTCTGCTACGGGTGGCCGATCGTGCTTCCCTGGTACGCGCTGAAGACACGCGGGCGGGGTGGTTGGTCGTTGATGTTGCTTCTCTACACCCTTGCGTGGTCGGCGTATCTCGGTGCCGTCGTTGGCCTCCTGTGTCGCTTAGTTGCGTGATTGATGGAACTGATTGCGATCAGTTTGTCAATCCCGATTGCCCTCGTTGCAAGCAGCGCGTACTGCTCCTGGTGGTTCAGGTGGTCCGTCGCTTCGCGCGAATCAGCCGAATGCTCTGGGCTGTCTGCCACCATTCTTGGTTGGTTTGCATTGGACTCAACTCGTTCCAGACCGAGTTGCGTCGTGGATTGTCAACTTTCGCCACCGAAGCAGCGCTCCTCGCAATAGACGGAGATGAACTCGATGCGGGCCAATATCCGTTTGCCAATTCACGCCGATCCAGAATGCCAGAGCCGTGCCGTCGCATCGCTCGGTTGAAAGAGGGCGCAATAGCGTGGCTGACAACGCGGATGCTGCAAATCCTCCAATGCCACGGGCCAGGATAGATGAGAGGAACTGCAACCTGGGTCAGCCCCGTCCGAGGCCGTCGTCGCGAGTCGCGCGAAACGCGTCAGAACGGCGATTGACAGCCAGTCTTACATAATGTAAGACTGAACTGGTCGCTTGTATGAAACGTTCGCCTGACTTGCCGAGAGTCTCAGACAAGGAGTTACTTGTGTTGGAGCTCTTGGTGTCCGAGGGACGGCTGTACGGACTCGAACTTGTGTCCGCGTCACGAGGAGCGTTGAAGCGGGGCACAGTCTACGTAACGCTCGGGCGGATGGAGGAAAAGGGCTATATCAAGTCCCGCCAGGAGGGCGTCCCTGCTACTGGCGGATTACCGCGGCGAGTGTACGAGCCCACGACACTCGGCAGGCGCGTCTGCGACGCATGGGGACTCCTTCGGCAGCGGCTCGCACCCAGATTCGCGCGATGAATCCATTGTCCCGTTCGATTCGCGCGCTTGCCGCACGACTCTGCTGTGGCAGGACGCTCGAACGCCTGATCGATCCCATTCTTGCCGACATCGAGCTGGAGTTTCGTCAGCACGTTCAAGCCGGACGAGTGTGGCGCGCTCGTCTCGTTGTGGTTGGTGGCTACGGCGGGCTGATTCAGGCTGTCGCCCTGCACGCGCTGCGCGTGTGCGGGTGGGCGTTGGCCTTCGATGAGCCGGCGAGACGAACGGGGTGGTTTTCACTGGGTGCATTTGTGGTCCTGACAATCGCACTCACGCTTCCACCGGCACTCGGCCGGCACGTCGATGGTGTGCTGGCGCTCTACCTTGTTCCACAGGCGATTCCGTTGAGCATTCCCCTCGCACTCTCAATCGGCATTGGATACGGATGGTCCCAGGGGACCACCGGCCGTGACATGTTGCGGCGCGTTGCCATGCTCGGGATAGCAGGCGCACTCGTCGCGGCGGCGACAATGGAATGGCTCATGCCGGCTGCCAATCAGGCCTTCAGGGCCACAGTCATCAGACGATCGGCTGAATCCGGACGTGAAACGACGATAACGATGCGGGGTGGGATCCACGAACGATCACTCTCCGAACTCGCGGCTCGGATCCGACAAACGGCTCAGACGGGGCCGTTTGTGGCCTCGGAGTACGAACGGCTCGTGACGGACCTCCGAGAGATTAATGCGGCGATGCCCCGCGGACGGCACCTCACCGCGAACTATCTGAACCTCGTGTTTCACCAGCGCGTTGCTCTGTGTTTCGCGGCAGCTGCGCTCGGCCTCCTTGCTGTTACGACGGCGACGGCAATCCGGAGCCGGAACCTGGCCCGTACCGTTTTTGTTGGCTTCGCTGGGCTGTATGTGTTCGCGTGGTTCGGTGGAGATCCGATTGTCGCCGCGACCCGGCCGGCGATCTCTGCCTGGACGCCAAACGCGGGCGCGGCAGCGATATCCATAATTCTCCTTGGTGTTGCTTCACACCGAAGAACCCTCACCCTGTTCCGGCACGACTAAACGTTTGCCGCCGGTCGCAATCGGGCGCAGAATGCTCCGGATTCACTATGCGACCGTTGCTTGTGATTGTCCTGCTCGCTGCCACAGTCTTCGGCAGCTCCGCTGCGCAGAGCCCCCCAAGTCGGGAAATCGACAACGTCGCAGCCTTCTCCCGTTTGTATGGCGTGGTGCGCTACTTCTATCCGGGCGACGCGGCGGCCGCCCTGGACTGGGACCGGTTCGCCGTGCACGGCGTCCGGCGCGTGCGCGTCTCGCCGGATGCGAAGGCTCTCGAAGCGACGCTGAAGCGGCTTTTCGCTCCACTTGGATCCGGCCTCGAGATTGGCGCGACGTTGCCGCGGTTGCCAGCAGCGGGTCCTACCGGCGATCGCCTGGTCGCCTGGCGTTATCTCGGCCCCGGTTTTGCGGCTTCCAGCGTTCGTGGGCCTTACAAGAGCAAGCGCACCAACCGAGCGGACACCGTCGGCGCCAGTATCGACGGCTTTGTCACGATCATGCAGTCGATCCCGGCGGAGATCCTTCGTGGAAAGACGATCCGTCTGCGCGGACAGGCGCGCGTGAAGACGTTGGACACGACCGGCAGCGGTGCGCTGTGGCTGCGTGTGGATCGTCCCGACCGGGCCATGGGTTTCTTCGACAACATGGGGAATCGTCCGATTCGTGAAGGCGAGTGGCGTGAGTACGCGATCGAGGGACCGGTCGCGCCTGATGCCACGAACGTCGCGTTCGGAGTGATGGCATCCGGGACGGCCACTGCCGACTTCGATCGGATCGAGCTTTCGGTCCGAGACGCCGACGGAGGTTGGATCCCGATGCAGATCGCCGATTTCGGGTTCGAGGCCGCGTCAGAGTCCGCCTCGGGATCCTGGTTTCGCGCAGGTACCTCCAAAACTGCGGCGATCACCAGGCCATCAGGAGAGGCGCCGGAAGGCCGCCAGTTCCTCCGCTTCGCTCCTGGCGGCAGCGGTTCGGTGTCCACCGCAGAATTGTTCGCGGACGCACCGCCGATCGCGGGCGCACACGTCGACCTCGCTCTCGGGTCGGGCCTGAACGCGCGAGTCCCTCTGGCCTTGTCGAACAGCCAGGCGACTGTTGATGCAAAGCAGTCGCTGGAGGCGCTCGCTATGCCCCTCTCGCAGAGCCGTAATCCGAGAGGGGAGTTCGATGTTGACATCCGTCTCGCGGACATCGTCGTTGCGTGGAACGTGTTCCGGCACTTTTACCCGTACTGGACTGAGGCGGCCGTCGATTGGGACGCGCGGTTGCGGCCGCAGCTCGAGGACGCACTTCGTGCGAACACGCGCAAGGCGCATCACGACGCGCTGCGTCGCCTCGTGGCCGACGCGCGTGATGGTCACGGCGGGGTCTTCGACACCGAACAGGTCGGGCCGCCGGCGGCATTGCCGATCCAGCTCGGACTCGTCGAGCAGCGCGTTGTGATCACCGCGAGCGCAGCGTCTGACGTGCCGGTCGGCGCTGTGGTCTCCAGCATCGACGGCGTCCAGACGCTCCAGCGACTGACCGAGTCGATGCGGCTCGCGTCCGGCACCACACAGTGGAAGCAGGTGCGTGCGCTTGGCGAGCTCACCACGTGCTCGCAGGCAGCGCCCGTCACTCTTGTACTCGACAGTGGGACTGGCACAAGTGAGGTCCGTCTACATTGTGAGGGGAAGCAGCCGCCGTCAGAAAAGCGTCCCGAGCCGATTTCCGAAGTCGCACCCGGAGTCTGGTATGTGGATCTCACGCGGGCGCGCATGGCGGAGATCACGCCGATGCTTGGGCAGTTGTCACGTGCGTCCGGGGTCGTCTTCGATGCCCGAGGCTACCCGACGGATTCCGGCGCTGGAATTCTGCCGCACCTCATCGATGCGCGGGAGCACGATCGCTGGATGCACATCCCGAAAATCGTTGGCCCGTTCGGGCAGTACGCCGGGTGGTACAGCGCCGGCTGGGAATTAACGCCGCGTCAGCCCCACCTCGGCGGACGAATCGTCTTCCTGACCGATCGGCGCGCGATCAGTTACGCGGAATCGGTCATGGGATATGTGGCCGATCGCAAGCTCGGCACCATCGTCGGCGGCACGACGGCGGGGACCAACGGCAACGTCGCGTTGTTCGAGGTGCCTGGTGGATTCCGGATCAGTTTTACCGGCATGCGAGTCACGCGGCACGACGGCCAGTCGGCTCACCATCTGATCGGCGTCGCGCCGAACATTTCAATCGCGCCCACGATCGCGTCGATCCGCGAGGGACACGATGTTGTGTTGGCCCGAGCGGTCGAGCTGGTGCACTCGGGCAGGAGTGCGATGCGTCAGCGCCCGCGTCGCGCTGGCGTGGGCCTACACTAGAGAAGCGTGTGGAGGGCCGGATGAATGCTGGAACCGTCTACGTGATCTGCCTCAGTGTTCTGGCGGTCATCCTTACGCACATCTTCCCGCCTTACATTGGCTCAATCGTGTTCTGGACCATCGTCGCCATTCAGATGGGGAAAGACACGCTTCTCGCCTGGAGAACGACGCGGTTCTCGTCGATGACGGCAGCGCTTGCCTGGGCATGCGGGATTTCTTGGGTCTTCGCGATCGCTGCCGCACGCGGGGCGCCGTTTGACGAACTGGCGCGCACCGACCCAGCAGTCGGGTGCTTTGCCATTTTCGCCCCTGTGGCTCTTGCGGTCTTTGACCGGTGGCTCCATCCCGATTCTTGGCGGATTATGGATGCACTACCCGAACGGTACATCTTTTTGAGGATTCTGCGGTTCGTCAGAATGCTGCCCGAGAAGACCTGAATCTGCAGTCATGCGATCGGCCGCGGCGTCCGGGGCTTATCGCGGTGTTCGATCCGATCGCTCCTTCTCCACTTCGCCCTTTTTTCTCTAGAGCAGGGGCCGTCGTTGAATTGACATGGCCGCTGTCGCCAGTGAGAAGCTCACCGTCCGATAGCCAGCCGATTCGCTAACGTCTGCGGCAACCCCGCCGCGACGATTTTGCGCTGCGCGACTTCCACGGGATACGGCGTGCGGTGGAGCACGAGCACCGGACCCGCGGAGTCGTACGTGGCATACGCCGCCCGCGGATCGCCATCCCGCGGCTGACCGACCGATCCCACGTTGACGAGGAAGCGGAGGCCATTCTGAAGGCGCAGTTCGTGGTGGGGATCCTCCGGGATGATGCCGCTGAGCTGACCAGCTTCATCGAAGAAGATGACAGGCAGGTGCGTATGCCCAAACAAGCACAACGCGCGCTCGGATGCGTCAAGCGCCCGCCGCGCGTCGTTGCCGTCAAAGATGTAGTGATCTTCGTCAAACGGTGAGCCGTGGCAGATCTCGACGTGCTCATCGATCACAATGGGGCCCGACGGCAGATCGTGAAGGTACTGTCGATTGTCGGGTCTGAGCGTGTCGCCGGTCCACGCGGCCGCGAAACGGGCGATCTGATTGAAACTGCTCCCATCGTCCAGGCCGCAGGCCGCTTTGTCGTGGTTGCCGCGGATAACGGCCAGCGGGTTGAGCGCACGCACGCGATCTACCACGGCGTTCGGATCCGCGCCATAACCGACGAGATCTCCAAGGACAATCAGACGATCGTAGCTGCCTGGTGGCGACGCCGAGAGGACAGTTTCCAGTGCCTCGAGGTTGGCGTGAATGTCGGACAGAATCAGATAACGCACGACGGTCGTCAGGGCCTCGGCATCCGGTCGAGGATCTGTTCGGCAATTTCTTCGGCCCGGGCCGCGCCCGCATCCACGCGCATGTGGGCCTGCGCGTACACAGCTTGGCGGGCGGTAAACAAACGTTCCATCTGTGCGCGGTCCGCCGCGAGCGGACGGCGGCCGTCGGCCGGAATGCGTGTCAGGACGGTCTCAAACGGCACATCGAGCCACACCGAGAGACCGTCCAAGTTGATCGCGGTGCGGTTCTCGACATCCATGAATGTGCCACCGCCAGTCGCCACCACCGCGTGACGAATCGGAAGCAGGAGCCTCAGGATTTCGCGCTCGACGGAGCGGAAGTAGGCTTCACCCTGACGGGCGAAGATGTCGGCCACGGGCCGCCGTTCACGCGCTTCGATCAATTCGTCCACGTCCTCCGCACGCCATCCGAGGCGCGCCGCCAGTGCGCGTGCCACCGTGCTCTTGCCCGCCGCCATGAATCCGACGAGGTAGATCTTATCGGTCGTCACCTAGGACGCGTGAGGCGCTGTAATTCGTCGAAAAACCCGGGATATGAGACGTCCACGGCACTCGCGCCTGTAATCGTGGTTGCCCCCGATGCACCCGTGGCCGCAATGGCGAACGCCATCGCGAGACGGTGGTCGCCGGCCGAGTCCACCGTGCCGCCCCGAAGCGGACGGGCCTCGATGCGGAAGCCGTCCGGGTACTCCTCGACCGCTGCGCCAAGAATACGCAGGCCTTCCGCCAGCCGCGAAATTCGATCGCTTTCCTTCACCCGCAGCTCTGAGGCTCCCCGCACCTCCATCGTGTGGCCCTCCGGCAGCAACGTCCCCAGGGCAGCAAAGGCCGGGATTTCATCGATGACGGCGGGAACTTCCGCCGGATCGATGTTGAAGGTGTGCGCGTTGGCGGCCGAAATGCGCAGTGTTCCGACGGGTTCGCCGTTGACCTCATCATCGGATCGAGCGTCGACTTCAACGCCAGCGCGGCGCAGAATGTCGAGCAGCGCGGTCCGGCTCGGGTTGAGGCCGATTCGTTCGATTTCGATGGTGCTGCCGGGGATGCCTGCGGCCAGCGCGGTCCAGAAGGCTGCTCCGGAAATATCCCCGGGAACCTCGATGGAACAGCCGCGCAGACGCTGGCCCCCTGCGATCGTGACACGATCCTCTGCAATCATCACGGTTGCGCCGAACGCGGTTAACGCTCGCTCCGTATGATCGCGTGTGGGTGTGGGCTCGCTGACGCTGGTTTGGTCGGCCGCCTGGAGACCCGCGAGCAGCACCGCGCTCTTCACCTGGGCACTGGGGACGTCGGGACGGTAGTCGATTCCAGACAGCTCGGCGCCGTGAACGGTCAGGGGAGGACGGCCGTCCACGGAATCGATCCGGGCGCCCATTTCTGTAAGCGGGAGAATCACCCGGCGCATTGGACGGCGGGAGAGCGACGCGTCGCCGCCGATCCGGGTCTGGAAAGGATGAGCGGCGACCACGCCCGCCAGCAGGCGGAGCGTCGTTCCCGAGTTGGCGGCGTAGAGTTCGGCGGCAGGTGCGCCAAGGCCGCGCACGCCGCGACCTCTGATGTCGACAGTCGACCCGGCTTGGCGGACTTCGACGCCAAGGCCCCGCAAGCATTCGAGGGTTGCGGCACAGTCGGCGCCAGGCGAGTAGTTCTCGATGCGGGTTGGGCCGTCCGCCAGCGCGCCAAGCAGCGCATAGCGGTGGGAGATGGACTTGTCTCCGGGTACGCGGATGCGCCCCGAGGCCCGCGCCGCGGGGCGCACCACCGCGACGTCGGCGGGCGCGCGGAACATCCACGCACTATAACACCCACCGCGCAAACAACGGGCGGCGGGGACCCGTAGTAATTCGCGTTCTTGAAAAGATCCGGTTTAGTATGTTATTCACTCGCGTGCCCGGTTTGAGACGCGGCGAAAACACCGAGAATCTAACCCCCAATGTCGAGAGGTTTCGCCCGGCGTCATGTCTGATCGGCGCGCATTTTCACCTGCCTGCATGCTGACCCGCGGGGGGACCGTCCGCCTTCAGATCCACAGCAATTTCGACATGCTGGACTTCGTGCAGGTCGTCAGTGATCGCATGGGGCATCTGGCTGGTCTCGATGAGGACGCCGTCCACTGGATTGGCGTGGCCGTCCGCGAATCGGTGATCAACGCCATCAAGCACGGCAACCGGGAGGATTACGGCAAGCTCGTGACCGTCGAGTTCACGTTTGCTCCGGCGTTGAAGCCGAGCGAGCTCGTCGTCCGCGTCCTGGATCAGGGCGAAGGATTCGATCCCGGGGAAGTGGCCGACCCTCTCGCGCCGGAGAACATCCTCAAATCGAGCGGCCGCGGCATCTTTTTCATGCGCAGCTTCATGGACGATGTCACCCTGCGGCGTGGAGCCGATGGGGGCATGGAAGTGCGGATGGTCAAGAAGCTGGCGACTGGTGGCTGAGTCGATCCCGCCGGTTTATCTCGCGACAGCAATTGAAGCGGTGGTTCGTGCCGGCGACGCGCAGATGGCGCGTCTGGGCGGCAGCCTGCGTATCGACAAGAAAGGCGCGATCGATCTCGTCACGGAGATGGATCTCGAGATCGAACGTGCGTTCCGCGCCATGATCGCGGAACGATTCCCGGCGCATGTCGTCCTCGGTGAGGAATTCGAGGCCTCGGGCGATCGCGAGGCGGCGTCGCGCTTCTGCTGGGTGCTGGATCCGATCGACGGCACGACCAACTACGCACATGGCCTGCCGATTTTTTGTGCTTCCCTCGCGCTCGAAATCGATGGCGAGGCCGTCGTCGGCGCCGTCTACGATCCGAACCGGCGGGAGTTGTTCACGGCCGAAAGAGGGCAGGGCGCCTGGTTGAACGGCGCGCCGCTGCACGTGTCGACATCGGCCGCGCTGATCGATTCGCTGCTGGTGACCGGATTCCACTACAACATCCACAAGGATTCCTCTGAGCTCATCGAACTGTTTGGCGAGTTCATTTCACGCGCGCGCGCCGTGCGGCGGCTGGGTTCGGCGGCACTCGATCTCTGCTATGTGGCGGCCGGACGTTTCGATGCGTTCTGGGAACACAAGCTGCAGCCCTGGGATGTCGCTGCCGGAGCGCTCATCGTGCACGAAGCGGGTGGACGGGTGACAACAGTGGATGGCGGCCCCTTCGGATCCCGCGTTGGCAGCGTGCTGGCCAGTAATGGGTTGATACACCCGGCCATGCTCGAGACGATCAGTACCTTTACAGCCCGCTTTCGTTCTCGAAACAGGACGGAGTGACATCTCGCGGAGACAGGGGATAGCTGGCCAACCGGCCAACGGGTCCACGGATCTCAGCGGTTGATCCGTCGATCCGTGGCCCCCGTAAGTCATGGCATCGTTCGTGCTCGACCGCAGATCAACCGCTGTTCGCTGTCTTCTTTCTGGCGGTGCTGCGAAACGGAGATCGTCATGATGAAGCGTCTGCAAACTGGGCTTTGGATCGGACTGGGCGCGGCCGGGCTGCTGCTTGGCGCGACGGCCCCCGCAAGCGCGCAGGTGACGCGCGTGGAATCGCGCCAGTCGATCGGGTTCAACCTGGGCTACTTTGCCGTCCGCGGTGAGGACGCGCGCGTCGAAGGCGACGTGTTGTGGGAAGATCTCAGCTCACTGGCCTTTGAAGTTAATGATTTCAACTTCGCGACATTCGGTGGCGAGTGGCTGTTCGACGTCGGCGACTATCTCGAAGCCGGTGTCGGCGTCGGCCTCTACCAGCGGACCGTGCCGAGCGTGTACCGCAGTGTTACGCATTCGGATGGCAGCGAGATCGAGCAGGATCTCAAGCTTCGCATTATTCCCGTCGCTGCGACCGTACGGTTCCTGCCGCTCGGGCGCACGTCCGTGCAGCCATACGTGGGCGCAGGGATTGGCTGGTTCAACTGGCGTTACAGCGAGACCGGAGAGTTTGTCGATTTTCGCGACGATTCGATCTTCCCCGCACGTTACATCGCCAGCGGCAGCACTGCTGGTCCGGTGGTGCTCGGTGGAATCCGCTTCCCAGTGTCTGACGTCTGGCTCGTGGGCGGCGAACTGCGGTATCAGAAAGCAGAGGGAAACATCGACACCGAGGGCTTCCTCGGCGACAAGATCGATCTGGGCGGCTGGACGACGAGCTTCACGCTGCACCTGCGGTTTTAACAGGAGTTCAAGAGTTCAGGAAAAAATAGACAGGAGATAAAGAGGTCAGGAGATGTCCGCGCCCGACCCGGTCCGCGTGCTGGCAGCATCGAACGCGGGCCGGGTCGCGCGCGGACTTTCTCTTGATCTCCTTATCTCCTGTCTGATTTCTCCTGAACTCTTGAACTCCTGTAAAGCGCGGCGCCGCCACCCTCGGCGACGCGTTCGAACCCTTCGAGATAACCGGGGTTGCGCTTCCACGCCCGGTACAGCGCGTCTCCACCTTCCGCACTCTCTTCGATCACGACCCAGTTGACGTAGCCCTTGGGCCCGAGCACCGCATACCGCCACGCTTCGCCGTTGCCTTCGTGAAGAATGCTGTGAATAGGGAATCCGGCGCGTCCGAGTTCCTGCATGTAGTGGGCGAGCGAACCCATGCTGATCATGATCGGTCCGTCGCCCTTGTAGTGCTCCAGCAAGTACCGGGTGATAGCGCGGCGCCCTTCAATGTTCGGGGCGTCACGTTGCGATTCGATGACGAGTACCGCCTGGCGATCCACGGGTGACGTCTGCCACGTCACCAGAATCACCACAAGAGCCGCGCCAATCCATCTGACCGGCCGCCAGAGCAATGCGACCCCGGCGCCGCCGAGCGCAGCGGAGGCGGCAACGAGCGTCAGCCCGTACCGGATTCGAACAGGATGACCTTGCAGGTACGCGTACCACGGGAGTGCACCGGCGGCGACGATCGAGAAGAGCAATGCAAGCGTGGCGCGCCGACGGGATGCGAACAATGCGACGGCAACCAACGCTGCACCGATGTACCCACACCGAACGAGCCAGCTGTTTGAAAGCTTGTGAACAGACTCTCGCACCTGATCCCACGCCAGCCACGGGTGACCGAGGGCCGCGTTTTCAGGGACGAAGAAATCGCGCGGGATGAACCAGTAGCCGATCGTCCATCGACTGTTCAGGGTAAACAGGACGATCGCGATGATTGGCAGGGTCGCGAGTTGGATCGACGCCCGCAGGGCGCGGGATGGAGGTTCGCCCCGGCGGAGCAGAATGCACGTGGTCAGGCCGATGGCTGCGGCTCCGATAATCCACCCTTCGTACCGCGTCATGCACATGGCGGACAACGCCAGGCCGGGCGCGGTCGGCCACTCGCCGATCCCGCGGTCGATCCATGCTGCAAGCAACGCCAGCGTCAGGAACGCCGTCGCAAACAGCAATGGCTCGGTCATTGGCGTGCTTTGGATGTAGAGCAGGTTCGGATTGGTGATGAAGAGCGCCGCACCGGCCGCACCGCCGGCAATGGATCCCGTGGAAATCAGAATGACCCGCGCGATGGCCCAAGCGGTAAGTCCGGTGCTCGCGACCGACAGCGCCACACCGGACGCACCGGACCGATACCACGCGTCGACTTGCACGGGAATCATGTTGAGCACGTGAGGCAGCGGCAGCCAGACGGCCCCGATTTGCTGCCAGCCTGGCGTCAGGCTGTCGAGGATTCGCCGTGCTACGACGAGGTGGGCGCGCGCGTCAAAATGGCTGAGGGTCAGGCCCGACTGAGCGTAAAACACTGCGGCGGCGGTGCCTGCCACAAGGGCCGCACCGCCGATCACGACCGGCGACCGAAACGGTTTGACTGGCTTCAGCGCGTCGCCTCTGAGGGGAGTTGCACGAGGAGCAACCGTTCGCCGGGACCCCTTCCCAGCTCAGTTCTGGTCGCGCCGATCTCATCGAGTTTGCGAAGCAGCCAGCCGGAACCCCCCTCGTGCACGCGAAATTCGCGGTGTCCGGCAACGAAGCTGTCGTACGGCTCGATTGGCACGGCCGTCCATCGGTGCAGCGCCAGATATCCTCGGTCGATTGTGTCTGATGCCATCAGACGCCTGGCGTTCTCCACGTCTGCAAGGTACCGAAGCCGTCCTTTGAGTGAATTCGGCGTGTAGTACCAATGCTGCAGAAACTGCAGGCTGCTCGAGCTGACCACGGCAGGACCGGTGGTTACCGCGCTCTGGAGGAGTGGCTTGCTGAGAAACGGGTCGACAAACACCGGACGGGACTGGAGCGAAGGACCTACCGACCGAGCGAAGCCATACAGCAGGACCCCGCACAACAGGAGTTCGGCGCTGCCTCCGCGCGTGTGCCGCTGCCAGACGATGAGCGGCACAACGAGGCTCAGGCCCACGACGGCAGACATGGCGTAACGAGGGACGAACACTCCCGTCAGCATGAGGCCAAGCGCAACGCCGAAGATCGGGATCAGGAGCGCAACCAGCCCTGCGAACACCTCGTACGTGGGCACACTCCGGCCGCCCTGACGATATGCCTTGGATGCCCTGAGGAGCAGTGCGAGCGCGCCGATCGCAATGGCGGCGTAGCCGAAATCCCGCTCGAAAATGGGCGCGAACACGAACTGGTACGTGCCGCTGATGTTCGTTCCCGAGGCGCGAGACCAAAACGATGCGCTCTGCGTCCGGGCCGCGGCGGCAAGCGGATAGATGGGCACGATCGCCAGTGTCGCCCCGACGAAAGCGGCCAGCGCGCCGCGATCAATCCGTCGCGTTTGGAGCGAACGGACACATTCACCGGCCGCGATCGGCACGAAGATCAAAATCCCGTAGTAATGGTTCCAGACGCTGCCGGCCAGCGATACAGCCAGGAGAGGCAAATGGATGTTCCGCTTGCGCCCTCGCGCCGCTTCGCTCCACGCGTACAGCGCGAGCGCAAAGAGTCCAACCATCAGTCCGTAACCGCGTGCTTCGTACGAATAGCGATACGCTGCCGTGAAGCACGGAAGCAGGGCGCCAGACAACGCGGTCACGGTGTTGGCTCGCGACTTGAGCAGGTGGAACACCACCAGCGTCATCGTCATGTAGCCGAGCAGCGGCGGGACCCGAGTGCTGATGTGCCCGACGCCCAACACGCCGTGAACGCCTCTGGTCAACCAGGTATTGAGCGGAGGGCTGAGATCGAAACCGTCGACTGCGGCCCTCCACATCGTTCCGAGGCTCGGCAGTCCCGCGTGGAGGATGGTGTAAATCTCGTCGTGCCAGAACGGCTTCGCGCGCGCTCGAATCAGCAAGCTTGCCAGGCAGACCGACGCGAACACGGCGAACACGAACCAGCTATACCGCTCCAGCACTCGATCGACGGCCGTCTGGCCAGTTGTTCTCGTACCTCCGCCTTCGCCGCGTTGCGGCTTCGGCGGGACTGGTCCGTCGTCGCCATCCTCTACTGTGGTCACGTAGAAGTGGCTAGTCTACACTCAGTAAGTGGCACGTATTGGGCTGAATCGGTAGCGCCCGTCGTCAGGTCGAGTGCGAATTCCGGCCGCGACAACGGAGCGGGCCGCTTAATCAGGAGACATTCTCAACTAGATGCATCGACTCCTCAGTTGGGTGCAGGGGTTTGCAGTTTCTCTCGGCGGTCCCGGCCTCTTCCTCATCGCATTTCTGGATTCATCGTTCCTGTCGTTTCCGGAAGTCTGCGACCTGCTGATCGTTTTGCTCACCGTCCAGCACAAGGCGCGCATGCCGTTCTATGCGTTGATGTGCACGCTTGGTTCGGTGGCAGGGTGCCTGGCGCTCTATTCCGTGGGCCGGCGTGGAGGCGAGGCGTTTCTCAAACGTCGCTTCAAGGCGGGGAACGTCGAACGTGCGATGGAGCTGTTTCGACGGCACGGTCTGCTGGCCGTGATTGTCCCCTCGTTGCTTCCCCCTCCGATGCCATTCAAGATCTTTGTTCTGGCGGCTGGCGTCGCGCGAGTGAGGTTGATCGACTTCATGTTCGCGGTGCTCATCGGTCGCGGGCTTCGATACTTCGGTGAAGGGTTGCTGGCGGTCTGGTATGGGGAACAGGCGATTGCATTCTTACGCGATAACGCCCGCATGGCTGGGTTCGCGCTCGCGATCGTCATCGCCGTTGGCGCAGCCGGCTGGTTCTGGTGGAAGAGCCGGCGCAAGTCTTCCGCTTGAAAGAGCCTCCGGCGCTGGGACTCTCGCAGCTCCGCCTTTTTGGGCGCAAGATCACTTATAATCAAGCACTTACCTGATGAACCCAGAGGTCTCCGTCGTCATCCCGATGCGCAACGAGGCGCCAAACGTCGAAGAGCTGCATCGGGAATTGACGATGACCCTTCAACGCTTCGGACGCCCGTACGAAATCATCGCGATTGACGACGGGAGCGTGGACGACACCTTCGAGCAGCTCGCGAGGCTGCAAGCCGTCGATCACCATCTCAGAGTCATCCGTTTTCGCCGCAACTTTGGTCAGACCGCAGGCTTCTCAGCCGGCTTCGCGCACTCTCGCGGCCGGTTCATTGTGACTTCCGATGGGGATCTGCAAAACGATCCGGCGGATATCCCGGCCATGATCGAGTTGGCCGAGCGCACCGGCGCGGACATCGTTGCCGGGTGGAGGAGAAACCGAAAGGACGCGTTTCTCAATCGCCGGCTGCCGTCGATCATTGCGAATTGGATCATTTCTCACTCGACCGGCGTGAAGTTGCACGACTACGGCTGTTCGTTGAAAGTGTTTCGTGCCGAGATCATCAAGCCGTTGAAGCTGTACGGCGAGATGCACCGTTTTCTGCCGGCGATCGCCAGTGAGTTCGGCGTTCGCATTGTCGAACAGCCAGTCAATCATCGACCCCGATCGCGCGGCCGCTCGAATTACGGAATCTCCCGTACGGTTCGGGTCATCCTGGATCTGCTGACGGTGAAATTCCTTATCAGCTATTCGACACGGCCGCTGCAGATCTTCGGCCTTCTCGGCTTGGGAATGGGGCTGCTCGGTGCCATCATCTGTGGGTATGTCGCGTACATGCGCTTGTTTGGTTTTCAATCAGCGGACAGGCCGATCCTTCAGCTCGGCATCCTGCTCGTCTTTACCGGCGTGCAGTTGTTGACGATGGGGTTGCTGGCGGAGATGCTGGCGCGCACCTACCACGAGTCACAGGGAAAGCCGATCTACGCGATTCGCGAGATATGCCAAAGCGCGCCTCGCGAGCTGGAGGGAGACGACGATACCCGTGTCAGCCTCGAGCGGTTCATCTGAACCGCGGGTCGCCGATCCCCGCATCACCGACATTCAGAAAGAGTTCGGCGCGAACCGCTCGCGTCGGGAGCGTTACGCCGATCTCGTCGTCGGACGCGACGGATGGGGTCCGCTGCTGGCGTATGAGCTGATTGTCCTCGTCTCCAGCTGGATCCCGGGAGCACTGGGCCTGTTTCTCCGCAGCAAGCTCTATCCGCTGATTCTGGGACGAGTCGGTGAGAACGTCGCGTTCGGCGCGAACATCGTCCTGCGTCATCCGCACAAAATCGACATCGGGAACAACGTGGTCATCGACGACAACTGCTGTCTGGATGCGAAGGGAAGCACCAATCGCGGAATCACTCTCGCCGACGGTGTGTTCCTCGGGCGTAACACGATTCTGAGTTGCAAGAACGGGAACATCGACCTCGGCGAGGAAGCCAACATTGGCTTCAACGTGGAAATCTTCTCTGCTGCCGAGGTACGGGTCGGGGCTCGGACGCTCGTTGCCGCATACACCTATCTCGTCGGGGGGGACCATTTGTTCGATCGTGTAGATATTCCGGTGCTTCACCAGGGGCGCACCGCGCGGGGCATTGACGTCGGTGACAACGTGTGGCTTGGGGCACACGTCGTCGTCACTGACGGGTCACGGATCGGACGCGATGCCGTGATTGGTGCCGGTGCAGTCGTGATCGGTGACGTGCCCGAGTTTCACATTGCGGCTGGCGTTCCGGCGCGGATCGTCCGCGACCGGCGCGCGGCCGGTCCGGCCAACTGACATGTGCGGCATTGTCGGCATCGTCGAACGCGATCTCGAGCGTCCAATCCCGCCGGGCGACATGGAACAGATGGTCCGAACGCTGCACCATCGAGGGCCGGACGACGAGGGAACCGTCGTTCTACCCGGTGTGGGCCTCGCGATGCGACGACTGGCGATCGTCGATCTGGCAGGAGGTCAACAGCCGTTCTCAAACGAAGACGGATCGATACAACTCGTCGCCAATGGCGAAATCTACAACTTCGAAGTCGTCAAACAGGAATTGATGGCACGCGGACATCGGTTCCGCTCGCGCGCGGATGTCGAAGTTCTGGTGCACGCGTACGAAGAGTACGGCGAGGAGTTTCTGGCGCGGATTCGCGGCATGTTCGCGCTCGCGCTGTGGGACGGACGCCGCCGGCTGTTGCTCGCCGCGCGCGACAGAGCTGGCGAAAAGCCGCTCTACTACACGCTGACCGCGGCAGGTCTGCGCCTCGCGTCCGAAATAAAGGCGTTGCTGTCGCGGCCAGAGGTGAGCCGCGAGTATGACCTCGAAGCGCTGGACCAGTTCCTCACCTACGAATACGTGATCGCGCCACGGACGATGTTTCGAGGCATCAGTAAGCTGCCGCCAGCGCATTACCTCGTCTACCACGACGGCGAGATCAGCGTGAAACGGTACTGGGATGCAGCTGACGTGGAGGTCCGGCGCTGGACCGACGGCGATGCGATTGACGCGGTCCGCTCAACCCTGGCCAAGGCGGTCCGCAGCCAGATGATGGCCGATGTGCCGCTGGGCGTGTTTCTGTCGGGCGGGATCGACTCGAGCGCCGTTGCCCGGTTCATGACGCTTGACCGACCGGCGGCGGCGGTTCACAGCTTCAGCATGGGTTTCGGTGATGGCAGCTATAACGAGCTGCCGTACGCGAGGAAGATTGCCGCGCTGTGCGGGACGACGCATCACGAGGGTATGGTCACGCCGGACGTCGCGAATCTATTCCATCGCCTGGTCGTTCACCTCGACGAGCCGTTCGCAGACGTTTCGTTGTTTCCGACGTTTCTCGTGTCGCAAATGGCGCAGGCACGCGTCAAGGTCGTGTTGACGGGCGATGGCGGCGACGAGTTGTTTGCCGGCTACGACGCGTACGAGGCCCAGGCGCTCGCGGCGCGATGGTCAGGGGTGCTCCCGGATGTTGCGCTTCGTGCCGCGGATGCCGTCCTCGATCGCCTGCCGCCATCGGAGAAGAAGAAGGGCCTGGTGAACAAGGCGCGGCGCTTCGTTGATGGTCTGGCCAATGCGCCGGAAGCGATCGCGCAATATCGATGGATGACGTTCCTCTCACCGGAGACGAAACAGTGTCTGTACACACGGCGCTTTCAAGAGGCGTTGGTATCTGCGGACGTGTATCGGCCGGTCCGTGAGGCGCTGTCACGAGCGCGGACGGACGACTTGCTGAACCGGCAGCTCTACGCGGATCTCTCGATTTATTTGGCGGACGATATCCTGGTGAAGGTCGATCGCATGAGCATGGCGACGTCGCTTGAAACACGCGCCCCGTTCCTCGATACCGAAGTGATGGAGCTGGCGTTTTCCATGCCAGGCGATTTGAAGATCCGCGGTGGCGTACGGAAGTACGTGCTCAAACAGGCGCTGAAGGAGGTCCTCCCGACGGACATTCTCGACCGTCGAAAGGAAGGCTTCAGCATTCCGATGAAAAACTGGCTTCGCCGCGAGCTGAAGCCGCTGATGCTGGAACTGCTGGCGCCCAGCCGCCTCGCCGCGCGGGGCCTCATCGAGCCCGCCGAAGTGACGCGCTTGATCGAGCAGCACTGCGCCGGCCACGCCAACCACGCGCACGTCCTCTTCGCCCTTATGGTGTTCGAGCGCTGGGCTGACTAAAAGGGGGACTGTCCCCTTTTTCCCTGAGTGTCCGCTTTTGGAAAAAGGGGACAGTCCCCCTTTTCCACTTCCGCCCGCGACGCGGACCAGCCCAACTCATTCGCCATCACTTCCGCTGCCGCCTGGATCGCAGCCTCGCCGGGGTGGCCGCCGGTTCCGGCCTCTGTTCGCCGCAGGAGGACGTCCGAGAGATGAATGGCCATCTCCTCGCGAACGGAATAGACAACCTCGGCGCGCGTGACGCGGCAGGCGGAGCTGAGGGGGGCGCCCAGCGTGGGGTTGTCCCCCATCAGCCGCACGATTTGGTCGTAGCGGGATCCGTACGCCGCAATGAGCCGGCGGACGGTTGAGGGAGGGACCGTGCCCGTGCTCATCGCTTCGTGCTCGTACCGATCGAGATCGGTGATGTCGCCGCCACTGATGGGTTCGAGTGAGGGGAGTTGCCTGCCTGAGGGCTTGCCGAGCTTCGTCGCCACCAGTTCTGCTGCGGCCGCAGCGGTCGCCCGCGCGGTTGTGTAACGGACGCCCAGGACAGTCACCAGCGACCCGAGACCATCGCTCAGGTGGTCATGGATGATGCTCTGCGTGAGCAGCGAGCCGTCGGGGCCAGCCGGCAACAGCCCGCGATGAATGAGTCGCACCGTGTCGATGTGCATCGGGAATTCTGGGAAGGCAGCCTTGGCGTCGCGGAGGAATCTCTCAACGGCAACATCGACAGAGGCGACATCATCAGGTGAACCGCTGTACAGGTCGTGACTCGTCCCGATCATCGATTGCTCGCGCCATGGGACCAGAAACAGAAAGCGGCCATCAACCAACCCGCCGACGGCTTGCGGCAGCGGCGCACGGTCGGTGACGAGGTTCATCGCGAGCGACATCCGCGGCTGCCGAATCGACCCGGGGACGGCTCCAAACTGCTGCAGGACCGGCCATGCCCAGGGTCCGGCGGCGTTCAGCACGATTCGGCATCGGATGTCGAAGCTGCTGCCGGTCTCGACGTCGCGGACGGTGACGCCGTGTATCTCACGACCCTGCTGCAACAATCGCTGAGCTTCGGTATAGTTAGCGGCCGCGACGCCGCTTCGGACGGCCGCATCGAGGAGTCCGATCGCCAGGCGCTCGGGACTGTGGAGCTGGTAGTCGTGCCACACGGCGCCGCCAGTGACACCCACAGAATCGACGACGGGGTTCAGCCGGAGACATTCGTCGCGGGAGATCGTCCGACTGCGCGGCAGCGCGAGCCGGACGTCAATACCGTCATTCCGGTCGGCGGCGAGGAAATCGTACGCGGTGAGGAATGCGGCCATGAGCGGGCGATTACGGAGCGGATGTCGATAGGTAGGGACGACGAACGGGAGCGGGCAGACGAGATGTGGGGCGATTGCAGCCAGGCCGCGGCGCTCGCGCACGAACTCGCGTACGGCGGGAATTGCGCCGTGCTGCAGCGCCCGGATGCCGCCGTGGACGGTTTTGAGACTGTTGAACGACGTGGCTGCGGCGAAATCGCCGCGTTCCACGAGCGCAACGCTGAGACCGCGCGCGACAAGCTCACGAACGGTCGCCAAACCGTAAATCCCGCCGCCAATCACGAGCACGTCGAAGGCCTCGTTCGCAAGGCGGGCGAGGTCGCGGATCATCGAGTGACTCATTTTATGCCAGGCCTCGTTGCGCCACGTGTCGCGACCGCTGTGCGGCGGCTACTCATCCTCTTCGTCACTCTCCTCGCGCATGGCTGTGGCTCTCCGACGGCGCCGCCACCACCGCCTACGGTGAACGTTGTCTGTCCGTCGAACATCGACGTGCAATCGGCCGACGGCTCCCCGGTGGAAGTCTCCTTCCAGGCTCCGCAGGGGACTGGCGGAACTGCACCGCTGAACACGACGTGCACACCGCCATCCGGAATGTTCAATGTGGGCACGCTCAGCGTCACATGCGTCGCGACCGATTCGCGAGGTCAGAGTGCCTCCTGCAACTTCACCGTTGCGGTCCGTCCACCGCCGCGTTTGAAGTTCGCACGTTTCGTCGCCTTCGGCGACAGTCTGACTTTTGGAGAGGTTTCATTCGGCCCAACGTTGCGAATCCATCTGCCAAATGATTCGTACCCTTCAGTGCTGAAGCGACGGCTGGCCGGGCGGTACATCTTTCAGACGCCTGAGGTAATCAACGAGGGAATTCCTGGAGAAACGGCCGTCGACGGAGCGAAACGGCTTCGTCTCACCGTCCAGCGCGATCGGCCCGAAGTCCTCCTGCTGATGGAAGGCACCAACGATCTGCTCGATCGCCCTGAGATTGGCCGCGGCGCCGACTCTGCGATCGACGCGCTGCGTCGGATGGTTCAAGAAGCCAAGTCGCTGGGCGTCCAAGTGGGGCTGGCGACGGTCCCGCCGCAGCGGCCGGGAGGACGCCGGGACGCGGTGGCCAGGCTCATTCCGAGTTTCAACGAGCGCATTCGCACCCTGGCGTCCGACGAGCATGTCGTCCTCATCGATGTCTTCGATGCGATGAAAGATGATTTGTCGCTCATCGGTGTAGACGACCTGCATCCGACGGTGCGTGGCTACGACGTGATGGCGGGCGTCTTCTTCGACGCCATCAAAACCTCCTTCGAAGATACGACGCTGCCTGACACTGTACTTCGGAGAGGACCTTGACCGAGTCGGCGGAACCACGTCTCGACAGGCGCGTTCGCGAGTACTGGAACCATCGCATTCACGATCTCGAAATGACCGCGCAGCCGGTCGGCTCGCGCGAGTTCTTCGACGAACTCGATGACTACCGGTTCGACAAGCTCGCCTATCTTCCCAGAATCGTCGATTTCAACGGCTACAGCGGCCGCCGCGTGGTCGAAGTCGGGTGCGGTATTGGAACCGACCTCGTTCGCTTTGCGCGCGGCGGCGCCAAGGTCGTGGGAGTAGACCTGTCGGAGACCGCCGTGCAGCTGGCGCGAGCCAACCTGGACACGCACGGGGTGCGCGGATCCGTCATGGTTGGCGATGGCGCGCGGCTTCCACTGCCGAATGATTCAACCGACGTGTTGTACGCGCACGGCGTCCTGCAGTACTCGGCTAATCCACTCGCGATCGTGACCGAAGCGCACCGTGTCCTCCGGCCGGGCGGCATTGCGATCTTCATGGTCTACAACCGGGTTTCGTGGCTCATGGCGCTCTCGCGAGTCATGAAAGTGGATCTCGAACACGCCGATGCGCCCGGGCTGCGCCTGTATTCGATTCGGGAGTTCCGTCAGCTGATTGATGGGTTTCGTCAGGCGGCAATCATTCCGGAGCGATTTCCCGTCAAATCACGTTTGCATCACGGCTGGAAAGCAGCCGTCTACAACGGTGTGTTCGTTGGGTTGTTCAATGCGTTGCCACGCGCGCTCGTCCGGCCTTTCGGGTGGCATTTAATGGCTATCTGCTCGAAGTAATCTCCCGTCCTCACGTTCCCCCGTCCTCCCGTCCTCCCGTTCCCCCGTCAGTGAAGCGCCCACTTATGACGATCACCTGGAGCGGCCGCGGGCGAACGGTCTCCCCGGGTTTCAGCGCATGGTGCTCGAGCTTTACGCCGGTGAGCGGATGCAGAACATCGAATTCCATGTTCCTCCGTGCTTCCAGCGTGAGGCCGTTGACGATGCCGATGGGAAGGACAAAGAACCGACCGTCTTGGTCGCTGCCAAGCACCTCCGCGGCGCCATTGTCATGACCGTCGGGCCAGATCGCGCCGCGGGCCTTGCCGGCGTATGGAATGAACGGACTCTCCTTGGAGTCGTGACGATGCCGGCGCCAGTTGACGATGTCGGCGGGAAGGTACGCTTTCATCGCGGCGAACCCATCGAGGATCGCGGCCGCGTTCGGCATATCTGAAATCGCCGTGCGTCCCCACACGCCCGCGTCGGTGTGAAACACGTAAAGACCGACGCCCGCCATGTAGGACGCCGTCGCGCCGCCGATGATCCGCATGGGATCCGATTCGCTGGCGATGGAGCTTTTCGGACCGACTGGCTCGTTATTCGAGACGACTGTCGGCAGCCCGGCGCATTCACGAACGCTCCACGGCGCGATGACCGGTCCCCAGCCACGTAGTGGGCCGCCGAGATCGCGCGAGAAGTGCTCGGTTTGGATGTCTGCCCCCGTGTCTTTATACAGGGCGAGATGATCGCCGCACTCGTGACCTTCTGAGTCGCTGATCGCAACCGGGATGTCGGTTGCCTCGGTCAGGCGTTTGGCGAGTTGTCGGATCTGCGCAATGCCGTCCGGACCGCCAAATCCGTTCTGCCAGCTTTCGTTGGCGACCTCGAAATGCATGATCTTGTGCTCACGGCCCCGAGACATCGCGATGAACGTATCGATCAGTTTGACGCGATCCTCAGGATTGGGGATGACCTGGTCGGCATCCGCGAAGATGGTCCACTCGACGCGAAGGCCGAAGCGGTCATAGGCGTAATCGGTCAGCCCGGCGATGACCTCTGTGTAGTCGGGCCATCGCCAGTCGATCTCCCGGCCGCTCCAATACGGCTGACGCCCCACGATGCCGAGCGCGCGAATGTAATCGAAACGGTGATCGGCGAGCAGTTTCAGCGCCGCGTCGAGTCGGGGTCGATCGTGCTTGTAGCCCCACGCGGCCCAGAAGAGCGTGCCACCCAGCGCGGGAAACACGCCGCGATCGTCCGCGACGCCGTGACCGGCCAGCCGAACGCGGCCGCTCGGTGGCGCCTGTGACGCGACACCGAGAAGCACGACAACGAATGCGAGAAGGAGCCGGGAGCGCACGGTCAGCTCCCTTGCAAGATTGGACCCTACCGGAGCGCGGCTGACTCTGGGGCGAGCGCGACCTTATTGTGGAACCGGCGCTTCTCGCGCGCCGCCTTCACCAGGAATCGCGCGTACGGCGCGACCTGTTTGATCGCCGCGACGTTCATCTGGCATGGACTGAGGCACGTCGGGCATTTTTCGTCGCGGATGAAGTCCCGATGCGTCTGACTTGCGGTGCTGAAATACAGCGCTTCGGGATCCTGCTCGCGCACGTTGCCGACCACTTCGCTGTTTTCGCAAAAGAACAAACCGCCGTCCGGGTTCAGCATGATGCCCTGGGTCTGGAAGGGGCAGGGCGCGAGACGGTGATAACCGTTCGCGATCATGTCCGCATAGTGCATGTAGATGTAGTTCTGTCCGTCGAGTAGCGGATCCATCCGCACCCGATCCAGGAAGAACTGGCGCATCCGCTCTTCTTCCTCGTGCCCGTTGGGCCCGCAGGTCGCGGCGAGGTCGCTGTTACCAAGCATTGGATCGGTAAAACGCACCATGTTGAAGACGATGTCGAGATCCTCGGATCGCGCCCACGCGAGAATGTTCTCTGCGTCGTTCAGGTTGGTGTGGAAGATCGTTGTCGAGATACCGAAGTTGAAGCTGTATTTCTTCTGGAGTTCCTTCATCGCGCGAATCGTTTGATTCGCCTTCTCGAACCCTCTCTTCACTGCCCTGACCTGATTGTGCATCTCTCCGACGCCGTCGATCGAGACCCGCGTGCTGAAAATCACACCGCGCTCGTGGCACAGCTCCACGATCTTCGTGAGCATCGGGATTCCGCGGTGCGGCGTGAGCCCGGTGGTGTTGAGGCCGAGCTTCCGCAGTCGCGGGAAGCTGTCGAGCATCGATTGCGCGATCTCGACGAGATCGTTTCGTGTGGTCGGCTCCCCGCCGGAGATGTTGGCGTTCTCGATGTTCTTCCAGAGTGGAGATTTGAATGCCTGCTGGATTTCCGCGAGCGTCATGTCGCTCTTGCGATCGCCGCGCTTCCAGTTGTTGCACATCTCGCAGCGGGCATCGCAGACGAAGGTGCAGTGGAAGATGAGAACAGTCGGATGAATGGGCCGGACGCGCGCGACATAGCTGTTCAGTAAGTCGCGAGGCGCGCTGGCCGCGGCCTTCGCGAGGTACTTGAGCGCGTAAACTTGTGCCATAAAGTATTGATTCTAAATCGTCTGGCGTGATCTGTAAAGGAACTTCCGGCTTCAGGCAGCTCCTTCTGCGGGCCGAAGCGCCTTGGATCGACAAAAGAACCCGATCAGCAGCAGGCCGTAATACCACGCCATGTAGGTGCCCGTCGCATGAGGTTTCACGAGCGTCGCGCCAATGGCCACGGCGCCTGACGCCAGGGCGAGCTCGACCGGCGATCGGCCGCGCACCAGAAAAAACGTCAGCACGATCAATCCACCAAACACGAGCCACGCCGGGGATGTCAGCCCAGAATTGCCGACCAACGGCGTAGAGAACGCTCGTCGAATGCCGCTGCGCTGTCCCCAGAACCCAAACGGACTCGAGCCGTACCCGGTCGGATCCGTGTGGTGGCCAAACGTATCGCGCATGATCGTCGCAACTCGGCCGTATTCAGGCGCGGGTCCCGACAGCAGCAGCACTCCGACGACGATAGCCACACACAAAATCCCAAATGCGCCGAGAAACCGGGTGCGTGCCCGACGGTTCGACCAGTAGTACCCAAGCCACGCCGGTGCCATGAAGGCCGGATAAAACCCCAATCCCGCACTGGCCGCGAGGAGCGCACCGGACAACGCAGGCTTCTGAAGCGCCGTCAATGAGAGCAGGACGCCTGCGGCGGGCGCGATGTGGGACACGAACGTGATACCGGCCACCGCGTAGTCGTCTCCGCCGATGCCCAGGACCGCGAGACTGCCGCAGTAAAGACAGATCAGTCCCCACGCGACGTCGCGGCCGGCTAGCCGATGAGCGCACACCCAGAGTGCAGCCACCGCAAGCAGGTGGAACACCGCGGTGCAAAGCGTTGTCGCCAGCGTCGGCGGGAGGTAATACGTCGATTGCTCACCGAGCGGCGGCTTGGCCGGCGCCCCGGGATTCACGACCTGGGGAGCGACGATGACCTGGAAAGGAATGTGCGCCACATAGAGAAGTGGTCCATACGCTGCGGCTGGCGTGCCGGTGAGGATGGGGTCGCCGTACGGCAGCCGCCCACGCTCACGCAGCCTTTGCGCACCAAGATTCACAAACCATCCGGCATCGTCGGGCGGTCTCTTGAAGAGAATGGTGAGATCGACGACGACCAGGCAGGTGGCGAGGAGAGCGAGGATAGACGTCCGAAGCTTCGGATGCCAGTGGTCGTCGAGCGGCGTCGTGCAGCGGCGCAGCGCCCGAACGATGAGCACGACGCTCGAGGTGAAGACTGCGCAAAACACCCAGTCCATCAGCGTGACGTACGCCGATCGGTTGAGCACATTGAAGAACCGCATCGCGTCAAAAAAGAGAAGTCCCGTCAGGAACATCAAGGCGATGTCGAAGTTTCGAGGGCTTCGTGGCCGGCGCCAATCGAACCCCACGAGCAGGATGACTCCAGCCGCGAGAGCAACGAGTAATCCCTGCGGCGACCGCAGATCCTGGCGGAAACGATCTCCGGGTTGTGCTCTCCAGTCCTCACGCAACTGTCGCACGGTGTCCGAGAAGCGTGCGGGATCAGGAATGCGCGCGAACCTGGGCGTATACAGTTCGCGCAGCGGCTCTCTCGGTTGGGCCTCTTGCGCGCACCCACTCGAAGCGCAAAACGTCAGCGCCAACAGCACGAGCACGTACGGGCGTTTCATGCCTCGACCTGAGCGCCTGAGGACCGTCCCGCGCGAAGGTACAGCCATGCGCCCGGGAGATTTGCGAGGATGCCGCTGAGGACGATCAGTGTCGAGAGGGCAAACGCGTCGGTTGAAGAAACGCCGACAGGGCGCAGCAGCCAGACGATGATGCCTTGTGGAACGCCGAATCCGTTGAGGGAAATCGGCAGCATCAACGCGACGAGCCCCACCGGCATGAACAACAGGTAATACGAGAACGACACCTCGATGCCAATGCCTCGACCGAGCAACCACGCCTGAGCGATTCTGAGAAGCTGCACGCCTATCGAGAGCGACAGCACCGCGGCCAGGGCGCTCCGGTGATTACGGTAGCGACCGACCGCGCTGGCCAAGCGAACGAGGCCCGCCAACGGACCGGACGCGGCAAACAGCCAGCGATCGCTCCACAGAAAAGCCGCAAGCACCAATGCCGCGACAAGACACACGACGAGGAGCGGTCCCCGAGCGCCTGCCGTGGGCCCGCCTGCGGGCGCCATCAGCAGACCGAAGGCGGCAACGACGACAAGTGACAACAGTCCAAGCAGCCGATCGACAGCGACCGAGGCAACGGCCGCGCTGCCCTCGGACGTGCGCCGGGCAAGCGAATACGCGCGTGCGGCGTCCCCGCCAACGCCGGCAGGAAGAAAGCTACCGATGAATGAGCTGACCAGATAGATCCAGACCGCCGACTTCGTGCCAATTGTCTGGCCAGTGGCGCGGAGCAGAATGATCCAGCGCCAGACCATGACGAGGCGGTCGAGGGCGAGCAGCAACAAGACCGCCAGGGCGTAATCGACGCGCAGCCGGATCAGCGTTGCGACGGTTTCCGCGAGCGAGATCTTTCGAAGAAGCAGGGCGAGAACAATTGCCGTGATGAGCGCGCGAATCCAGACGGAGCGCCCGACGCGGCCAATCACTTCGGCGAAGCCTGCGACAGACGGGGTTTCCGCGCCACGAACTCGAGCGTTTCAAATAGATTTTTTCGGATGCGAAAGAGCAGATCCTCAGTCCCGGTATAGCGAGACAGCGTATTCAAACCCGGCAGATTGGTGAAGACTGCACCAGCGGCGAGCATGTCGCGACGAATGCCTCTTGCCGCGCCGATGCTTCGCACGACTTCCTCCACGTCGAAGCCCCCGTCGTAAAGCAACTGCCGGACGCGGCGTTCGGTGGTGACGAAGTTATGCGTGTAATCGACGTCCCAGAAGAACGTCCGCTCCTTGAGATAATCCGGCACGACGACGAAGAAGACGCCGTTCGGCCGCAGTACCCGTCGCGCCTCGGCTACGAACTCTCGGGCGGCGTCAATCCCGGTCATGTGCTCGAGCACCTGATCCGCGTACACGACGTCGCAGCTTTCATCGGGGGCGCGCATCGGAGGCGCCCAGCCCTCGATCACCTCCAAACCCTTCCGACGAAGCTCCTCGATCAGAATCGGGCTGGCCTCGATCGCCCGATAGCGCCACCCCGACTCCACGGCGCCCAGCGCAAGCGTCCCGTGCCCTGGACCAATCTCGAGCATCTCGCCGGGGGGTGAGATGTGGCTCATTAGAAGTCCGAGCCGCGAGCGCTCGGTGCGGCCGCGCCTCGCGCGCCCGAAATCGGTCAGCTCTTTTTGGCGATCGGAAAACCAGCGGTAGAAAGTGTCGGGCATCGAGGCGGGGAAAGAGGGAAAAGGGAAAAGGTCCCTTCTCCCTTCTCCCTTTCTAGAACCGGCCGCGGCTGGTCCAACCGCCACTCGTGCCGGACTGATGCGTAATGTCCGTCACGTCGTTCCAGATCACGGTCGGCGAGGGACCGCAATGTCCTCCAATGATGTCGATGATGTACACCGCCTTCGTTCCGGGGTCCGGTTCGGAGCTGTAGTTGTACGCGAGCACGTCGAGCGACGGGTCACCGCAGTTGCCCCGCTTGCAGTTGTAACCCCAACGCGTGTCTTCGAGACGCAGCGCATCGACTGCGGCATCCATGAATGCCCACGATCCTCCATGCTCCTGACACGAATTCCGGAGCAGGTCAGGCCGCTGTGCCGCAACGCGTTGCACGATCGCCAGGCCCCACGTGGGACGTGGAAGGCGCTGACCGGGAGGTGGATTGGGCGTCCGTTTTTCGAAGACGGTGAGGAACCGCGCCGTTGACGACCACGGTCCGAATGCATTGTTCATACGAGCACGGACTCGCCACCGATACGGCGTGTCACGCTCCAGGTCCGTCGGGTAGGCCCATGATGTTGTTCCGCTGCTTCCTTGGGACAGGGTGGTGCTGTCGACGACTGAGCCCGAATCATTCAGGAGCTGGAACTCATACGTGAACTGACGATTGACGAACCGTCCAGTGCTGTTGCCAATCATCATCGTCGGTTTCCGACTGTCGAGACGGAGATCGTTGACTGGCGACATCAATGTGGGAGGGTTCACCTTCAAGGTCGAACCATCCGCCGCCGCGTCGCCGCTCCCGGGCGAGGTGGCGTCGGTTGGCGTAGGCGCCGCTGGGGCGCGATTACAAGCAAGGGTCAAAGCCAGAGCACAGGCGGCCCCGACCCGCGGAAGTGTTTTGTACATCCGGTGCATCGAAGATCTCCGTTGTGGTTTGGTGGGCGACGGCGCGAACCGCCGCGGCGACAAATTGTAACCGATTCGCTCTCGTTTCATGTGCGTATTTCGCGGCTCAGCTGGTCAACTCTCGCGACCCGCGGCGCGAGGGGCGTGCTAGTATGAAACTCAATTTTTTCAGCTTCGTCCGAGGTGCGAATGCGTAGTTGTTTCGTCTTGTCCGCCTTGATGGCGGTTTCTACACCGACTCTCGTTGCCGCTCAGACCCCCAACCAGCCCAAGACCCAAACGAAAACCCAGAAGCCAGCCTCGCCGTATCCAGCGCCGGCGAAGTGGTTCGCGAACTTCCACATCGGAGCTCAAGTGGGCAGCGAGGATATGAGCCGGAATTCCACATTCACCCTCTACGACGAGCCCGCTACGTTCGAAACCGCTCAAAAGGCCGACGGCGGATTCCTGCTCGACGTCGGCGGCGCCGCCCGTCTTTACCGCGACAAGTACGGTATCGGCCTTTCGTTCGCTTCGTTCCAGAGTTCGGGTGACAGTAGTTTCGGGGGGAGCCTGCCGCACCCCTTGCTTTTCGATCAGCCACGGAACTTCAGCGGGACCGCCTCAACAGAACATAAAGAGCGCGCCGTGCACATCCAGGCGCTCTGGTTCATTCCCTATACCGACAAGATCGATTTCACGGTGGGAATCGGACCTTCGTTCTTCTCGGTGGAGCAGGGGTTCGCCAGAAGCATCTCATTCAGCGAGAACCCTCCTGATTTCACGAGCGTGACCATTGACTCCATTGAGATCGTGAATATCAAGGAGTCGGGGGTTGGCTTCAACATCGGCGCCACGATGTCGTATGCCATAACCAGGCGGTACGGCGCTGACTTCGGCGCCGACGTGATGCTTCGTTATTCGCACGGGTCGCTCAAATTCGCATTGGGAGAAGGTCAGACCGTTGAAGCGGGTGCCGGTGGGTTCCAGCTCGGGGTCGGTATCGGCGCGCGGTTCTAGTCGCGCGCTCCTGGAGGACACAAGAGGATGAGGTCAGGCAGAGCACTCTGCATCGCGTTCGTACTTTCGCTCGCAGCTCTCGGATCCGCCTGCGGGGACAGTGAGGCCCCGCCAGGACCGTCAGCGCCGGCGGTCCCTTCACCCCCGCGCGTCGTCTCGGTTGAGGTGGCTGGATCGACGGTGCTCTTCGAGCGCGGACAAACACAGCGGTTCGTCGCACGTGCCTTGCTTTCAAATGGATTTGTCGAGGACCGAAGTTCGAGCGCGAGCTGGCAGTCGAGCAATTCGGCAGTCGCGTCCGTGTCGAGCGGCGGGGTGGTGACCGCCGGAGATGAGGGCGAGACGACGATCAGCGCAACGGTCGAAGGGCAGCGGGGCAACCTGGGGGTGCGCGTCAAGTATGGAATACGCACGCCCGATCCGCCGCCGGGGGAGCGAATCCCGAAACCAAACGAAGCGGGGTTTGTCGCAGAGGTGATCCGCTCGCGCCCTGATCTCCTCGCCCGTTCGTGTCAGCCCGAGTCGGGCGGCAATGGAACGTGGGAACTGATGGATCTGATCGTCGATCGTCTGAGAGCTGAGAAGGACCTACGCTGGGGCTACAACGGTCGCCGTGGTCTGGCGAACGACCCCGCCCGCGACGAAGTCGCCTACCACTGGGGCTCAGGACCAGACGAAGGCAGCCGCGACACTTACTCCTGGGACATCCTGGTCGGGCATTGCGGCGCCAATCCCTCGCCAGCCTGGCAGGACGTCAGCGATCTCGGCACGATCTGGATTAGCCGAGGACGTTTCTAAAAAAAGAGATCAACTCCCACTTCCCAACTCCCAAATCTTTCAGCGTTGGGAGTTGGGAGTTGGACTTTGGGAGTTGTCGGCGTCAGAACCTGACAATCCACTGCCAGGGTCCGTTCCAATCGCCAAGGTCGACGGCGCGTTCGTAGGCGCATCCTGGTGCGGTCGGTGAACTGGGGGGCGGGCAGCCAGGGACCGGCAAGAAGATTCGTGGACGGTAGTCGCCTCGCCAGCCGTTCTGGAGGTCCGCGCCGCGTGCGACCAGGTCAGGTCTCATCGCTCCAAGAGCCTGCAGCGTCACCACAGGGCCCAGGTTTTTTTGAGCAATCAACCCAAACACAAACGCGCGCCATTGTTCGGTCGTCCAGTTGACGGGTTCACTGGGGTTCCCCCCGCCCCCGCCTCCACCTCCACCGCCGCCGCCGCCCGGGGCGCCTGGAGTTTTGAAGCTCTGCATTCCGGAAGTGTCGCGGAGGGTGCCGTTCGAGGCCACTACCCGCCAGTAGAGGAGCGAATCTGCCGGCAACGGCGCCGTCTGCACGCTCGTCTGGTTCCCGCCGCTGCGGACCGAGGGGATCTCCGCCACGACGTCGCTGAAAGACGTATTCCGTGCCACGAAGAACGTGTAGCGAACTTCGCCTGCACGTCCCGCAACGCGGCCGTTGTTCACGACCAGCGTGGGCGTGGTGTTTCCCACGGCCTGACCGCCGGCCGGGCTCACAGGTATCGGAGCTTCCACGACCACCGGCACGACCAGGTCGAAACGGGCGGCTGATGAATAGGTGCTTTCGTTCGCTCCGTCCGCGGCTTTGACGCGCCAGAAGTACGTCCGTTCGGCGGCCAGCGTGCCGTCAACGACAACCGTTGTCCTGCCATTGTCTCCCGGAGGGACTTTGCTGTTGGCGTATAGCGTGGAACTGAAGTTCGCGTCGGATCCGAGTTCGACCTGGTAATACAGCGGCCGAACCCCGTTCGACTGGCCGTTGTTGAAAACCAGCCGCAATGGTTCGGTGTTGATGACCTCCGTGCCGTTGACGGGGGCCACGGGCACGGGCGCATCAATGGTCACGCCGGCAATCGGGCCGGCAACCGTTGGACTGAGGGGGTTTGCGCTCTTCTTCGCCTCGCAACCGGCGATCGATGCGGCCATCGCGGTCAAGGCAGCCAAACGTGTAATCGAGTTGACGGTCTTGTACATGATCTTGCCCTGGGGATCGGCGTCCCAAAGGGCCCTAGGGCCCATATTTCCGCAGGATGTCTAACTACCGGCGGCTATCGGCTGCAAAGAGGAAAAAGTGTAGACCTCCGTGCATGCGATTCGGCTGCCAGTCGGCTTCCATCTGCCGGCTTCCAGCTCCCAGCTGCCGGCTTCCAGTTCCCGGCTTCCGCTCCCAAATTCCCGAGTTTTTTGAACAGCTTTTTGGATCGTTCAGAACCTCCCTCTTCCCGTCCAGCGCCCGACCGTTCCGCTGTTGTAGGTGGCGTCCGTCACGTCGTTCCAAATCGGGTACGGGTTCCCGCCGCAATGGCCTCCGATGATGTCGACGATATAGACCTCGGTACTTCCCTCGTCGTCACCGCGGCCCCAGTGATAGTCGATGACGTCTTTTGAAGCGTCGCCGACGTTTCCGCGTTTCCAGTTGTAGCCCCAGCGCGTGTCCCGGCGCCGAAGTTCGTCGACGACAAGATCCATGAACTCCCACGACCCTCCATGGTCCTGGCAGGAATTACGGAACGCATCCTGATGCTCCGACGCCAGTCCGGCCACGAGGCCGGACATGTCTGGCAGGCCAAGCCGCCCGCCCTCTTCCGGATCAGGGGTGCGGTTGGCGGAAACCGCATTGCTGCCGCCGCGGTTCGCCTCATTGAGACCCGTGGGGGCATTGGGTGTTGAGCTCTTCTGATAACTGCAGGCGCTCACGACAACGACGAGGACGAGCGAACACACTCCGGCAACGAGACGACAGGTCTTCAGGGTCATTTGGGCGTACTTCTTCTATGTAAACCCGGCTGTAAAACCGGGGATTGTTAACGCACGTCTGGTTGAAACGAGTTACCCGATTTCTGTTTCAGGGATCAGGCGGCCCCTGGAGCGCAGAAGGAATACCCCTCCGCCGCTCAACGAAAACAACATGATCAAGCCGGCGCTGCCGAGCGACAGCGTCAGCGCGGAGCTCACGTCGAAACCCAGGCTGGTGAAGAAAAACACGAACACCGCTTCGCGAACCCCGAACCCATTGATCGACACGGGCGCCATCTGCACCGCCAGGCTGACCGGTACGATCACGGACGCAGCCAGCAGCGGCAACGGCACGGCCAGACTCCTGGCCGCGCAGACGTAAAACAACACGAGCAACGCTTGGACGGCAATGGCGCCGACAAATGCCTGCCACAGCCGTCGCGGCTGGCAAGCGAAGCGCTCAATCGCGCTCACGAGGTTGTGAAGCCGGGTTTGCAGCGACGTCGCACGGCCATGCCCGATGGAACGAAGCATCCGTGAGACCGTTTCGGGAAACCGCAGAAAAACGATCAGAGCGGCCGCGATCGCGACCAGGGCGACCCAGACGTAGCCGGTACCCTGGAGACGCACGCCGACTGTTGCCGCAAGGGCCGAGGCCACTGCCGCCACCGCGAGCAGTGCAACCAGACCGAGAATCCGATCGAGCAGGACGACGGTCGTCGCAAGCGTTTTGGATCCGGCAAATGGCGCGGTGTCTGCGACTCGGACGACGTCACCCCCGATATTGCTGGGGAGGAAGTTATTGAAAAACGTCGCAACCAGAAATGATTTCGTGAGGGTCGAGAGGCTCACGTCAACGGTCTGCACCTTCAGGAGCAATCGCCAGCGCCACGCGCTCACGAGCAGCATCAACCCGTACATGCCGAGCGCCGCCGACATCCAGAGGACGTTCATCTGGCGGAAATGCGCAACGGTCCTCCCGAGATCGGCGCGACTGAAGAGCACCCACAGGAGGACAATACTCACCGTCAACTTCAAGGCGAGGGCCGCCTTCAGTCCTGGTCGTGTCATTGAGCTGTTGTGAGGATCATGCGCGCGATGCGCCGGCACGTAGAATACCATGACACGGCGTTGCTTTCCGACTCAGCCATCCCAGATTCGCTGCGCGACCGGCCGTTGCGCATCCTGATGCTCGCGCCCGAACCCTTTTTCGAGCCGCGCGGGACGCCCTTCAGCGAGTTCCACCGAATCAAGGCGCTCACCGAGCTTGGCCATTCAGTGGATCTCGTCACGTATCCATTTGGCGCCGATGTCTCGCTTGAACGATTGCGAATCATTCGCTCTCCGCGACCGCCGCTGATGACCAAGGTCCGTGTCGGTCCATCGTTCACAAAGCTCGTCCTGGATGGTTTTCTGGCGGTGACGGCATGGCGCCGCTCGCGTCGGGAGCGCTACGATCTCATCCATTCCCACGAGGAAGCGGGATTTTTCGGCGTCTGGCTCGCACGTCGTCTTGGCATCCCGCACCTCTACGATATGCACTCGAGCCTGCCGCAACAACTGACGAATTTCCGCTTTGCGCGCAGCAGGATTCTCCGTCGCGTCTTTGAATTGATGGAGGACCGCACGATTTTCGGATCCGATGCGGTCGTCACGATTTGTCAGGACTTGCAGGACCACGTCACGGCGATGGGCGCCGGAGATCGCGCGGTGCTGATCGAGAACGTGATGGGTGGCGATGTCGAGGAACCTCCTCTCTGCTCGCCGGCCGAAATCCGCAGGCGATGGAACATCGCGGCGAATGCGCCTTTGATTCTCTACACTGGGACGTTCGAGCCCTATCAAGGCCTGGACCTGCTGCTCGCGGCTTCGGAGATCGTCGCTCGAACGCACCCGGACGCTCGCGTGCTCGTGGTTGGTGGACGACCTGAGCAGATCGCGGCGGTGCGTGCCAAAGCGCCCGGCTCCCATGTCATTTTTGCCGGGTATCAGCCCGCCCGCGACATTCCGTCGTTTCTGGCCGCTGCTGACATCCTCGCGTCACCGCGCATTTCCGGCACGAACACGCCGCTGAAGATCTACACGTATCTCCGCTCCGGGCGTCCGATTGTTGCGACCGATCTCCTGACGCATACTCAAGTGCTCGATCGTGAAACGGCGTTTCTCGTGAAACCGGAACCCGATGCATTCGCCGCCGCAATCATCCGGTTGATCGAGCAGCCACCGTTGCGGCAGCAACTCTCGTCTGCTGCCTGCCAGCGAGCGAGGACACGCTACAGCCGCGACGCGTACGTCTCTCGCACCCGCGAGGTCTGCCGGCGTCTGGCGATGCGCAGGCCCGCGCCCCCTGTGTTTCGCACATGAAAGTGCTGGTGACCGGCGCAACTGGATTCACTGGCGGTCATCTGGCCCGATACCTGACATCCAGCGGTTGTGCAGTGGCCGCACTTGTCCGCCCGGCAAGCCTTGCGCGGACGAACGAACTCCGGACCGCTGGAGTCGAGATTCGGGAAGGGGACCTCACCGACGCAGCAAGCGTGCGGCGCGCGGTTGAGGGATGCGAGACGGTGTACCACATCGCGGCAACGTACCGGGAGGCGGGGCTGGGTGATGCGGCCTATGTCCGCATCAACGTCGAAGGGACACGACACGTCCTCGCCGCGGCTCTGGCCGCCGGGGGGAAGCGCGTCGTCCACTGCAGCACTGGCGGAGTGCATGGGCACATCGATCATCCGCCCGCCGATGAAACGGCGCCTTTTGCGCCGGGTGACGTCTACCAACGCACGAAACTCGAAGCGGAACGGCTTGCTGCCGATTTCGGCCGCAGGAATCGGCTCGAGGTCGTCATCGTTCGACCGATCGGCATCTACGGCCCGGGCGATCTCCGATTTCTGAAAATGTTCCGCGGCATCGCCCGCGGGCGGTTTCCGATACTGGGCCGCGGCGACGTTTTCTATCATTTGACGTATATCGACGATCTGGTGCGCGGGTTCGAACTGGCTGGGACAACCCCGTGCGCTGCGGGACGGGAGTACATCCTTGGCGGGCCGGAGTACACGACGCTCAACGAGCTTGTTCGACTGATCGCCGATGAACTTGGCGTCGCGCCACCACGATTGCATTTCCCGATCTGGCCGGTCTGGGTCGCCGGCGCGCTCTGTGAGGCGGTGTGCGTGCCGCTCGGCATCGAACCGCCGCTCTTCCGGCGTCGCGTGGACTTCTTTCGCAAGAGCCGCGCGTTCAACATCGGCCGGGCGCGCGAGGAGCTGGGCTACAATCCGGCCATCGATCTCAAGACCGGCATCAAGCGGACCGCCGCATGGTACCGCTCACGGGGATTGCTCTGAAGCATGCGTGCGTAAGCTCAACATCCTTCACATCTGCGATCACCTCGGATGGGCGGGGTCGCGCATGCACGGCGTCAAGCGGCTGTTTGCGTGGATGATCCCGCGCTTTGACCGTGCTCGCTTCAACGTGTCGCTCATCAGTCTGCGCAAGCGCGATCCCGCGGACTCCACGCTCGAGGATCTCGGGATCGATGTCACCTATCTGCACAAATCGAAGTTCGATCCAGCCACTCTGCCAGCGCTGCTCAAACAGATCGATCACCGGCGCGCCGATGTGCTGCATCTGCACGGCTATGGTGCGACCACGTTCGGCCGGCTGGCTGCTGCAATTCGCCGCCTGCCCACCGTCCTCCACGAGCACGCCAACCTCACCGACACACCCTGGTTCCAGAAGATCGCGGATCGTGCGCTCGCGCCGTACACGGATATCGCTTTGGCCGTCTCGCGTTCGACGGCTGAATTCGTGATCCGCGCGCGGTTGGTGCCCGCTGCGCGCACGAAAGTCGTTTATCTTGGGGTCCCGCTGGAGGAATTCAGCCGTCATCGCAGCAGCGAAGAAGTCGGTGCGGCGCGGCGGTCGCTCGCCATTCCGCCAAATACCTTTGCGGTCGGAACGGTCACCCGCCTCATGCCGTCGAAAGGCAACGAGTACCTGGTTGAAGCGGCCCGCCTGGTCGTCGATCGGTTGCCCGATGTTCGCGTTTACATCGTCGGCGAGGGAGAGCTGCAGGCGGAGCTGGAAGGTCGGGCACGAGCGCTCGGGCTCGGCGATCGGCTGACATTCTGCGGTTTCCGGCGCGATGTGGCGGAAGCATTCGCCGCGTTCGATCTCGCCGTGTTCCCGTCGCTTTGGGAAGGAACCCCGCTGACGGTGTTCGAAGCGCTCGCGATGGGTAAGGCGATCGTCGCTACTGATGCTGATGGGCTTCGGGATGTGTTGACGAACGACGTGGACGCGAAGATCGTTCCGAGGCGCGATGCGGCCGCGCTCGCGGACGCGATTGTGTCGCTTGCCAATGATGCGCCCCTTCGCCAGCGTCTCGCGATGAATGCGCGGCAGACCGGAGCGGCATACGACATCAATGTCTTCGTTCAGAAGATGGAACGGCTTTACGAATTGCTGCACGAGACGTCGCGAGTCACGCGCCGCCAGACCGCCATGCGCGAGGACTTGACGTTTCTGACCGGTGGCGCCAGATGATCGGATCCTGGATTCGACAGGACCGCTGGCGCGAGCTCTCGGAGCGTGTTGGCGTGCTCGCGACCGCTGGAGTGTTCGTCACCCTCCTCGGCGTTGCGGTATCGCTCGACTACCCGCGCACGGCGCGCGGTTTCAAAGGCGATGAGGCGACGTACTACAGCCTGACCCACAGCCTCGCCCGCGACTTCGACTTTACCTTTCAGCGCCAGGACCTCGTTCGGGTGTGGGAGGAATTCCCCGGACCTGAGGGAATCTTCCTGAAGCGTGGCAGCAAGATCGACTTCCAGCGGCAGGCGGGATTTCCTTTCGTCCGAATAGTGCGGACCGAGGATCCGGCCCGCTACCGGCTCTACTACGCCAAGTCATACATTTATCCGCTCTTCGCCGCCCCGTTCGTACGCGTGTTTGGCACCAATGGGTTTCTGATCTTCCACGCCGTCCTGCTGACCTTCGCGTATGCCGTCGCGTACCGCTTCTTGACGGCGCGCGGGGCCCGCCCCGGTGTGGCGGCATCGTTCACAGGGATTTTCATGTTTGGCTCGGTGGTCCCGGTGTACTTCGTCTGGCTGATGCCGGAAATCTTCAACTTCACGATTGTGTTTTGTGCCTACTTTCTGTGGACCTACAAGCTGGTTGCACCGCCCGTTCCATCACCGAAGCGATTCGAACAATTCTTGCGTTCTCCGCGATCCGACACGGTCGCCGCCGTACTCCTTGGGGTCGCGACGTTTTCCAAGCCTACTCACGTCATCTTGATAGGCCCACTGCTCGCCTGGTTGCTGTGGCGGCGCGAACTTCGGCGGTTTTTGGCCGCAGGCCTTTCTTTCGCGCTGGTCGTGTTGGCGCTCTTCGCGATCAATGCAGCAATCACTGGCGATTTCAACTATCAGGGAGGGATTCGGAAGACCTTCTACAGCCGGACGGGCTTTCCGTTCGCCAACACATGGGAAACGTTCGACAACCGCGGCCAGAGCATGACGACGGACGCGGTGCCGTTCGACATCCTCTTTCATCGCGACACGGCGACGGTGTTGCTATGGAACCTGGGCTACTTCGTCGTTGGGCGCTACAACGGCCTGCTCCCCTATTTCTTCCCGGGGATCGTCGCTGCGGGACTCTTTCTGGGCGCCGGCCGCGAGCGGCGGACGTGGCAATGGCTGGTGGCTGGGGCACTCGTGGCAGGTGCGCTCGGCTTGATCGCATACATGCCCTACACCTATTCGGGTGGGGGTGCCCCAATCGGCAATCGCTACTATCTGAGCTACTACCCGCTGTTTCTGTTTCTCCTGCCTCCGCTTCGCGGAATTCGCGCGGTGTTGACGGCGCTGGCCATTGGTGCCCTGTTCACCGCCAAGCTGGTGCTGAACCCTTTTTACACTTCGTCCAATCCAGGCGAACACGCCAAGGCCGGCCCGCTCCGGCTGCTGCCAATCGAACGCACACTGCTGAACGATCTTGCCGTCAGCGCGGATCCGGATCGATCGCGCCGTCCGCTCGCCGGGACTCCACCCGTGACCGCGTACTTCGTAGACGACGGTGCGTATCCGCCCGAGGGGGAGATCTTCTGGTTGAGAGGAAAGTCGCGAGCCGACGTGCTGCTGCGGGCACCCACAACGCCCGGCGCGGATGGGAATCCGCTTCCGCTTCGCGTCCGCTCGTGGTCACTCGAAGTGACGAACGGCAGTTCGCCGAATCACGTGACCGTCCGTTCCGGATGGCGTCGAGCGTCCATCGCACTCGCACCAGGAGAAGTTCGCACCATCGAGATTGGCGCCGGTGCGGGCGTGCCGTACAAACCGGCCAGGTTCCCGACGAACTACGTCTATGCCTTGTCGCTCGACACGAGCGACGGGTTCGTGCCGTTTCTCACAGACACGACGAGCACCGATAGCCGGTATCTCGGCGCGATGGTGCGTCTAACGCCGATCTATTTCAATCCGTAGCGGGGCCAGGCGGCACGTGCGGCTGGGTTGATTCGAGGGCCGTTGGATCGGCGAAGACGTCGCCGAGATCGACGTCTCCTTCCTCGTGGTATTCGTCGTCCGCATTGACCGCCCAGACGTCGTGGTGGGCGCCGAGCACGTTCTGCGCGGCGAGCAGCGCGGTGACCATCGAGTGGTCTTGATTGTTGTACTTGTGAAGTCCGTTGCGGCCGGCCACATGGAGGTTCGAAAAGCCAACAAGATAGCGGCTGACGATGGCGAGCGCCGCTTCATAACCCTCGTCGTAGACGGGATAGGCTTTCGGCATTCGCACCACGGCGCCGTCAATGACCTTCGCTCCGTGCAGCAGTCCGATTTCCGTCACCTCTCGCGTGCCTAACTCAATCAGGTCGGCATCGGACATCGTCCAGAGGCCATCGCCTTCAAAGCAGAAATACTCCAGCCCGAGGCATGTCTTCGACGCGTCTGGCACCATCGCCGGACTCCAGTTCTTGAAATTCTGGATGCGTCCAAGCTTGACGCGCGGATCGTGAACGTAGATCCAGTTATCGGGGAACAGGGTCGGCGCATCGACGATGAGCGCGACGGTGAGGAAGTCGCGGTAATGAAGCCGATCCGCGGCCGCGACGACTTCTGGTGGCGGCGCTGGTGAGAGACTGTGGATCAACTCGCGCAGCGGCATCGTGGCGACGACCGACGACACCGGCACGCGCTGGCGGGTTTGGTCATGTTCGTATTCGACAGCGATGATCTGGCCGTCGGCGTGCTCGAGGCGTTTGACCCCGGCACCAAACTTGAGAAAGCCGCCGTGCCGGAGGAGATGATGGTGAAACGCGTCCCACATCATGCCAGGGCCCAGCCGCGGATATTCGAACTCGTGGATAAGGGTTTTGATCTGGCCACCGCTTGATTTCTTGGGCAGCAGCATGTTGACGATAGCGCTGACGAGCGAGAGCCCCTTGATTCGCTGAGCCGCCCATTGGGCGCCGATCTGGGAGCAGGGAATTCCCCATACCTTTTCGGTATAGGTCTTGAAAAAAATCGTGTAGAGCCGGCGGCCGAATCGGTTGGTCACCCAATCCTCGAACGTCACTTCCGGGGTGATGGGCCGCACGCGAATCCACATGTAACTGAGCAGCACGAGCAGCGCATTGGCCAGGCCCAACCCCGAGAGCGCGTTCATCGGCTTCAGCGGATAATCGAAGAATTTCCCGCCGTAGTAGATGCGCGAGAGCCGGGGACGCTGCAGCAATTCAGCGCCGAGCATGTCTCGCCAGAGCTGACGGACGGCGCGTACCTTCGTGAAAAACCGGTGGCCGCCGATGTCGAAGCGAAACCCTTTGTACTCAACCGTCCGGGCGATGCCACCGACCTGGGTGTCCTTCTCGAGCACCAGCGGATGGCGGTCGTGCCGCGTGAGCAGCCACGCAGCGGTCAGACCGGCCGGACCAGCGCCGATAACGACGATCGGATCTCCATCGGACATTTAGTGGACTGTATCAATCATTTCTGGGGCGGCCGCTCCGTTGTCGCGGTCCGGGGAATCATGGTGGCAACGGCAAAGCCAGAAATGGTAGCACGCACCATTCATCGCGCCTTGACGCGTGCATGATCGATTGACGAAGATCGACCGCGTGTCAACATCTTCGCGGCGGGCGCGAGCGCTGGCAGCGGTGCTGGCGACCCTCGCTGCCGTCGCGATTGCTCTCACCATTCGCGCGATCGCGCCGTTCGGGGCGGGCTTGTTGCTGTGCGGGATGGTCGCGCTCTTTGCCGTTCCCGGTCTGGTCGTCGCGTGGATCGTCTTTGCACCTCGTCCCGGCCGGCTGCTCGCGGTCTGCGGCGTTGGCCCAATCTGGGGTTACGGCCTGAGTTCGGCGGCCCTGCTGGCTCTGTGGGCTGTGGGCGTGCGCAGCTGGCCGTTGCTCCTCGCACCTGCGCTTGCTTCGCTTCTCGCGGCGCCACTTGCGGGACTCGCGCGAGGATCAATCACGGCGGCACCGGCGCGCCGTGCGGACCTTCTGGCTATCCTCATCCTGATTGCCCTCGTGCCGGCGATCGTCGGCCGACCCTTCGCACGAGTTGGCGAAGAGGTTCCGGACGGACGCGCGTATCGCGCGTACTTCACGGCCGACATGGTCTGGCGGATGGCGGTCGTGGCCGAACTGAGCAAAGGAGAGTTCCCGCCACGTAATCCGTTCTACCGGGGTGACCGGATGCACTACTACTGGCTGGCGCACCTGTTGCCGGCTGCCGAGTATCGCCTGCTGCACAAGCAGGTGAGCATCGAGCAGATCCTGCTCACCCATTCGGTCGCGCTGGATCTGGCCTTCGTAATGTTCCTGTTCGCCTTCGCCCGGCAATGGATCGAGAGTACGGGCGCTGTCCTGGTCGCGTGTATCGCGGCCCTGCTCGGTTCGAGTTTCGAAGGGACCGAGCGCGTCTTTTATTACTGGCGACAGGGTGCGCCGCTGACCCTGGTCGAGACCCTCAATATCGACGCGGTCACGCGATGGTTCTATGGAAGTCTGCCGGTCGACGGCCTGCAGCGCCTGCTGTGGTACCAGCCCCATCATTCCACCGGCTACTCGCTAGGACTCTCCGCGCTGTGGCTGGCCGGGCGCGCAGACGATCCGCTGTCACCCCGGGTGATGGCGCTTTGCGGCGCACTGCTCGGATTGTGTCTGCTGCTCAGCACGTTTTCCGCGATTATGCTCACGGTCATGGTCGCCTCGGTCACGCTCATTCGTGTGATTGCTGGCCGTGAGTGGCGAAGGACGTTGCCGGCGGCCATTGCCGGCGCGGTACCGTTGGGTGCCGCGACCGCGCTCGCATTCTCCCTCCACTACGTCGACCGCTCTGGCAGTTCGCTCTTTCGGATCCTGGCAAACCCGCTCGCGTTCCAGCACACAACGGCTGTCCTGATTCTCAGCTTCGGGCCGCTCTTGCTCGGCGGCATCGCCGGAACGGTATCCGCTGTTCGCGCACGTCGCGATTCGTTCATCCCGATTGTGGTCATCGTGCTGGTCTCGTTCCTGTTCTACTTTTTCGTCGATCTTCGGGACCATCAGTTCGTCTACGTCGGCTGGCGTGCCGGGCACCTCCTGTTCATTGCGTTGACGGTGCTCACCGGCCTGGCGATTCAGGAGTTGATGCGGAGACCTCCGCCGATTCGCGCGTCGTTCGTGGTTGCTGCTGCCATTCTTCTCCTTCTCTCGGCGCCAACATTCGCGATTGATTTCTACAACACCCAGGACATCAGCAACCGGAGACCGGGCCCGGGCTTCCCCTGGACCCTGGTTCTCTCGCATGATGAACTCGACATGCTGAAGTGGATCAAGAGCTACACGCGGCCGAATGCGATCGTTCAGGTCGAGCCATTCAGCCGGGACCCGAGTACGTGGGCGTATGTGCCGGCGTTTGCCGAGCGGCGGATGGCTGCGGGATTACCGATCTCGATGGTGCCGTTGCACAAGTACGAGGCCGCCAGCGTGCAAGTGCGCGCCCTCTACCAAGAGACCGATCCTCGAGGCGCTTACCAGCGCGCGGCACAACTTGGCATCGATTACCTCATCGTCGGCGGGCCGGAGCGGCGGGCGTATCCGGCATTCGAGGGGATGCTCGCGGCAAGCCCGGTCCACTTCCGGCCAGTGTTCAAGCGCCCTGACTTATCACTCTACGCCGTGGAAGGTGGCCACTGATTGGTGACGCCGGTTCTTCGATGAGAGTGGCTGTCGTTACATCGAGTCCACCTCTGGTTGAGGGTGGACATCTGGTGATTGCGCGGGCGCTCGTCACGGCCCTCCGCGACGAGGGGCACGACGCCGATATCGTCGTCACTCCGCAGAATCCCTTTGGCCATCAGGCGTCAGCCTATCTGGCGACATGGCTTACCGACGTGCGGTCGAGCGATGGCAAGCCGATCGATCGCGTCATCAGCCTGCGCTATCCGAGCTATGCCGTCAGGCATCCGCAACATGTGTGCTGGCTGAATCACACGATGCGCGAGTACTACGACTTGTGGGATCGGTTCAGCGTGACGCTCAGTCCCGAGGGTCGGCTGAAGGAATCCATCCGGCGTCGAATCATCCAGCAAACGGACCGTTATCTGCTGACGCACAACGTCAGGCGTGTGTTCGTGCAATCAAGGACGATTCAGGATCGGCTCCGAATGTGGCCGTCCTTGAAGACACGGATTCTGTATCCGCCCGCGCCGCAGCGAGGCTATCGCTGCGACGATTATGGCGACTACATCTTCATGGTGTCGCGGCTGACGCTGCTGAAGCGGGCTGATCTCCTGGTCCGCGCGCTGGCGTTGCCGGCAGCCGCGGGCATTCGTGCGGTCATCGCGGGCGAAGGGGAGGAATACGGGCCGCTGCAACAGCTCGTTGCCAACCTGAAGGTGGGCGATCGGGTCAACCTCGAGGGGCGTCTGACCGAAGAGCAGCTGCTGACCCACTTGGCCCGCTGTCGTGCAGTGTGCTTTCCGCCGCTCGACGAAGACTACGGTTTCGTGACGGTTGAAGCCTTTGCCTCGCGGAAAGCGGTCATCACGTGCCGGGACAGCGGAGGCCCGGCCGAACTCGTCATCGATGGTGAACACGGATTCGTCTCGGAGCCCACGCCGGATGCGCTGGCTGACGCGTTGCGGAAGATCATGAAAAGCCGGGATCTGGCCGAACGACTCGGACGCCAGGCATGTGAAAAGGGGGCGCATTTCACCTGGCCGGAAACCGTGCGGACGCTCCTCGCGGTAGACTCGTAGACTGAAATGGGTTACGCGTCTCCTTTGGAAGCACGTCTCGCGAAGAAGGTCACGAAAGCCATCAGCGATTACCGTTTGATTGAAGACGGCGATCGGGTGATGGTCGGCCTGTCCGGTGGAAAAGACAGTTGGGCGTTGCTGCAGATTCTCGACGTCCTCCGCCAGCGAGCGCCCATCGGCTTTTCGCTGGTCGCCGTCACGGTGGACTCAGGATACGATGGGTACCGCCACGACCTGATCGCCCGCACCTGCGAGCAGCGCGATTGGGAGTATCGCATCGTGCACACGGAGATTGGCGAGATGGTGGACGACCTCATCGATCAGAGCGCGACGCCCTGTTCGCTGTGCGCCCGGATGCGCCGGGGCGTGCTCTACCGGATTGCCAACGAGGTTGGCGCGTCGAAAATCGCGCTCGGCCATCATCTGGATGATTTCATCGAGACGCTACTGTTGAACCTGTTCTTTGCCGGAAGCCTCAAAGCCATGCCGGCACGCCTGGTCTCCGACAACGGTGAACACGTGGTGGTACGGCCGCTGGTGACGGTGACCGAAGCGGAGGCTCGGAACTACGCCAAGGAGCGGTCGCTCCCGATCATCAGCTGCTGTTGCCGCGCATGTGGCGACCTCAGTTTGCAACGCCAGCGCGTCAAACGCCTGATTGCCGAACTCGAAGTCGAACATCCGGACATCAAGAATTCCATGATCCGGGCGCTCGCCAACGTGGCGAGCCGGCACCTGCTCGATCTCCGACTCAATCCCCTTTCCGAACTGCGCGCGGCAGCCGCGACTGCCGCACCGCTGCGGTGGCGAGGAACGGCATAGCGTGAATCATCGCCGTTCGCTCGTCTTCGGATTCGCTACTTTTCTGCTCTTGCTGCTTCGCTTAGACGCGCACGCCCAACAGCGGCCTCTCGTCACCGAGGATCCAGAAACGGTCGGTTCCGGTCTCATCCTCGTCGAGGGCGGGGTCGACGTTCAGCGGAGCATTCTCTTCCCGGTTTCTGGTCTCGAAGGGAATCTGCTGCGGGCGCCGCTTCTCGGTGTCAGCATTGGCGTTGGCCCGATCGCCGAGTTGCAGATCGACGGCGGCTTCTATCAGCGACTGGACATCACGTCCAGGCGTCCTGCGCCGCTCTCGTCGCACCTCGATTTCACGGGTAATCGCACGACGGATGTCGATGATGCCGTCCTTGCGATGAAGATTCGGTTGGTACCGGAGGGCTCGAGCCGCCCTGCGGTCGGTCTCCGGTTTGCGACGCGGCTTCCGAACGCCGGCAACGAGAGCGGGCTGGGAATCGATACGTTGGAGTTCCAGGCCACGGCGCTCGTCGGAAAGACTGTCCAGTCCATCCGCGCCGTCGCGAATGTTGGCCTCGCCATTCTCGGTGATCCCACGCGCGGCGATCAGCAGGGCGACTTGTTGACTTACGGATTATCCTTAGCGCGAGCGGTCAGGCAAGGCGTCGAGATCGTTGCAGAAGTGAACGGTCGCTACGCGGCGACTTACGATGAAGACACGCCGCCCGGCGGGGAGAGTCGCGCGACGGTCCGCCTCGGCGGCCGGATCACGACTGGGACGGTTCGGTTCGATGCCGCTGCGCTGATCGGGACCACGCCGCGCGACCCGAATATCGGGTTCACCGTGGGGTTGACGTGGGTGTTCCGGGCGTTCACCTTACCGTAAGCCGTCCCGTCCGATGAAACTCGTGAAGGCTCACGCCTTCGGCAACGACTTTCTGCTCGTGCACGCGGCAGAGACGCGGCCGCTGCGCGATCTGTCCGCCACCACGCGTGCGATCTGCGATCGTCATCGCGGCATCGGCGCGGACGGGTTGATCGTGTACGAGACGGACGCGCGCCGGACGTCGATGCGCCTTCTCAACGCAGACGGCAGCCACTCCGAGATTTCCGGAAATGGCGTTCGGTGCCTCGCCGCCTGGCTCGCCAGGACGACGGCGGCCTCTCCCGGAAGCACCATTGACATCGACACCGAAGCGGGCACAAAGCGCCTCGAGTTTCTGAGCGACGCCAACGGGCGGCAAACGTTTCGAGCGGCAATGGGGCAGCCAGAGCAGGTCGCGCGCGCCCGCATACCGGTCGGTTCCACCACCGTTGACGCCATCACCTTGCGCGTGGGGAATCCGCAGTGCGTCGTGCTTGGTGAAGTGAGCGACCAGCGCCTTCGAACGATTGCCTCAGCGCTTGCCGTTCATCCGCACTTTCCAGAAGGCACGAACGTGGAGCTTGCCTCGGTCGAGCCGCCGGACCGTGTCCGGATTCTCATTTGGGAGCGCGGCGTCGGTCCGACCGAGTCGTCTGGAACGGGCGCATGCGCAGCCGCTGTCGCGGCGATTCAATACGGCGGGGCCTCACGAGCCGTGGACATCGACGCGCCGGGGGGCACGCAACACGTCGAATGGCGCGACGATGGGTTGTATTTGACCGGGTGGGCGGAGATTGTGGCCGAGGCGACGTGGCTGAGAGCCGAACACCGCAGGTAATGCGACGGTTGCACGAAGCGGCCGGGTCGACGGAGACCTATTCTCCAGCCGAGGAGCGCTTCAACCGCCGCCGCCGCACCACAGGACTCTTTCTGGGGCCTGGCGTGTTCCTCGCGCTCATCCTGGCGCCTCTGCCGCTCGCCCGACCCGCTCACCACCTTGCCGCCATCCTCGCGATGATGGTCGTCTTCTGGGTCACCGAAGCGTTGCCGCTCGCCGTGACGGCAATCATCGGCCCGGTTTTGGCGGTCATCCTGCGCGTGGCGCCGGCTCGTGCCGCCTTTGCGCCTTTTGCCGATCCCATCATCTTTCTGTTCATCGGCAGTTTCATGCTGGCTGAGGCGATGTTCGTCCACGGTCTCGATCGGCGCATTGCCTTCGGTGCCCTCTCTTCCCGTGCGGTCGGCAGCAGCCCCGTGAGGATCCTCCTGGTTTACGGTGCGGTGGCCGCAGGGATTTCGATGTGGATCAGCAACACCGCGACGACGGCAATGATGTTTCCGATTGGCCTGTCGATCGTCGCGCACCTGACGGAAGGCCGCGAATCAGAGCCGGGTAGCCGCGACTTTGCCATGGCGATGATGCTGATTACCGCCTTTGCCGCATCGGTCGGAGGGATCGGTACGCCGATCGGCACGCCGCCGAATCTGATTGGCATCGGCATGATGAGTCGAATCGCGGGGATCGAGATCTCGTTTTTCGAATGGATGATGTTCGGCGTGCCGATTGTCATCCTGCTGTTCCTGTATCTGGTGGCGTACTTCTATTTCACCGGATTGCGCCACCTTCGAGTGGATGCGACGCGGGCGAGCGTCATTCAGTCGGAGCTCCGCCGACTTGGGCCGCTTTCGGCGGGGCAGCGGAACGTGCTCATCGCGTTTGTCACGACGGTGGTGCTCTGGCTCTTTCCGGGCGTGTTGACGATCGTCGGTCAGGGTGAGAGCCAGTTTGCGCGCGCCTACGGTGCCGCGGTGCCCGAGTCGGTGGCGGCCCTGGTTGGGGCGATCTGCCTGTTTCTGCTGCCGGTCAGCTGGCGCGCTCGCAGATTCACGCTGCGATGGGAAGAGGCGATCAGGATCGACTGGGGCATCATTCTGTTATTCGGTGGCGGCCTCGCGATGGGAGAGCTGGCATTCTCGACTGGCTTGGCCGAAGCGATGGGGCGAGGGATTACCTCGTGGCTCCCGGCAAAATCGGCGCTGTCCTTGACGATCCTGTTCACGGCGATCGGAATTCTGATGTCCGAGGCCGCGTCCAATACGGCCTCGGCCAACATGATCGTCCCGGTCGCGATCGCGGTCTCGCAGGCCTCCGGCGTCAACCCGCTGCAACCGGCGCTGGGGGCGACGCTTGGCGCATCGATGGGTTTCATGATGCCCATCTCGACCCCTCCCAACGCGATCGTTTACTCGTCAGGCCACGTGCCTATCACCGCGATGATGAGGCACGGGCTGGGTCTCGATGTGGTGGGGTTCGTGCTTATCGTGCTGGTGGTTTCAGCGATCGGCTGGATTCTCTAGGACTGCAAACTCTGCCACCTGCTACCGCCGCCGCCGGCCGCCGCGTGCCCCTCGCCCCTCCATCGCGTCATCGATCGCCTTGATCTGTGCGGCAATCCGCTCGGGCAGGCTTTTGATTCGTTCGATCGCCTCCAGATAGTTGCCTTCCTTCACAGCTGCGCGCGCTTCTTGCAGGGCGTGCTGCGCATCGGCACGGAGCTTTCGCGACGCTTCCAGTTGCGGGAGTCGGGCGGCTTCCGCTGCCCGCAGTTTCGTCTGCAACTGTTGAATGGAGGTAGCGGTCATCGCGAGAAGCCCTTCGACTTCGCTGCGCGCGCGGGCTTTGCCGTTGGCCGCTTCCTTCGCGGCTTCGAGTGCGCGCTCGTTGGCATCGAGGGCGCGTGAGAGCGCCAGCCGGTAATCGCGCTGCTCGACCGCCTCGTGCGCCTGCTGCAGCGCGCTCGTGGCGGCGCCGTACACCTCAGGCGCGTACTGATCCGCACCCGCCGCACGGGCGGCATCGATGGCGCCTTGTGCACGATCGATTTCTTTTTGCGGAGGTTCGGAACAGGCGGCGCAGAAGAGAAGGACGCAGTAGAGCGCCGGCGCCCACGTAAGCATGCGGCGCGCGGTGCGCTGGCGGACAAGGACGCGCATCGGGGGGGCAGTATAGCAGGGATGGTGTACGATGAAGGCCATTGCGCCGCACGATCGTCCGCGTGAGAAGCTTGCGCGGCTCGGCGCGGCGGCGCTTGGCGACAACGAACTCGTCGCGATCGTGCTTGGACAGGGACAGGCCAGAGCCAGCGTCCTCGATCTGGCGAACACACTGCTGACGGCAGCCGGCGGCACGGAAGGGCTCGCGCGCGCGCGACTGGAGGATCTCGTTCAAGTTGCTGGAATCGGAAGTGCCCGGGCTGCCCAGATCCTTGCGGCCGTCGAACTCGGTCGTCGAGTCGTGACCTGCGGCAGTCGGGAGCGCCTGCAGATGACCAGCCCCCGCGCCGTTGCCGAATTCCTTCTGGTCCAGTACGGCAACGGGCCGGTCGAGCAGTTCGGGATCATGCTGCTCGACACCAAGCACAGGGTGCTGCGAACCACGGTGCTGTCGGTCGGCACCCTCGACGCGAGCATCGTGCATCCGCGGGAGATCTTTCGGGAAGCCACGGCGGGCGGGGCTGCCGCCATCGTGCTGTTCCACAATCATCCGTCCGGCGATCCGGAACCGAGCCGCGAAGACCGCCGGCTCACCGATCGTGTGATCGCCGCGGGTGTGTTGATGGGGATCGATGTGCTCGATCACATCATCCTGGGAGATGCACGCTATTTCAGCTTTCGCGAGAAGGGAACTCTCTGAGAGTGGCGAAGACCGCGTACTTTGATTGTTTTTCCGGAGCCTCTGGAGACATGGTGCTCGGCGCCGTGCTCGATCTGGGCCTGCCGATCGAGGAACTGCGCAAGGCGCTCGGCAGTCTTGCCCTCGAGGTCGGCTCGATCTCCGCCGATCGCGTGCTCCGTGCAGGTGTATCCGCAACCAAGTTTCGCCTGCACGAGACAGGCGCTCGCGGTCACCAGCACCATCACGACCACAATCGTCATGACCACCATCGTGATCAGCGGCAGCATCCTGAGACGTCCGTCCTCCCGGCCTCCCGACCTCCCGACCCCCCGAGTCCGCCGCAGGCGCACCACCACCACGATCATCACAGCCTGAAAGAGATTGCCGCAGCGATTGACCGATCGGCATTGTCGCGGGACGGAAAGGATCGCGCCGTCCAGCTATTCCGGCGACTGGCCGAAGCTGAGGCGGCCGTCCACGACATGCCCGTCGAAAAAATTCACCTGCACGAAGTCGGCGCTCTCGATTCAATTGTGGACATCGTTGGTGCGGTGTTCGCCCTCGATTGGCTTGGCGCGTCGCACATCGTCTCGTCGCCCGTGAACGTGGGGAGTGGAGTGGTGAACTGTGCGCACGGGACATTTCCCGTGCCGGCGCCTGCTACCGCGCGACTGCTGGAAGGCGTACCGGTCTATGCCGGCGCCGTCGAAACGGAGCTCACCACGCCGACAGGTGCGCTGCTCATCACGTCGTACGCGAAAAGCTTCGGTCCGCTACCGATGATGCGAATCGATCGCATCGGCTACGGGGCCGGCGACAAAGATTTCAAGGGACATCCGAACGTCTTTCGCCTGGTGCTCGGAGAGTCCGACGCCTCCACCGTTACTGAACCGATCGTGACCGTGGAGTGCGAGATCGACGACATGAATCCGCAATTGTTCGGGCCGCTGATGGATCGGCTGTACGCCGCGGGCGCGCTGGACGTGTTCTATTCAGCGGTGCAGATGAAGAAGAACCGGCCGGGAACGCTGGTGACGGTGATCGCACATCCGGATCGGCGTCACGAAATCGCGAGTGTGTTCTTCGCCGAGACCACAACCATTGGCGTGCGCTATCGGGAAATGCTACGTGAATGTCTGGAACGCGAGTGGGAGACGCTTGAGACACCCGTTGGGAAGATCCGTTTCAAGGTCGCACGCCGGGCAGGGGAGGTGTTGAACGCGGCACCGGAGTTTGATGACTGCTTACGCGCGGCAGTAGAGCATGGTCTCCCCGTGAAAGCGGTCCAGGCGCTTGCGCTCAAAGCGTGGTTGGATCGGACGTGAGGCAGCGCCAGCGAGAGCGAGTGGGGGTGGGGCCCCACGAGCATTGATAAAAAATGACTCAGTTCTATCTGACAACCGCAATTGATTACGTCAACAGCCGGCCGCATCTCGGGACGGCCTACGAAAAGATTGCGGCCGACGTCATCGCACGATACAAGCGGCTCGCGGGCTTCGACACGCATTTCGTGATGGGCAACGACGAGCACTCGCAGAATGTGTATCGGCGCGCGCGCGAGCTTGGCGAGGATCCCAAGGCCTACTGCGACCGGATGGCCGTCGAGTTCACCGACGTCTGGCGGCGGCTGGACATTTCCTTCGATGACTTCATCCGGACGACGGACGCCCGGCATCAGGCGGGCGTGCAGGAACTCGTTCGCCGGATGGCCGCGGCAGGCGACATCTACGAAGGCGATTACGAGGGCTGGTACTGCGTCTCGTGCGAGGCGTTCAAGCAGGAGAAGGACCTCGTCGAAGGTCTGTGTCCGATTCACCGGACGAAACCGGAGTGGCTGCGCGAGAAGAACTACTTCTTTCGACTGTCGAAATATGCCGATCCGCTGCGCCGGCACTACACAGAATGCCCCGACTTCATCGTCCCCGTCGTCCGGCGCAATGAGATTCTCCGGCTTGTCGAATCGGGCCTCGAGGATATTTCTGTCAGTCGGGCCGGTCAGGCGTGGGGCATCCCGATGCCGGACGACCCGTCGAGTGTGATCTACGTCTGGGTGGATGCCCTGATCAACTACATCACCGCGGTTGGTTACGGCACCGACGCGAAGCTGTTCGAACGCTGGTGGCCGGCACATCTTCACATCGTTGGCAAGGACATTACGCGCTTCCACTGCGTGATCTGGCCGGCGATGCTGATGAGCGCGGGGCTGGCGCTGCCGAAACAGGTGTTCGGTCACGGATGGCTGCACCTCAAAGGCGAGAAGATGAGCAAGTCGCTCGGCACGATCATCGACCCGCTCGATGCGGTCGAGAAATTCGGTCCCGACCCGCTTCGGTTATACCTGGTAAAGGAGATCACGTTCGGGAGCGACGGCGACTTCATCTGGGAGCGCTTCGAAGATCGGTACAACGTCGATCTGGCCAACAACCTCGGCAACCTGGTCAGCCGGATCGGCGCGATGGCCGACAAGTATCGCGGCGGGAGTCTTGCACCCGGGCCCAGCGAAGCCGGGCCGCTGCGAGGCGTCGCCACCCAAGCGCTGCAGGATTATCGTACGGCGATGGAGGCGTTCGCCCTCGAACAGGGGGCCGCTGCCATGTTTCGAATCATCGATGCCGCCAACGAACACATCGCGAGTACCGAGCCTTGGGCGCTCGCGCGCGATCCCAAGAATGCCGATCGTTTATCGCAGGTGCTATTCGATGCGGCTGAAGCGGTGAGAATCGTCGGGGTCTTGCTGCTGCCCATCATGCCCAAATCCGCGGCGGAGATTCTGCGGCGGGTGGGTGAAACGCGCGCACCGGACAAGCTGCGGCTGGCCGATGCGGAGTGGAATGGTGCCGGCGAGCGTGTGATCGAAAAGGGAAACGCGCTATGGCCCCGTCTGGATTCTGCGACAAGCACTGAGAAGCGCCTGCGGCCCGAGGGAGCGGCCGGAGGGGAGCCCGGCGGAGCCGGGCCCGCGAGCGAGCGCGAGCGGGGGTGGGGCCCCGCGAGCACTGATAAAAGGAGTTCACGAGTGGACGAGCAGAAACCACTGGCGCCTGCAACGACACCGGCATCAACGACACCGGCGTCTTCCGCAACGCCGAACGATCGGATTTCGATAGACGATTTCATGAAGGTCGATCTCCGCACCGCCAAGGTCCTTGCCGCTGAGAAGGTGCCGAACTCGCGCAAGCTGGTGAAATTGAGCATTGACGTCGGCACGGAGCAACGCACGCTCGTCGCCGGGATTGCCGAGGCGTACGAGCCGGAGCAACTCGTCGGCCGGACTATTGTCATGGTCTTCAACCTGAAGCCCGCCAAGTTGATGGGGATCGAGTCGAACGGGATGGTCCTCGCGGCGAGCCCTGATGGTGGAAAACCCATCCTTCTTGGATTCGACCAGGAGATTCCGCCGGGGGTCCGGGTCCGCTAGCGGTGATCGATTCTCACTGTCATCTCGCTGGCCAGGAGTTTGCCGCAGACCTGCCGGAGGTCATTCAGCGAGCCAGGGCCGCCGGGGTTTTGCGCGTGCTGTGCGTGCTGACCGAGAACGATTCCGCGGAAGAGACCGCGGCGTCGCGTCTGAAGGAGTTGTGGCCGGCCACTCGATTTGCGACGGGCATTCATCCGCACAACGCGGGCGGTCATTCCGATCGGATGACCGAAAGCCTGCGTCTCCTCGAGGAGCGGGCTCGCCGATTGGACGCGGTGGCAATCGGCGAGATCGGCCTTGACTATCACTACGATTTCTCGCCGAGAGAGGTGCAGCAGGAGGTCTTTCGCGCGCAGATCGGCCTGGCCAGGCGGCTGTCGCTCCCCATCATTATTCACACGCGTGAAGCGACGGATGATACGTTCCGGATTCTCGAGGCGGCGGGTGGAGGGCAGGTGCGCGGGGTCTTCCACTGTTTCACGGGCGACGTACCAATGGCACGTCGGGCGTTGGATCTCGGTTTTTGTGTGTCGTTTGCCGGGATTGTGACCTTCCCTCGGGCGGAAACGCTCCGGGAAGCCGCTCGCATCGTGCCAGCGGATCGGCTTCTCGTCGAGACGGACGCACCGTATCTGGCGCCGATCCCACATCGCGGCAAGCGAAACGAACCGGCGTTTGTCGGTCGTGTGGTGGAGCAACTGGCGAGGACGCGGGAGGACGACGCCGACACTCTGGGGGCGTCAACCGCGGCAAACTTTGAAGCGCTCTTCGGCGTAGCGTCAGGCTAATCTGCGTCACGACAAGGGCTTAGCGAGGCTCCGGCGCGTTGACACTCCGCGCCAGACTTCAGTATTGTGAGGCGACCGCCTGCTGCGGCCATTCCCATTGACTGATACAGCGCAAAAATCGGCCGTCTCGAGCGACCTGGCGCAAATCTTCGAACCCATCCGCGAGGATCTGGAGGCGGTAGAGCAGGAGTTCCTGCAGCACATCCAGTCCCGAGTGGCGCTGATCCCTGAAATGGGCCGGTATATCCAGAACAGTGGCGGCAAGCGGGTCCGTCCCGCCGTCCTGCTCATGGCGTCGCGCTTGAGCGGCTACCAAGGGGAGCGTGCCGTCCTCTATGCCTCGGTCGTCGAATTCATTCACACCGCGACGCTCGTGCACGATGACATCATCGACGGCGCTGACTTGAGGCGTGGCCGGCTCGCCGTGCATTCGCGGTGGGGCAACGACATCACCGTATTGCTTGGCGACTACCTCTACATCAAGTCGATGGCCATGGCGCTCACGCAGGACTCGCTCGAGATCATTCGACTGCTGTGCGACGTGACGCTGCGCATGATCGAAGGCGAGTTGTATCAGCTCACGAAGACCGGCGACGTGGACATCTCCGAAGAGGAGCACTTCGAGATTATTCGACGGAAGACGGCGTTTCTGTTTGGCGGGTGTGCGCAAATTGGCGGGATGCTGGGTGGCGTGTCGGCGGAGCGCGAGTCGGCGCTCCGAGACTATGGCTTCAATCTCGGAATCGCTTTTCAGCTGGTGGACGACTTGCTCGACTACACCGCCGACGCGAGTGCGCTCGGAAAGCCGGTTGGTGGCGATCTTCGCGAAGGCAAAGTGACACTCCCCATTATCCTGCTGCGGCGCGCGGCTGGCGGCGACGCCGACAGCTTGATTCGCACGGTGGTTGCCGATCGCAGCGTCTCGCCAGAGCAGTGGCGCGAGATCGTCCGCCTGCTGCGCGAGCACGGCGCGACCGAGCTGGCTTACAAGCGCGCCGTCGAATACGCCAACCGAGCGAAAGCCTGCCTGGCCGTGTTTCCGCCGAGCCGCGAGCGCGATGCGCTCCTCTCTCTGCCAGACTACGTCTTGTCTCGCGATCGCTAGGTTGTCTTTTATTAGTGCTCGCGGGGCCCCACCCCCGCTCGCTCTCGCTTGGCGGTCGGCCTCTGGCCGACTTTCCTCCGGCGCCTCGCTCGGGCCGCAGGCGCTTATCAGTGCTCGCGGGGCCCCACCCCCGCTCGCTCTCGCTCGGCGGTCGGCCTCCGGCCGACTTTCCTCCGGCGCCTCGCTCGGGCCGCAGGCGCTTTCCCTGGCGCTCTCTCCGGAATCCCGATTGAATGGACCCTCTCACTGAAATCCAGCGGCTGCGTGAGCAGATCCGCCACCACGAAGAGCAGTACTACATCCACAACGCGCCGGAGATCTCCGATGCCGAATTCGATCGTTTGCTGCACGAACTCGAACGGCTGGAGGCGGCGCATCCGGATCTGGTCACGCCCGACTCCCCGACGCAGCGTGTCGCCGGGCGTCCGACCGATGCTTTTCCGACCGTCGAGCATCTGGTGCCAATGCTCAGCCTCGACAACGCGTACGACGAGGACGATCTGCGCGCATTTGACGAGCGTTTGAGAAGAGGGGCGAGCCTGGGTGACGCACCTGTGCCGTACGTCACCGAATTGAAGATTGACGGCTTGAGCATCGCGCTCACCTACGAGCACGGCGTCCTCGTTCGAGGCGCCACGCGAGGCGACGGAGTGCGCGGCGAGGACGTGACGCCAAACGTGCGCACCATACGTGCGATCCCGCTGGCGCTTCGAGGAGCGCCCCAGGGTCGGATTGAGGTTCGCGGCGAGGTATATCTGCCCCGTGCGTCATTCGAGCGCATCAACCGCCAGCGAGAGGAAGAAGGCGAGCCGCTCTTTGCCAATCCTCGAAATGCAGCAGCGGGGACGATGCGAAACCTCGAGCCCGGATTGGTGGCGCGTCGACGGCTGTCCGCATTCACCTATCAGCTTGTCTTTGGCGCGAACGTGCCCGACGCGCCGAACACCCACTTCGAGACGTTGACCACGATGAGGCGCTGGGGACTTCCGGTCGAGTCGCACTATCAGGCCTGTCAGGGGATTTCCGAAGTCATCGAGTTCTGCCGCACCTGGGCCGACAAACGGCGCCTGCTCGACTTCGACACCGACGGCGTTGTGATCAAGCTGGACGACCTCGCGCTCAGAACCCGGCTCGGTTCCACGGCAAAGTTTCCGCGGTGGGCGACCGCTTTCAAGTTTCCCGCTGAACAAGCCCATACCAGGCTGCTTCGCATCGATGTGAATGTGGGCCGCACGGGGGCCAACACACCCTACGCCGTGCTGGAGCCGGTGTTTGTCGCCGGATCCACGATTTCGATGGCGACATTGCACAATGCCGAGGACATTGCGCGAAAAGATTTCCGCGAAGGGGACACAGTTGTCATCGAGAAGGCCGGCGATGTCATTCCTCGCGTCGTGGCTCCCGTGCTGAGTCTCCGGCCCGCCGATGCAAAGCCGTGGCTCATGCCGACGACGTGCCGGGAGTGCGGGAGTGAGCTCCACCGCGATGAAGAGGAGGTCGTCTGGCGCTGCGAAAACACGTCGTGCCCCGCAAGACTGCGCAGGGGGCTCGAACATTTCGCCTCGCGCAGCGCCATGAATATCGAGGGGCTGGGGGAGTCGCTCGTCGATCAATTAATCGAGCAGGGACTGGTGCACGATTTTGGCGATCTGTATCACCTGGCCGCATCACAGCTCGAGAACCTCGTCGTGACGCCGCGGGCGCCTCGATCCGATCGTGCCGTGCCGCGAAAGCTCGGCAAGGTGGGCAGGAACGTGGTCGAGCAAATCGAGCGGAGCAAAAGCAATGACCTGTCGCGTCTCGTCTACGGGCTGGGGATTCGACATGTCGGGGAGAAGGTGGCCGGCACCCTTGCGCGGCATTTCCGGACCATGGACGCCATCCTGGACGCGCCGCTCCAACGGCTTCAGACGGCGCCGGAGATTGGGCCGGTCGTCGCCGAGTCCGTGCGGAGCTTCGCCGACGAGCCGAGAAACCGCGCACTGGTGGCAAAGCTCGCCGACGCAGGCGTCAATATGACGAGCCAGCAGCCGGAGCCGGGGTTGGCGGGAGGGGGTCCGCTGGCGGGGAAGACGTTCGTTTTGACCGGCACGCTCGCGCAAATGAGCCGCGAAGAGGCCGAAGCGGCCATTGCGCGCCTCGGCGGGAAAGTTTCGGGGTCGGTGAGCCGAAAGACGTCTTATCTGGTGGTGGGTGCCGATGCCGGAAGCAAGCTGGAAAAAGCCCGGGGGCTGGGTGTGGCAATCCTGACCGAAGAAGAATTCAGGGCGCTTATAATTTAGCTGGAAGCCGGAAACTGGAAGCTGGAAGCTGATGCGCCGTTTCACGATTCTCACCGTCACGCTCGTGGCTCTCGTGGCGTTCCTTGTCGGGCTGATTATTGCCGGCGAGTTCACGCCCGGTCCCGTCGTCTCGACCGCGTCGGGCCCCGCACCGGTCGGTGCGCTCGCTGGCAGAACGCCGGCGCGCGCGGCCGGGCCGTCGGTCGTGAACTTTGCGGATATCGCCGAACGCATCAATGCGGCGGTTGTCAACGTCGACGCCACTTCCTCGAAAACGCCGCGCGACCCGCGATTCAGGCGCGCTCCGGACGATTTGGATGCGCCGCGTGAGTTCGACGGTCCCCGACAGGGTTCCGGCAGCGGATTTCTCATCGATCGCGACGGGTTCATCCTGACGAACTTCCACGTCATCGACGGCGCCGAACGGATTACCGTGACGCTGGCTGATGGGCGTGCGTTCCGCGGGGAGGTTGTCGGCACCGACCCGGCCATTGACGTGGCGCTCCTTCGGATTCCCGGCTCTCCGGATCTCCCCGAGGCCCCACTCGGAAACTCAGACAGCTTGCGTGTGGGCGAGTGGGTCTGTGCGATCGGCAATCCACTTGGCTACGTCCATTCCGTCACCGTGGGCGTGGTCAGTTTCATCGGGCGCAAATTGTTCGACGTCAGCCTCGACGATTACATCCAAACTGACGCCGCCATCAATTTCGGCAACAGTGGCGGACCACTCATCAACTCAGCCGGCGAGGTCATCGGCATCAACTCGGCGATCAGCTCGCGTGCGAGCAACATTGGGTTTGCCGTGCCGATCAATCAGGCGGTCGCGATTCTCCCGCAGCTGAAAACGCGAGGACGTGTTTCGCGCGGATATATCGGCGTGTACCTGACGGATGTGACCCCGGCCCTGCAGCGTTCGCTCGGCCTCAGCGTCTCGCATGGCGCCATGGTCCAGGACGTCAGCGCGACGTCTCCCGCCGAGCGCGCCGGTCTTCGTGCCTACGACGTCATCGTCGAAGTGGACGGTCGTGAGGTGATGAGCAACGAGGAGTTGATTCGTGACATCTCCGCACGACAGCCCGGTACCGTCGTGCGTCTCGCCATCCTTCGCGAGGGACATCGCCAGGCGCTGGCCGTGAAGCTCGCGGAACGCCCGAGTCGCGACGAAGCAGATGCGTCGGATACGCTCGGCAATCGTCCGCGCCCGCGCGAAACAGATCCGCCGACCGAGCGTTCGATTGGACTGACCGTGCGCGAGCTGGATCGAAATTTCGTGGGGCGCGCGGAAATCCCGCAAACGGTGCAAGGCGTCGTGATCTCGCGCGTCGATCCCACGGGCGCAGGGTTCCAGGCCCTTCTCCGCCGCGGCATCGTCATCATGGAGATCAACCGGCGGCCGGTGCGGTCGGTCAGCGACTACGAACGGGCGGTGGCTGCCGCGCGTCCGGGCGATGTGCTCGCGCTCTATGTGTACGATCCCACCGTGGCTCAGAAATCCCTTGTTACGGTGACTGTTGAATGAAATCTCGGATTCTCGTCATCGACGATGAGGCGGAGATCCGCCGATCCGTGCGGATGATTCTGGAGTACGAAGGATACGACGTGATTGAGGCGTCGAGCGGTCCCGAAGGCATCACGCTGACCGAAAAAGAGTCGCCCGATCTGATCTTCCTCGACGTGAAAATGCCTGGCATGGACGGGCTCGAAACGCTCCAGCGGATCAAGGCGGCCAACGACGCGACTCCTGTCGTCATCATCTCAGGACATGGGACCGTCAGCACCGCGGTTGAGGCCACCAAAGCGGGCGCGTTTGACTTCATCGAGAAGCCGCTGGCCAGCGAGCGCGTGCTCGTGACGATTCGCAACGCGCTCGATCAGACCCGCCTCGTCGACGAGAACCGGACGCTCCGCCGCGCGGCGGAATCCCGCCACCAGATGGTGGGCGAGAGCCCGGCGCTGCGCCAGGTATGGGACGCCGTCAAACGCGCGGCGCCGACAAACGCGACGGTGCTGCTGCTCGGCGAAAGTGGTGTGGGAAAGGAACTCGTGGCGCGTTCCATCCACCGCAACAGTTTGCGGAGCCGCGAGCGCTTCGTCCAGGTGAATTGCGCTGCGATTCCCGAGGAACTGATCGAGTCAGAGCTGTTCGGTCACGAGAAGGGTTCGTTTACCGGCGCGACCGAGAAGCAGATCGGCAAGTTCGAGCAGGCGGATCGCGGAACGATCTTCCTCGACGAAGTCGGCGACATGAGCGCGAAGACCCAGGCGAAGGTGCTGCGCGTGTTGCAGGAGGGGGAAGTCGAACGGCTCGGATCGGCACGCACGATCAAGGTCGATGTTCGCGTCATTGCCGCGACCAACAAGGATCTCGAGCAGGAAATCGAGAAGGGCACGTTTCGCGAGGATCTCTACTTCCGACTGAGCGTTGTCCCGATTCGCGTCCCGCCGCTGCGCGATCGCCGTGAAGACATCCCGTTGCTCGTCCGGCACTTCGCGGATTTGTTCAGCCGCGACAACAATCGAAAGCCGCCGCGTTTCACGACCGGTGCCATTGAATTTCTGCAGCGGGCTCGCTGGAAGGGGAACGTTCGCGAGCTGAAAAACACCGTCGAACGTCTGATCATCATGACGCCTGGTGACATGGTCGACACGGACGATCTGCGCGATGTGGTCCGGCTTGAACCCAAGCCTCAGGCGACCGATAATGAGAAGAACCCCAACACGCTGCGCGAGTTCAAGGAATCCGCCGAGCGCGCGTTTCTCGTCGGCAAGCTTCGCGAGAACAACTGGAACATCTCGAAGACGGCCGAGGTGATCGGCACCCCGCGAAGCAACTTGTATAAGAAACTCGAACAGTACGGGATCAAACAGGAAGGTGACGGTTAGACGCAGCAGACCAGACGATCGCCCCTTCGACTCGCCCCTTAGGGGCTCGCTCAGGGCAGGCCGCTTCGGATTTGAGGCGACCTGTCCCGAGCGAACCTCGAAGAGGTGAGTCGAGGGAGAGGAAAGTCCGAACTCCGAAGGACAGTGCGCCGGGTAACGCCCGGTCAGGGTGACCTGAAGGAAAGTGGCACAGAAAACACACAGCTGACGCAGCGCGGCGCGTTTGGCGCCGCGTCGCAAGCAATGGTGAAAAGGTGCGGTAAGAGCGCACCGCGCTCGTGGCAACACGGGTGGCAGGCAAAACCCCGCATGGAGCAAGGCCAAATAGGGGAGCGTTTCAGGATGGTCCGTCCGTAGCTCCCGGGTAGGCCGCTTGATCCCGCCAGCAATGGCGGGGCTAGAGGAATGGTTGTCACCTCGCCGGAGCCCCGAAAGGGGCGAAGGCGGGGAACAGAATTCGGCTTACGGTCTGCTGCGCTTTTTATTAAATGGACGTCCCGTCCTCCCGACCTCCCGTCCTCCCGTCCTCCCGTTCTGATAACGTAGAGCCCCATGGCTCACTACCTTGTCACGGGCGGCGCGGGCTTCATCGGATCTCACCTCACAGAAGAACTGGTTCGACGCGGACATCGCGTGCGTGTCGCGGACTCTCTCATTACCGGAAAACGGAGCAATGTCGCCCATTTGCCGGAGGTTGAGTTCCTCGAGGGAGATCTGGCCGATCTCGAGTTCGCGCAGCGCGCAGCCGTCGGCTGCGAGTTCGTCCTGCACCAGGCGGCGATTCCCTCGGTTCCGCGATCCGTGAAGGATCCAATCTCATCGAACCGAGCCAACGTGGACGGCACGTTGAACATGCTCGTGGCGGCCAGAGATGCCGGCGCCCGCCGGCTCGTGTTCGCCGGTTCTTCATCCGCTTATGGCAATACACCGACGTTGCCGAAACACGAGCGGATGCCGACCGGTCCGTTGTCGCCCTACGCGCTGCAGAAGGTGATCGGCGAGCAGTACCTGCAGATGTTCACGCGCCTGTACGGGCTCGAAACGGTCACCATCCGCTACTTCAACGTCTTTGGTCCGCGGCAGGATCCGTCGTCTCCTTACTCCGGCGTCATTTCGGTGTTCGCCACGGCGCTTCTTCAAAATCGTCCACCGACGATCTTCGGCAACGGCGAGCAGACGCGGGACTTCACCTATGTCGCCAACGTGGTGGACGGGGTGCTGCGCGCCTGTGAGGCGCCGAAGGCGAACGGCGAGATCATCAACGTCGCAACCGGCGGGCGGATCTCGCTGAATCAGTTGTTCGAGACGATGAAGCGGCTCGTTGGTGCCACCGTAGAACCCGTGTACTCAGAGGCACGTGCGGGTGACGTGAGCGATTCGCAGGCCGACATCAGTCTGGCGCGGGAGATCCTTGGCTACGAACCGACCGTGACGTTCGAGGACGGACTCGCGCGCACCGTTGACTGGTACCGGACGATGGAGCCGGCGGTCAGCTCGGTACGCTAAAGGAGTGTGCGATGCGCGTGTGTTTGGTACATGAACGGTGTCGAGATCCTCACGGCCGCGCTGCTCGAACGAAACGTCTCGGCGAACGTTGACTGGCGCATCGTCGGCGTGAAGTAGCCGATCCGTCCGAGTTCGATGCCGCCGCAACGGCTTCTTTGGCGATGTCCACGGTGCGACGCGCAGTTTCTCGTCGCCAACAGCTTCCATTCCTGCGGCAGGTTCAAGCTGGATGACCTCTTCCTGCGCGCTGAGCCGCACGTCCGCCCTTTGTTCGACCGCCTGGCGGAGATGGTACGTCAGGCCGGCGACGCGAAACTGATTGCTCAGAAGTCGCGCGCCGTCTTCATGACCCGCATGCGCTTCATCAACGTCCAGGTCCGTCGCTCGCATCTCGTCATCGGTTTCGTGATGCGCCGGCGCCCCGCGCATCCACGTTTCTGGCGCGTCGAGACGTTCTCTCCCAGAAGTCACGTCGCGTACCTGCGCGTGCATTCGATCGATGAGTTGAATGCCGACGTTCGCCGCTGGATTCGTGCGGCGCACCAGGCCGGCAGGTACGAACTCGAACGACGCTGAGCGACTGGGGACTGACTACGCAACTGCTGGAGCGCCGTTCGAGTTGCTGATTCACCCGCGAATCTCCATTCCCGTCACCTCGCGTTGACAATTCGCCCTGCTATTCGCCCGATCCGGATCCGCCCGTTTCAGTGCGACTGACTCCAACTCCACAGTGTTCAATCGCTTCCACTGACATCACACCACGCCAGCGATCCGGCAGGTGCCTTGCCCTATCAGGGCGCGGCTTCCGGCTGCGTTCACATAACGGAGTGGCTCGACACCTCACTTTGTTTCAGGCGCCTGCCGGAGGCCTCGTCTCAACTCAATGGATGGAGGAGTGTCATGCGCTGGTTCACGTGTGTTCTCGCGATCGTCTGTGTCATGTGCGCGCCGCTCGGCGCACAACAAAAGTCGGCCGGCTCCAAACCACAGGTGGCTACTGCCGCTGCGCCCGTCAACCTGAATACCGCCAGCGTCTCCGAAATCGCCACGCTCCCTGGCGTCGGTCCGAAGGCCGCTGCACGCATCGTCGAATACCGCCAGAAGAACGGCGGGTTCAAGAAGATCGAGGAATTGATGAATGTCAAAGGCGTCGGTGAAAAGAGCTTCCTGAAGCTGAAGCCACTCATCACCGTGACGGAGAAGGCCGGTGCGCCACGGCAGTAGAGTGAAGACGCCTGTCCGCTCCTCGAGGACAGGCGCCGGCTTTTCGCTCATCGAACTGCTGTTGTGCGTGGCGATATCCGCGACGTTTCTCGGGATGGCCGTGCCCCTCGCCACGAGCGCCCTCGACGAGATGCGGACAGCGATGGCAGCGAGATACGTGGCGGGAAGGATTCTTGCGGCGCGGCTCGACGCTTTACAGCGATCGACTTGCGTCGGGTTTCAGTTCCAGGCGTCGGGGTCTGACTATTCGTTTGCCACATACGTCGACGGTAATCAAAACGGCATTCGCACCACCGAGATCGCGAGCGGCATCGATCCGATTGGCATGATGGGAGAACGGCTCGGCGATCGATTTTCGAGCGTGAGATTTGGGCTGGCCGAGTCGGTGCCGGATCTGGATGGCGTGCGTCAGCTGACAGACAGCGACGGAATCAGGGTTGGCTCGCCACGGATTCTGACGCTGAGCCCCGATGGCACCGCGTCTTCCGGCACCGTCTATATCCGCGGGAGCCGAGCCCAATACGCAGTGCGGATCCTCGGTGCCACGGCCAGAACTCGGGTGTTTCAGTATCAACGGGGAGCGGATCGATGGGTGTTGCGGTAAGCGAGCGCAGAGCGCACGAACGGGCGGAAGACGAATGGACGCGAACGGCTAAAGCCTCGCTCCGACCAGGTTGCCCGATATCAATCGTGAACATCAGCCGCGGCGGCGCTCTCGTCGAGGGCACACAGCCCATGCGGCCCGGGGCTCGCGTGCTCCTGCAGATCGTGACGGCGACAAACGCATTCGGACTCTCGGCCGTGGTCGTGCGGTGCGGCGTCCGCGCCCTCAGCCTGGACGACGGGGTGATCTACCGCGGAGCGCTGCGCTTTGACGAGCGGCGCGACTGGACGCGGGAAGTGGCAACCCGGGCAGAGTAACACGTGCCCGGCGACGCGCACGGTTCGACGACGAAACAAGGGTATCGACGACCCCGCAATCCGTGAAGCACAGAGACAATCGATGACGAATAGTTGGAGAAACCCGCGAGAAACGCGCAAACGGGCAGTGGCACCGACCTTGGTTAGGCCCGCATTCACGGAGGTCGGAGACAGCGCGATGCTCAGACGCGAGCTGGCCACAGGCACATCTGGAGGTTCCGGCGACACGCTCGCACGCCGAGCCTCGGACCGTCGAGGGGGATTGCCGCTGCTGCTGAGGGCGGTCACCGCGGGCCTCGCCGTCGCCCGCGAGCCGCGGCTGGCGCGCGAACGCTTCGAACAAACGCTCCGATCGCTCTCGCGCGCGCATTCGGTCGTCCTTCGCGATGAGGGCGGCGGAAACGGCGCCAGCCTCTGCTACGACGTGCCAGCCTTTGGGCCGGAACTGCGCCCGCGGCTGGAGGTCACGTATGCATCTGGTCACCGGCCCGACGCCTGGACGTGCCAACTGTTTGAATTAGCGGCGCACGTCGCGGCATTGCTCGTCGAGATCGAGCGGGTGCAGGGACGGTATACGTTTTCGAGCCGCTATCGTCCGGACGGCGCCGCGCCGCTGATTGGATCGAGCCGCGCCATTCGGGCGCTCCGCCAGCGCATCGAACGAGTCGCCGCGACAGATTTTACGGTTCTCGTGGAAGGGGAGTCCGGCTCCGGCAAGGAACTGGTTGCCAGACAAATCCACGAGTTGAGCCGCCGGCGTCGCGGGCCATTCGTGGCCGTGAACTGTGCAGCGATCGTCGAGACACTGCTCGAAGCCGAATTGTTCGGCATCGAAGACCGCACGGCCACCGGCGTGCGCGGAAGACGAGGGAAATTCGAACATGCACACGAGGGGACGCTCTTTCTCGACGAGGTGTCGGATCTCTCTTCCGCTGCACAGGCGAAGCTGCTCCGAGCGATCCAGGATTTGTCGATTGAACGAGTGGGTGGATGCGGGGCTCGACGCCTGGACACACGAGTGATCGTCGCCACCAATCGGCCGCTGTCCGAACTCGTGGCCCGGGGGCGATTCCGGACGGATCTGTACTACAGACTGAACGGCGTTGACGTGCCGGTTCCTCCTCTCCGCCATCGCCGCGACGACATCGTCGAACTCGCTGAATACTTTCTGGACCGCTATCGCATCGTCCGGCCGCTGGCGCTGTCGGAAGCCGCCCGGGATGCCCTCATCGCCTACGACTGGCCGGGCAACGTTCGCGAGCTGGAACGGGTGATGGAACGCGCTGTCGCGCTGGCCGGCTCGGAGCGACTCGAACTGGACGATCTGCCAGCCACTGTCGTCGCGGGCTATGAGGAGGTGTTAATGCCGTCGGTTCGTGAACGCGAGGGCATGCGGGCGTGGGCGAGCCGCTATGCCCGACTCGTGCTGGAGCGGTGCGGGAACAACAAGCGCCGCGCGTGCAGAGAGTTGGGCATCTCCTACCACACGTTGCAGGCGCACTTGCGCCACCCGTGCCGCCCGAAGCCACGCGAACCGTCGGGTCAAACGCCAGGCGAGGTGGCACGTTCATCCGCTTGCCCGCCGTAGCGCGTCGCGCGAAGGTGGAGCCTGCCGCGCCGTAGCGCAACGCGCGGAGGCGGGTCGAAAACGCCGGGCGCCTCCGGCAACGTGTTCGGCGAGGCAGGGCGGTATTTGCCGCTGGCGTCGCGCGGCCGAACAGCTTCGAGTCCCGCACATGGGGCTGTTGGAGGAACCCATGGATTGGAATCGGCTGGTTCGGTTGCGGAGCGTCGTTTTGTTGACGCTCGTTGTGGTCCCGCTGCTCTCGAGAGCAGCATTTGCGCAGGAGGTGACTGAAGACTACATCGTCAATCATCTCGGCCCTGCTGCGGAGGAAATGCAGTGGGCCGGAGTCGATGGGAGCGGGGACAGCACGCCTGCCATCATCGAGATTTCTCAACGGTGGGGGATTGAACCGGCGTACTGGATCAGCGTGGACGAAGTGCGCACGATCCTTCGCGAGCAGCGCGAAGATCGCGACCGCGAACGGCTGGCGTCGTTTGCGAGTCCGACGGATCGTTATCCGTCGCGTCTGACACTCGTGCGATTCGGGATCGTCACTGTGGGGTTGACCTGCGCGCAGGCGCAGGAGAAGGCCCGTTCAGCGCAGCGCCTGGCGGATACCCTCAGCCGGCTCTCGCAGTTGGATGCGGTGGGGACCGGCCTCGTCGGCGCGATTACACAAGGGTCGATGCGGTTTGCCGCACCGCTCGGCTTTGCCACGATGGTGACCGGGATGGCATCGCTGTGGGCAAACCAGCTCGCAGCCGGATATCGTAATGCTCCATGCCTGACAGGAGGCGATCTATGGCGATTCCGTCCGCACGTGATGAAGGCGTCGCTTTCCCCAGACCTCTTCCACGCCCCGTTTTCTTCACCTGGGCCCTATGGGTCAGTGTTTGCGGCCTTGCGTATTGGACCTACTTTGAAGCCGCGCGCGGTCGTACGAACCTCCTGCTCTCGATTGGCTTTTGGGTATTCACGCTCGTTGTGATCCCGCTGATGATCCATCGCAACCGCGAGAAAACGTCGAGCGTGGTGGCTGCGACCCTCACACTGCTGGTGTACGCGCTGCTGATGCAGAGCGCGGTGAGCTAGCGATCCCGTCGCGACCGGACGCCGGCCACACCGGCGTCCGGCCGGTGCTCCAAATCTTGACCGCCAGCCGAGCCGCATAGTACTGTGGCTTGTTCTACCGTACAAGATGCGCGGTCTCAGTGGCCCGCTCGCACGCTCCGTCCTGAATGACTCACCTGGCATCCGGCACCCTGAAGAAAACACCGCTCCACGGGCGGCATCGTGCGCTCGGCGCGCGGATGGTCGAGTTCGGCGGCTGGGACATGCCGGTCGAGTACTCCGGCATCGTCGATGAACACCTGGCCGTTCGCAGCAGGGCGGGGTTGTTCGACGTGAGCCACATGGGCGAGATCGAGATCGCCGGGGCCGACGCGCTGAAGGCGGTGCAGCACGTCACCACCAACGACGCCACGCGGCTCGCCCGCGGCCAGGCTCACTACAGCGCACTGACGACACCCGAAGGCACGTTCGTTGATGACGTCCTGACCTACAAGCTGGCTGACGATCACTTCATGCTCGTCGTCAATGCGTCGAACATCGTGAAGGACTTCAACTGGATTGCGAGTCAGACCGCCGGCCTCGGCGACGTCGTTGCCGTGAACACGAGTTCCAGGTACGCGCTACTGGCGTTACAGGGGCCAGCGGCGCGAGACGTGCTGCAGGCACTTACCGGGATCAATCTCTCAGAGATCAGGTACTACTGGTTTACGACCGGGGAAATCGCCGGCGTCGCGGGAACGGTCTCGCGGACGGGATACACCGGCGAAGACGGGTTCGAGGTGTTCGTTCCTCCGGCAGCGGCCGAACGGGTGTGGGATGCGATTCTGCAGGCCGGCAAAGGAGCGGGCGTCGTCCCGGCTGGGCTTGGCGCCCGAGACACGCTGCGGCTCGAAGCCGCCATGCGGTTATATGGAAACGACATCGACGAGACGACGACCGTGCTCGAAGCGGACCTTGGCTGGATCGTCGGTTGGAAGAAGGAGTCGTTTGTCGGGGCTGACGCGTTGCGCAGGCAGAAGGCCGAAGGAATTCGCCGGAAGCTGGTTGGCTTCGAGGTCCTCGACCGCGCAATTGCTCGACACGGCTACGATGTGTATGTCGACGGGACGAAGGCCGGCATCGTCACGAGCGGCACCCAGACGCCGTTTCTGAAAAAGGCGATCGGCATGGCGTACGTGCCAGTCGAGCGGTCGACGCCGGGAACCCCAATCGAGATTGACGTTCGCGGGCGCCGTGCCCGCGCGCAGGTTGTGCCGTTGCCCTTCTACAAACGAACGGCGTGAAGCAGTTACTGAGGGATTAAGTGTCCATGTACCCCGCTGAGTTGAAATACACGAAGGACCACGAATGGATACAGCCTGGCGGCGCCGAAGCGCGCGTCGGCATCACCGACTACGCGCAGAAGCAGCTCGGCGACGTGGTTTACCTGGAGCTTCCGGAAGTTGGCCGCAGGCTCGAGAAAGGGGACGTGTTCGGCACAATCGAATCCGTAAAAGCAGTTTCTGAACTCTACGCACCCGTTGCGGGGGTGGTGACCGCGGTAAACAGCGCGCTCGCGGAGAAACCGGAGCGCGTCAACAGCGATCCACACGGATCGTGGATGATCGCGGTGAAACCGGACGACGGCGCGGGATATGCGGAGCTGCTCGATGCAACGCAGTACACCGAACTGACGAAATGAACTCAGGCGAATTCCAGTCCCGCCACATCGGTCCCGACGCCGCCGCACGCGACACAATGCTCGAGGCGGTCGGTGTTCGCTCCCTCGACGAGCTGATCGATCAAACCATTCCGCCAGGGATTCGGCTGCGAGAACCACTGGATCTGCCGCAGGCCGAAAGCGAACACGAGTACTTGACTCGATTGCGCGCTGTGGCATCGAAGAACCGAGTGTTCAGGTCCTTCATCGGCATGGGCTATTACGACTGCATCACGCCGAGCGTCATTCTTCGAAACGTTTTCGAGAACCCTGGCTGGTATACGCCCTACACCCCGTATCAGGCGGAGATTGCTCAGGGAAGACTCGAGTCGCTGCTCAATTTTCAGACGGTCGTTCGCGATCTCACGGGGATGGACATCGCCACGGCGTCGCTTCTCGACGAGGGCACCGCGGCGGCCGAGGCGATGACGATGTTCCATCGGCTGCAGAGCAAGAAAGCGCCTGCAGGTGATGAGAGCCTGTTTCTGGTTTCGGAACGCTGTTTCCCGCAGACGCTCGACGTGCTCCGGGGTCGCGCCGAGCCGCTGCGGATCCGCCTCGAACTGGTTGACCCCGCGGCCATCCCGGCTGCGCTGTTGTCCCGCGCTTTCGGCGTGCTGTTGCAATATCCGGACGACAGGGGAGAGGTCGCGGACCTTCGGCCGGCGATCGAGCGCGCGCACAACGCAGGGGCGCTCGTCGCGGTGGCAACCGATCTGCTTGCCCTGACGCTGCTGACGCCGCCGGGTGAGATGGGCGCCGACGCCGTGGTTGGCAATTCGCAGCGCTTTGGTGTGCCGCTCGGCTACGGGGGTCCGCACGCCGCATTCTTCGCCACGCGGGAGCGTTTCGTCCGGCACGCCCCAGGCCGGATCATCGGGATTTCAATCGATGCGCGCGGACGCCAGGCGTATCGCATGGCGCTGCAAACGCGAGAGCAGCACATCCGCCGGGAGAAGGCGACGTCGAACATCTGCACGGCCCAGGCGCTTCTCGCCAATATCGCGGCGATGTACGCCCTCTATCACGGGCCGAAGGGGCTCCGACAGATAGCCGAACGCGTGCATACCATGGCGCGCATGGTGGAAGACGGCCTGAGCTCGCTCGGATATCGCCAGTGCAATTCGGCATACTTCGACACGCTGTGGATCGAGGGGGCCGACATCGCAGCCGTGCGCCGTGAGGCAGAAGCCGCGGGCATGAACTTCCGGTACGTGGGATCGGCGATTGGCATATCAGTGGACGAAACGACCACACCCGAAGATGCCCTCGAGATCGTCATGGTCTTCGCGAAAGCGGCGGGTGGTCGCGCATTCGGGGTCGAGACCCACGTGCAAGAACCCGTCGAGTTGAAGGTGCCAGAGCTGCTGCGCCGGACGTCGGCCTATCTGACCCACCCGGTGTTCAACACGCACCACTCGGAAACGCAGATGATGCGGTATATCCGAAGCCTCGAACGGAAGGACATCGGCCTCGACACGTCGATGATTCCGCTCGGCTCGTGCACGATGAAACTCAATGCCGCGTCGGAGATGATCCCGGTGACGTGGCCCGAGTTCTCGCGAATGCATCCCTTTGCGCCCGAGGCTCAGACACACGGGTATCGTCAGATCTTCCGCGAGCTGGAGGAAGCGCTGTGCCGCATCACTGGATTCGCGGCGGTGTCTCTGCAGCCGAACTCCGGAGCGCAGGGGGAATTCGCCGGTTTGATGGCCATTCGCGCGTTCCACCGCGAGCGCGGCGATGAGCAGCGCAATGTTGTCCTGATCCCGTCCTCCGCTCACGGCACCAATCCCGCGAGCGCCACGATGGCTGGACTCAAAGTCGTCGTGACGGCGTGCGACCGCAACGGCAATGTGGAAATTCCGGACCTTCGGCGAAAGGCCGAACAGTACCGCCACACGCTTGCCGCATTGATGGTGACGTATCCGTCCACCCACGGCGTGTTCGAGGAGGACATCCGGGAGATCTGCGCGATCGTTCACGAACACGGCGGCCAGGTCTACATGGACGGCGCGAACCTGAACGCGCAGGTGGGGCTGACGAGCCCGGCCGCGATCGGCGCCGACGTGTGCCATCTGAACCTGCACAAGACGTTCGCCATCCCGCATGGCGGGGGAGGGCCCGGTATGGGCCCGATCGCGGTCGCCGACCATCTCGTGCCGTACTTGCCGGGGCATCCCGTCGTGAATAACGGCGGCGGATCGAATCCGGCGATAGCCGCTGCGCCCTGGGGAAGCGCGAGCATCCTGCTGATTTCGTACGGATACATCCGGATGCTCGGGCCGGATGGCCTGACCGAGGCGACGCGGTACGCCATCCTCAACGCGAACTACATCAAGGCGAGACTGCAGGGGCACTATGACGTGCTCTACGCGAACCACAACGGTCGCGTGGCGCACGAGATGATTTTCGACCTCCGCCCGTTCAAACACGGCTCCGGACCGTCAATTGACGAACAGGATGTCGCCAAGCGTCTGATGGATTACGGGTTCCACGCGCCAACGGTCTCGTTCCCCGTTGCCGGAACCATGATGATCGAGCCAACGGAAAGCGAAGCCCAGGACGAGCTCGACCGATTCTGCGATGCGCTGATTGCAATCCGCGAAGAGATTCAGGCGGTCATCGACGGCAAGGCTGACGCGCGCGACAACGTGCTCAAGAACGCGCCGCATACAGCCGAAGACATCGCCGCCGACGACTGGCGGCATCCATACTCGCGAGGCCAGGCGGCATTCCCGCTGCCATTCGTGCGCGCGAACAAGGTATGGCCGCCGGTGGCTCGCATCGATAATCCGTACGGGGATCGAAATCTGATCTGCGCGTGCCCGCCGATTGAAGCGTTCGTGGAGCAGCCGCTTCAGACAGGGTAAAACCCGCTTCAACCTGCGCGAATCGGTAGCCGAGCGGGCACCGGCCGGGTCCTGTCGCCCGGCAGCCCATTCGGATGCAAGCGCAGCGCGGCGAGGTGCACCGGTACCCGCGCTTGATCCGAATGGGCGCCCGCCGTGCGCCACCCGGCAGCCCGCAGAGGCTACCGATTCAGCTGCTCAAGCGACAGCGTCAGTTCCTGTGCGCGTTTGCGATAACCCGCAAGCAGCGTGTTGAACACTGGTCCAGGACGTCCGTCGCCGATGACCCGATCGTCGATGCGGACGACAGGACTCAACTCGCGCGTCGTGCTGGTGATGAACACTTCATCGGCCGTGTCGAGATTCTTCGGGTAGAGCGTCTCGTCGCGAACCTCGACGCCAACCTCGCGGCCAACTTCGAACAGGAACGCGCGCGTCACTCCCTCCAGCAGCCCCGCCTCGGAGGCGGGCGTGAGCGCGACGCCTTTGCGAACGAGGAAGAAGTTCGATTGCGAGCACTCCGAAAGTTCGCCTCGGTAGTTGCACATCAACGCTTCTTCGCCCCCGCGGCGATGCGCCTCCTGCATCGCCAGCGCGTTGTTCAACAGGTTGTTCGACTTGATGATCGGATTGACCGAACCCGGGTGGTTTCGCAGGATCGGCACAAGCGAGATCTTGATGCCGGCGTCGAACACCCGAGCCGGCGGCGCTTCGAGCGGTTTGACGATGATGACGAGCGTTGGGTCGGGCGTCGCCTTGATGTCGTACGTCAGGTCACCGACTCCGCGGGTGAGAAGGACGCGAACGTAGGCTTCACCGGTCGAATCCTTGCCGGAGGCCGCCGTAATCGTGTCGCCGATCGATCGAGCCAGCGTTGTGTCGTCGAAGGGGACCCGAAGCTGAAGGTGTTCGGCAGAGGCGCGCAGCCGGCGCACGTGACGATCGAAGAGGAACGGCACGCGGTTGTAGGTGCGCAGCGTCTCGTACACGCCCTCGCCGTAGAGAAACCCGTGATCGTAAACCGGAACGACGGCCTGGTCTGCTGGGGTGATCGTGCCGTTGACGTAAACCGCGCCCTTCACACGCTCACTCCCAATCTCGTCCTCCGCCGCAGCCGATCCCGATCTCCCGACCTCACTTAGTGCTCGCGGGGCCCCACCCCCGCTCGCGGCGGCTCGACTCGCTTCGCTTCCGCCTTCGCTGAAGCTACGGCGGACCCGCCGTAGCCTTGGCGGAGGCTGGGCGCTCGCCGCGGCCGCAGGCGCTCCGACCTCCGGACCTCCCGTCCTCCCGATCAGAAAGTTGCGCCAGTCTAGCACAAGAGGTTACGCTCACTTTCCGATGCGGGTGCTCAACACGGCGCAGATGCGCGAAGCCGATCGCCGGACGATTCACGAGATCGGCATTCCATCCATCGTCTTGATGGAGAACGCCGGCCGGCAAGCAGTCGCCGCGATGGAGGCTGCATTCGACGATCTCACCACCAGTCACGTCGCGGTGCTCTGCGGACGAGGCAACAACGGCGGTGACGGATTCGTCGTGGCGCGTACGCTCATTCAGCGCGGCGTCGAGTCATCCGTGTTCCTCATCGGCAGCGTCAACGAAGTTCAAGGGGACGCCCGCACCAACATCGAAGTACTCGGCCGAATCGGACTCACCGTCGTCGAGATCACGAATGCGCAGGAGTGGGAACTGCATTTCAGCGAGATCTCGGAATGCGACGTGATCGTGGACGCGATGCTGGGCACTGGATTCCACGGTGAGCTGACCGGTCTCTTTCAGACCGTGGTGGCCGACGTCAATGCCCTCGGCGTTCCGGTTGTCGCGATCGATCTGCCCACCGGCGTGTCGGCGGATTCGGCTGAGCTCGAGGGGGAGGCCATTGAAGCGTCGATGACCGTGACACTCGCCGCACCGAAGATCCCTCTGGTGTTTCCGCCGGCCGACACGCATGCCGGGGATCTCGTGATCGCGGACATTGGCATCCCTTACCCCGTGATCGACGAGCTGGACGGGCCTTATCTCGAGCTGCTTACGCGCGAGCGAATGCGCGAACTAGTACCGTCGCGGGCCGCTGACTCGCACAAGGGAGATTTCGGCCGCGTGTTGATCGTGGCCGGATCGGTAGGACGCACAGGGGCGGCGCATCTGGCCGCGGTTGGCGCACTGAGATCGGGCGCAGGGCTGGTCACCGTTGCGACTCCTCGATCGTGTCTCGGGATTCTCGCGGCGATGGCACCGGAGTACATGACCGAAGCGCTCGACGAAACGCCATCCGGCGCCCTGCACTTTGCCGCGCTCGATCGCTTGTTCGAGCTCGACGCCGATGTCATTGCGGTGGGCCCCGGCATCGGTCGCGATCCGGGGACCGTTGCCTTCGTGCACGGGCTGCTCGAGCGAGCCGGTGTTCCCGTGGTGATCGATGCCGATGGCCTGAACGCCTTCGCCGGAGATCCCGATCGACTGATGGGCCGCGACGGCGTGGACGTGATCGTGACGCCGCATCCGGGGGAGATGAGTCGGCTGCTCGGTGTGGCCATCGAATCCGTCCAACATGATCGCCTGGGTCATGCGCGCCGCTTTGCTGCGGACCACAAAGCTCACGTCGTCCTGAAAGGGCACCGAACGATTGTGGCGAGCCCGGACGGACGCGCGTTCGTCAACCTGACGGGTAATCCGGGTATGGCGACGGGCGGCACGGGAGATTTGCTGACGGGGATGATCGCGGCGTGGGTCGCGCAATTGCTCGACGCCGAAGCCGCCTGTAAGCTGGCCGTCTACCTTCACGGATCGGCGGGGGACCTGGCAGCCGGCGAGGAGAGTGACGTCGCGCTCATTGCCAGCGACATCGGATCGCACCTCGGGTCCGCGCTGCAAGAGCTCCTCGGACGGCGGTACCCGAAGAGCGAATCGTGAGCGCCTCGGTGACGACCAGCGAAGAGGAAACCACGGAACTTGCGGCGTCGCTCGGGGCGGAACTCCAGCCTGGTGATGTTGTTCTGTTGTACGGGGAACTTGGCGCGGGGAAAACCGCGTTCGTTCGAGGGCTCGCCCGTGGCGTCGGCGCGCCGGCCGAGGAAGTCTCAAGCCCGACGTTCACACTGGTGCAGGAATACCCGGGGGCACGTGCCACTCTCTATCACGTCGACCTGTACAGGCTCGAACCGAACGAAGTTCAGGATCTCGGTCTGGAAGAACTGGTGTCGGGTGACGGCATTGTGGCCATCGAATGGGCCGAACGCTGGGAGGGCCGGCCAGACGATGTGGTTCAGGTGTGGATTGAAGATGCGGGAGAAGACAGGCGGTCGATCAGAGTGAAGCGACCGGGCTCTGGTCTCTAGTCTCTGGTCTCTGGTCTCTGGTCTCTAGACCAAAGACCAAAGACCAAAGACCAAAGCCTACTCAACTCGATAGTTCGGGGCCTCTTTCGTGATGATTACGTCGTGGACGTGGCCTTCCCGATGGCCGGCTGGGGTGACGCGAATCATCTTGGCGTCGCGTTGGAGAGTGGGAATGTCGGAAGAACCGCAGTACCCCATGCCGGCGCGCAGGCCGCCGACGAGTTGGTGGATCATCGCGGCGACGCTGCCCTTGTGGGCGACGCGCCCTTCGATCCCTTCCGGCACGAGCTTTTCGCCAGCCTCCGGATTCGCGTCCAGATCGAACTCGTCCTGGAAGTAACGGTCACGGCTGCCTCGGCGCATTGCCCCGAGCGATCCCATGCCGCGGTACTCCTTGAAGCTTCGGCCCTGATAGAGGATGAGTTCGCCGGGGCTTTCGTCGGTCCCGGCGAAAAGGCTGCCGATCATCACGGAGCTGGCGCCCACGGCGACGGCTTTGGTGAGGTCTCCTGAATAGCGAATCCCGCCGTCGGCGATGATTGGCACTTTGTGGCGGGCCGCCGCGCGCGCGCACTCCGCGATCGCCGTGATCATCGGCACGCCGATGCCCGCGACCACCCGCGTCGTGCAGATCGATCCCGCGCCGATCCCGACCTTGACGGCATCCACGCCAAGATCGATGAGGGCCTCCGTGGCCTCCGCGGTCGCGACGTTTCCGGCGACGAGATCCAGACTCGCAAACTGCCGCCGAACCCGCTTCACCATGTCGAGCACGCCCTGCGAGTGGCCGTGCGCGGTGTCGATGACGAGGACGTCGACATTCGCAGCCGCCAAAGCTTCAGCTCGCTGAATCGCATCGCGCCCGACGCCGATGGCGGCGCCCACGCGCAAGCGTCCGAGCGCGTCCTTGCACGCGTTCGGATACTTGATCATCTTCTGGATGTCCTTGACGGTGATGAGCCCCTTCAGCATGTAGCGGTCGTCCACCACCAGGAGCTTTTCGACCTTGTGGCGATGCAGGAACTCCCGCGCCTGTTCGAGCGTGGTTCCTACGGGAACCGTGAACAGCGGATCGCGGGTCATGATTTCGGAGATGGGGCGGTCGAGGTTGGTCTCGAACCGCAGGTCCCGGTTGGTCAGGATACCCGCGAGTCGCCCTTCCTTTCGGCCGTCCTCGGTGATGGGGACGCCCGAAATCCGGTATTTCTTCATCAACTCGAGCGCTTCGTAAATCCGGTTTTGCGGCGAGAGCGTGATGGGGTTCACGATCATGCCGCTCTCCGAGCGCTTCACTCGGTCGACTTCGGAGGCTTGCTCTTCAATCGTCAGGTTCTTGTGGATGACCCCGACGCCCCCTTGCTGCGCCATCGCGATGGCGAGCCGGGACTCGGTCACCGTGTCCATCGCCGCGCTCAGCAGCGGCACGTTGACGCGGATGTTTCGCGTGATCCACGACGAGACGTCCACAGCGCTGGGCAGCACACTCGAATGCCGCGGCACCAGCAGCACATCGTCAAACGTCAGCGCCGTGGTGAGGCCGATGGAAATCTGGTCGGTATTCAGAACATCAGTTCGCGTTTCCATTCATGCCTCACCGTGCACCCTGGCACCTTGGCACCTTGGCACCTTTTCGTTACGCCCCATGGCACTTTTTGTACTTCTTTCCCGACCCGCACGGACACGGGTCATTTCGCCCGACCTTCGGCTCCTCGCGCTTCACCTGCTTTACGACATCATCGCCGCCCGTGCGAGCGGGCCGCGGTGGTTCAGCGACTGCGCTGGCGGAGCCGCCGCGTATAGCTCCGAACGGTGACGGCGCAGGTGAGTGGGCGCTCATCGTGAGCTGCGGAGGCCGGCGAGGAGTGGGCTGCCGGACCGGCGCCTGACCGGAGTCGTCACCAACCATGGGAGTGAGACGCCAGAGGTAGCGCACCATTTCCTCCTCGATGCGGTCCTTCATCGCGGAGAAGAGCGCGAAACTCTCCTTTTTGTATTCGACCAGCGGATCCTTCTGGCCGTAGCCCCGAAGTCCGATCCCTTCCTTCAGGTGATCCAGGCTGTAGAGGTGGTCCTTCCACTGGGAATCGACGATCTGCAGCATGATGTCGCGTTCCACACGCCGCAGAATCTCCGTGGGGATCAGCGCTTCCTTGCTCTCGTATTTGCGGAGGATGGGAGTCCAGTACGCGTCGCTGATGTCTTCGGCGCTGAGCGCCTCGACGTCGATGGCGTTCAGCTCGGCCGCATCGACGCCAAAGATTTCGACAACGGCCTGCTTCATCGCGTCGAGGTCGCGGTCCTCGATGTCCACGTCCGCGCCGGCGTAGTTCTCGACGGTGCTGTCGAGCAACTCCTCGGCCAGGGTCATCAGGTAACCGCGCGTATCGACGGATTCGTCTTCGGTGATGTGAATCTGCCCCTCGAGCAGCTCCCGTCGCAGCGCATAAACGCTCTCGCGCTGCTTGTTCATGACGTCGTCGTACTCGAGGCGGTGTTTGCGGACGGAGAAGTTCTGCGCTTCGACCTGCTTCTGCGCGCGAGCGATGGCGTTGGTGACCATCTTGTGCTCGATGGGGACGCCTTCCTCCATCCCCAGGCGCTGCATCAGGCCCGCGATGCGATCCGAGCCAAAAATGCGCATCAGATCGTCTTCGAGCGAGAGATAGAAACGGGATGACCCAGGGTCACCCTGACGTCCGGCACGGCCGCGCAGCTGGTTGTCGATGCGCCGCGCTTCGTGACGCTCGGTGCCGATGATGTGCAATCCGCCGACGTTCACCACCTCGTCGTGTTCGGCGTCGGTTTGCTTCTTGAATGCCTGGAAGATCCGTTCGTACCCCTGCCGCGGCACCCGGTAAAAGTGATCCAGGTGATAGAAGTAGACGAAGTCCTCATCGTCTACGAACTTCTCCTGGCCCTTGGGCAGCTTGTCAGCAATTTCGTCGGCAAGAGTCTGCTGGCGTGCCATGAACTCGGGGTTTCCGCCCAGCAGGATGTCGGTGCCGCGGCCGGCCATGTTCGTGGCGATGGTGACGGCACCTTTTCGCCCGGCCTGCGCGACGATCTCGGCTTCCTGCGCGTGATACTTGGCGTTCAGGACGACGTGGCGGATGCCGCGCAGCTTTAACAGCTTCGAGAGCCGCTCGGATTTCTCGATCGACACGGTGCCGACGAGAATGGGACGCCCCTGCTGCTGCTTCTCGATGATGTCCGCGACGATGGCTTCGTACTTTTCTTTTTCGGTGCGGTAGACCGAATCCGGCTCCTCGATGCGCCGCAGCGGGCGGTTCGTCGGAGCCACCATGACGTCGAGCTTGTAGATCTTCGCGAATTCTTCCGCTTCTGTGTCGGCGGTACCGGTCATTCCCGACAACTTGCCGTACTTGCGGAAGTAGTTCTGGAACGTCACCGTGGCGAGCGTCTGATTCTCGCGCTCGATCTTGACCTTTTCCTTGGCCTCGACCGCCTGATGCAGGCCGTCGCTCCATCGGCGCCCGGGCATCAGACGGCCCGTGAATTCGTCGACGATGACGACCTGGCCGTCCTTGATCATGTAGTCGACGTCGAGCCGGAAGAGCGTGTGCGCCCGGAGCGCCTGATTGATGTGATGGAGCAGGGGCATGTTGACGGGATCGTAGAGGCCGCCAGGCTGGAGACGATGTGCGAGCATTCGCTCGGACTTGGCCATGCCGGTTTCCGTCAACGTGACCGTCTTGTGCTTTTCGTCGACGAGGTAGTCGCCGGTCTTTTCGAGCTCTTCACGATCCTCGGCCTTGACGTTGCCCTGTGTGACGGCGCCGGGTGAGAGCTTTGGAATGATGCGATCGACTTCGTAGTACAGGTCCGTGGATTCCTCGGCCGGACCTGAAATGATGAGCGGCGTACGCGCTTCGTCTATGAGAATGCTGTCCACCTCGTCGACGATGGCGAAGTGGTGTCCTCGCTGTACGTAATTGGCGAGGTCGAACTTCATGTTGTCGCGGAGATAGTCGAAACCAAACTCGTTGTTCGTGCCGTAGGTGATGTCGCAGTTGTACGCGACCTGGCGTTCCTGATCGTTGAGATCGTGCTGGATGACACCCACGGTCATCCCCAGGAAGCGATAGATCCGGCCCATCCATTCAGAGTCGCGTCGCGCCAGGTAATCGTTGACCGTTACGACGTGAACGCCTTTCCCCTCGAGCGCATTGAGATAGGCAGGGAGCGTTGCGACGAGCGTCTTGCCTTCGCCGGTCTTCATCTCCGCGATCTTTCCGCGGTGCAAGACGATGCCGCCGATCAACTGGACGTCGAAGTGCCGCATGTTGAGCGTGCGGCGCCCGGCTTCGCGGACGACAGCAAAGGCTTCGGGCAGCAGGTCCTCGAGCGTTTCGCCGGCGGCTCTCCGGGATCGAAACTCAGCCGTCTTGGCCCGGAGCTGCTCGTCAGAGAGCCGCTGAGTGTCGGGTTCTTTCGAGTTGATTTCGGCGACGAAAGGCCGCATCCGCTTCAGCTCGCGATCGTTCGCGGTGCCGATGACCTTCGCCAGCAGTGTATCGACCAGCATTAGAAGGGATGTGCAGCCTGCCTCGCCGTCCTTCGACGTTGCTCAGGACGGCCCTGAGCTTGTCGAAGGGCCGCAGCCCGAACGGGCGGAGGCGGGTAGTCTCGACGATTGTACGAGATGCAGTCAGGCGAGGCAAGGCAGGCGGGCGGGCACAACCACATGGCAGGCCTGGTCCGCGGGCGAGCCCGGCATCGCAGCCCTCCCTGGAATATGGACGGGCCTTTGCACTGTGGCGGCTGCGGTCTCAAAAACTGGGCTGAGTACGAAACAGACGAACCAGAGTTGGGCAATGGGTGAGGAAATGAGGGCATTAGTGGTGTTGGTGCTGGCCTTAGCGTGTGCCGCGATGGTGGCGGCGGCGGTGGCCTTCGGAGATTCGGTCATTACCGCCGGAGCCGCAATCGCGTCCCAGGCAACGCCGAGTGAACCGGCGGCGATGCTGCTGTCCGGGAGTGCGCTTTTGGGTCTCGCGGGCGCGGTCAAGCGGTTGATGCTGTAAGGGGTTATCCGAGGTTACGGAGCGAATCGGGCCGGACAAAGGGCCGACCGGAACATCGGAGCGGCCGGGAAAATGTTCGAGAGGGATTCAACTAAAGCACCCTGCGAGGTCGGAAGGAGGCAAGTATCTATGCGACGTGCGTGCATGGCGCTCGCGCTGATGGCGGTCATGCCGCTAGCGGCTCGGGCGGAGCCCATCAGTGTGAGCCTGACGTCATCTGCGAATGCCACCTACATTGGAACGGCCAATGAAGGCCAGCTCGTGGTTGACATCGGGGACCTTGCGCTGACAGGAGCCAACACGAGCGCCATCTTTTACTTTGATGGCCTCACGCGCAAGGTCGACTATACGGTCGTTCTGGACGTGACGAATACGTCGGGCCTCGACAACCTCCGGCTCGAGGTGCTGGATCCGCTCGACGAGGACGACCCCTGGGATCCGACGCCGCAGCCGGCTTACATGCCGGACGGGTATTCGTCATCGAACATGTTCGACGGCTTCAGCTTCGCGCAGGACTCCGGTCTGGCGCGCAGTGCGACGTTTGCCGGAGGCAGCGCGACCGCAGTGGCCGACGAGACGACCCATCGGGGAGACATCCTGATGTTCAGCGGTTTGAGCGGCGCGGAGGAGGCCCGGGTGACGTTCGGGCTGCGCGATCGCATCGGCCAGCGAGGATTCCTGGTGCGCCTCAGCACAGGCAATGGTGGCTTGGATGCAGCCCACAGCCCAGAACCGGCGTCGATGCTGCTGCTTGGGACGGGGCTCGCCGGGATCGCCGGCGCATATCGCCGCCGCAAGCACGCGCGCCGCGCGTGAGCGCGTGAGCGCGTGAGATCGATGGGCGGTCGGAGCGTTGCCGCAATCGCGGCTGTGGCGGTTTCCATCGCGGCGCTCTATGCCGAGACGCTGACGTCGCTCGCCCGCCAATGGGCGCGCGACGATGATTTTTCCCACGGGTTCTTCGTCATTCCACTGGCGGCGTACTTCATATGGGAGCGTCGGGCCGCGTTCCGGAAGGCGACGGCGAAGCCTTCGTATGCCGGTCTTGCGCTCACGGCAGCGAGCCTGCTCGTGTTCATTGCCGGCCGTTTTGGCGCCGAACTCTACCTGACGCGCGTGTCCCTCATCGGCGTCCTCGCCGGGTCGGTGCTCTTCCTCGGCGGGTGGAAGCGGCTTCGGATCGTCGTATTCCCACTGGCGTTTCTCCTGTTGATGATTCCGCTGCCGTCGATCATCTTCAACCAAATCACCTTTCCGCTGCAGGGGATTGCCTCGCGCACCGGCGAGGTAGTGATCGCCGCGGCGGGCGTGCCGGTCCTCCGCGAGGGCAACATTCTTCATGTCCCTGGGCGCGCCCTCGAGGTCGCTGAAGCGTGCTCGGGGATTCGATCGCTCATGTCGCTGCTGATGCTTGCGATCGTGTTGGGCTACTTCACCGAACGGCGCACTGGAGCCCGTGTCGCGATTGCGCTGGCGGCCGTACCGATCGCCATCATCGCGAACGCTGCGCGGGTCGCAGGCACCGGCCTGGCGGCGTACTGGGTAAGTCCCGCGGCGGCTGAAGGGTTCTTCCATTCATTCTCAGGATGGATGGTGTTTGTCGTGTCGCTGGGAGGGCTGTTGGCGCTGCAACGGCTGCTCGAAATGGCGCGCGTGCGACGGGAGCGGTGGATGGAGGCACGATGGTCGCCCGCGCGCTGATCCTCGTAGCCCTGATCGCTGGTGCCGGCGTGTACGCCTCAGGGGCGTCGCGTCAAGAAGTCGAAGTTGCCAGAACGTCGCTCTCGCAACTTCCGATGACGATCGCCAATTGGCATGGCCGCGATGCCGCTCCGTTCGACGACGACGTTGTCACGGCGCTCGGCGTGGACGACTACATCAACCGTCATTACGTCCGCGATGGCCATCCATCGGTCGCCATCTATGTCGGCTACTACGCGAGTCAGCGGCAGGGGGACACGATTCACTCTCCGCAGAATTGCCTGCCCGGCGCGGGGTGGCGGCCAGTGGCTTTCGAGCGCGTCACCATTGATGCGGCTGGGACGCAGATTCCGGTCAATCGCTATCTCATTCAGAAGGGCATCGAGCGGCAAGCGGTCATTTACTGGTACCAAGGGCGCGGGCGTGTTGTCGCAAACGAGTACGCGAACAAGCTGTGGCTGATGTTCGATGCGGCCACGCTCGGCCGGACGAACGGATCGCTGGTGCGGATGATTACCCCTGTCGTCGGCGAGGCCGCGTCGGCCTTTGACGAGTTGTCCGCCTTCACCACGGCCGTTTTTCCAGGATTGACGCAGCATCTGCCTTAGCAGCGGGTCGCGTCCGGCCTCGGTGGTCTGGCCGCTCTTCGCAAGAGACGCCGGGACGCTCGAGTGATTTAGGGAAGGGCAACTGTCATGTCGGTTGGCTGTCGTCTCATCGCCGTGCTCGCCGTCGGGTTTCTGGCTTCAGCGTGCTCGCGTGACCCGGTTGCGACCTCGCAGAAGTACGTGGCGAGCGGCGACGAGTACGCCGCGAAGAACAATCGCGACGAAGCCATCATTCAGTACCGTAACGCGATCAAGGCGCGTCCGGACTGGCCGGAGCCCCACTACAAGCTGGCGAAGACCTACGAAGCGGGCGGCGATTACGTCAACGCCTACGCCGAGTACGCGCGGACCGCGGACATGGATCCGTCCAACGTCGACGCGCAGATCAGGGCGGGTACCCTTCTGCTCGTGGCTGGAGAGTTCTCGGCGGCTCGGACAAGAGCCGAACTGGCGCTCAAGGCAGATGCAAAGAACGTGGCCGCACACATCCTCCTCGGGAACGCGCACGCGGGGCTCAATGAACCCGGGTCCGCGCTCCGACAGATCGAACAGGCGATCAATCTCGAGCCTTCTTACGCGCCCGCGTGGACTGCGCTTGGCGCGGTGAAGTTCGTCGGCGGCGAACGGGATGAGGCTGCGGCGGCATTTCGCAAGGCGGTGGAGCTCGCGCCGCAATCCGTAGACGCGAGGCTGGCGCTCGCCAACTTCCAATGGGCGAGCGGCAACGTCAAAGAGACCGAATCTACGCTGAAAGCTGCGCTCGCACTCGACGACAAGAACATGGCGGCGCATCGCACGCTCGCGCTGCTCTACCTGAGCACGAACCGCGCGCCGCTCGCCGAGCCGCACTTCCAGAGGCTGGCGACGGACGCACGGGGCCAGCTGGCGCTCGCCGACTACTACATGGGACTGGGGCGGGCAGAGGACGCGTTAAAACTCATCGGCACGCTGGAGAAGTCTGCTGACGTGAGCACGGTACAGGCTGCGCGCCTCCGTCGCGCGTCGCTCGCCTACGCCGGCGGGCGGAAACCTGAGGCGCACAAGATCCTGGACCGGATGCTGAAGGAGCGGCCGCGCAATGCAGAAGCGCGGGTCGCGAAGGCGCGCATGCTCATGGCCGATGGGGCGATTGCCGATGCGTTGGTTCAAGCGCGAGAAGCGGTGAAGGCCGATCCGACCCTGCCAAGCACCCACTACACCGTTGGGTTGGCGGCGCTCGCGGATCGCAAATTTGACGAAGCTGAAAAGGCGTTCGAGGAAGTCACGCGGCTGTCGCCCCGGGCCACCGGCGCGCAGCTTCAGCTTTCCAGGCTTCGGCTCGCGCGTGGCGAAGCGGCAGGTGCGCTCACCGCGGCTCGTGATGCCGCTCAGCAACGGCCTGATAGTCCCGAAGCGGCGATTCTCGTGTCACGCAGTCTGAGGGCACAGGGAGATGTGGCGAAGGCCTGGGCGGAGCTCTCGTCGAGAGTCGCGGCGCACCCGAAGTCCACGCCGCTTCATGTCGAAATGGGCTGGGTGGCGCTCGAGCGAAAGCAGTTTGACGCGGCGAGAAAATCATTCAACGAGGCCTTGACGCAGGCGCCGAACTCGATCGAGGCCCAGTCCGGTCTCGTCGCAACGCACCTGGCGGCCGGAGAGGTCGAGAAAGCACGATCGCAGGTGGACAGCTGGCGGCGAGCGGCGCCGGGAAACAAGACGCTTGATGTGCTCGCGGCGCGCGTGGAACTGACGGCAGGAAAAGCGGCGGACGCTGAACGCATCCTCCAGTCGGTCGTCGCGTCCGACGCCACGCACCTCGAGGCCTACGAACTGCTTGGGCGTCTCTACGTGTCGCAGAAGCGCCTCGATAAAGCGATCGAGCAATACGAAGCCATCGCCGAACGATCGCCGTCGCCCACCGGTCCTCGCACGATGGCCGCCATGCTGCACGAATCGCGAGGCGATCGTGCGCGAGCGAAGCAAGTATACGAAGCGATCGTCGCCCGCGATCCCCGCGCCGGCATTGCCGCCAATAATCTCGCGTGGATGTATGCCGAAGACGGGCGGCTGGATGAGGCGCTGCGCCTGGCGCGCGTGGCAAAAGATCAACTTCGACGCCGGCCGGAAGGGGAGGACACGCTCGGGTGGGTCCAATTGCGTAAAGGAGCGGCCGGCGATGCGATTGCCTCGTTCAGCCGCGCCGTCGAGCGGAGCCCGAACAATCCCGTGTATCACTACCACCTCGGTCTCGCATATCTCCAAAGCGGCGACAAACAGCGAGGCCGGAGCGAGCTGCAACGCGCGCTTGAAATCAGCAAGGACTTCAACGGCGCAGACGACGCGCGGAAACAGCTGGCGCAATCCCCGAACGGAACATAAGTCTAGTCGCTAGTCGCTAGTCGTTAGTCTTTGGTCCGAGCCCCGAGACTACTCAGTCCCTCTGAACTGCAGCGCTTCGGCCAAATGCTCGGCCGAGACCACGTCAGAGGCTTCGAGATCTGCGATCGTCCGGGAGATGCGCAACAAGCGATCGAAGCCTCGTGCGGTCATGGCGAGCTTCTCCAGCGCCTTCGCCAGCATCCGCCTGCCCGCCGCGTCCAGTGCGACGTGAGCTCGAAGGGCACGTCCCTGCAGTTGCGCGTTGAGCCGTCCCCCGCGCGCGAACTGTCGCATTCTCGCCTGAACGACGCGATCTCGAATCCTCTCGGACGGCTCGCCTGTGGCAGGCCGCTCCAGGTCGCGCGCGGAAACGGCGCTGACCACGACTGACAAATCGATGCGATCGCGAAGCGGTCCCGACAATCGTGCCGCGTAGCGCTCCGCCTGGACTGGCGTGCATCGACAGGCGCGTGACTCGTCGCCGAGATACCCGCACGGACACGGATTCATCGCCCCAATCAACATGAAACGCGCCGGGAAGAGGGCCGTTCTTGCAGCGCGGGCAATGCGCACGCAGCCCTCCTCCAGCGGTTGGCGGAGCACTTCGAGCACGCGCCGGCTGAACTCCGGCATCTCGTCGAGGAACAGGACGCCATGGTGGGCGAGGCTGATCTCTCCGGGGCGGGGGAGCGAGCCACCTCCGACCAGCGCGACATCCGACGCGGTGTGGTGCGGCGCCCGAAACGGCCGGTGCGTCATGACACCGCTCCCGGGTGCAATCAATCCCGCAACGGAGTGGATGGACGTAACTTCGAGCGCCTCGTCGAACGTCAAGGGTGGCAGGATCCCCGCCACGCGCCTCGCCATCATCGTCTTGCCCGAACCCGGGGGGCCTACGAGCAGCGTGTTGTGACCACCGGCCGCCGCAATTTCAAGCGCTCTTCGAGCCAGTAGTTGTCCGTGCACATCTGCAAAGTCGCCGTCGGGGGAGGAGTGCTCGATCTGGGCAGGGGGCGCGGACGGGGGGGCTCGGTAGGCGTTGGGATCGTTGAGCGCCGCGACGGCCTGCGTCAGTGATTCGACGGCGTACAGCTCGAGACCAGCAACGACAGAAGCCTCGCCGTGGTTGGACCGTGGCAGCAGCAGCGCCCGAAAGCGCTCGCGGCGCGCCGCTGCTGCGACCGGCAACACACCTCGCGCTGCCTGGATACTGCCGTCGAGCGACAATCCGCCAATGAGCAGCACATCGTCCACGTCGCGGCGGTGGAGCAGACCGGCAGCGGCGAGCACGGCAACAGCAATTGGCAGGTCGAAGGACCCGCCTTCCTTTCGAACGTCCGCTGGTGCCAGGTTCACCGTGATCCGGTGCGGCGGAAACGTGAACCCGGAGTTGCGGATGGCGCTCCGCACGCGATCGCGACTCTCGCGAACGCTGGCGTCCGGAAGTCCAACCATCGTGAAGGCGGGGAGTCCAAACGAGACGTCTACTTCAACGTGGATCGTGTAGGCCTCGATGCCGAAGACCGCCGCGGTTCGTACGCGCGCAAGCACGCCGCACGGGAATGCAAGCGACTCGTCGTTTCGGTTTACAGGAACTTAGCTGGCCAAATGGGGTCAACCGTCGCAGTTTCTGCGACGGTGTCGCCAGGAGGAGTACGAAATACTGACGACGTGTTCAGCGCGCTCGGATCGTCAGCCTGGTGCCCGGAATAATCTGCGAGCCGCTCAGGCGATTCAGGCTCTTGATGCGTTCGACGGTGGTGTCAAACAGGCGAGCGATGGACGAAAGAGTGTCACCCCTCTTGACCCGATAGGTGACCGGAGCGCTTGACGCCCGAACGGGGGTTGTTGCTGCCACTCGTGCGCTGCCGGTTATCGCTCGAGAGGCCACTTCCGATGGCGCGGTACGCTCGGTTCGCGCGGCGAGCAGCGTTGCCGGGGCGCGTGGAATGATGAGGCCCTGGCCGGGATTGACGCGCGCCTTCACCGACAGGTGATTGGCGCCCGCGAGCTCCGCGCGGCTGACGCGCAGCTTCCGCGCAATCGATGTCAGCGTTTCACCGCGCTTGACCGTGTACCAGTTCAACGAAACGAACTCGGTCGGCGAGGCCGAGGCGAGGCGAGTGGTGAATTGGTCGGCCGTGCCGAGCGGCACTTTGACCTCGTATTGCGGATAGCGTACCGGGGTCGTCCACCGGCGCAGTTCCGGGTTCAGCGACTGGATTTCATCAATCGATGAACCGGTCCACTCCGCCACACGACGGAGGTCGATCGCGCGGGGCACCGCGACCTTTTCATATTCAATCGGGTCGGCTGGCGTAATGTTGAATCCGTACTGCGCCGGGTTCTTGGCCACGACGATGGCAGCAAGAATCAGCGGAACGTACTCGCGCGTTTCACGCGGCAGATACTTGGACGATTGAGCGAGCGACCAGAAATCGTCACGCCCGGAACGCCGGAGCGCGCGCTGCAGGCGCCCCAGCCCGCCGTTGTAAGCCGCGAGCACCAGGTGCCAGTCGCCGTTGAAGAGTCTGTGGAGCGACTTCAGGTACTTGGCGGCGGCGATCGTCGCTTTCTCCGGATCCGCGCGCTCATCGATATACCAGTCGAACTTCAAGCCCTGCTCTCGCGCCGTTGGCTTCATGAACTGCCACGGTCCCTTGGCATTCGCCTTCGACAGCGCCGTTGGCTTGAATCCGCTTTCGATGATGGGGATGTAAGCGAGATCGAGCGGCAGCCCTTCGGCCCTGAAGACGTTCTGAATCATGGGCAGGTATTTGGTGCCGCGCGTCAGACTTTCGGCGATGTAATCGCGAAGCCGTCCCTGCATCAATTCGACGTAGGCAAGCACTCGCGAATTCTGCGGAATGGGAACGTCGTGCTTGGTTGCGGCCAGGTCCGCTTCAACCGCCGCCGTGGTTTCGGCGTCGGCAGCCGGCTTCGGGAACGTCGCAATCTTCAGCAGTTCGTCAATGGAGGCGGGCTCCGACTTGCTTTCCGCAAACCCGTCCCCCTGCGCCAGGACGGTCACCTCATGAGCGTTGATGCGATCGACAAGGCGGTCGAAATGCTCGCGCAGACGCGCATCGGTGCGGCCGCCGTAAGGGGACTCGAGCAGGACGTCTATCGCGCGGTCGAATTCAAACCGAGCTCTATCCAGGTGTCCGAGCTTCAGCTCACGCTCGCCGGCCGCAAAGTGGGCCTGGGACGTCGCGATGAGCGTCGTGATCGGATCGGGAGGCGGAGGTGTCGGCGCCGGGATCGCCGCCGCAGGTGCCTTCGATGGCATGACGGGCTTCTGCGGTTTCGGGTTCGAACCGCAAGCCGCTGTGGCAACGATTGTCGCGACTCCGAAGGCTGCCAGCAGCAGCCGGGCACGCATGGGCTTCATCGCAGGCGCTCCCGTGAGGACGTCGGGCTTATGCACGAGCTCGTCGTTGTGCAAGCCAAATGCCCTGTTGAGGTCCCCTCCAGGTGGTCTTGCGCACCGCTTGCGCGAACCCATCCCCGGAGACTCCCATTTCAAGACTGTGGTCGGCCAGTGCCGGCAACGACAGTTTGCGTATTCCCCGACGCGTGGGAAACCCTGAGTAATGCTGGGGCGGCCAGCATAGCATTTAGCCGATATCCAGGTCAACCTTAAGGCCAATTGGCTCAACAGTAACGCGCCTAAGCCGACTAGCGTCGCAGCCCCGATTCGACAAACAAACGGTGCTGTTCGCCAAGATCCCTTGCCGCCGGAGTAACAATTGAGCGATCGCCGATCACGATTTTGCGCCCTTGCCGCAGGGCTTGCCGGACGTCTTCTTCGCAGACGAAGTCTGCAGCTTTTTCAGCCACCAGTTCAGGCGCCCGGGGAGGGGTGGATTCGGCTCGTTCCGCTGTCTGGTCGGGCCGGTGTTCTGCCGGCCGGTCAGCCGCAGGCGGCGTATACCCTCGCGAGACGAGGAACTGGTCAATCCGCCTGGCCAGGGACTCGGCCGCGATTCCCCGTGAAGGCGCCACGACGGGCGCTCGTGGCAGCGGCGCCGCGCCAGCGTTCGTTTGTGCGACCGGTTGCGGCCTGACAACTGCCGGGGTGACCTCGTAAGCGAGCCGCTTGATGTTGAGCAGGTGCCGCGGGGAGATGTTGTCGGACGTGATATTCCCGCCGTAGCCACCACACCCCAGCGTCATCGACGGATCCAGACCTGTCGTCAGACCAATCGATCCATGCGTCGTCGGCGTATTGACGACGATGCGGTAGGCGGGCTTCTTGAGGCCGAATTGCAGAATGATCTCGTCGTTGCGAGAGTGGATGGACATCGTGTGTCCCATCCCGCCGTAACGCAGAATCTGTTTGCAGCGCTCGCAGCCCTCGCGCCAGTCGCTGACGACGTAGAACGAGAGGACGGGACAGAGCTTCTCGATCGACAGCGGGTAATCGCGCCCCACGCCAGCCAGCTCCGCCAGGAGTACACGCGTGTGCGGCGGCACGGTGATTCCAGCCTGCTGCGCAATGTACGTGGCCGGACGTCCAACGAGCGCGGGGTTGGGCAACCGCTGAGGGGAAACCAGGACCCGCCCGACTGCCTCAATCTCTGACGACGACATGAAGTGGCCGCCGTTCGCCGCGAACTGCCGCTTGACCTCCTCCACGAGTGGCGCATCGACCACGACCGAGTTTTCCGAGGAGCACAGCACGCCGTTGTCGAAGGTTTTGCCGGTGACGATGTCGCGAACGGCCTTGACGACGTCGGCGCTGCGCTCGATATAGGCCGGGGCATTGCCCGGCCCCACGCCGTAGGCAGGCTTTCCAGCGCTGTATGCCGCGCGGACCAGTCCCATGCCACCCGTCGCGAGGATGACGGCTGTTTCGCGAGCCTTCATCAACTCCTGAGTGCCCTCGAGGGTTATCGTCGTCATCCAATTGATCGCGCCTTCAGGCGCGCCGGCCTTCCGCGCCCCTTCGTGCATGATTTCGGCAACCCGAGTAATGCAACGAACGGCGGCAGGATGGGGGCTCAGGACGATTGGGCAACGTGCCTTAATCGAGATCAGGATCTTGTAGATGGCTGTCGAGGTTGGGTTGGTCGATGGGACGACCGCCGCAACCACGCCGAACGGCTCGGCAATCTCGATTACCTTCCGATCCTCGTGGCGGGCCACCACCCCTACGGTCTTCATCGGCCGGATGAAGCGGTAGACCTTCTCTGACGAAAAGAGATTCTTCTGAACCTTGTCGGCAACCACGCCGTAGCCCGTCTCCTGGTGGGCGAGCACAGCCAGAGATTCGGCCTGCGGCGTGACCGCGGCCGCCATGGCGTCAACGATGGAGTCGATTTGTTCCTGCGTGAGTTCGGCGAGGATCGGCGCTGCGTCTTTCGCCCTCCGGGCGAGCGTCCGCGCTTCCTGGACGGATGCGAGGTCGCGGTCGTCCCTCGACGTCGCTCGGGACGACCCTGAGCCGGTCGAAGGGTCTGACATTTACGACGCCTTTGCGTCTTTGACCTTCGGAAGCACCTTTTCGACTTCGGAATGTGGCCGAGGGATGACGTGAACGGAGATGAGCTCGCCAACGCGTCGAGCGGCGGCGGCGCCGGCATCAGTGGCAGCCTTGACTGCGCCCACATCGCCCCGCACGAGGACGGTGACGTATCCGGCGCCGATATATTCCTTGCCGACCAGTACGACGTTGGCCGCTTTCACCATTGCATCGGCGGCCTCAATCGATCCGATCAGACCCTTCGTCTCTATCATCCCGAGCGCTTCGAGTGCCATTTTGACTGGATCCTGTTGAACCTGCGAAGGCTAGCATATTGCCGTACGACGAACAACTGCGGTACCATCGCGGCCACTTCGCATGCATCCAAGATTGAGTCGGGGATTGAGTCGGGGATTGAATTGCGCTCGCGCGCGCAGTGTCGGCTGTGCGCTCTTTCTCGTCATCGTCACTATGCTTCCGGCTTGCCGCGGGAAGCGGGACGAAACGCCGCCGGTTGCGTCCGTGTCGGTTTCCATGAGCCGGGATCGCGTCGCCATCGGGAGTCCCGTCAAGTTCACGTATCGCTTTGACGTCGCGCAGGGCGCCAAGATCGAAGGCGACTACCGTGTGTTCGTCCATGTCCTCGACCCGGACGGCGAGCGTTTGTGGGACGACGACCACGTGCCGTCGGTGCCGACATCGCAGTGGAAGGCCGGGCAGCCCGTCGAGTACACGCGGACCGTGTTCGTGCCCAACTACCCGTATATCGGGGAAGCCCGTGTGCGCGTGGGCCTGTATCTCGATGAGAACAGGCTACCCATCGCCGGCAACGAGGTGTCGCGGCGAGAATATGAAGTGGCGAAGTTTCAGCTGCTGCCGCAGTCTGAAAACATCTTCCTCATATATAAGGATGGGTGGCACCCGGCGGAGGTTGCGGTCGACAATCCTGCGTCGGAGTGGCAGTGGACTCAGAAGGCCGGAACGATTTCGTTCCGAAATCCAAAGAAGGACGCCACCTTCTATCTGGAGTACGACGCTCGAACGGATCTCTTCACGCCTCCCCAGCAAGTGACGGTGCGAGTGGCCGGCCAGCCGATCGGCACATTCCCGGCGGCCTCGAGGGAACGGACGCTCATCACGTTCCCGGTTTCGGCTGCCCAGTTCGGCACCGGCGACATGTCGGAACTCGTCATCGAGGTCGATAAAACCTTCAAGCCTGGCGGCGGCGACCCGCGTGAGCTCGGCATTCGCGTCTTCCACGCGTTCGTCGAGCCTAAGTAATCTAGCGCTACACCTCAGGAGGGCTTTTTCCCCTGGCTCAACAACCTCGACTGTAGCGATTCTGGACAGAGGTCTCGACGGGATGGTAGGATGTCTGTCTTCATGAATTGCCGTATTCGCGTCTGTGTGGGGGTGGCGGTCGCCTGCGTTGGACTTGCCGCATCCGCACACGCCGAGATCGTCCACTTGACGTCCGGCCGTACGCTCTCCGTCAAGGGACACCGCGTTGATGGTGACAGGATCGTCCTCACCCTTCGTGGTGGCGGCGACGTGAATATTGACAAGTCGCTCATCGACAAGATCGTCGCTGACGAGGTGCCGTACCCGGAGCCGGAACCGGTCGTGGACGCCCCGCCCGAGCAAAACAGCGTCACCACCGAGACGCCGTACAACGAACTCATCGCCAGCATCTCTGAGGCACACGGAGTCGATCCGAACCTGGTTCGCGCGCTCATTCAGGTCGAGTCCGGATACCGTCCTCGCGCACGTTCCCCGAAGGGCGCCAAGGGCCTGATGCAGCTGATGCCTTCCACCGCCCGCGAGTACAAGGTGCGCGATCCGTACGACCCGAGGGCGAACATTGCCGCTGGCGTGAAGCACCTGAAGACCCTCATCGAAACCTACGGCGTCGAGCTGGCGCTGGCGGCGTACAACGCCGGCGAAGGGGCGGTCAGGAAATTCAACGGCATTCCGCCCTACCGCGAGACACGGAATTACGTCAGCAAGATTCTCTCGCTGGCTGGCAAATAGAAAAGGGAGAGGGGAACTTCTCCCTTCTCCCTTTTCCCTTTTCCCTTTTCCCTTTTCCCCCCTTTTTCCTTTTTCGACGGCCACAGGCGGGTTTTGCCTGTCTAACCTTGAAGATGCTGCGCGTCCTGAACGACGGACGGAGGGTCAGCGCTGTTATATAATTTGCAGGTTAATCTGCCGATAATGTCCACAGTGACAAGAGCTTGCGCCGAAGGCTCGGAGGCCAACCCGTAACATGGAGTTCCGCTGCCGGCTCGGGACGCCCGGGGGTGAAGTATTCGAAGGCGTCTACGTCGCCGAGAGCGAAGCCCGTCTCCGACGAGAGTTCGAGGAGAAGGGGCTTTACGTTCTTGGCATTCAGCGAGCCGGACGGATGGCGCTCGGGACCCTGCCGCTCCCCCGACGGTCGCGGATATCCACTCGCGAATTCCTCGTCTTCAACCAGGAACTGGCGACGCTGCTCAAAGCTGGCATGGCACTCGTCCAGTCGCTCGACATCCTGCGCCGCCGCGTGGCCAACGTCCTCTTCAAGTCTGTACTTGACGACGTGTACGAGCGGGTCAGGGGAGGGAGTTCGTTGTCTGAGGCGTTCGAGGCCCACGGCACGTTGTTCCCCGGCGTCTACACGGCGTCGTTGCTCGCTGGAGAAAAGAGTGGCAGCCTGGAGCAGGTCATCCGGCGGTATGTCGCCTACGTCAAGGTCGTCGCCACGGTCCGTCGCAAGACCGTAGCCGCACTGGTGTATCCCGCAATTCTCCTGGCTCTTTCTCTGGTCGTAGTCAGCATCATCGTCCTCAAGGTCGTGCCGGCGTTCACGGCCTTTTACGAGCAGTTCGGCGAGGACTTGCCGCTCTCTACGCGAATGATCGTAGCGGTGTCGGAAATCGTGCGTTCGTATCTGTGGCTGATTCTGTTGGCGATCATTGGCGGTGCGTTCGCGTTGTGGGCCTGGCTCAAGCAACCCAGCCAGCGTGAGTTGTTCGATCGGTGGATTCTACGGGTGCCCGGGCTGGGCCAGGTTGCGCGGAAGTTTTCAATTTCTCAGGCGGCCCGGACGCTCGCTACCTTGCTTGGCGGGGGCATTCCGCTGGTCAATGCGCTTGAAGTCGCGGCGCGATCGATCAAAAACCGATACATCGCGCGGGAACTGCAAGTGGCCGGACAGCAGGTACGCGAAGGCCGCGCGCTTGCCGCTGCGATGAACGATACGGGCGCGTTCTCGGACGTCGCGATCAAGATGGTCGAGGTAGGGGAATCGACGGGCGCTCTGCAGGAGATGCTGAACAGTCTGGCGGATTTCTACGACGAGGAGATCGAAACGAACCTGGGCCGCTTCATCACCCTGATCGAGCCGCTCCTGCTGATCGTCATGGGGCTGGTCATCGCCGGGCTGCTGCTGTCGCTTTACATGCCCCTCTTTAACATCGCGGCCTTTTAGACAACGAGTAATGGCAAACGGAAAGACAACCACCACCAACGGCGTTGACAGCGATCTGTACATCGGTGTTCCCGAGACCACGGCTGCCGAACAGGCCGCTGAAACGGCGCACGCAAAGCATCTGGCCGAGCGCTATCGCTTCGAATTTGTCGAGCTCTCCCAGTTCAGCATCGATCACGAACTGTTCCGGGCGATACCCGCGGACCTGATGTTGCGTTACGGGTTCGTGCCGTATCGGAGGGAGGGGCAGTCACTGGTCATTGTCGTGTCGGATCCAACAGACGTGCCGATGATTGACGAGCTGGCGGTCCTGCTGGCTACACCGATCAAGGTCACGGTTGGCACACCAACCGCCATCCAGTCGATTCTCAAGAAGAGCGAAAGTTCGCAACGAGTCCTCGAGGAGGCGACGGAAAGCTTCCAACTCCAGATTCTCCGCGAAGACGAGCAGGGTGAGGATC